>CAKRFU010000007.1 GCA_934320845.1 uncultured Lachnospiraceae bacterium
CTACATCTATAATCTCTACTGCTCTGCTACGAATATTATTCATTTTCCCGACCCATTCAAGCTGATTTTCTGCCTTTCATCTATTGTTTCGACTGCTTCTCTCTGTCTTTCAGAAAGACCTTCAAATATATCCATACAAGCACTCCTTTCCAAAAATAACGGTTTCAAATCAAACTATATAACACATCTTATCAAACTACTTGTCCCATAATCTGTACTTGTTATTTGTCACCCATTGATTCTTCTTTATCCGGGACATACTCCATAATCTCACCATAATCCGTCCCTAATTTTTTACATATTTTATCTAAAATAGGCATAGCAACATATTCATTTTTCCCAAGCTTTGTCATGGTATTAGGTGCTATTTCTGCTTTTTTTCTCAAATCCGCTCTGCTCATTTCTTTTTCGGCTAATTTTATCCACAATCGCTTATATGATACTGCCATTGCTAATCCTCCATATAAAATTTCATCAAACAATTCTATATCACATCATACCATATATCTAATATTTTCTCAATATTTTTTCGCACGTTCTCGCGACTTTCTATACTTCCTTCAATAGCCAATATTTCGATTTGTGAATCAATATTTTTCTATCTAATACATAACTGGAAGAGACAGAGGAATTACCTTCCTCTGCCCCTATTCCACATCTTATCTTCTGCTTTATCTTTACCAGCATCTCTACCAACACTCTCATCATAAATTCTCTGGAATTCCTCATACATTTCGTCTCCATCCAGCTTTATCCCAAGCCTTTTCATTACATCCGAGAACAACCATATGCTCCCACTAACATCAGCAATATCAAATCCGAATATATCAGCCTTAACAGAATCACTAATATTCTCATAACCACCAAGCTCTGATATCCTCCTGACAATCCAGCCAGCTTTGTCCACAGACACTTTTTCTTCAGATTCCATAAATTCACTTTTACCTGTTACATCAGTAATATCTTCATCCCTTCTTGCCGTATTTACATCAGACGCATTACGAATATCTGGCATTACAGACGTATTGTTCTGATTATTGTCTGGATTCACTACCTCAACATTCGTCTCCGGCTCAACAGCCACATCTTTCTCTGACACAGCCTCCTTTTCCATCCCCGGTATAACAACATCCCTGTCTGCAACGATTTCTTCTTTCCCAGACACCACATAATAAGCTGTATACAAATCTTCTTTCACAATGCCATCAGCAAGCTGCAACTGCTTCTTAATCCCTCTTTTCTCCTGCTTCAATTTGTCCAGTTCTTTCTGCACTCCCACATGCCATATCTGGTACTCACGATACTGCTCCTCGTTCTTAATATTCCGTTTCCGACTAGAACTTTCTCTGTATATCTCCTTCTGTCTGTCCTCAATCTGCTGGATCTTTTCTTTCTGCTCACTTATGAAATCCACAAGCTCCACAACACTTTTGATGTCATTATTTACAAGCAGCAGATATTCGTCCTGTAACTGATGAAACCTTTTCAAATCCTCTGTATACTTTGCTCCACCAACCTCAAAACGCTTCTGCTCTACAATCCTTAATCTGTATAGCTTTGCATAAAATTTCTTCTGATATGGTGACAGCTTCACTCTGTGCAATCCCATGATATCCGACGAATAAAAGTAAGGCTTTGCCATCCAAGGCATATCCACATAATGCCGTAACATATCTTCTGAAAACATCTCGTCCAGCTTTGCCAGTTTATGATAATATCTAAATCCCGGTGCCTGCACCTCCATCCACGCATCTTTCTTGAATACATATCCCAGCCGTTTCATCAGATATTTAAAATGCTCTACATTCCCTGCTGCATACGCACACATCTTGGCATCTCTGAGAATTATCTCTTTCATTGACATTTCTCTTTCCCACTTGTCCCTGCTGATATTCTTAGGGTTCCTGCTGTACTCCGCCGGCATTATGGAAAGTCCAAGTTCATCACAATATTTATTTGTAATAGGCTGGAGATGATTCTTCCAGTTGCTTTTAGGTGAATTGTATTTCTTGCCAGTTGTCATACTGACACTATTCCAGATCAGATGTCCATGCATATGCTCCTTGTCAGTATGAACCGCATACACAGCCTCATAATCATCTCCCAGTAAATTCTTCGCAAAGTGCTCCAGCACATACATTGCCTGCTCTGCACTTACTTTTTCTTCCGGTGAAAATGATATGATCACATGATAGCCCTGCCTTTTACCCGTCTTATGAAAAATATTCTTTGTCTCTTCCATCTGCTCAAATGCTGTGTCCGCCAGGCAGTTAATACCGCCCACCAGTACACATTCTTCTGTCTTATCCGGGTTCTGGATATATTCCAAGGCATTCTTCAAGTGCGATGCCGGATTTCTGCCCTCTGATTCCTGTATATTTAAGATCTTTGTAATCGCCATACTTCCAGCACCTCCCCAAATGTTTTCTTTACATCATCCAGACTGTTCTGCAGCTTGTCAATGTCGCTGTAATACAACCTCCCATGTGAATTGCCAAGCTTTACCGCCTGATTAATATTATTTGCAATACCGGCAATAACACGGATTGCTCTTGCCCTGTCCTCAGGATAACTTGTATCTATATTGCCTCCTGTCCGGATTAATTCTCTTATATAGGCACTTGCTGTCATTCTCGTCCGTTTAAGTGCCGCTTTCAGAATATCCATATCTTTTTCTGACAGCTTCACTGATATCTTATAATCTTTCCTGTCAGACTTGTATCTTCTCTTTCCATCTGCCATACATTTCTCCCCTTTCGTAATTTTTCAATGCTGTATCAAACCAATCTCTTTTTATCTGTACCATTGCTTTTCATCCTTTCCAAAAGTTCTGCTTATAGGTTTTGCAAGATGCGGAAAAGGTCGGACCTTTTCCCGAAAAAATATAAACGCATCAGCGTTTACATAATTTTTCGTCTCGGCAGGAGCTCCTGCACCCTGTATATGATATGTGGTGGTTAATGTACCACCACGATTACTGATATGGTGGTTGAAGTTCCACCAGAGTTGTAAAGTGGTGGCACTTTTTGCCATCACTTTATTGTTTTGGTGGCATTTTCCGCCACCACTTTTCCATTTTGATGGCACTTTCCGCCACCATGACTTTTTTCACTCTGATTTGAGTGGTGGCGCTTTTTGCCGTCACTTTGCTGTTTTGACGGCGCTTTTTGCCCCCACTTTTGCATTTTGACGGCACTTTTTGCCCCCACACTAATGAAACTGCATCACCACATCCATAATAACGATTTCCTCTGCCATCATCCTGGTCTGTGTTCTTAGCTGTAACTGTTCCGTAAAGGAATTTGGATTCTTAGGCTTATGCTTTTTCAGCCACTTAGCTTCAATATCATCAAGCAGCTCATATGCTGTTTCATTGACTTCATTTGCTCTCTCTTCAAGCTCGCCGAACCTCACCAGGCTTTTATATCTCATTGGATATTCTTCCTTGATATATTTAATCCACATACGCCCATACTTTCCTGCATCTATATCTGCCTTTTCTGTTCCTGCAACAAGCACCGGATAAAAGATTCCATCCTTTTCTTCATACGGAATACCAAGCTTTTCAAATGTTGTTTTACTCATAATGATTACCGCCTTTCTCATCACTCTGCAGGATATCAAGCACATGCTTTAATGGAACCAGCAGTTCTTCAACTTCTATACCTCTGTCAGATTCATCTAACGTCTGTAATTCTTCCAGTATCGTATCAAGATGAACCTGTACTTTCTTTGCCACCTTTATTCCACCAACAACCTTGATTTCATGCTTCAGCAGACATTGGATGATATAATCCTGTTTTGAAAGTCCGCTGAGTGAAACCTTCACATTCAGCTCCTGCGCTTCCTCCGGTGACATCCGAAATGCTACCACAACATTTCTCCATCTGTTCTTGGCATCCAGCCTTTTCTCGCTCATAATAATCTGCTCCTTCCGATATAAAACCTTTTACTTAAGTCCACATAACATCACATCCATACATAATGCAAAACTCTCGCCGGCATGATTCATAATGTTTCGCATCGCCATTATCAGACTGCCTTGTACTTATCAATACTTATAATCTTTTCCGCAGCCGCATCCATATCAATCATAGGTGCTGTTTCCTCTGTCTGCATGATTTCTACATCATCATCCTGTTCTTCACAATCCTCAAAGCTCGCATTGACAGCATCAAGTCTGTCCGCCATTGCCACCTGCTTTGATGGAAACAGATGCGAATAACGATATGTGATATCAATGCTCTCATGACCTACCCTGTCAGCTATTGCAACTGCGGAGAACCCAAGGTCAATCAGATGTGAAATGTGCGAATGCCTTAGATCATGGATTCTGATTTTCTTCACACCGGATAATCTGCATCCACGCTCCATCTCATGATGAAGAAAGCTCTTTGTTACCAGAAAAATCCTGTCTGTTGGTTTTTGGTCATATAACATTGCAAAATATTCCTGCATTTCTTCCGCAAGGAATTTTGGCAGCTTGATTGTTCTGTTGCTCTTAGGTGTTTTCGGTGTTGTAATAACATCCTGCCCCTGCAGTCGCTGATACGATTTATTTATTCTGACTGTGTTCTTTTCAAAATCAAAATCTTCCATCGTAAGAGCAAGCAGCTCACCTAATCTCATTCCCGTCCAGTACAGCATTTCAAATGCATAAAATGAAACCGGCTTGTCAATCACCGCTTCGGAAAACTTCTTATATTCTTCAGTTGTCCAGAAAAGCATTTCCTTCTTTTCTTCCCTGCCCATATTTCCGGCCTGTCTTGCCGGATTTGATTTCAGATTATAAAACCTGCACGCATGGTTAAATATCGCACTTAAGATGTTGTGCATTGTCTTCTTGTAAGTCTGGGAATAACTCTTCCCATTCTCATTACGAAATGCAACCATCTCATTCTGCCACTTGCGTACATCTCCCGGTGTAATCTCATTCATCTTAAGATTCTTAAAATATGGAAGTATCTTTGTATCCACAATGTGTTCTTTTGTAAGCCAAGTGTTGAGTTTGACATAATTTTTCACATCCTCTGTATACAGCTTCCAGAACTCTCCAAATGTCATATCCAGATTATTCTCCTGCCGTATTTTGTAATTACGCTCATAATCCAACGCTTCTCTTTTTGTTGCAAATCCTCTCTTCTTTATCTGTTTATTTTCCCCGGTCCAGTCCTTACAATAGAATTTGACGAACCAGGTGCCTGTCTTACTGTCTTTATAAGCTGGCATATTCATCATCTCCTTCTTTTCATATGCAAAAGCAGATGCCTAAGCCGATATAACTTTTGCACCTGCCTCTGTCTCAATCTTCTTACCTGTTGCTTATCCTGCATCACTCATACCATAAATGCGTTCTTCAAAATATTTTCTGCTTACTTTTCCACGGATTACAATGTAACCCTTCTTTTCAAGTTCACTGTTGATCTGTCTCATAAGCTTGTATGCTGCGGATCTTGAAATTCCAAGAATCTGCATCACATCTCCTACTTCTAAAAACTTTTCGTTCATGCCCTTTCACCACCTTTCCATTAAAATTTGTTTTGGCGTTTCTCCATACCAGTTCTGCTGATGTCACAACCAGCCTCCTTACCTGAGATGATCTCCTGTAATACCGCCCGCTCCTGCTCGAGGTACTCGGTCCGCTTGGGGGAGTGTCTACATTCGCTCGATTCCTATGAATGTCCTGGCAAATGCCTGTTAGATTTCTGATACCGCTCATTCAGTTGTTTTTTCAATACCATACCGTATAGATAATTGAATTGGTATTATTCTATACCGTGTGGTATTGAATTGTCAAGTAGTTTTTCTAATGCTTTCGTATAGAAAAACTTCCATTTTCATTTTTTCCGTGTTATACTGTCTTTAACAGTCCATCAGGGACAGATAAACGGAGGTAACTACACTATGACAATTGGTGAAAGAATAAAGAAAATACGGGTATTCCGTAAAATGACAATGGACGAGCTGGGCGGTGCACTTGGATTTGAAGGCAAAAATATGTCGGTCCGTATATCCCAGTATGAAACCGGTGCCCGCATTCCCGGTGAAGATATGATTCTAAAGCTTGCTGATGCTTTGCACTGCAATTACAAGGCAATCTCTGATTACAGCCTTGGTGCTGCTGAAGATATCATCGAAACACTTTTCTGGCTTGAAGAAAGTGCCACATCTCTCCCGGCACGTGGAAAAGGCACAAGATTTCCAGAGTATACAGCTCCCGGCAACCTGATTCATCTGACTGCAATGACACCTGCAAAACCTTCCAAGACTGCCAGACCAACTTACAATGAAGATGATTATGACAGTGCAGGCTCACCTGTCGCATTAACTTTTGAATATGGATTGGTAAATGATTTCCTTTCGGAATGGTGTGAAATGAAAACGAAATTAAATAATGGAGAGATTTCTCCTAACGAGTATTTTGAGTGGAAAATAACATGGCCTCATGCGTGAAACATAATGTCATCCGCTGTGCACCATCTCGATTCCGCTTCGCTGCATCTCGATGGAGGGCGTTCGCCCTATATGAATAGAAACCTGCTGTCTATGGAATGCAAGCATTCCAAGCCATCAATTTTCTATTCCCGCACAACTCACTTTAGTACCAAAATAGTACCACAAGGCAAAAAACAAGCTCGCAAATGCCCATTTTACTAGGCTTTGCGAGCTTTTGAAAATTATTCAAACTCAATCGTTCCAGGTGGCTTACTCGTCAAATCATAAAATACTCGATTGACTCCCTTCACCTCATTTATAATTCTACTCATTACCTTTTGCAATACATCATATGGTATCTCAGCACTGTCTGCTGTCATGAAATCTACAGTATTAACTGCTCTTAATGCAACGGCATAATCATAAGTTCTCTCGTCACCCATTACGCCTACTGAACGCATATTTGTGAGGGCTGCAAAATACTGGCCGATACTGCGGTCAAGTCCTGCGTTTGCGATTTCTTCACGGTAGATTGCGTCTGCTTCCTGAACAATTTTAACCTTGTCGGCTGTTACTTCACCGATAATTCTAATTCCGAGTCCCGGGCCTGGGAACGGCTGACGGAATACAAGATTTTCAGGTATTCCAAGTTCAAGACCGGCTTTGCGAACCTCATCCTTAAACAGATTTCTGAGCGGCTCAATGATTTCTTTGAAATCTACGAAATCAGGAAGTCCTCCTACATTATGATGCGATTTAATTACGGCAGATTCCCCGCCAAGTCCGCTTTCTACAACGTCAGGATAAATTGTTCCCTGTGCCAGGAAGTCAACGGCTCCGATTTTCTTTGCTTCTTCCTCAAAGACACGGATAAATTCTTCACCGATAATTTTTCTTTTCTGCTCAGGCTCAGTAACTCCTGCAAGCTTGTCATAATAACGCTGCTGTGCATTTACTCGTATAAAGTTTAAGTCAAACTGACCATTTGGTCCGAATACATTTTCTACTTCATCGCCTTCGTCTTTTCTGAGTAAACCGTGGTCTACAAATACGCATGTAAGCTGTTTTCCAATGGCTCTTGACAAAAGTCCTGCTGCCACTGACGAATCTACTCCGCCTGACAATGCAAGTAAAACTTTACCGTTTCCGACTTTATTGCGTATCTCTTCTATAGATTCTTTTACAAACGAATCCATTCTCCATGTGCCTGCACATCCACAAACTTCACGGACAAAATTATAAATCATTTTTGTTCCGTTTTCTGTATGAAGCACTTCAGGATGGAACTGTATCGCATAAAGATTCTTGCTTACATTCTGTGTTGCTGCTATTGGGCAGTCAGCGGTTGAAGCTGTAACTTCAAATCCCGGTGCTGCTTCAGCAATTCTGTCAAAATGACTCATCCAACATATTGATTTCTTCGGAAGATTTTTTTGAAGAACCGAATTTTCTGTAAATTCAATCTCTGTCTTTCCGTATTCTCCAACTTCCGGAGTAATTACTTTACCGCCAAGTACATGCATCATAAGCTGTGCTCCATAACAAAGTCCAAGTACCGGAATTCCAAGTTCAAACAACTCTTTTGAGTATGTTGGCGAATCTTCTTCATAACAGCTGTTTGGTCCACCTGTAAGAATAATTCCCTTTGGATTCATCGCCTTGATTTCTTCAATTCCTGTACGATAAGAATATATTTCACAATATACATTGCATTCACGGACACGTCTTGCAACAAGCTGATTGTACTGTCCGCCAAAATCAATGACTATTACTTTTTCCTTATCCATTGATATTCATCCTGCCATTTACAAACATTTTTATTTATAAGTAGCTTTTCCTTTCATAAATTTTCGTAAAACCCTTGTCTTATATTATAAATTAGGCTCATAACAATGACAAGAGCTAATTTTATTTTCTCCTGGTTATTATACCAATATTTTCTTAACTTTCTCAATCAAACTAATGTCCGCTGGCAACCAATCTACCTCATAAATCTGCTCTTTTTTAAGCCATTTTGCCGCCTCATGTTCTTTTAATTCAAGTTTTCCGTATATTATCTCGCATAAAAAACACTTCATTGACAAATGAAATTTTGGATAATCATATTCTATTGTATCTATGTAATCTCCAACTTTTATTTCTGTTTCAAGTTCTTCATTTATTTCCCTTTTTAATGCTTCTTCGGGTGTTTCTCCTTTTTCTACCTTTCCTCCTGGAAATTCCCAGCCTCCTTTAAATTCTCCATACCCTCTCTGTGTTGCAAAAATCTTTTTTGGTGATTTTATATCATCACATATTACCGCAGCAACCACTGGTACTGTTTTTTTATTTTCTTCCATTCCAACTTTCCAATCCTTTCCGAGAATGTATTTTTCCCCACTCTCACCCTACAAAATACTCATAAATATCTTCACGCACCGCATGTTCCAATTTCATTTTAAAGTTCATTATAGGTAGTTTCTGTCCATTATCATTCTCTATTTCAGTCTGCATATAATCAATAGGCGAAACTTTTCCCATATAATAAAAATCAGTTCCTTCACCATCACTTTTCTTGATAAATAAATATATTTTCAAACCTATTTTACTATAGTTTATAATCTTCTGGCTCTCTGGACTTTCAAGGCTTACTTTACTCCTTGTCATCCAACTAAATAACTGATTATTTATAAACTGATCCTCATATTTTGTGCTGTTTGCTATATCATCTTTTTTCTCATATGTTACAAATATCGGACATGTATTATGTTTAATTCTGTAACCATAAACTGTAGAGCTGTCATCATGCTCCCAGTTTAATATTCGGCATACATCTTTTCTTGAATATTTTTCATACAAAACAAGATTATCCTCATCATGATTTTTAAATAAATCCTCATATCTTTTCAATCCATACTTAACGAGACTTTCTACCTCATTTACAAATGCATTATTACTAAATAATGAATAAAAAGCTGACGCACGTCTTAACATTCCATTTTTTGCTTCATCCATACTTATAAATTCAATATCACTATATCTTTTCTTTTCCGATGGTGCATTTACAAATACTTTGCCTAAAACATTTAATGCTGATACATAATCCGCTTCACGATATATTTCTCCCTTTTTTTCAAGAAATTCTCTATAAGTATCTGAGCTTATTTTTTCATTATTTAAAATACATTTAAACATCAACAGCTCATGTACTCTCTTTCCATTTACAAGAGAAGATATAAATTCAAGTATGGCTTCTTCTCTATCTCCAAACATAATGTTAAAATCTTTATCTACTGTTTTTACAAATTGATCGTAAGATCTTGAATATTGAATAAATAACATCGGATCAATTTCACCGTATTCATAAAAATCAAGTATATTTGGTACTCTTCCAAGTTTATATTTTAATGCAAAGTATTTCTCTTTCAAAAAACTCTTTGTTGTTTTGGAACTGTCAATCGACTCAAATATTCTTTTTTTACTTATCTCATCAAAATGAATCGTTGACTCGCCTGGTATTACTCTCGAACCTTCCCTTACATATTTGCGGATTGTATCCTTGTTATATGTTCTATCCCCCGACAAAGCAATCGGAATCATAAAATTATTCATATAATTTCCAATAAAATCAAGTATCACTACATATTCTTTACCTTCATATTTTCTAAGTCCACGCCCCAACTGCTGAATAAATACTATCGGTGATTCTGTGGGTCTTAACATAACTACCTGATTTACTGCCGGGACATCAACACCTTCATTAAATATGTCAACCGTAAGAATATAATCAAGTGCATTCTCCTGCTCATTTTGCTCCAACCGTAATATAGCATCTTCTCTTTCATTCTGCGAACTATCACCTGTAAGAACAATGGTTCTCAATCCTCTCATATTAAATTTTGCAGATAAAGTTTTCGCTTCCTCTTTGCTGCTGCAAAACATAAGTCCCTTCACTCTATCCCCCGAGTACCCATAATATTCTATCTGTTGCATAATATATTGCACTCTGTCATCACAGACTAACTTTGTAAAATTTTGCACATTTTTTAAATCATCATCATCAATTACATGCCCATCAACTTCCAAATCTGTTATTCCGAAATAATGAAATGGACACAATAACTTTTCTTCCATTGCCTGTTGCAAACGAATTTCATATGCTATATTGTGATTAAAAAGTCCATATATGTCATAGCCATCTGTCCTATCAGGGGATGCTGTCATTCCTATCCAAAACCTCGGTATAAAATAATCCATTATCCTCTGATAACTATCGGCTCCCGCACGATGCACCTCATCAATTATTATAATATCAAAATCATTTGCATTAAATTTCTTCATTATATCTCCACGTGCCATCATCTGCATTGTGGAAAATAAAATATCTGATTTATAATCCTTTGAGTTTCCCGACAAAAGTCCAAAACTATATCTTTCTCCAAATACATTTGTATAACTTCTAAGGGCCTGTTTATCTATCTGCTCTCTATGTACCAAAAAAAGTGCTCTAACATTTCTACCGGTCTCCTTTTCCCGTTTCTGCAACATTTCTCTAAGCGCAAATGCAGAAGCATATGTTTTCCCCGTTCCTGTTGAACTTATAAGAAGTGCCCTATTTTCACCACTTTCATACAAATCCATTACACTCCCAATGAATTTAACCTGCATGCTGTTAGGTTCTAACTTATACTTTTCAATACTTATAACTTCACTTTCTCTTGCAAGTTTCTGCTGTTCTTTTTTTATTTTATACCTTATACGATAATCTTCTATAAAATCAGCATAATCACATGCTCTTTCGCTATTCCAAAGTCTGTCAAATTCTGAAATTATATCTTTGGCTACTGCTCCATTTTCACTTGAAACAATCTTTGTATTCCATTCCTGATTTACTGTTATAGCTGATGCTGTTAGATTAGAACTTCCCACAATTATGCGATAAATTTTTCCATCTTTAAAAATATACCCTTTGGTATGAAATCCATCCTTTTCTCCTTCTGTCTGATACATTTTTAAACTAATATTCTTTAATGCATTTAATTTGTCAAATGCCTCCGGCTCACTGAATGTCAAATAATCCGTTGTAAGTATCCTCCCCGGTACCCCTCTGCTTTCCAATTGTTTAAATACCTGAAGAAGTGGCACTATTCCACTCATTTTTATAAATGCAACACTTATCGAAAATGCATCACAATGCAACAGTTCATACTCTAATGAAGAAAGAACCTTTTTCCCATTTTGATAATCATTTGAAATAAATTCCGGTCTGTATGCAAGACTTGAATTGTGCGTATAGTCAACAAATGCTGTATCAAGCCCGGATTTTAACTGATTTAATTTTATATTTCCCTCCATAACATTTCTCCATTTTCCACAAAATTTGCTACCCACAACCTTTATTCTTAACTACATTCTACACACTTTCTCTTTTTTCAGCAACACACCCCAAAACTATGGTATACTATATATAAAGAACCATTACAAAATCACAATCAAGGAGGGTAATATCCAAATGAAAATGAAGAAGAAAAAACAAGACAAAAAACTATCGCTCAAAAAAATAATTTCAATGTCAGCCATTACTGCTGTATTATGCACAAGCATATTAACACCGGCTTCAATAACAACCGAAACATCTACAGCGAAAACGCTAAGTACAAAAGAAATCACGGCTACTGAAGACCCTGTCACGACAAAAGAACCGACTTCTACCAAAAAGCCAACTTCAACAAAAAAACCGACCACTACTAAAAAGCCTGCTGCTACTAAGAAAAAGAAAAGCAATATCACAAAAATTACTATCAGCGCTGCCGGTGATTGTACTCTAGGCTCTGACTACAAGTCACCATCCAGCGTAAATTTCTATGCAAAATATAACGAGAAAAAAGATGCTTCTTATTTTTTTAAGAACGTCAAAAAGATATTTAAAAATGATGATTTGACTCTTGTCAATTTTGAAGGTACTTTGACTAAAAGGAATACTCGTGCTCAAAAGACTTTTGCTTTCAAGGGAAATCCTTCATATTTAAAGATTTTGCAAAAAGGAAATGTCGATGCTGTTTCTTTTGCAAACAATCACTGCCGCGACTACGGTGAGGGCAGCTATCAGGATACTATTTCTGTTTTTAAAAAGAACAAAATGCCTTATGCTTCTTACGGTAAAGTTTCTGTTTATAAAACTAAGGGCAAAAAAATCGGTATGATTGCTGTTAACGGTCTTGATGGCGTTTCGTCAAGTGAATATTACATAAAAAAAGGTATTCAAAAACTCAAAAAGAAAAAGGTCAATCTTATCATTGTAAGTATGCACGCAGGTATCGAAAAGACAAGTTCCATAAACGATGTACAGAAAAGCATTGCCCATTACGCAGTTCAACAAGGTGCAAATCTTGTACTTGGACATCATCCTCATACTTTACAGGGTATAGAAAAATACAAAGGTGCTTACATTGTCTACAGCCTTGCCAATTTCTGTTTTGGTGGAAACACAAATCCTGCCGATAAAGATACTATGATTTTTCAGCAGACTTTTACTTTCAAGAACAAAAAGTTAAAGAAAACTAAAGATGTAAAAATTATTCCTTGCAAAGTTTCATCTTCAAACAGCATAAACAATTATCAGCCTACTCCGGCTAAAGGAGCCGCAAAAAAACGCATTATTTCAAAAATGAACAGATTCTGTAAACCTTATAATTTAAAGTTTAGTAAAAACGGAAAATTAAAATAAAAATCACAAAGAGCGTGTGAATAATGCTTTTCTCTTTTCACACGCTCTTATTTTAAATTTTGTTTTAAGCCATCACTCAATTATGCCATGTATTGTCTCCAAAAATACTGCCGGCAGAAATGGCTTTGTGATATAATCTTCCACTCCCATTTCCCGCGCTTTCTCTATTGTATCATAATCTCGTGTTGCTGTTATAAAGGCTGCTTTGACATCTGAAAATCCGCGTATCTGTGATAATGTCTCAAAGCCGTTCATCTCAGGCATTTCAATATCAAGCAGCAATAGGTCAATCTCTTTTTCTTTAACAATTCCTATTGCCTCTTTTCCGCTTTGTGCAGTAAGTATCTCATACATAGGCTCGTCTTTACATATTCCCTTCACCAGCATAAGGTTCATTTTCTGGTCATCTACAACAAGTATTGTCCGCTTCAATTCATCAGTCTGCTTCATATCATAATTTTTATCTTCGTCAATCATTTGAAGCATAATGTCAGCTATTTCCGGGTCAAATTGTGTTTCTTTTCCTTTTTCAATTTCCCCACGGACAACATCCTGCGGCAAAGCATTTCTATAACTTCTGTTTGATGCCATTGCATCATAACTGTCTGCTACTGCTATTATTCGTGCAATCTCAGGTATATTTTCGCCCTTTAATCCACTTGGATATCCTGTTCCGTCATAATGTTCATGATGATATTTTGCACCTATACCCAAATCATTAAATCTGCGTATTCCTTTTAAAATATGGTACCCTGTGACTGGATGAAGTTTTATCATTGAAAACTCCTGCTCTGTAAGTTTCCCTGGCTTGTTTATTATTGCATCAGGTATCCTTATCTTTCCCATATCATGAAGCAATGCTACCCTATATATCTCATCCTGCTCTTTTTTCGACTTTCCCATTCGTGCCGAAATTTCCCTGCTATACTTTGCCACTCTCTCTGAATGACCCTTTGTATATTTGTCTTTTGCATCAATTGTTTTTGCAAGCGCCTGCATTACACTGTCATTTATCTCAACAAGCTGATTGTTTGTCTCATCAAGTTCATTTAATGTACGCATTGTAATTTTTCTTGACATTGTACAAAAAACAACAATTATTATATAAAGTGCTATACTCAAAAACACATCATACATGATAAGTCTGCTTGTTTTTTGATACAGCTTGTCATTATTTACAATCATAACAGCGTACCATTCATCCATAATCGGAGTAGAAAATACTGTAACTTTTCCACTCTTCATATTATATGTAAAAGTCTGCTCTTTGCCTGATTTTATCTTATTATAAACAGGTGCCATTTCGCCTTTTGAATAATCCCTGCCAATGCTTTTATTATTTGAGTGTGTCACCACAAGCCCGGTCTTATCACACACAAATCCATAACCATGACCATTAAGTTTTATGGCTTCTGTCTCTTCCTGAAGAGTCCCAAGTTCTATATCCAAAGATATAACACTTTCTTTATCCTCAAGAAGCTGGCTTATCGAAACCATAATAGTCCCTGTCTGTGCATCAAGATACGGCTGTACAAATGCAGGCTCGCCATTTGCGGCAACAGCGGCTTTATACCATTCCCTATCCTGTGGCACATAATCTTTTTCAGGCTCCCAGCCTATTCCATCAAGATACTCTCCATTGAAAAGTCCGTAAATTCCCGTAAAACTTTTATCTACATCTCTCTTGTAATACTTTGACTCCTGAGTAAGAAAATTTAAAATGTCATCACCGCTGTAATTTTCACGCAGCATATATTCTACGGTAATAGCCGTAAGTTCCACCGCATCCATTCCTCTCGACAAATATGCATCCATTTGCTCCTTCTGCTGCTTCAATGCACTTTCTCCCATTGAAAGCGTATCGTCCACAGCCTTTTTATAAAATGCCTGAATTGTGCAAAATGATAAAATTGCAATCGCAAAAAAGCATACTACCAAAGTCGTAATATACTGCCTCTTATTTATTTTTTTCATATAGCTCCAGTCCCCTTATCAATCTGCTTTTAAACAAATCTCTTATATCTTTGTAAGTTATTTTTATACAGAAACAACTAAAAAATATAAATTTGCTTTGATTATATCAAAATATGTCGTCTCATGCCATAAAAATATATAAATAAAGTTAAAAAAGCGACCACAGATTGCCTTATTTCCAAATTCTGCAGTCACTTTTTATTATATCTTATGTTTTAATTATTCATATTTACTCTGCTGTTTACAGATAAGCTTTTCAACTTAAACAATAAATCTGCTCATATCTCCGACAAGTCCCTCTGCCTGTTGTACCATCTCGTCACAACTCTGTGCAACTCCTGTCATAAGTGCTTCAAGTTCCTGCGATGATGCTGTCACCTCTTCTGTAGATGCAGCCGTACTCTCAGTTCCCTTTTCTATATTGCGCACTTTGTCAGATATATCATTGACAGTCTCTGTCATATTCTTTGTTATACGATTTATGTCAACAAGCTTTTCGTTTGTAAATGATATTCCGCTAAATACTTTATCAAACTGTTCAATAACCTGTTTTGTATATGATGTATTTTCTTCATTACTTCCTACTACATTGTCAATATCTCTGTGGCATTCCTCAAAATCAGCTGTCAACGAATCAATAATATCTTTAATATTGTTAAGCTCTGCTGATGTATTCTCAGCAAGTGTCTTTATATTTCCTGCAACCACAGCAAATCCATGTCCTGCCTCTCCTGCTCTTGCTGCTTCTATGCTTGCATTGAGAGATAAAAGGTTTGTTTGAACAGCTATTTCTTCAATAACATTCAATATCTGAGTCATATGTTTAATAGATTCATTTGTCTCATTTATCTTTGTTGCTATTCCGGAAATCTGTTCTGTCATTTCGGCACTTCCCTTGCTCATAAGCTCAACTTTTTCTTTCATCTCATTACTTGAGACATTGAGCTGTTCCACATACTCACTTACATTGTTTACACTCAAGTTCATTTCTTTACCGTCACCTGACATAACCTCAACATTGTTTGCAATTTCAGAAAGTAAATCGACCTGAGTAGTAACGTCTGTTGCAACATGCTCAATAGCTTTTGCAACCTGAGAAGTAGCCGTCAACGCTGTTTCTGTCTTTCCCTTTATATCAGTACTGTTGTTTTGTACTGTTACTGCTGTCTCTTTTGCCTTAGAAATACTGTCTCTAAACGACTTAATAGCAAGATTAGTATGTGCCACCATCTGACCTAATTCATCTGACCTAGAAACAACTTTGCCGTCAAGACTGCTTGATAAATCACCTGATGCAACTGATTCAAGTTTACTGCGTACTTTTTCAATAACTCCTACAAGTCGTTTTACAATTATGTATGATACAACGAGCATCAAAACTACAAGTACAACAGTAACTACTATCAGAAAACTTGTAGAACCGCTGAATATTTTTATAATTCTGTTCAAACCTGTAGATTTCTGAACGATTCCCTGGATATCGTCCGAATAAATTCCTGTCGTAATAACCCAATTCCACTTATCAAACTTCTGACTATAAGCTATCTTTGGTGCTACCGTCTTTCCATCTGATTTAGTAAAATAAAATTCATTAAATCCTCCGCCCGAATCGGCAGTCTTCATGATAGACTGAATTATTTTTACTCCGTTCTTATCTGTAAGGTCATATCTGTTTGTCCCTTCCTGTTCAGGCAATATAGGATGCATAACAAGGTTATAATCGGTATCGTCAACCCAAAAATATCCCGAAGAATCATCTCCATATCTAAGATTACGCAATGTTTCCAAAGCATCTTTTTTAGCAGTATCTTCGTCAATCCTGCCATTTTCACTAAGATTATAATAATATTCCACAGAACTTATTGCAGATTGAACCTCTGATTTAACTTCAGTCTTATATGATTCTAATGTATTCTCATATAAAACATTTTCCATTCTTTCCCGAATGTTTCCAAAAATCAATACTGTAATTCCAACTAAAATCAGACATGTTACAAAAACTATGCCTGAGAAAAATAAACTTAATTTATTCGCAAGTGATTTTTTCATACCATTTATTATCCTTTCTTCTTTTGTTTAATAACTTTTTTCAATAAACCTTACTCTATTAGTATACCACGCTATAATATAAAAATCCACAAAAATGTTGTATTTTCTCCTATTAGCTTACCATTTTCGCATTTTAATAGCTTATATCAAAAAAAAATTATCTAACTAATGTCTCATGGCTTTTTTCTAATTCCAATTTTCCGGCACATCTGCTATACTATGAAAAGACATACACACAGGAGGAGTAACATATGGTATCATATGAAAAAATATCACTTATATCAGAAAAAACTTATAACAAAGTATGGTTGGCAAATTTAAAAGATTCAGATACCATTGTCGTTGTAAAAGAAATTTCCAATGCAAATATAGATGTTTTAAATTCTGTTGCATCAATAAAAAATATTCATATTCCTAATATTTTATCCTATGAAACAGATGATGATATCACCACAATTGTCGAAGAATACATTTCGGGTATGCCTCTTGATTCCTATATCAAAGACAAACAATTGTCAGAACCTGAAATCATCAATCTTATTTCACAGATATGCGATGGCATTAAAACACTGCACATGCAAAATCCGCCTATTATTCATAAAGATTTAAAACCGTCAAATATTCTTGTATCAACTGATGGTATAGTTAAAATTATAGATTTTGATGCAGCCAGAAAATATAGCAATGGTGCAGATACCGATACATGTCACCTCGGTACTTCTGGTTTTGCTTCGCCTGAGCATTACGGCTATTCACAGACAGATGCACGAAGCGATATTTACTCTATCGGCGCTGTTATGTATGAATTATTTTCAGGCAGACAGCTTCCAAAAAATTTATCTGAATTAAATTTAAACGCAGACGAACTTTGCAATTCTGTGCATAAATCTTCAAAAAAACTAATTCATATTATTGAAAAATGCACTATGTTTAATCCCTCTGCAAGATACCAGAATATTGATGAATTAAAACGTGCATTAACAAATTACAATAACCGCACAAAAAAACTTTTAGCTGCATGCAGCGTTGCGGCACTTGCATTATGCTGTTTTATTGGAAGTCTCATCATATCCTTAAAGCCAAATGATGAAGCTGACGGCGCAAAGCACATTGCTGCAAACACACCTGTTTCAGAGCCGGCATCTACTGTTGATACTGCACAAACCGAAACTCCCATAAGTACAAAAAATGTTTCCATTTCTGAAACTGCTGACAATGATACAAAGAAAAATCCTGTTAAAAAATTAGCAAAAGCAACAAAAATAACTAAAAATAATACAAAAAAGAAAAAAGCCAAAAGCATTAAGCCACAAAAATCGGCTGTCCCAACAATAATCAGTACAACTAATACAAATAATGCAGTTAAAAGTGAAAAAAATGCTGACAGCAACAGCCAAAAAAAGACTACAAATAATAAAAAAAATATTAAAAGTGAACCCAAGACAACCTCTGTGCCAAAGACAACTTTAACTCCAAAGCTTTCCAAGCCAGTCGTTGTAGACTTTTCAACTAAAACAAGCTGTCATATTGATTCATATTTTTCAGATACTCAGGAATGTATTGAATCTACTATTTTTTATCTGAAAACCAATCCGTCACTTACACCTGTTAATGTCGGAAGCGGATTATTGGATACATATAAACCTCAAAATGTTTATCTTGAAGATATATCCAATGGTTATACCTATCTTATTCCCACAAAATATTGGTCACTTACAGATAATCACATTGTAAATATATCAGACAAATTTTTAGCCGCACTGCAGACAAACCATACATATAGAATTATCATTGACTGCGACAACACATATATTACCATTAAGATTAGGGCAATAAAAGAACTCAGCAAAGTTACAAGACCTTTTAATCTTTTCGCAATATCACCTGCCTGCATTGATTATTCGTATAAAAAAACGAAAAATATAACGCTGTCACTGACAAACGGATACGGACGCAAGATTACCAAGGTTAAATTTAACGATTCAGGAAAAACATTAAGTTCAAAATATTACAGTATAGATAAAACTAATTCATACATTACTTTTAAGAAGTCTTTCTTTAAGGAATTTGGGAACAATTCAGATATCAGATTGCAGATTTATTACAATCAGGTGTCTCAGATAGTTGACTCGAACGGGTACACACTGCTCACCTTTAATGTTAAAGACTGATAATATAGAAACGAGGAAACAATGAAACAATCAACTGAAGAATTAAAAAATGAAATCACATCTTCTAATTCACTTGAAAATTGGTCAGAAGATAAAAAAGATTCTATCGATGAAATTACATTAGCAGAATATCTAAAACGCATGCTTGAAATACATAATATTTCTAAAATCAATGTGATTTCTAATGCACAGCTTGATACAACTTACGGTTATCAGATCTTTCAGGGCAAAAAACATCCAAGCAGGGACATACTTTTAAAAATTGCTTTCGGCTTTCCACTGACTGTCGATGAAACAAACCATTTACTCTACTATGGCAATGTGGGTGCACTATATCCCCGTGTCAAAAGAGATGCCTATATCATGTTTGCACTACACCAAAAATATACCGTTATACAGGCTAATGATTATTTATATGAACACAACGAAAGGACGCTCTCCATTTAGCGTCCTTTTATTTATCAAAATAAATCCATTTAAACAAATTTATCTGTCATAATACGAATACAATAGAACAATTTGAACATCACATTGCAATTTATATTGTACACAAAACATACACATGTTAAAATATTTATAGTCGCGACAATATTACAGGAGGATTAAAAATGCTCTGGTATTATATGTATCCATCTACCGAAGGAGTTACCGATTTACCATTTTACGTTGTAAGTATTGGTTTACATGAATTGCAGCCACGCATTGAACGGCCCGATGGCTATGACTACGACCAGTTTTTCTATAATTGCACCGGTTCAGGATGGTTAGAAATAAATAATCATAAATATGAATTACCGGAAGGTTCCGCTTTTTTTATTCCAGCAAAAAAACCACATTGTTATTATCCGGATGGGGATGTGTGGGATATTCGCTGGATGGTACCCGGTGGAAACAGCCTGACACCTCTTTACCATAAATATAATTTAGAAAACGGAGGAGTCTTTACATTACATGACGAATCAGAACTTGATCGTATATTAAACCAAATCCGTATGGAACTTATTAAACACCCGAAAACAGGAAATATACGGGCTGCCGGTTCTGTTTATCCATTTATTATAGAATTTATATACCAGACTATGTTGTATAATTCAACAGAATTTAACAACACACCTTATGAACAACAAATGCGTACTTTACAAGAGTATATCAAGATACATTGTGTACACCCAGTTTCTATAAGTGATTTATGCAAAGTATTAGCTGTATCACCTCAACATGTTTGTAGAATATTTAAAAAAACACTGGGTATACATCCAACTGAATATATAAATCAGGTACGTATTGAACTTGCATGTTCAATGTTGTTATACAGTAATCTTTCTATTAAAGAGATTGGAGAAAAATGTGGTTTTCAAAACACCAGCTATTTTTGCAAAAAATTTAAACAATTTGAACACTTAACTCCGCTGGAATACCGAAACAGTGTTATTTGATTACTATAATTATAACTTCAATTTTCAAACCAACTTATTAACTTCATATTTTATTCATTTGGAGGTATTATTATGCGACTAAAAACTCTTATCAAAAAAACCAGTGCCATATTATTATCATCTGCTTTGAGTTTGTCACTTTTTTCAAATCCTAATAATTATCTGTCAGCCAAAGCACAAACGAAAACAAACACATTTAATAGCAATTCATTTTCATACAACGCCCTGCCACAATTAGAGGTGTCTAAAATCACACGCAAACCATGTACAGGCAATGAATGGACGGGAACAGGAAATAATCTTGATATTACTTCTGTCAATACTCTTCCTGACAGTTCAAATCTCACACCATACGCCGATATAAAAACTGCTTATTATGGTGCAAGAGATTATAAAAAAGAAGATTCAGCTTATTATCAATGCCTTACCGGTAAAGATGAAACCTGGGATCTTACAGTTCTTTCATCACCTGCAGAAACTGACGCATTGAGTGGATTTGAAAAAACTTCTTATGAAGAAAATCCAGATGATGGCTGGAAACAGGTAGAACTTCCTGCAAGCTGGACAAGCTATGGCTTTGATTTTCCTATCTATACAAACTCCGCAATGCCATTCCGTGAAAGCACAGAATTTCCACTTGCTCCAACTCATAAAAATCCAGTAGGTCTTTATCGAAAAACTTTTACAGTAAAAGATTCTATGTTACAGGACAACGGAAAAGTTTATATTACGCTAGGTGGTGTAGAATCTGCTTATTATCTCTATATAAATGGTACAGAGGTCGGATATAGTGAAGACAGTTATGACCCACATACGTTTGATATTACTGACCTTTTAAACAAAAAAGGTGAACCTAATACCTTAGCACTTAAAGTTTTCAAATTCTGTGATGGTACATGGTTAGAAGATCAGGATATGATTTATGATGGCGGTATTTTCCGTGATGTTTACCTGACAAGTACACCGGCCATACATATCCAAGACTACAAATTATCAACAAATCTCTCCGATAATTATGATTCTGCTTCGGCTGATTTTGACTTAACCATACAGAATAATTCAACTGTTTCCGTTAATAATATGGCTGCGCAGGTTGCACTTTATGACAATAACGAAAAGCTTGTGACAACCTCAGATGCTCCAATCAATACCATTGCATCTGACGAAAAACAAACTTCTACTGTGACAATCACAATAAAACAACCGAAATTATGGGATTGTGATAACCCAAATCTTTATACTGCCGTCATATCTTTATATGACAAAAAAACAGGCACACACTACGAAAGTGTAAGTCAAAATATAGGTTTCCGCAAATTAACTTTTACTTCAACGAAAGTCACCTCTGACGGAAAATACAACAATGCAACCGATTATTATGACACTGTAAAATTAAATGGTAAACGTCTTTTGATAAAGGGCGTAAATCGTCATGACACTGATCCTGAAACCGGAAAATATGTATCTAAAAAAGTTTACGAAACTGATATTCGTCTCATGAAGCAGAACAATATCAATGCAATTCGTACCTCACATTATCCAAATGATGATTATCTTTATTATCTTTGCGATAAATATGGTCTTTATGTAATGTGTGAAAGTAACAATGAGTCACATGCCATAAATTCTGATGAAATAAAGCTTTCAAAATTAGAAACTGTAGCTTTAACACGTCAATCAGCTTCTTATGAACGCTTTAAAAATACTACCTGTAACCTATTTTGGTCTATCGGAAATGAATCTTCTCAGGGTTGGTCAAAACACGATGGAGACTATGCAAATGGATTATTTGCACATTTAGTTCAATTTTTTAAGGACCGCGATTCATCCAGAATGGTTCACTATGAAGGTATGAGTGGTGGTATAAAAGGTTCTACCGGAATTGATATGGTAAGTCATATGTACTACACTCCTGAAAGCTTAATAGAGTATGCCGACAGCAAATATCACATGCCTTTTATTTTATGTGAATATGATCATGCCATGGGCAATGCCGTTGGCAATCTCTCAGATTACTGGGATTTAATCCGTAAATATGACAACATGCTTGGTGGATTTATTTGGGATTGGGTGGATCAATCCAGAAAAATAAAAATCAGTCAAAATGACTGGGATTACTATTCTCAGGAATATGCCCACAAAAGCAACCTAAATCAATTAGCCGGCTATTATCTTGGTTACGGCGGTGACTGGGGTGATAAAACAGGAGATAAAAATTTCTGCCAAAACGGTCTTTTATCTGCCGACAGAGATCCTCAGCCTGAAATCAAAGAAGTAAAATACCAATATCAGAATTTTTGGTTTACAACAGCTGACACGAAATTAACAAGCCAAAAAATCTCTGTATATAATGAGAGCATATCAAAATCACTTTCTGATTATGATGTTACATGGGAACTTCTCGAAAATGCAACTACTATTCAATCAGGCGTAATAACCGACGAAGTACTCCCTCAATCCGAAAAAACGATAACTATACCTTATACGTTACCAAAAAAATTAAAGGCAGGTGCAACATATTATTTGAATATTTCTGTTAAAGCAAAAACAGATTCTTTCTTAGAAAATGCAGGATATGAAAAAGCCTATGCCCAATTTACTATTGATACACAATCTTCCGATATTCCACATACACTAAAAGGAGATAAAGTATCTATAGAAAAACAGGACAATAATTATCTTGTATCAGGAAATGATTTTCACTTCAACCTAAATACTACTACAGGATTAATTGAGTCATATTATTATAAAGATAACCTTTTAATGGAACAGGGCCCAGCTCCAAATATTTCACGCGCAAAATTAGATAATGACAGCGACAAATATGTTGATTTAATGTCTTATCTGACATTGGATGGCACACCTTCAATAAGCAAAACAAAGGATAATTGTTATGAAATAACCGTTCATTATAACTCTTCTTACAAAGCAGTTGACGATGTACCAGGTACAATTTCTATGACTTATTTAATTGAAAACAATGGCGCCATTACAGTTACCATGAACTTAGACTTTACAAAAACACGTATTAAAACGTTTACAAAAGTCGGTACAACATTGTCACTTGCAAAAGATACAGAAGATATTACATGGTATGGAAACGGTGATGACGAAAGCTATTGTGACCGTCAGACATACACTCGTGTTGGTTTATACACATCTACCGTAAATAAAATGTATTATCCATTTGCAAAGCCTCAGGATTGCGGCAATTTGACAGGTGTTAAATGGATGCATTTACAAAATACATCAACTAAAACAGGTATGCTTATATGTGGAAAACAGGATATCAATACCTCAGCTTTGCATTTTACGGCAAAGCAATTAGCAGAAGCAACACATGTAAACAAACTGACGCCTTGTTCACAAACATTTGTTACAGTAGATGCTGCTGTTAGTGGAACCGGAAACGGATCGTGTGGCTATAAAACACTTCCACAATATCAGCTCCAGAATCAGGTATACAACTATACTTATTCACTAATTCCAACCACTGAAGACACAAATTATATGGATACCGCTGCAAGTTATCGCAGTCAGAACAACTCATCTGCCACTAACAATTCTAAACCGCAGAAAGTAAGTTCAATTAAAACAAAAGCTTTAAAAAGGGCTTTGCGCATAACTTGGAAAGCACAGACAAATGTTTCATATCGTGTTGCCTACAGTACAAGTAAGGCACAGATAAAGAAACTTAAAAACAACAAATTTACTGCTATCAAAAATGTAAAAATACTAACTGTTAAACATTCTTCTGTCAACTTAAAGAAGCTAAAATCATATAAAAAATATTATATTAGAATTTGTGCAGTCAGCACAAAAAGCAAAAAAGCAGGTAACTGGTCTAAAATAGTATCAGTCAAAACTAAATAGACACACACTTCTTCTCCCTGTTATACAGAAAAACGTATTGCCTATATATAACCATATATAGGCAATACGTTTAATTTAAAATAACGCCGATAGGAGTTTTTAATACTCTAGACAACGCTTCTGTTTATTCCATTCACCACATCTCAGATGTTGGATTAATATACTTTCTCATTTATATTTTTGCTTCTATAAATCTATATGGTTATACTAACTACTTTATTGCTCTTTATAGCATATGTTATGTGCTAGCACTTTCATCTCCTCATATCTTTTTGCAAAAAGCGAATGATTGCCTACCATCTGTGGATGATAAAAAGAAACCACCGGAACTTCTACCTTTTCCTTCATTTTTATGTAAAAGTAATTATATTGCAAAACAGGCTTTTTCCATTCCGACAAGTTTTCCAATATGATGATTTTGGCTCAGATAACAAGTATTTGCACAAATCAGCATTTCCATTTTTCCAATTTGCTTCTTTCAATACAAATAAAATTTTATAATCTTGTTTATTCCATTCAGCTTCATCAAAAACACCATCAGATATAAAATAAGAATATCCCTGTTTTTTCTTCCATTCTTCAAATAATAAATTTTCTTGTTGTTTTATATTCATTTTTTTCAAACTGCACACCACCATATTATTTATTTCATTTGTAATGCCATCCATTTTTCTCCCACGCAATCCCGTCACTTTTCTTTTCACCGAGAAGCCATGCGTGTTCCTGCTGATACATATTTTCAACAAAGTCTTTCATCCGCTTAATATCGTACATGTGATACGAAATAATATATTTTATATTTCCCTAACTCAACATTCCCCTCTTTTTCTCATTTCATTATATATAGAAAAAGCGTCTGCTGTACAACAGACGCAAATATCATATAATGGACAGCTGTACAGAATAATACACCTAACAATTTTCTACGGCAATTATTTGCCCCCAATCAGGAAGTAGACTGTCCCATCTACCTTTACTTCGCTTTCGCAAGCATCTCTCTCATATAATTTTTTCAAAATCAATATATAGATTTCTCAGTAAAATCAATTACTATTTTTATATCCAACAATCTAATTCTAATCTTTGCACTTAACCTTATATTATTGGCAATTTGCATGCATAATCATCACAAAATGCCATTGCCCGCATGTCCATATTACGTTTCAGACATTTCTTTTTTGCCCTCTCATTAAATGCCCAAATATTATGTTGAGGAGTTTTCGATTCTATCTCTTGATTCGTTGTATCATACCAATACTTGCAAAAAGCACATCTTTTAGTCGATTTTATATCAATAGTTGTCATATCCTATTTCCTCTAATATTATTATTCATCTTTTACAATTCGTGTTCTCTTAATGTCATCCCATAATTTTTTTATACCACCATTCGTGTGAGAAAATATAAATTTTGATATAATTCCAATATAATTTCCTACTTTTCCTATTACCCAAAATAACGACGCAATCGGATACAGTACCACAGCAAGTATAGCTGTAATTACTACCGCTATTATGTATGATAAAAATATAACCATTTTTCTCTTCTCCTTTTCTCATCATCAATTGTGCTTTAATCTTAACAAAACCGCCAACACACTAATCTCTTAGTGCATTGACGGTCTTTATTATTTCACATAACTTGATAGATTATCCTTATGAAAATCTACAAGTTTACGATGTTTCATCAGAAATTATTTAGCTGCTTTCTCAGCGATAGCTGCCTGTGCGGAGGGTTACCTCCGAAAGACACCTTAACGGAGAACACTTACACTAATACAGACTCTTTATCCTTTATAATATTATTTACTTCCTCTTCACTCAACTCAACAATATCTGATATCTGTTCTGGCGTATATCCTTTTTTATACATATTCACAATAACCTTCTCATTATTCTTTTTCTCAGCTCGTGCTTCAGCTCTTTCCTCTATTCCCAAACTTAAATTACACATAACGCTCACTTCCTCTCTCAATTCTGTATTGACTGGAATATCATATTCTTTCTCAAGAATATCAAACTTCTGATTTTCATTCAGTTCGTTTGACAACAATGTACAAATCAAACGATGCAACTCATATTTTTCATCTTTTTGTGGAAGTTCATTTGTTATTCCTATCATCACTATGTTTAGCAAATCAAGTTTTCCCTTCCATTCATAAGATTCCAATATCTCATCTTTTGTAAGATGAATATGTGACATACTGTTATTTTCCATATTCATACAAACCCATATGCTGAATACCTGATTTATATCATCATAGTTTGAATTTACAAAATCTCTTTCTTTTTGTGATGATATGAGTCTGCTTACATAAAATATTGCCCTGTTTAATATGCTATATGCTTTAGGTTCATCTTTTTGGCATTCTATATTTACTATGATTTTTGTCAATCTGTTATCCTCATTATCTGATGATGGCATCCTGACATAAAATACAATGTCAAACCTTATCATCCCCTCGTTGATTTCGGCATTTTCTGTATTAAAACCTATGATTCTCTGTCCTGATTCATCTGTTTTTTCTGCGTTTGTCAATCCCGGTTCAACTGGAACAATACCTATTTCCGGTTCACCTTCAATATATTCTGCCACTTCACTTGGATTCATATCCTTAAACTCGGCAACAGTTTTTACTAATATATTTGCCAGTATGCTTTTTTGTGCAAGCAGTCTCTTTGCATATGTGTCATACTGTGTCTTATCATCTGCTGCCACAATCGCATTCTTTATTTCTGTATTCAAAGCTGACATCCCTCCTCCTGTGTTATGCATCGTACCTTATATATTATCACAAAAGGTTCTCTGCCTTGACATTATTATAAACAACGGTTGTTATGAAATCAACTGAATTTCTTTTTTATGGAATAGGAAATTGCTGTAATGTAGTGGTGTGCCAACAAGCGCAGGCAGTGCCATTTTTTATGCATTGTCAGAAATATACATTTCAAGCAGTTCTTCTATCCCTGCCCAAGTTATTATACTCAGTTCTTCGTATTTTAAATATAATCGATAAAGATTTGCCAAAATACCATCTATACCTTGTACTGATTTCAAAAATCGGTTTGATATTCCATGATAATATAAAAAATATTCGTGTAAACACTCGTAAAATAAGATTTCCGAACATGATTCATAAATGTTTTTTCTACATTCCGACAGCTTTTTGTATTTATATGTTAAATATTCATTTTGTATTTGTTTGAGCACTTTTCTTCTTTGTTTTTCTGCATTCAATCTTTTTTCTCCTTTCTTTTTTCATAGGCAATCAACTTATCTTCTGCCTGTTGGTAGTACAAAATGTCAGCGTCCAACATTTCTTCTGTTTCTAAAAATTTTTGATTTAGTTCCTGTATCGTTTCCTGCAGTTGTTGTATTTCTTCATCCGTACACTTATCTGCCGGTACAATCATTACACTATGTATGCTACATGGTACAATGTAGATATCTGCTTCTCCATGTTCTTTTGAAAATTCTTTTAGTACAGAATCATAACAGATAGTAACCGCACCATTAACACCTATGTTATTGGATAATACATAGTGATTTTGCGTATTTTCTGATGGTAATGGCGAATTGATAAATTTTACAAAATCATCTTCATCCAACATCTTTTTAATCATTTGATATACATTTTCTATCTTAGCTGGAAATAATCTCTGCATATTTTTCTTTGCTATTTCTAACATTTCATCCAGTGATATTCCCCATTTTTCTACCAATCCTTTTGTAAGGGCAATAGAACCTACTGTTCCATCTTCCTGTGGCTCATTTGCTAAAACATAGAAACAAATAGCAAAATTAAAGAATGGTAAATACACTTTATCTTTTAGATATTGTGTATTGTTATTTCTGTTTACTATTCGGAAAATTATTTTATCCTGCATATAGTCATAGTTGGAAATTGCTTCCAGTACCATTGCAGGCAGCATTCTATCTTCCTCACCACTTCGTACCAATCGGCTCATTAGTATGTCTATTAGTTCATCCCACGGATTCTTACTTATTGCTGTAAGTTCCTGATAGATTTTAAATGCTTCTTCTACATATATATTTGCACCAAACACCTCACCTTCTTCTACAACACACAAACTATGTAGTTTTAAATCATTATTCTTTACCATCTCCGTTTCCCTGATTGAATATCTGTCCGAACCCAATCGTTCTAATAACATTTCCGTTAGTTTCTTCTTAAAATCCTGCATAATAAAACCTCCATCTTCTAATAATTGCTTGCATTTATAAACTACAATTAGATGATATATATTTTCTTCATGTTCTCTTTCGATTTTTGCAAAAAAAGAAATGGGATAAATGCCTACATTGCATTTATCCCTAATTTTATATAATATGATCCCTATCTGGGTCTGCTAGAAATTGTTCCAGCTGTTTTCGGTCAACCATTATCTTATTACCTATTTTGATTGTTCTAATATAAGTCTGTACAAGATTTCTTATTTTCCTTTTTGATAATGGAATGTAACATCTTTGAACTTCTGCTATATCAATAAGTAATGATTCCTGTGTTCTATTGTTGCTTTCTTTTTCCATGCTTCTAGTCCTTTCTTATTTTTTACTCATGAACCTTTTTTCCTACAAACAAAGATGGACGAAACATCGTGTATTTCCCAATTTTGCTTGATGCTATTTCTCTTCCTATTCTTATTGCCTGTCCTCTTGTCAGGTCAGGCGTAACAAAATATTGATTTTTTTCTACAGTAACCTTTGCTTCCGGAACTTCCTTTGTAACAATTTTGACTATCAGCTTTTCATACTTTGTAAGGTCAACACTTCCCCTGTATACAGCGTCTGCTAACTGGTATGCTCGCATCTACTTAGCACCTCGCTTTCAAATATTGTATAAGAGATAACACCTGCCTCCGCAGTTGTTATCTCTTATTTTTTTGTTACTTGTTTTTAGGTGACTTTTTGCGTATTTTTTCTCCCTTATGCGGCTTCTGATTGCAAAATGTTTACTATCAGTTGAGCAGATTTTTCTATGCTCCGAATCTGCTCTCCCCTGTCTGCTATCTACATTACCTGTATTTTGGCTTGACGCATTTTCTATGTTCCTTGTAACTTACAAAAGAAAACACAGCTACCAAAGTAGCTGTGCTAAGTATATAGACATGAAGTCTATACATAATTATTATATATATTTACAATTCTTCTTGTTGCGTTTCTATTTTTATTACACCAAGCTTTCTCAAAAACTTTAACGCCCAACTTATCTCTCCCTTATGAACAGTTATGATAATATCATTATCGTAATTATCTGTCACATTTTCCTTACTAAACACTTTTTTTAATTTCATATATATTTCCCATCTTGTAAATTCATTTTTAAATAACAAGGTCGCAAGGTTATAGCCTACCTGCTCTTCAGCTTACCTTGCGACAATTATAACATTCCCAGAATTTTTATTATTTTTTAATTACAAAGTAGCATACCGATTGAAAGAATTGTATCAAATTCCTTACTATTTTTCTTCACCTTAAAATCTTTCAATCTAGTACAAGCTTCTTCATATAATCCTTCACTTTTAATTTGTCTTTCTCTTAATTCAGCTGCCATTTGGCACTGATGCTTATAAATATAATCACTTACCTGATTACTTCTTTCATGGCTTTTATTACACTCTTCAATAGTTTCTAATAAGTTTAACATATTCTAATCACCCTCTTTGTTTATTTCAATAATCAACTATGTATCACGATAAATCACCTTATATTACATTATCTGCTTATTTACAAATCAACATACCGATTGAAAGAATCGTATCAAATTCCTTACTATTTTTCTTCACTTTAAAATCTTTCAATCTATTTTTAGCTTCTTCAAATGCGATATCTTCTTGAATAGAACGTTCTTGTATTTCTTTTATCATATTACAAGATTGATTGTAACAATATTCACTTACTGCTCTACTTCTTTCCATACTCTTTTCAAATTCTGGATCTTTGATTAACATATTCTAATCACCTTCTCTTCTATATGGCTCTAATTAGACTTTCAAATAAAGTACATATACTAAAAAAATTTTCTATTTCTACTATCTAATATACTTTGTCGTATTTCTTCATCTGAAGCTCCTCTTGCTCCCTGATACGCTGCTTCATTCCATTCTCTCGTAGTGAGATTCTCTAACCCCAATGCAGACTGCCATTGCTGACCTGCTTCACGATCTGTCTTGTTTTTCAAATCATCAACTCTTTTATTTGGCATTTTTATCTCCTCCTTAAAAAATAGATGGTGGAATTATTGAACCACAATATGGACAAACAAATACTTTTTTACGAATTATTTTTCCACACTTTGGACATTTAACCGCACCACCAATTATAAAATGTTTCATATCCTCCACCTCTTTATGTTTATTTATAATTTAATGTAATGGTTATGATTGTCACTTTTTTTGCCTATATGTTGAACACCATTAACGTTACCATTCAAAACTTCATTCTTAAATAGCTTTCCTAATGCCCTTTTTTGGCTTACATTATTGAAACTAATCTTGCCATAAACATCCTTTAGCTCAAAAGTCTTTCCTGCTGGTAACTTACTAATATTCTTTAATAATTTCTTATACTGAATATCATTGGTTGTCATATTATACGCTCCAATCTTAACTATAGTTTGTATATTTATTATGAATTATAGTATGTTGTATGCCTTTTGTCAAGAAATTATAATAACTATGGTGGTGAATATGGATAATAACTTTAATATAGGAGAACGATTATTTGAACTCCGTACAAATTTAGGACTGAGTCAAGAACAGCTGGCTCTAAGAGCAGATATAACAACAACATATCTCGGTCAAATTGAACATAATACAAAAAAACCTACTGTATATGTTATTGAAAAGCTATGTTCTGCTTTAAATATGACACTAAAAGATTTTTTTGATACCGAAAAATACATCTATAAGCACGATATGCTGACAGAACAAATATTAGTCCAAATACAGAAATACTCTGTAGAAGAAAAAGAATTTATCTTAGCCATATGCAAACAATTAAAAATTTTATATGAACATTCATCTGAAAAAAAATCTCAAGATGAAAATTAAGCAAATTATGTAGCTGTCTTATGTTGATAGCTACTTTTTTATTTTTCAACATAACACCTGATAATTATATTCGTGCCCCTACCTTTCCGCCTTTGGCGTACCAGCCTACACTCCCTGACCTACTGTCAAGGTTCGTTCACTCCGTTCACTTTTCTCCTTGACAGCAGGCACCGTCGGTCGTGTTGTTTGGCGGTACAGCGGAAAGGGTGTTCGGGGCACCCTTTTCTCAGATTTCTGTCTGTATTTGACACAGGGACAATAGGTACAATGTTAGAACAAGGCTCTTTTTTGTTTAGGTACAATGGGGACAATGTTTTTACAAAGCACTTTTTTTCTTTCTAGGGACAATAGGAACGATGTTTTTGATTCTCACTAAAAAAATTATCAAAATTATATTATACGAGATTACAGCATTATACTTATAGATTTTCTTAGATTAACTACCTGATTTTGCTTATGAACATATATGGCAAAATATTAAAAAGGGTTCCTTACTAGAATCATTCTAGCAAGAAACCCTTGTATTAAGCTATATTGAGCTAATTATGCGAGATTACATATAATCATTCGATTACTGTTTATCTGCTATAGCTGCCTGTGCTGCTGCAAGTCTTGCGATTGGTACACGGAATGGTGAGCATGACACATAGTCAAGACCAATCTTGTGGCAGAATTCAACTGATGAAGGATCTCCACCGTGCTCACCACAGATACCGCAGTGAAGTGATGGACGAACTTTCTTTCCTTTTTCAACAGCCATTTCCATAAGCTGACCAACACCTGTCTGGTCAAGTTTTGCAAATGGATCGCTCTCGAAAATTTTAGCATCATAGTAAGCGTCAAGGAACTTACCTGCATCATCACGAGAGAAACCGAATGTCATCTGTGTTAAATCGTTTGTACCGAAGCAGAAGAACTCAGCTTCTTTAGCGATTTCATCAGCTGTAAGAGCTGCTCTAGGAATCTCAATCATTGTACCAACTTCATACTTCATCTCGATACCTGCTGCTGCGATTTCAGCATCTGCTGTCTCAACAACAACTTTCTTGACATATTTAAGCTCTTTTACTTCTCCAACAAGTGGAATCATAATTTCTGGCTCAACTGTCCAATCAGGATGTTTCTTCTTTACATTGATTGCTGCACGGATAACTGCTGCTGTCTGCATCTTAGCAATCTCAGGATATGTTACTGCAAGACGGCATCCACGATGTCCCATCATAGGGTTGAACTCGTGAAGTGAATCAATGATAGCTTTGATTTCTTCTACACTCTTATTCTTAGCCTTTGCTAACTTCTCGATATCAGCTTCCTCTGTAGGAACAAACTCATGAAGTGGTGGGTCTAAGAAACGGATTGTAACAGGATTTCCTTCAAGTGCCTCATAGAGAGCCTCGAAGTCTCCCTGCTGGTAAGGAAGAATCTTAGCAAGTGCTTCTTCTCTCTCTTCTACTGTATCTGAGCAGATCATCTCACGGAATGCAGCAATTCTGTCTTCCTCGAAGAACATATGCTCTGTACGGCAAAGTCCAATACCTTCAGCACCAAGCTCACGAGCCTTCTTAGCATCTGCAGGTGTATCAGCGTTTGTACGAACTTTAAGTGTTCTGTACTTGTCAGCCCAAGCCATAACACGTCCGAACTCACCGGCGATTGTTGCATCTACAGTTGGAATAAGACCATCGTAGATGTTACCTGTTGTACCATCGATAGAAATCTCAGAACCTTCTGTGTATGTCTTTCCTGCTAATTCAAATTTCTTGTTCTCTTCGTCCATAACGATATCGCCACATCCTGATACACAGCATGTACCCATACCACGAGCAACTACGGCTGCGTGAGATGTCATACCACCACGAACTGTAAGGATACCCTGTGCACTCTTCATACCTGTGATATCTTCTGGAGATGTCTCAAGACGAACAAGTACAACCTTTTCTCCACGCTCAGCCCATTCTACAGCGTCTTCTGCTGTAAATACGACTTTACCGCAAGCAGCTCCAGGAGAAGCACCAAGTCCTTTTCCGATTGGAGTAGCTTTCTTTAACTCAGCAGCATCAAACTGTGGATGAAGAAGTGTATCAAGGTTACGAGGATCGATCATAGCAACTGCTTCTTCTTCTGTCTTATGTCCTTCATCAACAAGGTCACAAGCAATCTTTAATGCAGCAGGAGCTGTTCTCTTACCGTTACGACACTGAAGCATGTAAAGTTTCTTGTTTTCTACTGTGAACTCCATATCCTGCATGTCATGATAGTGATTCTCAAGAGTATCACAAACCTTAACAAACTCAGCATATGCTTCTGGGAATTCCTGCTCCATCTGAGCGATTGGCATTGGTGTACGAACACCGGCAACTACGTCCTCGCCCTGTGCGTTGATAAGGAACTCACCCATAAGTTTGTTCTCACCTGTTGCAGGGTCACGAGTAAATGCAACACCTGTACCAGATTCATTGTTTAAGTTACCGAATACCATAGGCATTACGTTAACAGCTGTTCCCCATGAGTAAGGGATGTCGTTGTCACGACGATATACGTTTGCACGAGGGTTGTCCCATGAACGGAATACAGCCTCTACAGCAAGTTTCATCTGCTCTACAGGGTCAGAAGGGAAGTCTGTTCCTAACTGATTCTTGTACTCAGCTTTGAACTGCTCTGCAAGAGTCTTAAGATCCTGTGCTGTAAGATCTACGTCATACTGAACACCTTTCTCTTCTTTCATCTTGTCGATGAGCTGCTCGAAATATTTCTTACCAACTTCCATAACTACGTCTGAGAACATCTGGATGAAACGTCTGTATGAGTCATATACGAAACGCTCGAATGTTGGATCTGGGTTTCCTTTGATCATTGTCTCTACAACATCGTCATTCAAACCGAGGTTAAGGATAGTATCCATCATACCAGGCATTGAAGCACGAGCACCTGAACGAACTGAAACTAATAATGGGTTCTTAGAATCTCCGAATTTCTTTCCGTTGATTTCTTCCATCTTCTTAACGCCATCCATGATCTGAGCCATGATTTCATCGTTAATCTGACGACCATCTTCATAGTACTGTGTACAAGCTTCTGTAGTTACTGTAAATCCCTGTGGTACAGGAAGACCAATCTTAGTCATCTCTGCAAGGTTAGCACCCTTACCACCAAGTAAGTTACGCATGGTCATGTCGCCTTCGTCGAACATATATACCCATTTGTTTGCCATTGTAAAGTTACCTCCTAAATATGAATAAATAATTGACTGCGATTAAAATCGCATTGCAACCGCCGTTATTCCGAATGAAATTCCGGCATCAAACTGACCTCATGTCAGATATATCTGTATCGTATCTCCTGTAAAACATAAATTTGTACATATCATATATTCTGAATTGTACTGATATCAAACAATAATAATACGACATTCTCCGTTCCGCATGAAGCCGCTACCCATAGTATAACATATAAAACCAAAATGTAAAAATCTTTTTTTAAAAAAAACAAAAACATTCTATTTCGGCAATGCATACATCAACTGCTTCTTATATAAATTTAAATGCACAAATCCTTATATAGCCTTTTAATCTTAATTTCAATTCAAATTTTTTATACGGAATTTTGTCTGTATCAACAGTAATGTTGTACTTTTTAAAATCTGTCTTTCTCCAAAACGCTGCCCACGGCATCTTTTTATCTGTTCTAAATGCTGCTTGACCTATTTCACTTTGTATATCTTTTATCTTAGTCTGACCTTTTACAAATTTTCCAATCACATTTTCATTTGCTAATAATTCAACTACACCACCATCTTCTATTGAAGCAAGAATTTCAAACGTAATTTTTTTCATATTTATACTGTCATTTTTTAACAACACATCTTTGTAGAAAACCACACACTCAGTTTCATTATCCTGCGTGCAGACCGCATCAAAACCATTTATGCCCTCATGCAAATAAACATTTTTATAGGTATCGTAATGGTCTGCTTTTATTGTCTGCCATGCGTCCCTTGTACCTCTTGATGTACCTTTTATATTCACTGTCTGCTTCAGATAAATGTCTCTGCTTGATGAACCGGCTTGAATAATATAGTCACCATCTTCAAGAATGCATCTTTCTTCAACAACATCATAATATTTCAAATCTTTTATTTTTATTTGTAATACAATATCTCTTTTTTCTCCGGGTCTAAGATTTTTCACTCTTTCAAATGCTTCAAGCTTCTTTATTGCACGCACAACTTTTGACTCTTCCTTTGTCACATAAACCTGAACAATCTCATCCGTTATATATTCACCGATATTTTCAATGCTCACGCATACCTCGATTTTTGTATAGTCTTTAACCTCTGCCCTCATATCGAGATATTTTATCTCAGAATATGTTTTTCCATATCCAAACGGATAAAGCACCTCGCCGTCATAGTAAGCATAAGTCCTCGGATGTGCAATTATATCATAATCTTCTTTTGGCGGAAGTTTATCAATATCCTTATACCACGTTGTACTAAGCCTTCCTGCAGGACTGACTTTTCCAAAAAGAGTATCTGCAATAGCTGTTCCAAATTCCATACATCCCGATGCAGATAATAGCATTGCTTTTACATGCTCTTTCGCCCACGATATATCAAATGCCACATTTGAAACCAAAACAACAATCACATTTTCGTTTGCTTCATATACCGCTTCAAGAAGTTTCTGCTGATATACCGGAAAATCTATATCATCTCTATCAACATCCTCTTTGCATGTAATCATAGGGTCTCCGCCAATAAAAAGTATCGGATATTTGACTTTCTTTGCAAGTTCTGCTGCTGCCACAATTCCATCTGAAACAATCTCAAATTCAAAACTGCCTATCTTCGCTGCTTCTGAAACATTCCTGCTCTCCGTACTAAGACTGCAATTCTTATTACTGTCTTTCAGTTCTTCTTCACCTGATTTTTCAAAAGCACTTTCGACTTTTAAGACACCGTTTTTATCTATATAAAAATTTTCATCATTCCAGCTTGTCACTTTACCTGAAAATGATTTATCAAAAATAATTTCTTTATTTTTACTGTCTTTTATTATAAATGCTTCCTTTACAAACCAGCCAAAAGCCCTGTCCTTATAGGCACAAATATCTCCGCTTTCGCCGCCTTCAATATCATCCCTTACAGACAAAAATTTCCCATTGGCACTGCTTCTTATTGTAAATTGTTTCTTGTCCCACTGCTCAATCCCAAATACCCCGGCATTCATACTGTCAGTGACAATAAGTCTTTCACTCTCATCAAGTCCGAGATATTTTCCATCCGCTTTTATCCTGAATTTACATACACCTTTCTCAAAAGGCACATCTGCATATTTTTTAATTCCATCCAGTCCCGTCACACAATAAGGCGGCAGTCCCGAATACCAGTCAAGCTGCCAGACATCCGCCAGAGATCCAAGTACACATACAGTATCTTTCGCTTTTGACGTATCAAGTGGAAGAATGCCTTTATTCTCGAGCAGTACAATAGAATTCTGCCCTATTTCTAGTGCTGTTTTCTGATTTTCTTCCGTGCCAACATCATTTATCGTTATATGCGAATAAGGATTATCCCCATATGCATCGAACAATCCAAGTCTTATCATTGTTCCAAAACGATTTCTGAGTGCCTCATCAATATCTCTCACATCAATAAGTCCGAGTTCGTATGCATCTCTCACCGCATCTTCCACTTTAGCCGTATTATCAGAAAAACTGTCAATCCCCGCTTTTAATCCTGCCGCTACCGTCTGCGCATCTGTACCAAAATATTCATGCTGATTTACAGTCTGGAACACATCTCCACCATCTGTTACAACATGATGCAGCCCCCACTTATTTTTAGCGTATTTTTTTATATCGGGCATCAGCATACACGGAACTCCATTTATCTCATTGTAAGCTGTCATAATTGCTTCAGCTCCATGTTCCATAATAATTCGTCTAAATGGTTCATAATAATATTCTCGCTTGTTTCTCGGGTCAACACTCGAAGATACGAATGTACGATCTTCTTCCACATTGTTTGCATAGAAATGTTTTAATGTCGCCGCACACATAAGATAGAAATCATCGTCACCCTGCATACCCTCAACATACGCCCCCGCAAGTTCACCCGCGAGATACGGATCCTCTCCGTATGCCTCCTCATTTCTTCCCCACCTCGGATCTCTCTCCATATCCACGGTAGGTGCCCAGACAGAAAGACAGCCACTTTTGCCCGCTGCAAACAAACCTCTTGTTTCCGTTCCCGTAACTTTTCCTGCCTTTTTAATAAGTCCTTTGTCCCAAGATCTGCTCATTCCTATAGGGTTTGGAAAAATTGTCGTATAATCAGGCTCGCTCAAATCCCAGCTCTGGTCATGTCTTGCCTGAACTCCGTGTGCTCCTTCTCCTCCTATATTAAATGCCTTTATTCCCAATCTTTCTATATCCGGATTCGCATTGCTCATACATCTTATTTTTTCATCAAGTGTAAGATTTTCAACTAAAAAATCAAGTCTTTCTTCAATGTCAAGTTCAGAATCCCATAAAGGATTTTTTATTCTTTTATCTGCCATAATTTCCTCATTTCTACAACTGTTTAATATGATGCAAGGGTCAAAAGCAGATAGCAATGTATGTTTACATACAAATTGCTATCTAGTAGCTTGACCCGCCAAACACCGACAAAAGGATTGGAGGTGTTTGCAGGATTGCGAAAATTGCGCAGCAATGAAGCAATCCGTGGCATTAGTTTGGGTCAAAATACCTTTTGACCCAAACATCCTAATATACAATTTTATACCATAATTTCCTATAAATTTTTACCCAAAATTTCGCCAAAAAATACACTATTTATTTTTGAAATTTAAAGTATAAAATAAAAAGTCTCTTTAAGACAAACTATTATAAGTCAATCTTAAAAAGACTTTTGCTATTTTAAATAGTATATTATCAATCTACAACCTTTATAGATTCGATAACCGGCTGATTCTCTTTTTCAACAGTTCCATTTGTATCTGTAACCGGTGTATCTTTACAAATCTTATCTACAATATCCATTCCGCTTGTGACAGTTCCAAAACCTGCATACTGTCCGTCAAGATATGTGCTGTCTGACTGCACAATAAAAAACTGCGAACTTGCACTGTCATTTTCAGATGATCGAGCCATTGAGATAGTTCCTCTGACATGTGAAATATTGTTCTCAACGCCATTTTCACTAAATTCGCCCTTTATGTTTTCATCCGAACCACCTGTTCCATCACCATTTGGGTCACCACCCTGAATCATAAATCCATCTATGATACGATGGAATGTAAGTCCGTCATAAAACCCCTGCTTAGCAAGCTTTACAAAGTTTGTAACTGAAATAGGGGCGGTATCAGCATCAAGCTCCACCTTAATATTTCCATAGTTTTTAACTTTTATAACCACATGATGCTTACCTGAAAGCTGGTCTGTATCATCTGATGGCGAATCACTTGTTTCTGCGTCCTGTCCGGCATTGTCTGTACTCTCAGGAGCAACAGTTTTCTCCTGCTTTGCACTTTCAGAAGATGTATCATCTTTTTTAGAACCACATCCCACAAGCATGCATAATACAAGTGCCATAACTGCTATAATACTGAAAAATCGTTTCATGTTTCCTCTTTCCTGCATATATTATGATTTATCAATGCAGCCATCTGACCACACTAGTCTTTTAGAAATGAACTAATACAACGAAAATTACTCTGAAATCTCGGCTGCTGTCACACTGCTTTTAAATGAACTGTTTCCATTTGATGTTGAAATATTTGTTCTGACAAAATTTGCGACACCAAGAGCAATAACAAGAATAGTAAGACCTACCATAACTCTGCGTAACATTGTTTTTTCCATAAATATGTACCTCCCGTTTCTTTTTTCCCTTTATACGTTAAAAATATGTAAAATGAATGCAATTTAAGTATCAAATTTACACTCACGATATTATCATATCATACGCTTAACATTTTTGCAACATTTTTAATATATTGTAAGATTTTCGTAAGAAACCCAAATTTATATCAAAAAATCACTGTTTTCGGCGTATTGTCCACTTTAAAATAATATCTTATTTTTCTGTTTTTTTACTTAATTTGTAATATTTTACATTGTTTTTGTAATAATTTACAACAATTTATTTATTAAATTTAATTTTGAATTTAATTTTCATCCTTATCTAATAATAATACAAAAACTATATTTCACAGACTAAACTTTTAAATCTGTTAAACAAAAAAACGGGCAGCCGCACATCCTGATGCAGCTGCCCACGTTTTTTATTTATATTTTCCTGCAATATCAATTCTTGTAAGTGCCTTTTTAAGTGCAAGCTCTGCACGAAGCATATCAACAGCAGGTTCCCCGCTTTTAATACGGCGTTCTGCTCTTATCTTTGCTTCATTTGCTCTGTTTACATCTATCTCATTAGGCCATTCACACGATTCAGCAAGAATTGTCACTTTGTCTTTTGTTATCTTTACAAATCCATCATGAAGTGCCGCTTCCTTGTCACCGTCATCATTCTTTATGCGAAGTAGACCCGGTTCAAGAATAGCAGTCAGCGGAATGTGACCGGCAAGTACACCTATCTCACCTTCCGTTGTCTTCATTTCTACCATATCTATGTCTCCATCAAAGAAAACCCTGGTAGGTGATATTATCTGAAGATTGAACTTCTTTTCAGCCATGCTCCACCTCCACTTTATACAAATCCTGAATTGTCATTTTTATTTTGAATTCATTCTTTCAACAACTTCGTCTATTGTTCCTGCATTAAGGAAAAGATTTTCAGGTATGTCATCATGTTTTCCTTCAAGAATTTCCTGGAAACCTCTAATAGTTTCTGCAACAGGTACATATTTACCAGGAAGTCCTGTAAACTGTTCTGCTACATGGAACGGCTGAGAAAGGAATCTCTGAATTTTTCTTGCTCTGTTTACGACAATCTTATCATCTTCTGAAAGTTCATCCATACCAAGAATTGCGATAATATCCTGCAGTTCTTTGTATTTCTGCAATATTTCCTGTACGCCACGCGCAACCTTATAGTGCTCTTCACCGACAACATGTGGGTCAAGAATACGTGATGTTGACTCAAGCGGATCTACTGCCGGGTAAATTCCAAGCTCAACGATAGAACGTGAAAGTACCGTTGTCGCATCAAGATGTGTAAATGTGTTTGCCGGAGCCGGGTCTGTAAGGTCATCGGCCGGCACATATACTGCCTGTACTGATGTGATAGAACCTTTCTTTGTAGATGTGATACGCTCCTGTAAAGCACCCATCTCCGTCTGAAGTGTAGGCTGATAACCTACGGCACTAGGCATACGTCCGAGAAGTGCTGAAACCTCGGAACCTGCCTGTGTGAAACGGAAAATATTATCAATGAACAAAAGAACGTCTTTTCCTGATCTGTCACGGAAGTTCTCTGCCATTGTAAGGCCTGTAAGCGCAACTCTCATACGAGCTCCAGGCGGCTCATTCATCTGACCGAATACCATTGTTGTCTTATCGATAACTCCGGACTCAATCATTTCATAATAAAGATCATTACCCTCTCTTGTACGCTCTCCTACACCTGTGAATACTGAGTATCCACCATGCTCCTGAGCAATATTTGTGATAAGCTCCTGTATAAGTACAGTCTTACCAACACCCGCACCACCGAAAAGACCGATTTTTCCACCTTTCTGATAAGGACACAAAAGGTCAACTACTTTTATTCCTGTTTCAAGGATTTCTGTCTGTGTTGACTGCTCTTCAAAAGCAGGTGCTTTTCTGTGAATTGGATCATATTCAACACCTTCCGGTGCCGGTTTTTCATCTATAGGATTGCCAAGTACATTGAACATTCGTCCAAGTGTCTTTTCACCGACTGGAACTGATATAGGACCACCTGTAGCAATAGCTTCCATTCCTCGTACCAACCCGTCTGTCGGACCCATGGCAATACAGCGGACAGTATCATCACCAAGATGCTGTGCTACTTCTACCACAAGTTCTTCTCCGTCTTTGAGTGGAACTTTGATAGCGTCATTGATTTCAGGAAGTTTTCCCTCTGAAAATCTGACATCGAGAACGGCACCGATGATCTGTGTAAGTTTACCTGTATTTAATTCTGCCATCTCTTTTTCCCTTCTTAAGATTTTCTATTTTTATTATCTTCCGGACAATATCCAACCTATACGTTTAGATTTTGACCGAAAAGTTTTGCAGCTTTTATTCAGCAATATTCTTATTAAGAAATTGCTGATGCACCCGCAATAATCTCCGTAAGCTCCTGAGTGATAGATGCCTGCCTTGCTCTGTTATATTTAAGTGACAGGTCACTTATCATCTCCTCCGCATTGCTTGTTGCCGAATCCATCGCCTGCATACGTGCACCGTTTTCACTGGCATGCGCCTCCACAAGTCCTCCATATATAAGACTGTTTATATATTTTGGAATTATGGCATCAAGTGCCTCCTCAGGCTCCGGCTCATAATTCATAAGCGTAAGCTTGTCTAACGGATTCTGGTCTTCCTCCTGCTCTGATACAATATCATCCGCATCAATAGGAAGAAGTTTCATAAGTGTCGGAATCTGGACAACAGTATTTTTAAAGATTGTGTAAGCTATATAAATCTCGCCAATTTCACCTTTGACAAATTTACTAAGCACATCTTTCCCAATACCTGTCGCATCACTGTAAAGAGGCTCGTTCATCGCTTCCGAATAATCACCTGCTATCTCATATCCCTGACGCATAAGTGAATCTCTTCCCTTTGTTCCGACTGCATATATAATTGTATCTTCTTTTTTAAAGCGTTCATCATGTGTCACAAGTTTTACGACATTTGAATTGTAACCGCCCGCAAGTCCTCTGTTTGATGTAATCACTATAACAGCCTTTTTATCAGACTCGCTCTTTTTAAGAAACGGATGTGACAATCCTCCTGACCTTGCAATCATATCGGCAACTGTCTCATACATAGTATCAAAATAAGGTTTTGACAATTCTGCTCCGACTTTCGCCTTTTGCAATTTTACAGATGATACAAGCTTCATTGCTTTTGTAATCTGCCCTGTACTCTGGACACTTTCCTTACGCCTTTTTATATCTCTCATCGAGGCCATATCATCACACCTCTCTATCTGTTCTTAACGAACTCTGCCTTGAATTTCTCAATTGCCTGAACAAACTTGTCTTCCATTTCTTTTGAAAGTTCACCTGTCTCTTTAATCATATCCGGTACTTCAGGATATTTCTCATCGATGAACTGCAAAAGACCTTTTTCAAAGTCAGCAATATCTTCAAGTTCAATATCTATAAGATATTTATGTGTTGCCGCATAAATACTGATAAATTCATGTTCAACAGACATAGGATTGTAGTTATCCTGCTTTAATACCTCACGAATTCTCTCTCCCTGTGCAAGCTGTGCTTTTGTCTCAGGGTCAAGGTCTGAACTAAACTGTGAGAATGCCGCAAGCTCACGGTACTGAGCAAGCTCAATACGGATTGAACCTGAAATCTTCTTCATAGCTTTTATCTGTGCAGCTCCACCAACTCGTGAAACTGAAAGACCCGCATTTACGGCAGGACGGAAACCAGAGTTAAACATCTCTGTCTCAAGATAAATCTGTCCGTCTGTTATTGAGATAACATTTGTAGGAATATACGCAGATACATCGCCCGCCTGTGTCTCTATAATAGGAAGTGCTGTAAGTGAACCTCCGCCAAGCTTATCTGAAAGACGTGCCGCTCTTTCAAGAAGTCTTGAGTGGAGATAGAATACATCTCCCGGATATGCCTCTCGTCCTGGTGGACGTTTTAAGAGCAATGCAAGTGTACGATATGCTGCTGCATGTTTTGTAAGGTCATCATATATTACAAGTACATCCTCACCATTCTCCATCCATTCCTCACCAATGGCACAGCCTGAATATGGTGCAATATACTGTAATGGTGCAAGCTCACTGGCTGTTGATGCAACTACTGTTGTATAGTCCATCGCACCAAACTCTTCAAGTTTATTTACAAGTGCTGCAACTGTAGATGCCTTCTGACCTATTGCAACATAAATACACTTAACACCCTGTCCCTTCTGATTGATAATTGTATCAATGGCTATCGCTGTCTTACCTGTCTGACGGTCACCAATGATAAGCTCACGCTGTCCTCTTCCGATAGGAACCATCGAGTCAATCGCCTTGATACCTGTCTGAAGCGGTGTATCTACCGATTTTCTTGAGATAACACCTGATGCCACTCTCTCAATCGGTCTTGTTTTTGTTGTCTTTATCGGACCTTTGCCGTCTATAGGCTGTCCGAGAGAATTTACTACTCGTCCGAGCATTTCATCGCCAACAGGCACCTCTACTACTCGTCCTGTAGTTTTTACTATATCGCCTTCGTTGATATTTTTATGGTCACCCAAGAGTACTGCTCCGACATTGTCTTCCTCAAGGTTCAAAACCATGCCGTAAATTTCATTAGGAAACTCCAGCAATTCGCCTTCCATAGCCTTTGCAAGACCATGAATACGCGTAATACCATCGGCAACCTGTATAACAGTACCCGTATCTGCAACTTCAAATTTGGTACTGTACTGTTTAATCTGTTCTTTGATAACTGAACTGATTTCTTCAGGTTTCAAATTCATGATACTCTCGCACCTTCTTTCGATTTAATTTAGTTTGACAAACGAACCTTTGACAAATCTCTTGCCATAGTTTCAAGTTTTGTCTTTACGCTGCTGTCCACGATTCTGTCACCGATTCTGATAACCATACCGCCTATCAGTGACTTATCTACACTATACTTCGCAATAATTTTCTTATAGGCTGTAGTCGTAAGCAGCTTATCTTCAACCGCCTTTTTCTGTGCTTCACTAAGCTCTATAGCGGATGTAATTTCAGCAGTTCCTATTTTTTCTGCCTCATGCACTCTCTCAACAAAATAGTTTAAAATTTCCTCTATCTTTGAAAATCTTCCCTTTTCCACAATAACTGTAAGAAATCCAACCATATCGTCAGAAACTTTTCCCTTGAAAGCACTTTCTATCATAGTCTTTTTCTCTTCAATTGGAATTCTAGGGTATCCTATAATGTTGATATACTCTTCATTTTCTTTGAGCACATCAAGCACAGCTTCCACTTCTTTGAGATGGCTCTCGAGCTTATTTTCCTCAGCCGCTACCTCAAAAAGCGCATCGCCGTAAGTTTTTGATATCAGCTTAGCCATGTCTCTTCACCCATCTCTTCCAATGTATCTGTGATAAGCTGTGACTGTTTTTCCTCATCCAAAGAAGATGCCACAATCTTTTCAGCCATAACTGTTGCAACAGATATCATTTCTTTCTTAACATCATCTTTAACTTTAGATTTTTCAAGTTCTATATCATGATTTGCTCTGTCAACAATTCTTGCAGCCTCTGCTTTAGCCTCATCCACTATCTCGTTTTCTCTCTTGACAGCGTTCTTCCTTGTCTGGCTCAAAATCTGTTCTGCTTCCTTATCGACAGCTTTAAGTTTTTCATCATATTCTGCCTTAAATTCAATGGCATCCTTTTTTTCCTTTGCTGCTTCTTCAAGCTGTTCTTTTATATATGCCTGTCTCTTCTGCAAAAGATCCCTTGCCGGGTTGAAAAGAAGATACGACAAAAGCAAAAACATTGCGAACATTGCAAGTATTGTGATAGCTGAATCCACAAGAAGCTGTGGATCAAGACCAAATATATAATCTCCAAGTCCGTCACCTGCTAAAGCAACTTTTACCAAACCGTTCACTTTACAGCCTCCTTTCTATTTTAAATATTTTTTAAATAGAGCATTATTTAAGTTTGCCATAAAGAGGGTTAGCAAATAAGAGAATAAGGGCAACTACGAGTCCGTAAAGACCTGTTGTCTCTGCTACCGCCTGTCCTAAAAGCATTGTTGACATGATGTCACCTTTTGCACCCGGATTACGTCCTACTGCTGATGCACCGTAACCTGCTGCAATACCCTGACCTACACCAGGTCCGATACCTGCGATAACTGCAAGACCTGCACCAATTGCAGAGCCCATCAAAACTAAACCTTCGTTTGTAATATTCATTGTTCTTCCTCCTCAAAATAAATATAATAATTGTTATGCGTCTTCTCCAATCGCATCTGCGACAAAGCACATAGTCAGCATACAGAATACATATGTCTGAATGCATCCTGAGAATACATCAAGATATACATGCAATGCTGCCGGCCATACCAAAGTAAGCACTTTTGGCAACAAACCATAGATAAGTCCCATCATTACAGTACCTGATAAGATGTTTCCGAAAAGTCGAAGAGACATCGATATCGGCGTTGAAAACTCACTTATAAGATTCATTGGGAAAAATAAGAGGATTGGTTCAAATAATCCTTTTATCTTGCCCATCTTCTGGTACTTGAATCCATTGTACTGAATCATCACCCATGTAATAACGGCGAGCGGAAATGTCACACCAAAATCCGCAGTCGGCGGTCTTAAACCTAATAATCCTGATAAGTTACATGTAAGTATGAACAAAAACAATGCACTTACATAATTTCTGAACTTAACAGCATTTTTAGCTCCCATTGAGCTTGCAACCATCCCATCAAGTTTCTCAACTATCAGTTCAACCACATTCAAAAACGGACCGGGCGCTTCCTTGGGATCTGCTTTCTTAATCGCATGGTTTGCAAATAAGGCAAAAATAAGCAGAAATACCATGACTATTATCATTGATATATGTGTCGTTGTAAGGTAGACTTCATGTCCGAGAAACATAAACTTCTTGTCGGTATATCCTCTGATGAAAAAGTCTACTTCACCACCTGCAAGCAAAGCCTTACTGTTCAGCCATGACATATTTAAGATGTCACTTCCCACATTCTCATCCTCCTTCTTTATTTTTTATGACTATTGTAGTCATTGCAACTATAGTCATGAAAATATATTTTAAATAAATATGCTCTCATCACCATAGTTTTTCAGTGTAATAGTCAACACTCATCCCGCCATAGACTTTTTCTGTAAAAATTTATGCACATACGGCTGAATGTAAGCTGTCATCTTAACCCCCATCAAACCTAAGACAACACCGATTGGGTGAATATATCCGTACCATATCATAGAAACCGTAAGAACTGCCGCCATTATAAATGTTCTCTGAAATGCTGATTTTAATGTATGCTTTCTCGCATTTTCCGGGTCCATGTCAAGCGCAATATCAAGATGTTTGTACATATGAAAAATAATGCCTGCTGCCGAGAGCACACCAACGATGACACCACAAATAACCGCCGGTTTATTTGTGGCTGCTAAAGTAAGTATAACCAAAACCGGCAGTGACCATATGAATAATCCTATAATCATTTCTTTTAAAATAATTTTTGCTTTCTTCATACCTTCTTCTACCCTTTTTCTTTATCTGTTTACATGTTCCGGATACCTTTTTTTCTTTTTCTCCATAACATCTGAAAATTCTTCATCAGGATGTGTTTTTTTATAATTCTTCAAATCTTCTATATACTGCTGTTTTTCACGCTCTTTTTTCATATCTGATGCATAAAACGATTTTGTGACCATATAGACACTCCTAAAACCTGAACCTATACCGAGCAAAACCAAAAGTGGAAATAAAATGTCTATTCCTGTAATTCTGTTCAGCCACACGCCCAAAGCCCCACATAAAAAAATCGGAACCATCATAACTATTCCAAGCTGTGTGACCATCATCATGCTTTTTAAGACCTTTCTGTTATCCTCTTTCAAAGCTGTCCTCCATACCTATATAATATATCCCTCATATTATTTTCACATACCACTATTATTATAAGTGATTAACCCTCAAAAGTCTATACAAAAAAACACCGACAATGCATGGCATACGCCACAACATTATCAGTGTTTTTTATCATATATTTTCAGCGTCATCTATAATTTTTGTATAACTTCCAAATTTGCCGGAATATATCACCTGCAATAACGCATCAGCACTTCTAAGTGCCTGTGCTATAACAGAGTTGTCAAGTCTCTTTTCGTCCATAATATCGGCAAACTCATCCATATCAACAACTTTCACAAAACCATCAGGGTAAACTAAAACATCTATCAGAAGGTCATTAAATACATATTTTAAACTTCCCTCTTCATGAACCGTTTCAATAATATCACAGTACCAGTAAACAAGATTGTCCTCTGCGTCATACACCTTGCTGACCTTTATGCCTTTATCGAGAAAATACGCAGACACACCTCTGGCAATATCCTTTCTCGGCTTTAAAACATTCCATTTTGTAAGAATCATTTTGTCATCTGCTGACAAAACAATATCATCTTTAAGTTCCTTTATTTCATCCGGGATATATCTTCTGCGGAAAAGCTGTATCTTATTCATATTCTCCCCCTGTATGATTAAATTTGTATAAGGTTAATTATAATATCCGCAGACAATGTTGTAAAGTAAAAAATCGCTACTCTCCAAATTCCATTATAACTATATGATAAAGAATATCAACAACTTTTTCCTCACCAAATTTAGATACATCAAGCATTACATGTTTCAGATGTCTGTCACTTCTGTTTACGCCTGTTACATATTTATAGTAATTGTGACGCTGTCTGTCAATCCTTTTTATAAGATGCTCTGCCTCGACAGCCGAAAGCGAATACGCTTTTTTAAGATGCTCTATTCTCGCTTCATATGAAGAATACAAAAATACATTCAGTGTATTAGGATGCTCTCTAAGCACATAATCAGCACATCTTCCGAAAAAGATAGCTGAGTCTTTTGTATTTGCTATGTCTCTTATAACCTGACTCTGTGCTTCTATCGCCTCATCCGAATAAAATTTACTTGAAGAACCGTATCCGAATCTCCTTGTAAGTTTCTCAACTGATGAGTCTATTACTTTGTCTGCATCCGCAAATTCATCGAGATTGATTCCCGCTTTTCTTGCCGCCATATCAACCAAATCTCTGTCATACATTTCCACGCCAAGTCTGCTTGCAAGCATTCTTGTTATTTCTCTTGAATTACACCCAAATTCCCTGCTTATTGTTATATTAAATTTCTTCATGCCGAGCCTTCCTTTCATTACTGTGTACTTATTATTTATTGTCAATCATCAATATTTGCAAAAGCAAAAATCCTTTATCTTTCAGTCACATATTTTCCGATTTTTCTAACCGCAGACGCCTGACTTATTCCCAACTTTTTTGCAACTTCAACCGTCGTATGATATTTTTCGTATGCACGACAAATAATTCCCTTTTCATAAAGTTCCATCATATCTTTCAGACATGTGTCCTCAAGAAACAATTGTGCTGATTTTTCCGTCATTTTCTCTGGCAGATTGTAAACCTCAATAATATTTTCTTCCGCCGTTAATACCAGTCTTTCTATTGTGTATCTTATCTCTATTATATTTTCTTTCCATTCATAATTAAGCAGACAGTTTAATGCCTTTGGCGAAAAATCAATTTTTCTTCCATATTTCTTATTATAATGTTCAAGGTAATATTCAATAAAAGCCTGCAAATCCTCAGGTCTTTCATTTATTGGGAGGACCTCAACCTGATAACTTTTATAATAATAATAAAACTCATCAGTTATTTTCTGATTATCCTTTAATTCTTCAAGTGAATACTCCGACAGACCAATACAGAGTTTATCCTCCGTTTTAAGTTTTGCCACAAGCTTTTTCTGCAATTTTGGTGACAGTACTTCCACATCACCCAAAATTATTGCCCTGTAACCGATAAAGTCAAGTATTCCTCCTTTTTCACTATCTCCAAAAAGTTCAATTTCAAGGTTTTCTTCAGATATAAGTTTACAATTATATTCATATACGGCACCGTCCTGCTCATAAGCCATCCGGCACAAATATCCTTTGCCGCATCCGGTCGGGCCATGCACAAATGCAGGGACATTCTGTTTTGAAAAAATCTTCAAAAGCCTTAAAGCATTCTGCACATTTCTGCTGCTGCCGATAAATGAGTTAAGCGTAAGTTCCCCTTTCGTAAGCCGCTTTATTTCATTTATGAGGTCACTGTTTTCCTTGCGCAGCTCTTCAAAATGTACTTTAAGTTCTTCTGAATTTGAAATATCCCAGGATGAGAAGCAAATAATCATATCAAGTTTTTTTTCATTGTCAAAAATAGGTATTCCTGTCACAAAAACTTCTTTATTTTGAAGATTTTTCTGAGTGGTAGTGACTTTCTTTCCGCTTTCAAGTACAAGCTGGGTTACACATGGTTTAAAAAGTTCCAAAACCGACGGATTATTGGCATACATCCCCTTGATTTTCTCCGCATTTTCACTGTCAAATTCTTTAAATGCATTGCCGAGATAAACGAATTTCCCCGTACCGTCAGCAATCGTCACACTTGGATGAATGCTTTCAAGAATCCTCCCGATATATTCATATCTTTCCTCACCCATAAATTCTCACCTCACTTTGCAGCCTGTCTTATAAACGTAAATTATAAAATTATACATTTAAAATTTTTGAGAAAAACTGTTTTGCCCTGTCTGACTTTGGATTTTTAAATACTTCTTCCGGTGTTCCATCCTCAATTACATAGCCGCCATCCATAAATATAACTCTGTTAGCTACTTCCGCAGCAAATCCCATCTCATGTGTTACGACAAGCATAGTCATTCCGTCTTTCGCAAGATTTTTCATAACCGATAAAACTTCACCTACATACTCAGGATCAAGTGCCGATGTCGGCTCGTCAAACAAAATCAAATCAGGTTCCATTGCAAGTGTTCGGACAATCGCAACACGCTGCTGCTGTCCTCCTGAAAGCTGTCCCGGATATGCATCTTTTTTAGCCAGCATACCAACCTTATCAAGCAGCTTTTCTGCTGTCTTTACCGCATCCTCTTTTTTTATTTTTTTAATCTGCACAGGCCCTTCTATTACATTTTCAAGAACTGTCTTATGAGGCCAGAGATTAAACTGCTGAAATACCATTCCGACATTTTTTCTTATCTCTCTCGCAGCCTTTTCGTTTTTCTTTTTCATGCCCGCCTTGCTCTCACCATATAAAGAATGACCGTATATCTCAATCTCTCCGTCAGTAAGATGTTCCAGATAATTAAGACACCTTAAAAAGGTACTTTTTCCTGAACCCGAAGGACCGACAATACTTATAACCTCTCCCTCATGTATATCAAGGTCAATTTTCTTTAAAACTTCTATCTCTCCGTATTTTTTTGCCAGACTTTTTACCGACATTACTACTTTTCCTTTTTCGCCCATAATAATCCCTCCTAGTAATTTATATGCTTCTTCTCTTATAACTCTTTTCAATCTTTTTAGATGACAATTCTATAACCAGATTTAATGCCCAGTACAAAAGTCCTACACAAATGTAAACAATAAGCGGACTAAATGTAATTCCTATAGCCTCTTTTGTCATCATTGTCATTTCTGCAACTGTTATGATTGATAAAATAGATGAATCCTTTACCGTCTGCACAAGCTGACCTGTTATAGACGGAATTATTACCACGACTGTCTGAGGTAAAAGTATTCTAAGTAATGTTTTTGTTTTTGACATTCCTATTGCATATGCTGCTTCTGACTGTCCTTTTGGCAAAGATGACAATCCACTCTCAAGTATTACTGCCACATATGCCGCCGTATAAAATCCAAGTATCAAAGCACCTGTCCAAAATGCCGGTACATTTAAGCCAAGCATCGGCAGACCATAATATGCAAGATATACCTGAACCATAAACGGTGTATTTCTGAATATCTTGATATAAATTTCCGCAATCGCTTTAAGTAACACCATATCTGAAATTTTCATATATGCCACGACGGCTCCGACTACTATTGCCATGATTATTGCAAAAACCGATATTTGAATTGTGACCAGAATTCCCTGAAACAAAAGAGGAAATGCAATTTCTGCCACATGTAAAAATTCTCCCATTGCTTTTCCCTCCTTTATGCCTTTCTGATTCTGCGCTGCTGAAGTTTTACAAGTTCCTCAAGTATTGTACAGACAATGAAATATATAATTGCAATCGTTACATAGAAAGGTATTGCCTCGCCTGTCACCTTGACAAGTCTTTCTGCTGTTCTTGTAAGTTCTACGACAGAAAGAACAGAGAGCATCGGCGACACCTTGATTACATTTATAAACTCACTTGTGAGCTGTGGTATAACAATTCTGAATACCTGCGGCAATATTATTCTTGTCCATATTTTTGCCTTTGGCATTCCTATTGCTTCTGCTGCTTCAATCTGCCCTTTTGGTATTGCCGAAAAACCACCACGGAGTATCTCCGCCATAAATCCACCACTATTCAAACTTAAAGCAATGACACCTGATGTATATGCCGACAAATTCAACCCAAGCATAGATAACGCCTGAAAGATAATATAAATCTGTACCAAAATCGGTGTTCCACGTACAAAACTTATGTACACCGCAACTATTTTTTGAATGATACGGTTGAACAGAGAATCTCCTCCCATTCTAAGCACTGTCAATATCGTACCAATACAAACGGCTACGATAATCGCTTCTACCGACACCATCATGGTATATCCAAGGCCTTTTAAGAAAAGCTCCTTGTACCCCATAACCATCCTTATTGATTCAGTCATAAAATTCCTCGTTTCTGAGCGAAATCCTGTGAGGGTGATGTCATCAATCTATCTGCCTTCGCTCCGTAGCAAATAGCCATGCCCGCATATGCCGTCTGCTGTTTTATTCTGCCGGAATGTAATCTTTATCAGGAAGTTCTACAGTCTGTCCAAACCATTTTTCCTGAAGTTTATCAAGTGTTCCGTCTTTCTTAAATTTCTTAATCTCACTGTCAATATAATCTGAAAGTTCTGTATCTGATTTTCTTACAGCCCATGAAAGCCATGTATCGGTATCACTTACCATTGCCGGATTTCCATTTCCATCCTCAACGAATTCGTAATCATCCGGATTATTTTTCACAAGTGCAGCCAATGATGCATAGTTCTGCGCCACAAGATCAAGCTTTCCGTTTTTAAGTTCCATATAAGCATCCGGGAAACCGTCATATGTCTTTAATTCTTTATAGCCTTTACCTCCATTTGAAATAAGTTTTTCATTATATGCTTTAACATCAGGCTCGTTGTAGCATGACGTCTGTGTTCCAACAACTTTTCCTTCCATATCTTCAGGAGTTTTAATATTATCGTTGCCCTTTTTCTTGATAAAAGCTGTTGTACCTTTCTGAATAGGCACTGTCATTGTATATTTGTCAGCTCTCTCTTTTGTAATTCCAAGAGTAGCTCCTACTATGTCATATTTCTTTGCCTCAAGACCGGCGAGAATGCCCTGAAACGGTACATCCATATAATCGAGTTCTACACCGAGGTCATCACAGATTTTTTTAAATAAATCTGCATTATAACCGATAATAGTCTCACCATCTTTGTCAAGATACTCAAATGGCTCATAAGCTGCTTCTGTCGCAACAATAAGCTTTCCGTTTTTCTTTATCTGTTCAATTGTAAGAGGCCCTTTGCTTGAAGAACCGCTTCCTCCGCATCCCGTAAGACTTGTTATAACCATTGTTCCTGCAAGTACCGCCGCTAATAACTTTTTCAATTTTCTCATAAATGCCTCCGTTTCCGCATATTAAAATGCTTTGCTGCTGATTTTTTATACTCTTATAAACGAAAAGAGACCAGTAAACCTTTCAGGGGTTTTACCAGCCTCTTTGCTGTTAATATATGTTTATTTTTAAATTCAAAACTGATTTTTATTTATTCTTATTTGCTTTCTGATAAGCAAGGATTGATAAAAATTCAAATATAAGGTTTGCACCCATGTATGCCGTAATCTCTGAATGGTCATATGGCGGTGCAACTTCTACAACATCAAATCCTACAAAGTTAAGGTCTTTTATACCTCTTATGTACTGAAGTGCTTCATATGAAGTAAATCCTCCGACTTCCGGCGTGCCGGTTCCGGGTGCATAAGCCGGGTCAATAAAGTCTATATCGAATGTAAGGAACACTTTGTTGTCTCCAACTCTTTCCTTAATTGCATTTGCAAGATCTGCCGGTGTCATAGTATGTAATGTATCTCCCGGAATAACCTTAAATCCTAAATCTGCTGCAATCTTAAAATCATCAGGGTCGTAAAGCGAACCTCTCATACCAATCTGAATTGATTTTGAAGGGTCAATAAGACCTTCTTCCATCGCTCTTCTAAAAGGTGTTCCGTGATTGTATTTCTGTCCGAATACAGTATCACAAAGGTCAAGATGCGAATCAAAATGAACAAGTGAAACTTTTCCGTGTTTTTTTGCTATTGCACGAAGCTCTCCAAGTGTGATTGCATGGTCACCTCCGATACTAATCGGAACTGCTCCGGCATCCAAAACTCCTGTAAGTGTTTCTTCAATAGCCGCATAAGTTTCATGTATATAATCAGGAATAACAGGGACATCACCAAGATCTGCACCTTTAAGTGTATCCATAATATTCACGCCCATAGCCACATTATTTGGTTTAATCATGGCTGAAATATTTCTCACGCCGTTAGGACCAAATCTTGCTCCGGCTCTAAATGAAGCTGCCGTATCAAATGGAATACCTATAATTCCAAAATCAAGACCTTCTGCACTCTGTGCATGTGGAAGTCTCATAAAATTTCCCATATTGCAAAAACGTGGTGAACCTGATGCGCTAGGTGGCTGATAATTACTCATATTGCATACCTCTTTTCCGTCTGTTAAATCTCTTGTGTGTCATAGTTGCATTTTGTTCTCAGCTGATGAACCCCATTTTAGACAAAAAAATTCACTTGTCAAGTCAAAAATTCATTTTTTGATACCAATATTCCATTTATTTTCCGCATGTATTCATTTTTGAATATAGTCTACATCCTGTTAAAACTGCATTTTCCATTTTGTGCTTTTTCATAAAATAATTATTATTCATTTTTGAATAGGTCTTTACAAATCCTACCATTTGCATATATAATAATGACAACAAAAAACGAAGGCGTTTTTGAACATCAGGTTCAAAGCGCCTTTTTCTTTTACACAAAATTAAAGGAAGGATTTAAAAATATGAGACTAACTACAAAAGAAAGTGAAAAACTCCTCTTACATCTTGCAGGTAATCTTGCAAAAGAAAGAAAAGAACGTGGTCTTAAACTAAACTATCCTGAAGCAGTAGCTTATATAAGTTCAGAACTTCTTGAACTTGCAAGAGACGGAAAGACCGTAACAGAACTTATGCACGAAGGCACAAAAATACTTACCAAAGATGATGTAATGGATGGAGTTGCAGACATGGTAACCGAAGTTCAGGTAGAAGCAACCTTTCCTGACGGCACAAAACTTGTAACCGTACACAACCCTATTCAGTAACTTTACTTTATTAAAATTAAAGCAGAATGCCGCACAAACATCTACAAAAGGAGGCTTTACAAATGAGTTTAAATATGAAGATAGGCGAAATTATCTCTAACAATAATGAGATAGTTCTAAATTCATCAGGCAAAACCAAAGAAATAAATGTATCTAATACAGGTGACAGACCTATTCAGGTCGGCTCACATTTCCATTTTTTTGAGACAAATAAATTTCTTGATTTTCCAAGAAAAGAATCTTTCGGATACAGACTTGATATTCCGTCAGGTACTTCCGTAAGATTTGAGCCGGGTGAGACAAAAAGCGTACAGCTTGTTGAACTCGGCGGCAAAAAGCGGGTTTTTGGTTTAAATGACCTGACATGCGGTCAGACAAACCAAGCAGCAAAAATCAAATTAGGATTGGAGGATTAAAATGAGTTGTAAAATAACCGGGAAAAAATATGCCATGATGTACGGTCCTACTGTCGGCGACAAAGTAAGACTCGCCGATACAGACCTTATAATAGAAGTAGAAAAGGATTACACCTCTTATGGTGATGAAGTAAAATTTGGCGGTGGAAAAACAATCCGTGACGGAATGGGGCAGTCTGTCCGCACAACAAGTTCTGACGGTGATCTCGACCTCGTTATCACAAATGCCCTGATATTGGATTACACCGGTATCATTAAAGCAGACATCGGAATTAAAAACGGCAGAATCGCAGGTATAGGAAAAGCTGGCAACCCCGATATTATGACTGATGTAACACCCGGAATGACTATAGGTGCATCAACAGAAGCTCTCGCCGGAGAAAATCTTATCGTAACAGCAGGCGGAATTGACTCCCATATTCATTTTATAAGCCCTACTCAGATAGACTGTGCACTCTACAGTGGTGTGACAACCATGATTGGAGGTGGTACAGGTCCGGCAGACGGAACAAACGCAACAACCTGTACACCCGGTCCTTGGAACCTTGCAATGATGTTAAAAGCAGCCGAAGAATATCCTATGAATCTCGGATTTTTAGGAAAAGGTAACTGCTCGGACGAAAGACCGCTTGAAGAACAGATAAAAGCAGGCGCAATGGGATTGAAAATACATGAGGACTGGGGTGCAACTCCTGCGGTTATAAACCATTGTCTGAATGTTGCAGATGAATACGATGTTCCTGTTGCGATCCACACAGACACCTTAAATGAAGCCGGATGCGTTGAGGATACAATTGCCGCTATCGACGGAAGAACAATACATACATATCACACCGAAGGTGCCGGCGGCGGTCATGCTCCTGATATTATCAAGGCTGCTTCATTTTTAAATGTACTGCCTTCAAGTACAAATCCAACAATGCCATTTACCATTAACACTCTCGACGAACATATGGATATGCTTATGGTGTGTCATCACCTCGATAAAAACATTCCTGAAGATGTTGCATTTGCTGACTCCCGAATAAGACCTGAGACAATTGCTGCAGAAGACGTTCTTCACGACATGGGTATTTTCAGTATGATGAGTTCCGATTCACAGGCTATGGGACGTGTCGGTGAGGTCATCACAAGAACATGGCAGACAGCCCATAAAATGAAGATTCAAAGAGGTGCTCTTCCTGAGGACGAAGGTCACGGCAATGACAATTTTAGAGCCAAAAGATATATTGCAAAATATACAATAAACCCGGCAATAACACATGGTATTTCCGAATATGTCGGTTCTGTAGAAAAAGGAAAATTCGCAGACCTTGTTCTTTGGAATCCGGCATTTTTCGGCAGCAAACCTGACATTATTATAAAAGGCGGCATGATAATTGCCTCAAAAATGGGTGATTCCAATGCCTCAATCCCTACAACCGAACCTATAATGTACCGGCATATGTTTGGCGCACATGGACTTGCTAAAAAGGCATCATGTATTACCTTTGTCTCAAAAGCGGCATATGAAGCAGATATAAAAGATGCTCTTGAATTAAATAAAGTAATTCTCCCGGTCAAAAACTGCCGAAGCATCACAAAGAAAAATATGGTATTTAATGACAAGACACCTTCAATCGATGTAGACCCTGAAACATATGAAGTAAAAGTTGACGGCACCCCTGTGACATCAGAACCTGCTGATAAACTTCCGCTGACACAACTTTACAATCTTTTTTAAGATAAAGAAATGAGGTAGAAATATGCTCTGTGAAAAAATACTCGGAAACATAAATAACACCAATCATACTAAAGCTGTAGAAACAGTTGATTTTGAATGGCATGAAATATATAAAAAACTCCATAAAAAAATCACAAGCTCAGGTGAAGAAATCGGCATAAGACTGGACAATGACATCTTAAAAAAAGGACTTCGTGACGGTGATATTTTATATGAGGATGACAAAAAAACAGTTGTCGTAAATATTCTTCCATGTGAGACAATCATTGTTGATGTCAGCCCCGACCACTTAGCATCAGTTGCAAAAGTATGTTACGAAATAGGCAACCGTCATGCCACACTTTTACATGGCGATGGAGACTTTCAATTTTTAACTCCATACACAGCGCCTATGAAAGAAATGCTCGAAAAAATACACGGCACGACTGTACATGTTGACACTATTCACCTTGACTTTGACAAAAGCATCTCATCAACAGTAAACAACCACACTCATTAGAGCAAAGGAATGTTATGCATAATAAGAACGATTTTTTACTTCTGCAGATAAATGATGCATTATTTCCCATAGGCGGGTACTCACACTCCTATGGTCTTGAAACTTACATTCAGAATGACATTATAAAAAACGCAGATGATGCAGCACTATATATAGAAGAAAAACTTTCAAATTCACTTTTTTACACGGAACTTTTATCCGTAAAACTTGCATATAAATATAGTCTTTCAGGCAATGTTGACAGGCTTAAAAGTCTCGAAGCCAAATTAAGGGCAGCAAAAACACCGAAAGAAATAAGGCTTGCTGCCCAAAAACTCGGTTCAAGATTTGTAAAAACGGTATCAGGCTGGCAGACCGATGATAAATCCACGGCAGATATATTTAATACTTATATTAAAGAAGTAAAACAGCCAAGCCATTCCGTTGCCTATGGTGTATTCTGTGCTTCTGCAGGTCTTGATAAAGCCAAAACTTTAGAAACATATCTGTATGCACAAACATCGGCGATGGTCACAAATTGCGTAAAAACAATTCCCCTGAGCCAGACACAGGGACAAAAAATTCTTTATGACTGTCATGAACTCTTTGAAACTCTTCTTGAAAAGCTTGAAAACACTTCAGAAGATATGCTTTGTCTGTCCTGTCCCGGATTTGACATAAGATGCATGCAGCATGAAAGATTATATTCCAGACTTTATATGTCTTAAAACAAACAAGGAGGTACCTAAATATGTATACAAAAATCGGTGTAGCCGGCCCTGTCGGTTCAGGAAAAACAGCTCTTATCGAAGCACTGACAAGAAAACTTTCAAAAGAATACAGTATTGGTGTTATAACAAATGACATTTACACCAAAGAGGACGCTGAATTTTTATCAAAAAACAGTGTTCTGCCAAAGGAACGTATTATAGGTGTAGAAACAGGCGGCTGTCCTCACACCGCCATAAGGGAGGATGCGTCCATGAATCTCGAAGCTGTCGATGAACTTATCGACAAATTTCCTGACATAGAACTTCTTTTTATAGAAAGCGGCGGCGACAATCTCTCCGCAACATTCAGCCCGGAACTTGTCGAGGCAACAATATTTGTAATAGATGTTGCTGAAGGCGATAAAATACCACGCAAAGGCGGTCCCGGAATCACCCGTTCCGACCTTCTTGTAATAAATAAAACCGATTTAGCTCCGATGGTTGGTGCCGACCTCGGTGTAATGGAACGTGATTCAAAAAAAATGCGTGGTGACAGACCTTTTATATTTACTAACATAAGAGGTGATGAAAATGTGGATACAGTTGTAGAATGGATTAAGGAAAATGTTCTTTTCTGATAATTTTTTTACTGCTATATGAATATTTTCATATTCCATCAAAAGGAGATTTCGATATAATGCCTGACACAAATATAAACCGCTTTGGAAAAACCTCCACACTGAGGCTGTCAGCCGCCTCAAAGGACGGTAAGACAATTATTGATGATGTGTATTTTACATCTCCATATAAGATACTCCCCCCTTTTTATAACGATAACAGCCGATTTGCATCAACCATGATAATTTCCGTATCTGCCGGACTTATGGAGGGCGACAGACAAGACGTTTTCATACATGCAAAAGAAAATGCAAACCTTTTATGCACATCACAGGCGTTTGAAAAAATTCACAAAATGAATAACGGCGAGGCCGGACGCACCATAAAACTCACAGTTGATAGCAATGCAACGCTTTGGTACGAACCGCTTCCCGTCATTCCGTTTGCAGACTCCGCATTTACAAATCAAATTGACATATCATTAAATGACAATACATCCCGCTTTGCACTCACTGATATTATCAGTGCAGGGCGAATAGCACACGGGGAGGCATTTAAATACAAATATTACAACTCGTTAATAAACGCTTATATCGGAGATGAACTTGTCTTTTTCGATAATACAAGATACTCTCCTCGCAAATCTGATTTAAACGGACTTGGCATGTTTGAAAATCATTCACACCTCGCCACCGTTCTTTTGTTAAATTTTGACCTGACAGAACAGGAACAATCCTCAATATATGAAAAAATAAATGAAAATCCCGAAATGACAGGAGGAATTTCAGCAATTGAACACGGATTTATAATAAAAATTCTCGGAAAAAGCGCGCAACAGCTCCAAAATGTTACAAATCTGCTTAAAAATATCTTAAACATACTTTAACAAAAAAGTTGAAAATATCACAAAAAAATGCATAATTCTGTTAATCATTTTGTAATTTTTAATTAAATTGTATTGACAAACATATATCAAGTTGTTACAATAAAAATCGTGATGTAATATTTTTGTAACAAACTTAAATAATTCATTACAAATTCTTTTAACAAAAATACAATTTACTTATAAAACAAATAATTATGGAGGATAATATGTTTAAGGAAGGCTTGACAAAAAAAGCATTATCACTTGGAACAGCGTTGACAATGTCTGTTGCATGCGTACTTTCATCGTTTAGTACACCTGCCGAGACTAAAGCGGCAACAATTCCGGGAATGGTATATTTCAACGATCAGATTACAGATGATGACAATACTACAGATGTAGATGACAATACAAACGATACAGTAACAACAGGTTCAGCTATCAGTTCAGCAATCAAAGTTACAACAAATTTCAACAAACTTGGTATCGTTGTTAAAAAGAGTGGTTTTATCAATGTAAACAAAAAAGCAGGAAGAGGTACAGTCGTTGGAAGGCTTTACAAAGGCTATAAAGTAAACATCATTGGTTCCACAAATAAAAGCTGGCTCAAAGTTAAATCAGGAAGAGTTTCAGGATATGTAAACAAAAAATATTTAGCAATCGGTACTGATGCAGCAAAAGTTGCAAATAAATATGGTACTGAATATGTAAAAGTTAATAAATCAGCAAAGAAAATCTCATTAAAGAAATCAAAAAATTCAAGTGCAAAAACACTTACAAGCATTAAGACAGGAAAAAGCTACAAGTTAGTTAAATTATATAGTGATGGATGGGCAAAAGTTAAATCTGGAAGAAAAACAGGTTATACTGATAAGCTTTCAGCTATGACAGCTTACTACTCATTCAGCAACGCTCTCACACTTAATGGTGTCAGAGCAAGAAGATATGGTTCAAGCAAAGGATACAAAGCTTCCGTATATGCACAGAAGTTTGTCGGAAACCGTTATGTATGGGGCGGTACAAGCCTTACTCACGGAACTGACTGCTCAGGTTTTACAATGAGCGTTTACAAAAAGTTCGGATACAGAATTCCTAGAACATCCCGTGAACAGTCAACATACGGAAAGAAGGTCAGCTTTTCACATCTTGCACCTGGAGACCTTATCTTCTACACACACGGTACAGGTCGTGTAAACCATGTTGCAATGTATATTGGAAATGGTAATATTGTTCATGCGAGCAATCCAAAGACAGGTATCAAGATTTCAAAATACAATTATTCAAGACCTAAATGTGCAAGAAGAATTGCTTACAAATAATTTAAGACACTAAAAAAGTGCAGATATCAGAGTTAATTATTCTCTGACGTCTGCACTTATTTTATTGCAAAAAACAAAAAAATTCTTGACAAAAGCATATTCCGTACATATAATCATATATATCCTATCAATTTAGTATGATAAGTATGAATTTAATTTTAGAATGTTTAGTTGGAGGGTTATATATGAAAGAGATATTATGCTTTGGAGATTCAAATACATATGGACTTATCCCGGGAACTAAATCCCGCTTTGACCGTGATACACGCTGGACCGGTATACTCGAATCAGAACTTTTTTCAAAAGGTTATAAGATTGTCGAGGAGGGTTTGTGCGGCCGCACTACAATTTTTGAAGATGAACTTCGTGACAACAGACGTGGTGTAGATATGCTTCCGGCTCTTCTCGAATCACACAATCCTATCGATTATGTAATTCTTATGCTCGGAACAAACGATTGCAAAACTTACTACAACGCCTCTGCCGGACTTATTGGTAAAGGCATTGAAAAGCTTATTGCACAGATTAAAAGCTACAATTCAGAACTCGGTATACTGCTTATGTCTCCTATTGTTTTAGGTGATGAAGTCTGGAAGCCTGAGTATGACCCTGAGTTTAACAAAACTTCCGTAAAGACTTCACATAAACTTAAAGATGTATATAAAAAAATAGCAAAAAAATACGGCTGCCATTTCCTAGCAGCCTCAGATGCCGCATCCTACAGTGACGATGATATGGAACATATGGATGCCATAGGCCACCGTCACCTTGCAGATGCAATATTAAATCTTGGTTTGTTTAACTGATGAATCAGTTTGTTTCAGTATTGGTGTCAGCATTATCTCCGCTTTCATCACCGCCGGATGTACCGGTGCTTTGAGAATAGCTGAATTCATACGGATTTTCATTTTCAATATCATATTTATAACTGCCCTTAACAGTGATATTGTTTTTTGCATTAGCTGCAAATCCAATTTTGAGAATATCTTTATCTTTCTCCTGCAGCGTGTAAACGACAATGTCTTTTTTGCCAAATGTGATACTGTCTCCGTTGTAACGCTCAAAAACTTTGCTCAGGGTGCTGTTTCCATCCTCCTGTTTATAATACACGTCTTTAAGCTTTGTATCAAAAACTATGAATGTCTGTGATTTTGTACCGTTATATGTCAAAATTGCATATCTCTGTTCATCCTGCGTATCCTGAACCCATTTAATATCACAATAGTAGCCTTTTATATTCTTAAACGACTTACTTACGCCATCCGGCGTTATCTCCACTTTTTTGATTTCCTCCGAACCAGTACTGTCCTTTTGTGTAGTAACTCTTATAATCTCACGGTCAGAATCATTGTTTAATGAATGCGTAGTCTTTTCTGCATTATCAGAAGCATCAGCTTTTTTGTAGCTTTTTAACTCCGCCTTGCTAAGCTCTTTTTTTACAAATAACTTTTTATCTGTATCCCACACATAGAACATTTTGTTTCCTGCAATTTTGCTCTTTATAACACCTGTTGTATTCTCAGGAATTTTAAACTCACAGGAATTAGCCGAATTATCACTCTTTCCTGTAAGGTAAATCGGTTCTGATGCTCTGCGCAAATCATTTCCTTCTATATTCCAAAGATAGTATTCCTGCAGACTCTTTATATTCTTTTCTTTTTTGGTCTTTGCTTTCTTTCCTAATGCCGCTTTCACGTTTTCGTCAGAAACCTCTATATCCTGTCCCACAGAAATCTCATTTATGCTGTCATTATTGTAATCTGATATATGTACCTCAAAATCTTTGTTAAAATGAAGCTTATTCTCTTCTCTCACGGAATACAAATTATCAAGGCTTTCCTCCGCAAGTTTATTTCCGCTGTTGTCCTCAAGTATTATACTAAAACGACCATCATAACCGTTATCATTTTCAGTTCCGTCCGTCATAACAATTTTTACAATTTTTTCAAGTCCGTCGGAACTTTTAACCGACGCTTTTGTTACAACCTTCTGATTATCATTTGTAAACAACGGTTCGCTTGTGGTATTTGTCTGCGATTCATTTGCATTGCCATCCCACAAACCTCCGTTCCACAATATCTGAAGCGGTCTTACCATAAACCACCATATGAATATAAGCAGACACACTAAAACAACTATCTGCCTGTCCTTTTTTTTCACCTTTTGCTGATATAACATTTTTGATGCCCTGTCCTCAAGATAGTTTTCCTGAAATGTTACCAGCGATGGATTTATGATTTTCTTTCCTTTATTCATGTTAATTATTTCCTGAGCGTACTCTGCACGCTTTTCCAAGCCGAAATAACTAATCGTGTCCTCGTCTGCCGCCGTCTCAATATCCCTGCATATAAAATAATACGCAAGCCACATAAACGGGTTAAACCACTGAATTGACATAATGACAAATGCTGCTGCCCTCAAAACCCCATCATGTCTGCCGGCATGTATATCCATATGTTTAATTATGTACTTTGCTTCTGCCGCCTTCATCTCCTGCGGTATATATTTCTTCTGATTAAATATACCCGTCATAACAGGTATGTTTAATTTTTCACGCTGATATATATCACTCTCAAGCCTCTTCGCCCCGCTGTTAAGCCAGTTTCTTATGCGTGCCTGTTTCACAAATGTATATATACATATAAAAACGGCTCCTGCTACCCATATAATACTGCAAAATCTAAAGTTTATGTTTACGGTAAACGGCTCGACAAAAACACTCTGCCATCCTTTTAAACTTCCGCCATTTGAAACAAACGAAAGTCCCATCGTCTCCATAAAAATATGCACTTTCCTGTTAAATGATGGAACAATCGCAAAGAAACTCGACAGCGATACGGGACATATGCTTCTCACCAGATAAAGCATCCACAAATACATAATAAATTTTTTTGGAATATTGATAACAATAAATCTTATAAACAATATCACCGGCAAAGCTGCCGCCGAAACAATGGCAAGCGAAAAAACAGTATAAAATAGACTATACAATATATTCAACCAAGATTTCCTCCTATTTGTTTATCTAAAAATTTCCATATAATATCATAATACCACTTTATTGTATTGTAATCAGAACCATAAATCTCATGTTTTGAATTTGGTATCTTAATAAGAATAACATTTTTATTCGCCTTTGCAAACTTATCCTGTCCCTTGTTGTCAACAACCATATCATTGTCTGCCTGCATCAAAAGTACAGGAATGTCAACCTTATGTGCATTTTTCTGCAGCTTTTTAACTGCATTCATCGCACCTACACTCCATCCGTAAGTTGCACCATTCATATGATACCTGTCATTTCTTTCACGTTTTTTAAAGATGTATTCATATCTTGCACCACAGGTGCAGCATCCAAAATCATCTTCTCTATCTCCGGTAAATGCCTTTTGACCAATGACGTATTTCTTTCCAACCGGAAACAATGCCGCATATGCCTTCAAAAACTTTACCAATAACTCAGGCATCCCGTTGTATCTCATTTTAAGCATAGGTGACGTTAATATTGCACAGTCAAACAAATGTGGATATTTCTCCAGTACCAGTGCTCCTATGGCACCTCCCATGGAATGTGCATATAAAATAATTTTTTTATCTTTCTCTGTTTCCTTTTTTACTATGTCATTTACAAAACCCGCAAAGTCACTCACATATTCATCAAAACTTTTAACATACACCTTTGATAAATCGTCCACGTCCCTGTCAGACTTTCCATGCCCTCTGTGCTCCGGTATATATACCGAATATCCCTTGCACAAAAAATAGTATATAACTTCCTCAAACTTTTCCGCAAATTCACAAAACCCGTGAGAAATAACTACAACCGCATGCTCATTCTCATTTATGAACTTCTCATAATAAAGTCTTTTTCCGTCCTTTGTACCATAATAACCTGACTCCTTCATTTTTGAGAGCTTTGGCACAACTGTCTTTTCCATATCTTCAATAAATCTGCTGTCTTTTAAATACATGTCGCACATAACAATCTCCATTCTAAAATTAAATTTCTCAAATCTCTGATTTTTAATGCATTAACATGTCTGAATAATACCATATTTATTCGCATTTGTGTATTTATTTAATCTTCATTTTATTGTAAAATAGAACCATACTATGACTCGAAAGGAGAATATTTATGAATTTTAAAAATGTAAGTGTAAAATTCAAAATAATGTTGCCTGTCGCATTAATATCAATACTTCTTGTAGTATCAAGTTTGACTTCTATAAGAATAGCAAATGACATGCTCAGCGTAGGCCAAAAAATTTCCGGCAATTACTCGGCAAGCCTTACCCAGCTTGGTGAGATATCTGAAAAGTTTGAAAAATTAAATGGTACTATCTACAAGCACTGTATTGCTACAGACAGCGAGGCCAAAGAACAGCTTGTCACAGAATACAAAAACACCATAAATGAAATTTCAAAACTCATTGCTAATTTCAAGAAAACACTTGATACCGGCAAAGAAACAGAGATTTTTAATAAATTTCAGGAAAATTACAATTCATATCTGACAAACTACAAAACAGCAATAAATGCCAGTGCATCAGGTCAGGGTACTATAGCTGCCCAGATGGCAAATGATACTCTTATAACACAATCTGCGAAGATTGAAGACAATATTACACAATTACAGGAATTAAATCAGGCTGCTATGGATAACGGTGTTCTTAAACAGACAAGTGTTTATAGAACAAGCCAGATCAACGGTATAGTATTGCTTGTAGCCGGCTTAATTCTCGGATTAAGTGTACTCTACATATGCTATAAGGCCGTATGTCGTCCTGTTGCCCGCATGAATAAAGAACTTACTGAAATCATAGACGATATAAATGCCGGACGCGGTGACCTTACAAAACGGGTTTTTGTTGTAGGTAAAGACGAAATCGGAATCATTGGTACAAGCGTTAATCATTTTATAGAAACTTTGCAGAATATTATGAAAAAAATCACCAACAATACAAACCAGCTTGAAGGTATTGTAGGTACAGTTACCGACAAAGTAGTTAAAGCAAACGACAACTCCTGTGATATTTCAGCAGTTATGGAAGAGCTTTCTTCATCAATGGAAGAAGTGTCTGCTACGGTCATATCAGTAAACGACAATGCAAATTCAGTTGACTCAAATGTATCTGAGCTTTCAGATGAATCCGTAAAACTTCTCGACTATGTAAACGAGATGAAAGTTCGTGCAAATGAACTTGAAGAAACCGCTGTTAAAAACGGTGACAATGCAAATCAGATTATCAGTGAAATCGTAGAAAGCCTTGAAAATGCAATTGAAGAAAGCAAGAGCGTAGACAAAGTTAATGACCTCACAATGGATATATTAAATATCTCAAGCCAGACAAACCTCCTTGCATTAAATGCTTCTATAGAAGCCGCAAGAGCAGGGGAAGCAGGAAAAGGATTTGCAGTAGTAGCTGATGAAATCCGTCAGCTTGCCGACTCAAGCAGAGAAGCTGCAAACAATATCCAGAACATAAACGGAATGGTTATAGTTGCTGTTAAAGAATTGACCAAAAATTCAAATCAGATGATTGACTACATAACAAACAATGTAATGGAGGACTATGTAGGATTTGTAAAATCAGGTCATCAGTACAGTGATGATGCAGAACACGTTTCTGAGATAGTCAGCAAGTTTAATGATATGGCATCATCAATAAAAACATCAATATCAAATGTATCTGAGTCTCTTAACGGAATATCAACCGCTGTTGAGGAAAGTACAAACGGCATAACAACAGTTGCAACAAACACAACAGACCTTGTCGCAAGCATCGAAGATATTTCAACAGAAATGACAGTAAATGAACAGATTTCAAATGAATTAAAAGATGAGTCAGACAAATTTGTCACATTATAATTTTATATAATGAAGATTATTTAAAACGGGAGATATTGGAAATTTTATCACTTTCAATATCTCCCTTAATAATTTACTTCATAAATTTATCTATTGCCTCTTCAAGCTGCCGTATTGCTTCTTCATCATCATTTTTCGCAGCATGAACAACGCAATGTTCTATATGGTCTTTCAAAATAAGTTTTCCAGTGTTATTTATTGCCGATTTTACTGCTGAAAGCTGTATCAGCACTTCTGTACAGTCCCTTCCGTCCTCCACCATCCGTTTCACGGATTCGAGATGTCCGATTGCCCTCGACAGCCTGTTTACAACGGCTTTAGTCTGTGTATGGTTGTGACTATGACTATGTTTTTCTTTATCCGTATTTTGAACATCACACATGGTATCCCTCCATAATTTTTTCAAATAGAGTATATTCTACTGTTTAGCACACCTCAAATTTAAACAGTATCAATATTTTCTCTATCCTGTATATAATATTCAGTTTCTCCATCTCGGCTGCTGCATGCAAAGTGGAAGTTCAAGACCTGCATCCGAAAGCAATTGTTCATCAGTCAAAATTTCTTTTGCTTTTCCATCCTTTACTATTCTTCCATCTGCCATTAAAATAACCCTGTCACAAACTTCAATCACCATATCAAGGTCATGTGAAGCGATTATTTTAAGCTGCTTTGTTTCCTTTAAAATATTTATAAGATTTCTTCTGTTCGCAGGATCAAGTGCTATTGAAGGCTCATCCATCAATATTATATCTGGCTCCATTCCAAGGATAGTAGCTATCGAAACCATCTTTTTCTCCCCTCCCGACATTTTATATATCTGTCTGTCGCGCAAATATTCAATATGAATATCTCTCAGGGCATTCTCAACTCTTTTTTCTGTCTCATCCTCATTCAATCCATAATTTCTCGGTGCAAAAGCTATCTCATCATAAACATTTGACATAAAAAGCTGGCTTTCCGAATCCTGAAACACATATCCAATCTTCGCTCTTATTCCAGCTAGATTTTTTTTAGTGACAGGTATTCCCTCTATCTCTATGTCACCCTGAAATCCTAAATCCAGACCGACAAGAAGTTTTAGCAATGTTGATTTTCCGACACCGTTTGCACCAATAAGACCTATGTTTTCATCGCCCCTTGCATTTATAGAAATATCATTTAAAATATTTTTTCCCGCTTCATAACAAAAGCTGACATTTTTTATATTAACAGTTATATCATCTACCATTTTAATCCCCATTTCTTTATCTCCATCTTCATATTATTATGGCAAAAAAACATCTTATTTTCAAGTTTAAAACCCTTCTCTAAACTTTTGCATTTCATGTATCTGATTCTTATCATATTTTCCAAACTTTCACTCTTTTACACAAATTATTCCAAAAAATATCCCCCTGGGAAGCTTCCGGACAGTATTATAATATGTTAATATAACACAATAAACGTATTATCAATAATAAACAAAGTATCCGGACGATGATGTTCACAGTTCAGATACTTTTTTATTTATATTAAATTTTTATAGAATGGAGTGATTTATATGCATATGGCAGATGCCCTTGTCTCTGCAACAGTTGCCGGAACCATGTATGCACTTTCGGCAGGCACAGCAGCTTATTCAGTAAAAAAAATTCGTCTTGAGAATGACGACAAAAAAATTCCTGTCATGGGAGTTATGGGGGCATTTATTTTTGCAGCCCAGATGATAAATTTCACAATTCCGGGTACAGGTTCAAGCGGGCACCTCTGTGGCGGCATGCTTTTGACAGCCTTATTAGGCCCTTACGCCGCTTTTTTAACACTCATCAGTGTTTTACTAATTCAATGTCTTTTCTTTGCTGACGGCGGTTTGCTGGCGTTTGGATGTAATGTATGGAATATGGCATTTTATGGATGCTTTCTCGGATATTTTCTCGTGTGGAAACCGATTATCAAAAAAGGCATAAACAAATCAAGAATTATAACAGCCTCTATCCTCGGCTCAGTCATTTCTCTTCAATTCGGAGCATTTAGTGTATCAGTCGAAACAAAAATCTCAGGCATCACTGAACTACCGTTTATGACATTTGTAAAAACAATGCAGCCGATACACCTTGCAATCGGACTTGTCGAGGGACTTATAACTGCCGCTGTACTTGTATTCATATACGAATCACGTCCTGAAATGCTTGGAACCAATGAAACTGAAAACTTTACCACACACGAAACAAACACAGCGTTGCCGCAAACAGACTTTACAAAAAGATTATCACTAAAAAAGATACTTACAATTTTATTCACAGTTACACTTGTAACAGGAGGAATAATTTCACTCTTTGCTTCTTCACACCCTGACGGGCTTGAATGGTCTATAGCAAAGCTTACAGGCTCAACTGACATTTCAGGAAACTCCGATAAAGTACATTCTGTATTTTCATCAATACAAAACATGCTTTCGTTCCTGCCTGATTACGCTTTCAAAAATTCCGATACAGTGGGCGGCACATCATTTTCCGGTATAGCCGGTTCACTTATCGTACTAATTCTTTGCACAGTCATATGCCTTATAATCAGGTCTGTAAGCAGACACAAAAACAAATAGGAAAAATACAAATGACAAAAAGAAAACCGAAAGATAAAATCGGAAATACAATACATGAAATAACAAAAATTGACGAACTTGCAAGGCAGGACAAGTTGATAAATAACATACATCCCTTAATTAAACTTATTATAACCATCGGATATATACTGCTTGTCATATCCACACCAAAATATAATGTAAGCAGGCTTGTTATAATGGCAGTTTATCCGGTGGCAATGTTTATTCTTGGAGATATAAATTTTAAGGACAGTATTAAACGCCTTAGAATAGTTCTGCCGCTTGTCTGTCTTATAGGAATATTAAATCCTTTTTTTGACCGACACATACTTTTCCGATTTAACGGCATTAAACTAAATCAGGATTTTGTTCTTTTTAAAAATCTTGCAATAACAGGCGGTATAATATCAATGTTCACTCTCGCCTTAAAAGGTATATTGACCGTTATGGCATCATATATTCTCATCGCAACGACAACAATTGAAAAAATATGTTACGCTCTGCGCCTTATAAAAACCCCATCTGTCATTGTGACACAGATAATGCTTACCTACAGATATGTCACGCTTCTGCTCTCTGAAGCAGGACGCATTACTCAAGCATATGCTTTGCGTGCACCGAATCAGAAGGGCATAAACATTAAAAACTGGGGTTCGCTTCTCGGTCATCTTCTGTTACGCACAATTGACCGTGCAGATGAAGTTTACAATGCCATGCTCCTGCGTGGTTTTAATGGAGAATTTCCAAACCAAAAAAGTAATAAAAAAAATTAAAACCCCCGCACCTTACAAAAAGGATCGGAGGTTTTTTTATTAATCTTCATACAATCTAAATTTCTTTATATAGTTACTCATATCTGTAGACAAATTCTGTAAAGCTACTGCACTCTCACTGATTTCATTGATTGAAGAACCAATCTCCTGAACTGAAGCTGATGTTTCCTGTGTACTTGCGGCATTTTGTTCTGCAATTGCCGAAAGACTCTCGAGAACACTGCTTACATTGTTCTTAGCACTATTGATTTCATCCACCTGAGCTGATATCGTCTCTGTAAGCTCAATAACCTTGTCTGTCTCTTCAGTAAGACCTTTAAACGATTTTCTTGTATTACCAAGTCTGTCAACCTGAATAGCAACATCATTACTTACAGTTTCCATTCTCTTAACACTTATATTTGAATTGTCCAAAAGTTCTGAAACTATTCTTTCAATTTCATCAGCACTGTTCATACTGCTGTCAGAAAGACTTCTTATCTCATTCGCTACAACAGCAAATCCTTTTCCATGTTCACCGGCTCTTGCTGCTTCTATGGATGCATTAAGAGAAAGAAGACTTGTCTGGTCTGCAATTGACTGTATCAATTCAACTGCACTTCTGATGGCCTCTGCCGAAGTATGTGTTCTGAATGTCTCGTCTTTTAATGTTGCAATTTCTTCTGAAGTATTTTCACTTATCTTAACAAGCTCCTTGAGCACTTTTGATGTCTCGTTGCTCATGTCTTTCATTTTTTCTACAGTTTCAGATAATATTCTCATAGAATCCGTACATGCATCTATATCATTGCCTATACTTATAACATTTTCATTTGCACGCTGTGTATCATCAGCCTGGCTTCCGGCACCATCTGCAATCCCCGTAACAGCCTGTTCAATACCGGATACGGTATCATCTACCTGTTCAATGCTGTTTTTCAAGGCAATCGATGCATCATCCAGATGATTTCCATTTTCCATAAGAGACTTTGCCATAGCAGCAAGTTCATCTTTCAAAATCAAAGCTGAGCTTGCAAGCATGCCAATTTCATCATTTTGTTTCGCAACTTTATGTACACTTATATCTCTATGTGCCAAATCAAGCTCTGCCATACGGTTCATTGAAAATACAACATCTTTTATAGGTCTTGCTATCCTTCTAGGAACCACAGTTCCTATGATTCCCATAATTATCAATATAATTATGAGTGCAATACCTGTTCTCGTATACACCTTATTTACAGGAGCATTAATTTCTGATTTATCGCAGCAAAGCACCAAAGTAAACGAATATGTACTGCTTACAAAATATACAGCATGCTTTTGTTCACCATTATAAGTATAGTCCAAAAATCCAGGACTGACTTTCTCTTTCGCAACCATTTTATCAACTATATTCTGTACCTCAGAAATACCAATCTTATCACCAATCAGCTTTTCATTTGGATGCCATGCCACATTGCCACTTCCGTTTATAATATACATATAGCTGCTTTTTAAGCCATTGACCTTGACGGATGCCAATGAATTTCTCAATGTAATAGGTGTAAGAACTATATTGGCACCGCTTCTGTCAATCTGCTTATCAAATGACTGACCAAGTATGGTGGTAACATCTTTCATAGATGTACTTATATTCTGTTGCAGTGAGTTCTTTATATAAGGAATAATAAATCCCCCAACAAACAAAACTGTAATAAGGATACCCATATATACAAGCCCTGCTATTCTTACAACGATAGATTTATGCTTTGCAACTTCACCATTATGCTGATTTACTTTATCCTCATTTTTGCTTTTATCAGTATCTTGTATATTTTCGCTCTCAACAGATTTTTTTGTATTCAATTTTCGTTTGGTATTTTTTTTCTTAGTCCTTGTCTCTTTATTCTTTGACATAAAATCTAATTTTTTTTTCATACGTCCAACCTCCATTTAATACAATTCAGACTAACTATATATGATATTTTATAGCAAACTGCACAAAAATTCAATCATTTAAAACTGATATTTTAACTTTTCAGTAACAGTTCACACAATTTATTAAAGCCTAATTTACTCATAATAATAATGTTGTATCATAATCATATATATTAAAAAATCCCCCATGCCAAAGCACGGGGGAATAAACATTCATATAAGAAACAACTTTAATCCTAGTTGCTTAATGCCTTCTCTAATGAATGACGAGTTGCAGCTTCGTTCTCACACCACTTGAGACACTCATCATATCCATAAGCGGCTGTATCTTTCTTCATCTTCTGAACAAACTTGTTAAACTCTGCATCTGTCTTAGCATAAATAGCATTCCAAGAATTCTCTTTTATAGATGTTGTTACCTGTTTCCAAGTTGTCTTTAATTCATCATCCTTAGCACTAGCTGAATAAGATGTCGCAGGTGCAACTACATAATTTCCACCTTTTTCCATATATTCGTTAAGGTTCTTACATCCTGTCTTGTCAACCCAGTCCTGCTGAATCTTGTATTCAGGAGTTGTAATATTGCTCTTCCAGTCATCACAATTATATGTTTCACCGTTCGAATCAGGATTATCTGCACCATTAGCCCATGTATCAAATGCAGCCTGAATCTGTCCATCCTGGAATGAACCCTTATGTTTCTCCATCTTTGTCTTTCCATCAGCACTAGTCTTCTTACCAAGTTCTGTAAAGTATGTATTATGATCCTTGTCATAATCCCATGTCTCTCCCTTAGGACCATACTTGTATGTCATAAATCCTTCCGGAGTTGCAAAGTAGTTGATGATTTCCATACATAAGTCTGGGTACTCTGTCTTTGCACCGATTGTTGTGATACGGTCACCACCCTGTGTATTCATACCATAAACGATAGGTTTTGCTTCATCAGGTTTCATACAATACATGTACTTACCTGCTTTAAGATGTGCATCTGTATTGTATCCAAGTGAACCGGAATAGTTGAAGATTGAGAAGAAGACACCACCACTCTTAACCTTAGCACTCATCTGGTCGTATGTCTGTGTCATTGAGTCAGGATCTACAAGACCTGCACGATATAAGTCATTGTAGAACTTAAGCATCTGAAGATATGGTCCGTTCTCCTCGAGTGCATCATGGAATTTACCTGTCTGAGGGTCATATAATCCGATACCCATCTCATCGTAACCATAGTAAGCTGTAACTGTTGACTTAACATACATAACCATTCCATCATCCCAGTCAGACCAAAGTGAAACAGCGTATGTAGGATTTCCATTGTCATCCTTAGGGCAGATATCATGCATCTTAATAAGCATATTCTTAAATGCATCAAGATCTTTAATCTTAGGATAACCCAACTTCTTATATAAGTCCCAACGAGTATCCCATGTATAGAAGAATGCATCATGGTTTTTACTGTTTGTTGCAACGCTGTGAGCAATACCATATGTAGTGTCTCTCTCACCGTCTGTGATAGTCTTTGTAAGACCACTGTTTTTCTTAAGAGCATCTGCCATGTGCTTCTTAATATATGGTCCACAGTCTGTGAGAAGATCATCTTCATTCCAGTCAAGAAGAAGATTATTCTTAACAGCATCAACATAATCTTTTGAATCGCTACCCCATATAACGATATCACCAAGGTTACCATTCTGTGCACGTGTCTGATATACACCGTCTGCATCAGGAATAATATTCAGTTCAACATTGAACTTTTCTTTAAGCACGTCTGCACCCCAGCCTGTCTGCATACCCTGTGTATTTGCCAACTGACTGTAGACATCTAATTTTATAACTCCATTTTTCTTTTTCGTACCACATCCTGTAAGCATTGATGTAGAACCAACAACCATACTGCCTGCAAGCAATACAGAAAGCATTTTTTTACTAAATGCAGCTTTTCTCATAATTTTCCTCTTTTCTGTGTTGTATATTAAAGTTCTTTGGTCTGTGCACAACACAACACAAACCATTACTATTTCCTATGTGTATATTTTACAATTTAACATGAAAATGTGCAATATTTTTAAGCACTTTTATTACCCTCACTTTTTTTGAAGATATATCCTATATTTTCTACATTTTTTATTTTTTTAATTATTTTTCATTTTGTTCTGCTTTTTTTGCAAGTTTTTCATAGTCAATATTTTCATAATCGGATAAATCAGCTTCAGCTTCTTCATCGTCACTTTCCTCACCGTTGTTATCTCTTTCAATCTGCAGGAATATCGGCTTTGCCATTCCACTTATTGTAAGAATAATACATACCGGACCAATTATTATTCCGATAAACTGTGTTGTACCCGACCACATGAATAATAAAATTTCAAAGGCGACAACCAAAAATATCAATATTGTTTTTTTAAAATATCTAAGTGCTATTGTAAATGAATTTCTTAATGTATTTACAACTGTATTTTCATATCTTCCCATAAGAGCATATGCATATACATAATGCGTAAACAGAAAAAATAATCCAAGAACAAACACTATCAAAAACATTATATTTGAATCTTTGACATTGTGATAAAGCTGGAAATCAAGATACAATGCATATATTGCAAATGTCTGTATTATACCTGCCATACCGCCTTTAAAAAAGCTTGTCTTGAACTCTTTGAAAAAAGGTTTAAATATATAACCTTCTTCATCATCGACCATCTTTAATGTTATTGAAAATGCGGCTACCGATGCTGCCCCCATTGTAAAGGCTCCGATTATTCCACATGGAATCCAAAATAATCCCAACCATTTAGGAATCGTAAGAGCAAGTAACAGTGGCAGACTACAGAAAAGCCATAAAAAATTAAGAACGATTACATCCACAAGTCTGGTGCCAAATTTGTACAATGGACTTTCAAAGAAACCATTTTTAAACATATTAAAATTTATCCTCCTATCTGACTATAAATTTTGCTTATATTTTTTAATGGGTGACCGCTTACGCAATCACCCATTTATAAAAACCATAATCAGATTATCAAATTTTGATATAAAATGCAATATCAACCCTTAACCGCACCAAGCATGATACCTTTCTCGAAATATCTCTGCATGAATGGATATACACAAAGGATAGGAATAACTGATACCATTGAAATAGTATATTTAATAACCTTTGTATTCATAGCCTGCTCAATCGCAGTCTTAGCAGTAGAAGAATCTGCACCATTCATCAATGCACCAAGGTTTGATGACTGATTCAGGTAAATGTAAAGTCTGTGCTGTAATGTAAAGAGTTTAGCATTACCTGACATAAGAATAAGGGAATCCTGGAATGAGTTCCAATGTCCTACTGCACCGAAAATAGCGATTGTTGCAAGGATTGGTTTACTAAGAGGCCAAATAAGCTTTCTAAATACCATCATATATGAAGCACCATCGATAAAAGCACTTTCCTCAAGTTCTGCCGGTATTGACTCTATATATGTCTTAACCAGGATAATATTATACGGAGCCACGATAGCAGGTATAATATATGCTGAGTAGTGATTTGTCATACCGAGCATTGCAAAGTTCATGTACCACGGAATAAGTCCTGCATTGAAATACATTGTGATAACGAGGAAACGATACCAGAAACTTCTGTGCCACATTTCCTGCTTTGTAACAATGTAACCGATAAATGCTGAAGCAACTACCATGAGTGCAGTACCAAGAATAGTTCTTGTTACAGAAACAATAAATGCTGAACCAAGGTCTCCTACATCTTTAAGAGCAAGATAATTCTGGATATTAAATCCCTTTGGCCAGAAGTTTACGATACCTCTCTGTACATAATCGTTTCTGGATACTGTATTTACAAACAGATACCAGAATGGGAATATACATGTTATTGTAAACAATGTAAAGAACAAATAGTTGCAAATGTTGAATACTATATCACCAGGCGTAAGACGATATTTTCTTTTATGCTTCTTTTCGTATTCTCTTTCTCTCTTAGCATCTTCTTTTTCCTGTTTTGTCATTGCCATATCGTACTCACCTCCTATATAATACTCTCGCCACGAAGCAGCTTAGATGCTCCATTGGCAGCAAACAACAATACTACTGATATTACTGATTTAAACATACCTACAACCGTTGACAACGGAATACTTCCGCTGCTTCCCATACCTAACTGGTATACATAAAGGTCAAGTACTCTAAGTGACTGTGCATTCTGTGCAGTTGAGAAGCAGAGGTACTGGTCAAGACCGTTTGTAAGGATGTTTGCAATTGACATAAGTAAAAGTACGAAGAATGTTGGTAAAAGTCCCGGAAGTGTTACATGCCACATTTTCTGGAATCTTCCCGCTCCATCAACCGTCGCCGCCTCGTAAAGACTCTGATCAATTCCTGAAATACCGGCTATATAGATGATAGCTGACCATCCGACACCCTTCCATGTGCCCCAGCCCCACATCTTAAGCCACATATGTGAATTACCTAACAGGTAGTTATGACCTTTTGCATCAGCTGCAAGCATACCAAACTCTCTCATAAATGTATTGATGAATCCGTCTGTAGAGAAGATAGCAATAGCGATAGCATAAACAAGTACCCAGCTTATGAAGTTAGGAATTGTTGTAAATGTCTGTACAAATCTACGGAATCTTAAACTCTTGATTTCACAAAGGAATACGGCAAACATCATTGGTACCCAGCTTGTAAGTACATTTAAAGCACTAAGACCGAGTGTGTTCTTCATAACGTTTACAAGGTCACGTCTTGTAGCTGCATTCTTAAATAAGTATGTAAACCACTTAAATCCTACAAAGTTACTCATTGATAAAGTTCCACCGGCTTTGTAATCAAAGAATGCATATCTCCAGCCCCAAAGTGGTAAGTAACAGAATACAAATGCAAGTGCTGCAAATGGAAGGAACATAAGAAAAAGCTTATACTTTGATTCCATTTCATACTTGTCTGCCTTGTCCGCCTTAGGAAGTCCAAACATAAGAACAAGTGTTGTAATAAGTAGAAGAGCTGCAAATACTATGTATAAAATCATTCCGCTTGGGAACATAGGTTTCACTCTTCTTACATTATCACTGCCCTGAATCATATTGTAACTTACATAACAAAGAACAATACCTACTATCTGAACTACTGAACCTGCAAGTGAGAAAATAAGTCCGAATCTCTGCAATTTGAGATTTCCCAATGACATACATCCACCTGCAATAGCAAGTATTATACCCACTATCAATAAAAGTGAACCTATAAATACAATAACAAATACACTTTCATCAACCCATCCCATACGCAGTGCTCTGCTTGCACCATCGGTAAGACTTGAGTATGAGACACCAGATGTAAACAATGAAATAGTTCCATCAATCAGTTTAGTAACTCTCGATGGACTAAATGCCGGAAAGAATGCTGCGACTATAGCTAATATGATAACTAATCTCTGTACCACAAAAACATAGCCTAAAGCACCTCTCCTCTCTTTTTTTTCTTCTTTCATAATGACCTCCTAAATCATAATTGGATAATCTTTCGGTTGTAAAAACCTTTATATTTTATTTAACCTTCTTCTTGTGATAATTATATAAATATAAGTTTTAAAATACTACCACAAATTATTGACCGAAAATACATTTATTTTTCATACAACTTTAACATTAATTAATAATGTGCATGTAAAATTTATTTTTCATACATAATTTTTTCGACATAAACTAAAAGACTGCCATGCTCAAAAACACGACAGTCTTTTTATTTAAACATTTATTATCTTTTTCAATAAATATTCGAATAGTCAATTTATCTTTTTATTAATTTTTCTTTTTCTTAACAAATACTACAACCCCGGCTACAACAACTACTGCGATAACAACAACTACTGCTACAGTGCCTGTTGATGAACCTGAATCAGAATCAGTATTGCTTGTACTTGTAGTTCCTGAACTTGAAGCTACTGAACTGCTTGTATCTGCTGCCGGAGTAGCCTCTACTGCATCAGGATTGTCCTTGTTGAATCCACTGATTGTAAATGTAATATTAATGCTATCCTTTGGTGTTAATATTGATGGATTTTCGTATCCTTCATTCTGATATGTATTTACACAATCAAACTGATAAAGTTTAAGAAGCTTTGTATCCTCATTTATATATGGGTCACCTGAGAATGCTTCTTTTCCGTCAATTGACATCTTTACATCAGTAACTTTAACTGTTCCATCTTCTACTGCACTAAGTGGAATATCTGTTGATGCATAGATAAGTGAAATAACATTGTTTGTTCCATCTACGTCAGGAAGTGCGCCATTAAGTCCTGTCACACCGATAGTATATGTTCCGTTTCCTGTGATTTCTGCATCAGTAACAGTAGTTCCTTCAAGCTGCTCTACACCATTGTCTCCTGATTTAAGTAATCCGTTATAATTTAAATTCTTAATATCTGAACCGTCACGTCCTGTTTTTGGGTTGAACCATTGATCACGGAAAATCCATGTAGTTGTCTGCTGGAAACCTAAATATGCGTGATATGTTCCATCCGGATCAAATTTTGCCTTTCCTGCTTTTATTCCTGCCTTTGTAGACTGTGGCTTTGTTGCCGCATCTGCTGTATTAGGTACCGCACTTACAGTAAGTGCCATTGCAAGAGCGCATCCTGCGATAGCTGCTGAAATTTTTCTTAAAGATTTTCTCATATTAAATCTTCCTCCTATACTTTCTTTTAATATCCGACGACGATTTCAATCAAAAACAGACTTCGCCGACTTACCAATACTTTATCTTAATTCTAGGGGTAAACATTGTAAAATAAAACCATATTTTTTTTGACATATTTACCCCTAGAATTAGTTAATATAATTATTTTTTAATGTAATCTACTCTTCCTTAAAAAGCAATGGCATACGAATCGTTATCTTTGTTCCGGCTTTCTTTTTACTGTCAACCGTAACCCCATACTGTTCACCATATTGAAGTTTAAGTCTCTGATTTACATTGCTCACCCCTATATGGCCTTTTTCTGCCGCCTCTCCCGAATTTATGGCATATCTTAGTTTTCCAAGTTCATAATAATCCATCCCGACACCATCATCTTCAACAGTAACAACTATAACTCCCATATCCCTGCTCACATGAACCGTAAGATTTCCGCCATCTTCACTTGATTCAAGTCCGTGAACAAATGCATTTTCAACAAACGGCTGAATTATAAGAGGAAGTACCTTCGCATCCATCTCGACATTTTCATCAACTATTACCTGCGAATGTATTCTGTCTCCAAATCTGTAATTCTGAATTTTAAGGTAATATTCGATAAGCTGAACCTCCGATTTAAGAGTCACTTTCTTATCACTAACCTGAATATTTCTCCTCATTATTTTAGCAAGCATTTTTACAAGTTCTTCTATCTCAGGTTCCTTATTTATCTTTGCCTTCATTCTTATCGTTTCAAGAGTATTATATAAGAAATGTGGATTTATCTGGCTTGCAAGCATCTTAAATTCCACCTCACGCTGTTTTGTGTGAATTTTTTCTTTCTGAACCTGCTCATCAACAACTCTCTGCATAAGTGCCTTATTATCATCCATCATTTTTTCCAATTCTTTATATAGTTCGGCAATTTCATCCTCTCCTAATATTTCAGTAACCTTATCATACTCACCTATCGCAACATAATGCATCTGTTTCCTTAAAAGTTCCATTCTGTTTGCATACATTTTTGAGAAAACAAGAATCAGAATTACCGATGCAAAAAGTCCCGCTATAACTGCCGTATAACTCTTCAGACTGTTCATATATAAATTCGAAGTAAGATCCTGATATCTCTCAATTGTTGCAAATGTATAATGAGGCGAACTTTCACCTTCAAGCCTGTTAACCATAGGATAAATTTTGTTATATACAAGCAGATAATCCTCAACAACCTCGGTAATTCTTCCTGCAAATTCATGATTTTTCATTTTTTTCAATTTTTTTGAGAGAAACGGTGTATCCGCCTCCATTGAAAAATTTGTGTAAATCGTATCTGTATCGTTAAATAATAGTATAGTATGCATTGAACGCTCAGTAATTGTATTCACGATAAAATCATTTTGAAGCTGCACACAAAGTATACCGACAATAGTTCCATAATCATTCTTTATCGCCCTTGTAACCTGCATATGATTCTGCTTTGTTGTCCTGCACCTTCCATAATTCCAGCACACCTCTCCATCCCTCTCTATTGTAGGTTTATACCAGCTTTCCGACTTGACGGCATCCCCAAGATAAAAGAAATACTTGTTTGCACTTATAGGTTTATTATCCACAAATATTTTTATATCTGATATTTCTCTTTTATAATAACTAAGATATCTGTCTATTATACCAAGTTTTTCATTACAGTCATCCTCAAATTCCGATATACTTTCGTATTTCTTTCCTGTAATTTCGTTCACTTCATAATTTCCATACAATTCATCGCATACATCAAGTGCGACAGCCATAGAATCCCTAATCTGATTTTTGACAATTTCTATTTCACTTTTCTGTGTGTTTTTATTCAGACTTATCATGTTTGCCTGATTTTTGGCATTTGTATACAAGCTTGCACTTATAAACGGAATCATCCCGCCAACAACATATATAAGTATCATCCTGTGATGTAATCTTAATCCGCCCTTTATTTTGTTTCTGACTCTATCAAATATTTTCATCTGTCTGTCCTTTACCGTTTTTATGACCTAATATTGTCACTTTTTTACATTATAGTAATTCAGAAAAATATGTGCGTCAAGATTTGCTTTTCTAATATATTTATATTATGATGCAATTGTCAAAAGCAATGTAGCAATCCGTGGCATCAGCAGAGATAATGATGATAAGTATAATTGGGAAATATCCGATAATCATACATCGGAAGAATGGAGAGTTAAATGTTTAAAAAAAATAAATTTTTGATATTCTTTGAAATCGTATGTGCTGTTTCAATATGTCTTTTTGCTGCCAGAATATTAAAAACCAAGGCAGCTTCGGCTTACAGCACTTCCTTGTCATTTTTTTCAGATGACAATAGCGCCCCGGAACCATCTGCCACACCCGAATTTAACGGTATGGTAACTTCGTCCCGCACAACTGCTGCCACCTCGTCAGCAATAACAATTGAATGGGACTCCGTAGAAGATGCTGATGGATACTGTCTGGCACTTACATACAACAATCAGACAACAACACTTGATACGGAGAACACTTCCTATGAAATAAAAGAACTCAGTCCGGCGACAATTGTCACATACAACTTGACATGTTACAAAAAAAATATACTCGGACAAAAGCAGTACGGAACTGTCTCACAGGAATTTAAGACCTGCTCATCAGTCACAAAAGTCACAGGTATTGCTTTAGCTGACAGACTGACGGCTGCTGACGGCAACGGTCAAATCACTTTGGTCTGGGATACTCTCGGCAACGCATCGTATAAGGTATATTATAAACCAAAAGAAAATTCCGAGTTTGTACTTTCCGGTCTGTCAACATCAAATTCATACACTGTCACAGGACTTAATGCCTCTGCCTACTACGATTTTTACGTTCAGGCTTATTGTCTTACGGAAGAAAATACCGGCGACGCATCAAATATTATTTCTGACGCAACTCTCCCTTCCATTGTTTCGGATTTCAAATCCGAGGTAGAGACAGAATCCCAGATTGAACTCTCATGGAATGAGAATGTAAGTGGCAATTATTACAACTTATACAGAAGTGTAAACGACGGTCCGTATGAGCTTCTTTTACAGACAACCGAAACTTCATACATTGACCTTAATCTTGACCCTGGTACCGTATGTTCATATCAGATTACAAGTGTCAGCGAAAACACTGGTCTTGAAAGTGCAAGAACAGGCGTACTTCGCTGTGCTTCACGACCAACTGCTGCCAGCGGTGTTGCCATAAGCGAGGAAACAGCAGAGTCCATATCTATTACATGGGAAAAAAACAATACTGCTACCGGTTATCTTATATATAGAAAGAAAGGCTCAGGTTCATATGTCTATCTTACAAGCACAACCTCCATTTCGTATACGGATACAGGTCTTGACTCAGGTACCAATTACCGCTACAAACTGCTTACATATACAGACACCGCAAACCACCCTGCACTCAGCTATTCAAACGAAGCAAAAACTTCTACTCTGCCTGCAAAACTGACAGTTACGGGCAAAGCAGGCTTTGGAAAAGTAAGACTTTCGTGGCCTGCAACAACCGGTGCACAGGGCTATTACATATATCAATTTATTGACGGCAATTATCAGCTCATTGACACACTTGAGGGAAAATCAAATGTTTCAAAGACATATGAAAACATGACCGTAGGCACTTCATATATCTACAGTGTGTCAGCCTACAGAACTGCTTTTTCCCAAAGCTTTACCGGTGAAAACTCAGAACAGGTAACAGTAAAACCTGTAAAAACAAAAAAGACTACCACAGTTCCAAGTTACTACAAAACAAAAAAGACTTTGCTTAACAGTGCTGCATGGTCTAAAGTAGCTTCGGTGAAAAAATATGCAAATTACAATAAATGCGTAACAATCCCCGGAATAAAATCTACAAATGTCGGCGGATTTGAAAGCACAAAAATGTGTCCTCAGGGAATAACTTTTGCAAAGAAATATCTGCTCATAACCGCCTATGACACATATTCTGAGGAAAAATCCGTCATTTACATAATGGATAAATATACAAGAAAACTTCTTTCCGTTGCCGTACTTCCAAACAAAACCCACGCCGGCGGTATATGTTTTGACGGCAGCACTGTATGGGTGACAAACGGTAAAAAAATAAGCGGCGTAGCCTTTTCCGATATAAATCAGGCTGCCACTAAGAAAATGACCTACAAAGAAGTTACTTACGCAAAAACTTTTACAACCAATTATACCTGCTCATTTTTGACATATTACAAAAACCTTATATGGACAGGAGATTTTCAGTATACAAAAAACGGAACATTGAGAAGTTACTCGATTGTAAATCCAAATTCTGACACAAGTTCGTTAAAAGAAAAATCAAGTGTAACTATTCCTCCTGCCGTTCAGGGCTTGACATTTGCAACCGGGGGGAGACTTATTCTTTCAAGAGCATACGGTTACACAAATGAGCTTAATATTTACAAACCGTCAAAAACAGGTACTGCTTCCATGAAGCTTGGCAAAAAACTCAAAACCGTTATTACACCGGCACTCAATGAAGGAATCGCCATAAATGCAACTTACCTCTATGTAAACTTTGAATCTGCACTTCCAGGTTCACTTGCCTTAAATCATATGGATAGAGTTGTTGCATTCAAATTAAAATCAATATTAAAATAAAAAACAAAAGGAAAGCATGTCCAATCAATGAAAAGCTTTCCTTTTATTTTCTTTTTCAATTTTATCCATATGTATGAGAAATATTCAACCGCCTGTCAGTCTATCTTAAACTGAACCTGTATTGGTTTCTTGAGTGGTTTTCCATTAAGAGATTTCACATTTGTAGTGATATTTAAAATATATGATTCGTTTTGTGCATATGCCTCCATCGGTTCAATTTCAATCTCATTTTCGAGAGAATTATATCTAATTGCAGTCTTTAAAGGTGCAAGATTTAACGATGTAACATATAAGTTCACATTGTTTACAGTCTTTGGGTCAAGCGGAACATTAAACTTTATCTTCCACACAAAATTTCCCGTCTTAAACTTCAAATTCTGCTTTACCTTATCTTCCATACCCTCACTCATAGATTCAAATTCCAAATAGTTAGCCATACCTTTTTCCCCTGCCTTTCACTACTGCTTCTGTTTTTAAAATATTTATTTGCTAATAATTCTTTATCTTCATCGTATCATAGATTTTCATTGACTGCTGTCCTTCTCACCGTAAATATGAAAAGCAGTCACTGACTTAATTCTATCACAATATTTTTTATTTGAATAGTGTTTTTAAAGATAAGATTTGTTATACTGTCTATATAAAGTTGCCGTTTACAATTATAATGCAGCCGGCAGCTCCACGAAAAATTAACTGAAAGGATATCTACAATGAGTAAAACCAGTTTTAAACCGGGCAACATGATATACCCGTTACCTGCCGTCATGGTTTCATGCGGTGACATAGACAGTGACTCCAACATACTCACTGTTGCGTGGACAGGTACTATCTGTACCAATCCGCCAATGGCTTACATATCCGTCCGCCCCGAACGTTATTCATACGACATGATAAAAAAATCAGGCGAATTTGTGATAAATCTCACAAACGAACAACTTATCAAGGCAACAGATTTCTGCGGTGTACGCTCAGGCAGAGACGTTGACAAATGGAAAGAGTGCCGACTCACAAAGGCCAAAGCTGATACCGTAAAATGTCCGCTTATAGATGAGGCTCCCGTAAATATTGAATGTAAAGTAAAAGAAATAAAAGAACTCGGCTCACATCATATGTTCATCGCAGATGTTACCGCCGTTCACGCCGATGACAAATACATGGACGCAAACAATTCATTTCATCTGAATGATTCAAAACTGCTTGCCTACTCACATGGCGCATACTTTGAACTTGGCAGACAACTTGGAACATTCGGTTATTCCGTTCGCAAAAAAAAGACAGACAGAAAAAAGAAGCACAAATAAATTTTTTAAACATAAATTATTATACAAAGAGAGGGTGTCTGTATGAAAATCATTTATATTAAAATAAAAAATTACAAATCAATTCGTGAACTTGAAATTACCGATATTGAAAACGCACTTATATTAGTAGGAAAAAATAACACCGGAAAAACATCCGTAATTGACGCTTTGCTTTTAGCATCAGATTTAAAGCCTGCTCCTTCCCATGAATTTCTCGACATATCAAAACCTATTGATATCTCAATTCAGATTGAATTTACGGAAGAAGATTTAAACTATTATTATTCCAGAGGGATACTATGCAAATCAAACAGCTTTGAAAAATGGTTTGAAGAATTTAAAGAACGTATTCCGTCATATAAAGACGGCATCGTATCTTTTACTTTCCATAACAACCCAAACGGAACAACAAGATATAATGACGGATTTAACAAACATAATCCCGACATTGAAAAAATAATTCCAAAAATTTATCACATAGACCAGACACGCAATTTAGAATCATTACAAAATGACGTTTTTAGTTTTTATGATAAAGAATCTTTTCAAAAATTAAAAGAAAATGAATGTACTTTTGACCCAAAGCGAAAATGCAACCGCTGTTTCCAGTGTATAGGACTTATAAACAAAAAGACTCCTGAAGAACTCACTCTTTTTGAAACTGTCCGTCTGCTCCAGTTCAAACTTTTCCATACAAACCTGCGTGAATTTGAGCGCAAAGTAAACGAACATTTTCATATAAACGGAAGTCCTTCCCAGGAAATACGATATGAATTAAATTACAATATCGACAATCTGTTGAAAGTAGATACTAAAGTTTACAATAAAGAAAGAGACAAAATTGTCGGCTCGCTAAATGTTCTCGGCGAGGGACTTAAAAGTATTTATACACTTTCACTTCTCGAAGCATATATTGATGAAGAAAACACTCTTCCATGCATAATACTTATGGAAGACCCTGAAATCTACCTTCATCCACAACTCCAAAAGGTGGCAAGTGAGATACTTTACAACCTTTCAAAAAAGAATCAGGTTGTATTTTCAACCCATTCTCCTAACCTTATATTTAACTTCTCTACAAAACAGATACGTGAAGTTATATTAAACGAAGAATACTATACCGATATACGAAAAAATACAGATATTGATATGATACTCAATGATCTTGGATACACGGCAAATGACCTTATGAACGTAAGCTTTGTATTTATTGTCGAGGGCAAACAGGACAGTAACCGCCTTCCTCTGTTACTGAAAAAATATTATTCCGAAATTTATGACGAAAACGGACAATTGCAGAGAATTACAATTATTCCTACAAATAGCTGTACAAATATTAAAACTTACGCAAACCTAAAATATATAAATAAATTGTATCTTAAAGACCAGTTTCTTATGATACGTGACAGCGATGGAAAAAATCCAAAATATCTGAAAAAGCAGCTCTGCAGCTACTATACCCAACGCTCAAAAGAAGATATTGGAAATCTTCCAAAAGTAGAACCCAAAAATGTACTTATATTAAAATATTATTCTTTTGAAAATTATTTCCTTGATCCTAAAATCATGGCAAAAATAGGTGTCATAAAATCAGAAGAAGATTTTTATAATATACTCTACAAAAAATTTAAAGACTATCTTTACAAACTTACAAGTGTAAAAAAAATGCAACGTGTAATCGGCAAGCGTATAAAAACAAAGCAGGATATAAAGGACAATATTGAAAATATTAAAATTTATGTACGCGGTCACAACCTTTTTGACATCTTCTACGGCAAATATCACGGAACTGCCGAACAGGAAATACTGCAGCAATATATTGACATTGCACCACGCGATACTTTCAAAGACATTTTCGATGCAATAGATACTTTCGTATATTTTGAAAATCGCAGAAAATGATAAAACGATATTCGGCTTAAATATTTCTTAATAATTTTTAGGTTGACATAACTGTACATTTGACTATAATAGTTTTATGTGTTGAACTCTGCCTATGTCTGCGTATTGCACTTATTTTCTGCACTATTCGGACATAGCTTTACATATACACAACACATGTTCTCATTTACAGACATGTATAAAAAAATACTTATATGAATATAACAAACTTGATATAAATAAAAAATAAAAATATCCGTTCTAATGAGGTGCAAAATGGAAAATCAGTATATTATAAAAGGCGGTACTCCACTCAAGGGTGAGGTAACAATAGGGGGAGCCAAAAATGCAGCGCTTGGAATACTTGCTGCTGCCATCATGACAGATGAAACAGTTACTATTGACAATTTACCTGATGTTCGTGACATAAATGTATTATTACAGGCTATAGAGGGAATTGGCGCTACAGTTGAGCGCATCAATGCCCACACAGTGAGAATCAATGGCAGTACAATCGGAAACATAACCATTGACTATGATTCTATCAGAAAAATACGTGCTTCATACTATCTTCTCGGCGCATTACTCGGAAAATACAAAAAAGCTCAAGTTGCTCTTCCGGGAGGCTGTGACATCGGAAGTCGTCCTATCGACCAGCATTTAAAAGGCTTTAGAGCACTCGGTGCTACAGTTACCATTGAACATGGTATGATAAACACTTTCGCCGATTCACTTCAAGGAAATCATATTTTCCTCGATGTTGTATCGGTAGGTGCTACTATAAATATTATGCTTGCTTCCTGTATGGCTGAAGGCCGTACGGTTATTGAGAATGCTGCAAAAGAACCGCACATAGTGGATGTGGCAAACTTCCTTAACAGCATGGGAGCAGACATTAAGGGTGCAGGTACAGATAAGATTCGTATAAACGGTGTATCTAAACTCCACTCAAGCGAATATTCAATAATTCCGGATCAGATTGAAGCCGGAACATTCATGGTTGCTGCTGCTGCGACTCACGGTGATGTACTCATTAAAAATGTTATTCCAAAGCATTTAGAAGCAATATCCGTAAAACTTATAGAAATTGGTGCTACAGTTGAAGAATATGATGATTCTGTCAGAGTTTCTTCTGACCATAGACTTGGTCATACTCAGATAAAAACTCTTCCATATCCGGGATTTCCTACGGATATGCAGCCTCAGATTGCAACTCTTCTCGCCCTTTCAACAGGTACAAGTACCGTTACTGAAAGTATATTTGAAAATCGTTTTAAATATGTAGACGAACTTTCCCGTATGGGAGCGTCTATTAAAGTCGAAGGAAATGTTGCGATTATTGAAGGCGTTGAGGGATTTACAGGTGCTGCCATAACTGCGCCTGATTTGCGTGCCGGTGCTGCATTGGTTGTTGCCGGACTTGTAGCTGAAGGATATACAACTATTGATTCAATTCATTTTATCGAACGTGGATATGAAAACTTTGAAGGAAAAATGACAGCCCTTGGTGCATCTATGGAAAAAATTCCTGTCGATGACGAACGTGCCGTTATGAAATTCAAACTAAAAGTAAGTTAATATATACAAATAAGGGCAGGCTTTTGGCTTGCCCTTGCTTGCAATGAGGGGGTGTATTAAAATTTATCCTTTTAACTTTAAGGACTATTATCAGATTTTGCAGGTACATTATGATGCATCGCCTGATGTCATCAAAGCAGCCTATAGAAAACTTTGTACGTTGTACCACCCTGATGTAAGCCACAATCCCAACGAGGACAAGCGTATGCTCGAGATAAACGAGGCATACAATATTCTTTCAGATCCCGATAAACGAACCGTATATCATAAACAATGGCTTGAGAACCGTACCATGCGTTCAAAAAATGTTTATCCTGCTGCCTCATTTAGTGGTTCTTTGACGAGTATGTCAGCAAAAGATATTCTTGACAGATTCTTTCACGCACTTCTCACTAAAAACTGGACGAATGCTTACTCCTGCCTTACATTAGAGGATCAGGAAAAATTTTCACTTGAAGAATTTAGTGCTTGGAAAGAAGCTGTAAATTCATGTTTTGAAATGCAGGACTACAGAATATCTTTTTACAAAAACTATCAAAAATGCCGTCTCGAGGGCGTTATTTACCCACAGGTTACAGAATTTGCCGTTGTAATAAACGACACCGATTTACAATTATCACAAAATTCACAGAATGTATCTCACAAATATGTTGCTTATGACGGGAATTCGTGGAAAGTATGCCTGGGCATGCATTCTCTCAAACAGGCAACCTTAAAATTTAAGCTGATGGCAGCCAGGCGACAAAATTATGACCCTGTTTTGATTTATAATAATGCCGTGTCAAGAAATGACCCTTTGACAGGATTGCTAAGTGAAAGAGGATTTTATGACGATGCATTTAAAGAGATTGAAAGACACAAACGATACAACAATCCTGTATCATTTGCCGTTTTTCAGATTGACTGTGAAAAAACTGACAGAGAGATATACTGTCTTTGTCAATGTGCCAGCATAATAAAAACCGAATGCCGCATAAACGATATTATTGCCAGGCTCGGAAATAAGCAGATAATATGTCTGTTTGCCGAAACCAACGAACTCCAGGCAACAGCCGCTGTCAATAAGTTTTTACATGCTATAAAACAGCGGCAAAGCGAACCTTTTACAGTAAACGCCGGCATTATGCAATACAACAAAGTTCATTCTCTTGAGGATACTGTTTTTTCTATTTCTTCAAATGTAAGCAAACAGAAAAACACCATAAAGATGAACAATATACACATATAAGGGGGACTAAGTATGACTACAAACAAAAACGAAAAACAACAGACATACAGACTGCTTATTGTAAGTCTTTTTCTTGTCTTAGCAGCGTTTTTCTGCTTTTCACACAAATCATATGCAGCTACAAAAAAAACAACATTAAAAACAACTTCGGCATCAATTTATGTAAACGGTACATATACAATATCTTTAAAGAATAAAATTAAAAACGCAACTTATTTTTATACTTCAAGCAAAACATCTATTGCAAAAGTTTCCGCAAAAGGTGTTATTACAGGCCGTGGAAAAGGTACTGCAAAAATCAATGTACGTTATAAATACAAAGGTAACTTTAAACGTGTCGGCTCATTTAAAATAACAGTTAAAAAATCTTTGTTAAAAAATGATTATAAAAAAGTAACTGCTACAGTAGGTGATGTTCTTAAACCTTCCGATTATCTAAGCAGTGAAAACAAATCAGCTGAATATGAGATTACAAGCAGCTCATTACAAGTTGCATCTGTTGCCACAAGTGGTGCTATTACTTGTCTAAAAGCAGGTACTACCTCACTTACTGTACATGAAATTTACAATAATAAAAATCGTAAAATAGGCAATATTGAACTTACTGTTATAGGTGCATCACTTCGCACCAACTACTTTAAAATTGCCTATCTCAACACTCTTCCATTAGATGAAATCGTTGAGAACACCGATGAAAATGCAATCTATTCTTTAGTATCTGATTCCACAGATATACACAAATATCTTGATTTATCAAATAGTGGCATTATATCAACCGTCACCGGAAACAGTGTTAAAAACTTTAACATAACTATGATAGAGACAAAATTTACAGGTGAGACCAGAACTATCGGAACATTTGAACTTGAACTCACAAATGAACCGTTCATATCAGAAGCCAACCAATCCATTAAAATAGGTCTTGGTGCAACTCTGTCGCTCTCTGATTATGAAGGAATTAACATAACCAACCAGCGCTCAGGTGCAACTTATTCATTTAAATCAAAAGATACAAGCATTATCTCAAATGATATGGTTGCGACAAAATACGGAACAACTACCGTAGAAATAGAGGAAACCTATCTCAACAAAGTTACCACTCTCGACGAGACAGTAGAAGTTACCGTAACCACAGCTTCAATAAAAAAAGAACTCAACTTAAACGGATTTACTACAATGGTCGATGGTGATATTTACGGTAATTTTCCGGTTGACTGCCGTGACCATACAAAAACATATCATTATGAATCAGCAGACACTTCAATCTGTACTGTAACAACAGGTGGCACAGATGCAGACCAGGATTACCTTGTAATCTCTCCTTTAAAAGTCGGAGTAACTTCAATTTCTGTATTTGAAACAATTACTGGAACATCGACAAAAGAAAGAGTCGGAAGCTTCAAAGTAACAGTCAAAGAAGATACAAGTGAACTGCCAAATATATCAAAATTAAAGGCAAGTGACATTATAAGAAACATATCATTTACACACAATAACAAAACCGTAAACGGTGTAATCAGTGATACAAATCTTACATGTAACTTCTATAATGCCAGCGGCGGATTTATTGACTACGGTACAAAATTTTCAGATATAACACGTGGAAGTTTTACTATGATACTTAAGAAATCAAAATATATTATTAAAAACGCTGAATCAAGCAACGGCGGCACTGTTTGGACATTTACAATAGACCTCGGTGACGCTGGCCACACACTTGTAAACGTTCCGGTAATATTAATTGCTTCCAGACTCGATCCGAGCACATTTATTGATAATATTGTTGTAAAACTCGGACCAACAACAAATAAAATAACTGAAATTGGTACAACTGGTACTTTATTTACTACACAGTTTACAGCAGCACAATATGTAGCAGCCGGAGCAACTGAGTACAGCAGCAATTATGCGACAAAAGTTCCTCTGAGCAGTCTTACAAATGTTAGTTGTCAGGTAAACCAGAAAACTTATAATCGAATCAATACACCTACAGCAAATGCAGCAGTAAAGAAAATAAGCACTCCTGTTACAAATGACAACAAAACATGGACATTTAACGTAGAATTTGAAGATGGTACAACACAGGCTTACACTGTATTATTAGGATTAAAATAAACTTAGGAGGCATATAACATGTCAGAAAAAAAAGGCAGCTTTATTGTATTTGAAGGCATTGACGGAAGCGGCAAAACAACACAGATAAACCTTTTAAAACAAAAAATAGAATCACTTAATATAAAATGTCTTGAAACCAGAGAACCATCCGACGGTCCAATTGGTGTTATGATACGCCAATGTCTTACAGGCCGTATGCAGATGGACGAAGCTGCTCTTGCCGCTTTATTTGCGGCTGACAGACTTGACCACATCAACAACGGCACAAACGGACTAAAAAGCAAACTTGAAAATGGAACTTCAGTGATTTCAGACAGATTTGTATTGTCAAATTATGCTTATCAGAGTGTTAAAACTCCTATTGAATGGGTGATGAGTTTAAATAGTCAGGCACTGAAAATTCTCCGCCCCGACTGCCATATATTTATCGATGTATCTCCTGAAATTACACTTGACAGAATGGCACAGGGACGTTTTCAAACAGAACTTTTTGAAAACAAAACACGCCTCACCCAGGTTCGTGAAAAATATCTCGAACTTATAGAAAAACTCAGACAGACAGAAAATATAATTGTTATTGACGGAAATAACTCCATCGACAAAATTGCCACAGACATTTGGAAAAATGTATCATATTTATTCACCGATTGATACATCATACAAATTTATGATATAATGAACGCATAAGTTAAGAAAAAGGAGGGAATTATCTTTGGATTTAAAAATTACGCCTATGCAGCAGCTTCAGCAAATTGAACAGGCAGCAAAAACAACTGAATCAGATGGTTCCTTTCGCTTTACTTTGCTTAGTACCATAGAAGAACAGGAACTGCAGGCAACTCTTTTTACCATGATGGAAGAAATCACTCAACAGGGTGATAAACTTGGTAAACGCATGGATATAAGAGACATGAAAAATTACCGCCGGCTTATAAAAGAATTTATGAATGAAATAGCTACACATTCCCATGAATTCAGCCGCGAAAACTTTCTTGACAAAAAGGGACGCCACCGAGTATATGGTATTGTAAAAAAAATAAATCAGACCTTGGATGAACTGGCCGCAGAACTTTTAAGAGAAGAAAAAGACCATTTGGCTATACTTGGAAAAATCGACGAAATCAGAGGTCTGATACTTGATATTATCACATAATTTACTTTCATAATTATAAACAATCGGAGGTTTAATATGGCAAACTTTAATGACATTATCGGCCAGGAAAATATTAAAAAACATTTACAGACTGCTATCAAACTTGGCAATCTGTCACATGCATATATTATCAACGGAGAAGATGGCTCTGGCAGACAGACTTTGGCATCTGCACTTGCAAAAACACTTCAGTGCGAAAACCGTACTTCTGACGGCGATGCATGCGGTATATGTAAATCATGCAAACAGGCAGAATCACACAATCATCCTGATATTATATATATCACTCATGACAAATCAAGCATAAGCGTAAATGATATCAGAGAACAATTAAACAACGATATTTCCATCAAACCATACAGCAGTGAATATAAAATATATATAATTCCTGACGCAAACAAGATGACTGAACAGGCACAAAATGCACTTTTAAAAACAATTGAAGAACCACCTGTATATGCTGTTATTATACTTCTTACAGAAAATGTGGACAGTCTTCTTCCTACAATACAATCACGCTGTGTAACACTTACCATGAACCCATTAGACAAGGATGAAATTTGCAATTACCTTGTAAACAAACTTCAGATGGAAGATTCGCAGGCACAGATAGCAGCTAACTATTGTCAGGGAAATATAGGAAAAGCAATACGATTTGCAAGTTCAAGTGATTTTATTGAAATGAAAAATCAGGTACTTAAACTTCTCAAAAATGTTGATTCAATGGATGTTCCTACCATTATGGACACAATAAAAGAGTTTGCAAATCATAAAAATGATATAAATGACTATCTTGATCTTATGCTTTTGTGGTACCGTGATGTCCTTATGTTTAAAGTTACAAAAGATGCCAATCTTTTATTATACAGTGATGAATATTCAGCTATTTCAGAACAGGCAACAAAAAGAAATTACGAGGATATAGAAAATATCATAGCCGCAATTGATAAAGCAAAAGTTCGTCTCAATGCAAATGTAAATTTCGATGTCACAATCGAGTTAATGATTCTTGCAATGAAAGACTGATTTTAATTGCTGGTTACATCTACGGTGTGACCGGCAGTTAATTTTATATATGGAGGAAAAAATGATTTTAATTATAGGCGTCAGATTCCGAAAATCAGGTAAGGTATACTACTTTGACCCTACGAATCTTGACATAAATAAGGGTGACCATGTAATTGTAGAAACTGCCCGCGGAATTGAATATGGTCTTGTTGTTCTCGGTAAGAAAGAGGTGACAGATGATAAAGTAGTCCAGCCTTTAAAACCTGTTATCAGAATAGCAACAAATGAAGATGATAAAATAAATGCCGAAAATGAAGAGAAAGAAAAAGAAGCATTTGATATATGTCTTGAAAAAATTTCAAAACATGGGCTTGAAATGAAGCTTATCGATTCTGAATATACTTTTGACAAAAATAAGCTTCTCTTCTATTTTACCGCCGATGGCAGAATAGATTTTAGAGAACTTGTAAAAGACCTTGCATCAATTTTCAGAACAAGGATTGAACTCAGACAAATAGGCGTGCGCGATGAGACAAAGCTTATTGGAGGAATAGGTATCTGCGGTAGACCTCTCTGCTGTCATACATTTCTCTCAGAATTTGCACCTGTTTCAATCAAGATGGCAAAAGAACAAAATCTTTCTCTCAACCCAAGCAAAATCTCCGGTGTGTGCGGCAGACTTATGTGTTGTCTGAAAAACGAAGAAGAAGCCTATGAATATCTGAATGAGCGTCTTCCTCATATAAACGAAAGCGTTTCAACTTCAGACGGTTACAATGGCACTGTACAAAGTGTCAGCGTTCTTAAACAGCTTGTCAAAGTCGTTATAACTAAAGAAAATGATGAAAAAGAAGTCAGAGAATACCATGTAGACGACCTTGAATTTGAAAAGAATGTAAAAAGAACATCTGCTTCACCGGGACTTACACTTCCAGATGAAGAACTTGACGAAAATGCGTTAAAAGAACTTGAGCAGATGGAAAAAGGTGATATTGAGGATCTTGCCGAAGAAAACGAGCAAAATAAGCCTAAAGCAAAACGCCAGCCAAAAAAGAATTTTAATAAACACAAAAAAAATTTTGAGCAAAAAGACAACCCTCACGATGCTTATCCTGAAAAAAAAGGCAAACATGGTAATCGTGAAAATTATCATCACACACAAAAGAATTTCCGTCGTGGCAATGGCAATAATAACAACGGTGGTTACAGCAACAACTACAATAATTTTAAACCTGAATAGGAATTATATATGAACAATAATATACATTTAAAAAACGGTGAACGCCTTGATGATCTGCAATTAAACGATCTGCATATAATACAAAATCCCGAAAAATTCTGCTTTGGAATGGACGCTGTATTATTATCATCATTCGCCTCAAAAACCATACGGACAAATGACAATGTACTTGACCTTGGAACAGGCACAGGCATTCTTCCGATACTTCTTTCTGCAAAAACAAAAGCAAAACATTACAGTGCTCTTGAAATTCAGGAAGAAAGTGTTGATATGGCAAAAAGAAGTGTATTGCTAAATAATCTTGATAAAAAAATTGATATTGTAAACGGAGATATAAAAACAGCTTCACAAATTTTTGGTGCGGCTGTTTTTGATGCTGTTACAACAAATCCACCATATATGAATGACAATCACGGCATCAAAAACCCTGATATGCCAAAGGCAATCGCAAGACATGAAATACTATGTACACTTGATGATATAGCAAGGGAAGCTTCAAAATTATTAAAAACAAGCGGACGCTTTTATATGGTTCACCGCCCATTCAGAATGACTGAAATTCTGTGCACACTAGCAAAATACAAACTTGAAACAAAACGAATATGTATGGTTCAGCCTTTTGTATCAAAAGAACCAAACATGGTTTTAATTGAAGCCGTAAAAAATGGAAAACCATTTGTTAAATTTGAACCGCCGATAATCGTATATGATATTCCCGGTGTATATACAAACCAACTTTTAAATATATATGGAGGAATAGTATGACACAAAACACTTCCGAAACAGGAACACTTTATCTTTGTGCAACACCGATAGGCAATCTTGAAGATATGACTTTTAGAGTAATAAAAACACTTAAGGAAGTTGATTTGATTGCCGCTGAAGACACACGAAACACAATAAAGCTGCTCAATCATTTTGAAATAAAAACACCAATGACAAGTTATCACGAATACAATAAAATAGATAAAGCCAAATACCTTGTTGAAAAAATGTTAAACGGAACAAATATTGCTCTTGTAACAGACGCCGGTACACCGGGTATTTCAGACCCCGGAGAAGAAATCGTAAAACAGTCTTACCAGGCAGGCATAACCGTCACATCTCTCCCCGGAGCATGTGCATGCATTACTGCACTTACTTTATCCGGACTCTCAACAAGACGTTTTTCATTTGAAGCTTTTCTTCCAACAGATAAAAAAGAAAGAAAACTCATTCTTGATTCTCTCAAGACTGAAACACGTACAACTATAATATATGAAGCTCCGCATCACTTGAAATCAACATTAGCAGAGCTTTATTCATATATAGGAAACCGTAAAATAACACTTTGCAGAGAGCTCACCAAAATGCATGAAACAATTCAGCAGATGACACTTGAATCTGCAATAGAATACTACAATACAACAGCTCCTAAAGGCGAATATGTTATGGTTATAGAAGGTATTTCCCACAAACAACTTGAAGAACAATCTATTCAGGAATGGGAAAAAATAACCATTCAAGAACATATGGATATATATCTTACACAGGGCATGGATAAAAAATCTGCAATGAAACAAGTTGCAGCCGACAGAGGAATACCAAAACGTGAAGTATATAATTCACTATTAAATAACTGATAACTATTTTCTGTTTTTACTTTTAATGCAGGCGTGTCTGTTTTTTCTGTAAACAATCACGCCGATTAAAAGAGCATAGATTAACAAATCACCGTTTTTATCCACAAAAAAATTATTATTCTGCTGTTCATCGTTATATTTTTCTGCTACTTTTCTAACAATACCATCTACAAACATTGTATCAGGAAGTTCATCAAACATTGGGCTGTCTTCATATTCGTATTTATCACACTCGTCATTTATATATTTTAGTATAACCCTTAACTCCATCGGCATAATATAGTCATACTTATATTCGTCTCCCTGTTCCATGCCACACAAACATCCGTTACCATTTAATACTTCCTCTGCCGCTAAAGGCATCATATTTCCATTCATATACATTTCATTTAATATGTTTTTTTTCATAAAAATACACCATCAAATATTTTCTCTACATTATATGCTTAAGATTTTATTAAGTTCATTGCATTTTGCCCAAGATATCCAAAAACAATCTTGCGTGTATGGTTTTTTCATACTATACTAATTTATTGAATAACATATTTTATTTAGGAGGACAATTTTGAAACATTTATATAAAGCAGTAGCATTATTTTTATTATTTGGAGTGTCTGTTTTTCTCTTTAGAAAGATGATTCCTGAAGCATCTGTCGGAACGTCAAGCGCAACAGAACTTCAGACAGCAACATTTCCAATAATGTATCTTCAACTCGGAAACGATTACACCATAAATACACTTCACGGCTACAGCAGTGAATTAAACAGTTCATCAGTAAGAGACTCAATTACTCCTCTCTCATCGGACAAATCATTCTATATAAAATTAAAAGAAAACAAATTAAAAATAAAAAAGCTTACTTACAATTTAAAAGACATAGCAAACAACAGGGTAATAGAAACAAATACTCTTACTGCATTTGATTTAAAAAACGGTTATAAAACACTAAAAATAAAATTGTCTGAAAGTATTGATACGAGCACCGAATATGGAATGTGTTTTACCCTTACAACAAGCATGAGTAAAAAAATATATTTTTATACACGCATAAAGTATTATGATGATACTGATTTCTTTTTAAAACAGAAATTAGAGTTTGTCACTAATTTTCACAATGCCACATTTAAACACAATAAGAAATTTAAATATCAGAGTTATCTTGAAAGTAATACTTCAAGTAATTCATCATATGCAAACGTAGATATAAATTCCTCTCCTGAGCTTGTTACATGGGGCAAATTAAACCCCAAAGTTATTTCTGAAACAATTCCTACAATAAAGGAAATAAACGTCGAAACGGCGGCTATCCAGTATCAGTACTATGTGCGTGCAAAAACCTCATCAGGCAATGAAACATTTCTTATAAAAGAGTTTTACAGAGTCCGATATTCAGGCGGCAGAATTTATCTTCTTTATTTTAAAAGAAATATGGAAGCTGATTTTAACCCAAAATTAATTTCAGTCAAAAAGAGCCAATTTAAAATAGGAATAACAAACGAGCAAAATTTTGATATTACAACAAACGAAAAAGCAAATGAAGTTGCATTTGTGCGTAACGGTTCTTTGTGGTACTACAATTTAGACCAGAACATACTTCATGAAGTCTTCAGTTTTTCCCAAGAGAAAACAGACTATCTGAGAGACTGCTATGACCAGCACAATATAAAAATACTTAATTTTGATAACAAAAATACCATAAATTTTGTGGTTTACGGCTATATGAACTGCGGTGATTATGAGGGACGTGTAGGTATTATACTTTACAACTATAACCCATCAAAAAATTTGATTACCGAACGTGTATACATTCCGCTTGAGACAACTTACCAGCAGTTAAAAGAAGACTTTGGCAAATATTGTTATGTAAGTAAACAAAATATTTTCTATTTCTCCATAAATGATGTCGTATATGCTTACAATATATCATCAAGAAAATATGAAATACTAACAAAAAATGCCACTAAAGACAATTTTTCAATGATGCAGGACGCAAAATGTTTTGTATGGTCAAACGCTTCAAGTTCCGATTATGCCGAAAAGATTACTATATTAAATCTTGATACCGCAAAAAAACTCGAAGTAACGGCAAAATCAAGACAAAGTATTGTAGTTCTCGGCACAATTGATGCCAATGTAGTTTACGGATTTGTGAGAAACAAAGATATTTATGAAAACAGCAGCGGTGAACTCGTTCAGCCTGCCTACAAACTTGTAATATCCGATTGCAACGGTAATATACTGAGAGAATATCAAAATAAAGGAATTTACGTTATTTCTGCAACAGTTGATGATAATGTCATACGATTAAAAAGAGTACGCAAATCAGGAAATGGTTTTAAGTCTACCAACTCCGACAGCATACTTAACCAAAAGAAAAAAGTTACAACAACTATCCATGTTGCAAAAAGAGTTACAAATCAGTCACTCACTGAAAAATATATATGCATGCCTACAGGTTATACTATTAAACAAATACCTGCAATACAAAAATCGAAGCATGTAATGGTAACTGAAAATACAACATTGCATCTTTCAGAACCAGACGATACGCCTATAAAATATTATATATATGCTTATGGTCAAATTACAGCCAGCTCTACAAATGCTGCTAAAGCAATTAGAAAAGCTGATGAGCAAATGGGTGTTGTAATGGATAATAAAACACATCTTATCTGGGAACGTGGCGGAAAGTTCCTATCAAAAGAAGTATCAGGTATGTCTTATCCTTCAACATCTGACAGCATAAAAGGCTCAGCATTTATGCTAATGCAAGCAGCTCAGGCACAAATAGAAGAATCAAAAATCAATGGCAGCTCGTTAATGTCAATGCTTAAAAAGCAAATTGAACAGCCGGTTGACCTCACAGGATGTACACTAGATGAAATTCTCTATTTTGTCAGCAGCGGAAAACCTGTCGCCGGTATGTTAAATTCTTCTCATGCTGTAGTAATAACAGGATACACTGGAAGCACAGTTACATGGCTTGACCCGGTAACACACAAAAAGACAACATCATCACTTAATTCAGCCGACAGCACATTTAAAGATGCCGGATATGTATTTGTAAGTTATATAAATTAAAAAATTTGAGGTTTGAAGTTATACGCAACACATTTTTTACCAAAAAGAAACAGTCTGATTTTTATCCGGACTGTTTCTCTTTTATTGTAACTTTTTAACAAAAAAAAATATAATTTTTGTTATTTTTGACACTGGAAAAATAATTAAAAACATATTAGAATGTGAAACATCTTAATTTTATTATTTGATGTGTGGAAAGGAATACTATGAAGCACCGCACACATTTATATAAAACATACCATTATTTTCGAAAAATATTTCAAGCTAAATCACACCATACATTCATATCAGTAACGCTGATATTTAGTTTGATTTTCACTATAACATTGTTAATGTTTTTCTATGTTGTATCCGAAAAAACCTCAGCGAAAAACTCTATTTTTGACTCAGACAAAAAAACACAAATTATCAATATATCCCACAACAAACTGACTCAGTCATTCAAATTAAACAAAGATATTATATACAATGACACTTTAAACAAATCATCAATAAACTTTTATTATATAAACAGCCCTAATCCTGATTATACATTATATATTAAATGTCCCAGTGAAACCATTTCACAGAAATATATCCAAATATTCGACAGCACATACAGAGAACTGAAGTATAAATTACAGAAGAAATCATCCTATTTATGTATCAATTTAAATACCCCGCTGTCTGACATGTCAGATAAAACATGTATATATATTTCTATAGGCAACACATCTACCGCCAATAATAAAATATATATTCTTTACACAAAACCTGAAAAAGCAAAACTAAAAAGTAACACACAAAAAGGCACTACCCAAAAATTCCAAAATAGTCACAAGCCAAATAGCGAAAAAAATAGCACCACTAAACATAGCACATCAAACAAATTCAAAACCGGAGATAAAATTAAGAAAACACAGACAAACAAAAATACCAATAAAAAACATAATAATGTATCCCCAAAAACAACTAACAGCAATAACCATAAAATAAATAAAGCAACTCAAATTAAAACACCACGCACACAGCCTGTCAAAATAAATATACGCAAAAATAAGAAACCAAAAATTACCACAAAAAAACATACCGCTAAAACCAATACTAAAAATCATACAGCTAATAGCCATTCCAAAAAGAATACAGCTACCAGAAACAAACATAAAACAAATAAAAACACATCAAATAATAAGCAACTCAAATTAAAAGGAATTTCACTTTCAAAACATTATATTTTATTAAAAAAAGAAAATTCTCTGTATTTAAATTTTGCTACCCAACCTGCAAATTTACATGGCTATAAATGCATCTGGACAACTACCAATCCTAAAGTTGCATCTGTTTCTTTTGGGAAAATAACAGCAAAATCTTCAGGACTAGCTATTATAAAATTAAAGGTAATTCACAATAAAGTTGTCAAAACATCAACTTGTACCGTGCGTGTCACAATATAAAAAGAAACGAGGTTACCATGACAAAAAAAAATGAGACTATTACAGAAAAAAGAAATAAGTCTGTCATAGCAAAAAAACTTTTACCAAATAAAATTAAAAAAATTGTTTTCTCTTCTGAAAACATTTATGTTTCAAATAATACATGTGTATTAAAAATTTTTGATAAAAACAATAATATAAAAATATTAAAAATATCCGCTTACAATGAGGATGAATATAGACTACTTATGATTTTAAAGCGGTCGGACAATAAATATTTATTAAAGCCGGAAATAATCCAAAAGCAAAATGGATTTATTTATGCTGTTTTTCCATATAAAAAAACATTTATAGAACACTTATCTTCAAATAATTTTACTTTTAATAATTTAATCAATTTATCAATTGACTTGTGCCTTGGAGTAATTTTTATGCACAAAAACAAGTTTATTCATCTGGATATTTCTCCCGATAATATTTTTGTAAATGATGATAATTCTTTTTGTATAGGTGACTACTCTTCCGTACAAAAAACAAACAAAAAAAATAAACACGCTAACTTGTATTCAACTCCCGGTTTCTCACCTCCCGAGTTTAATTCACTGTCAGCTGGATCTCAAACAATTATCAATGAATTGTCAGATGAATATTCCATAGCAAAAATTATTCTTTCAATATGCAATATGCATAATAAAAAAATTATTGATAATAATACTAATACTAACGAACAAACTAAAATTGATAATAAATTTATTAGTATAATAAATAAAGCCTGTTCAGAAGTTCAAACTTTCAGATATGCATCGGTATATGAATTTAAAAATGCTCTGGTAACATACGAGCAAAAAACTAAAACAACAACAGATACATATAACTTTAAACTTAATATAAATACTTCCGGAAACTTATTTGATAACTTGAAAACAATACCAATAACAAAAAAAGTTGATAATACTTGCAAAGATAAACTTATTACATTTTTTAACACCCCAGCATTTATTACAATAGCAATACTTCTTGCTATACTGCTACCATGTGCAGTATTGTATAATATATTTTTTATTTCAAATACAACAGCAGTAACCATGACACCTCAAGCTGAAATTGTCACTGTTACCAAAGCCCCTGCCACATTACATCTTGAAGAAATTGATGTAAAACAAAATATTATAACATCAATTTCAATTAACATATTAAATAATATTACCGGCAATAATATTGATGCAGCTTCATTAAAAATATTATCTGCAAATGACAATTCCATCACCAATATAACTGGAATTACTGCTTTTAAAAATATTGAAGAACTTTATCTTTCTTCAAATAAAATAACAAATATTGATGCTTTGACTAAATTAAAAAAACTAAACACTTTAGTTATCTCATCAAATTCAATTGACAACATCAATATGCTGTCTCAAATGCAAATGCTTAGAAATCTTGATTTATCATACAACCAAAAAATCAAAAATATAGAACCGATTTTAAAATTAAAATCACTCAGACTACTATGTATAACCAATACGGGCATTACACAAAAAGATATTTTAAGATTAAAGAAAGAGCTTCCATATTGTGAAATAATATATTAAAGAAAGAGAGATGATATTTATGAATACTATTTTCAACAAAAAGTCAAACCAGAATAAAAACAATTTACTATTTACTGCACATCCAATTTTATTTACATTTTTTTATATTATTCTATTAACAATAACACTTTTATATATTCCTAAAATTTCGTGCGCTAAAAGTACAAATGAAATCACTCCAAAATTTCAAAATAAATATAATACAATATATGTAGGCAAATCCTATAAATATATTATTTTAAACAAACCACAAAACTCATCTGTTAAATTTTCAATAAACAATAAAAAACTTGCAAAGCTTAACTCAAATACCGGACTGTTATCACCCAAAAAGAAAGGCACTGTCAAATTAAAGGCAGATATAAAAACAAAAAATGAAAGAATAATATTGATGAAAAAAATAAGAATTAAAAATAAAACAATAAAAAAACATAATCTTGAATTATTTAATCTTCCATCACATATAAATAATATAAATTTTACCGTTAAATTAAAATGTGCCAGAATAATGCAGCAGTCACAAGTCAAAAATTCATCTATTTCTTTATCAAAAAATAACAGTCTTGCAAGCGGTACTTTCAAATCTTTGTCAGATGACGGACGATATATCACATATGAATTAAATAGTTCCTCCATAAAATTATTGACCCCTGGCGACCGTTCTATGGACGGAACATACCAATTATCCTGCACTTTATCCGAAGAGACCTACAACATTAATTACTACGAACACATGCTTGGACAAGCCGTAACCGGTTTTGTTTTTGACAACAACAGACATGCACTTGAAAACGCCGATATTACTCTTACAGATAATGATATAACCGTATCTGCAAAAACCGATAAAAACGGATATTATATAATTCGATTTCCAAAGGCAACAACTGTAACAATGTCTGTTTCTTCCAAAAACTATTTTGCAAAATATTATGATAACATATCTTTAAAGATTACAAAAGCAATATGCAAAAATATCATACTGCACAATGATAACTCCAAAGACCTTGCCGTATTTTTCAACATTTCTAACAGTGATAATTCAGCAAAAAAAATAGAAATATCTACTAATTACACAGCCACAAATACTTCTGATAACCAAACAACATTAAAAACATTTTTCACCGACAGCCTTGGAAATCTTTTACTTACAGAAAGTGAACAATTATCCTCATCCTCGCAAACCGACGCTGATATAATCACTATATCAGACAAACAAAAATTTATTTCTCATACTGACAATGCTGATATTACCGGAAATATACCAAAAGATATTTTTAATTTCTTATATAACCAAAATTACTATGTCAGGATATACTCGACAAATAATGATACATATACATTAAAATCTGAATTTTATTTTTCATTCAATGATTTTACCTCGAAACATCTTGTCTTTAATATTACTCTGCCAAACACAGAGAAAACCAATTATTCAAAAACATTACTGCCCATCACTGTGGGCAGTAATGTTGATTACGATAAAATAAATTATTGTAATGTACGTCTTTACAGAATGGGTATGAACTCACCTTTATGTACATTTAACTTTTCCGAAAACACACCCGCAAGCTTCAAAAATCAAATAGATAAAATGAACCTGTATTTAAACGATGGAAATATTTATTATGCTATTTTCCAATTATATGATTATGAAAACAAAAAATTATTATTTCCTGTTCTTCACAGGTTCAGCATAAATAATTCAAAGATTTATTTTGAAAGCGACACAATCACTTTTAATGACTCCTTTAATACTGACACTAAATTTTCAGCCTTACCCTCATACCATAATACTCTAACTAATGTCTCCTTACTTCCCGAAGACGCAACTTGCCTAAACACCGTTTTTTGCTCATATAACAGTTATGGTGATATAAAGAATATTGTCCTCACTTCTCTTTCATCACAATTATTACAGCAGGAACTTTTAAAATCATCCACTCCTTGTATCGTCTATACGAATAATTCTGAGTTTAACACAAAATCAGATAACTAATGGCAGTCCCTTTAATTTTGCTTATATAGTAAATTCTTAATTATTTCTTGTACTAAATATAATAATTTGTTATAAATAATTAAGAAATATTTACTTTTATCTATGTCAATTTCATTATATAATATAGGTATGGTAAACTATAATTATTTAAATGAATGGAGATATTATGAAATTATTAAGCGTTACAATTCCAAGTTATAATTCACATGAATATATGGAAAAGGCAATAAAATCAGCCCTTGTAGGTGGGGATGATATTGAAATCCTTGTTGTTGATGATGGATCATCTGATAATACATTAGAAATTGCACAAAAATACGAAAAGGCATATCCTGGTATAGTACATGCTATTCATAAGGAAAACGGAGGTCACGGTTCCGCTGTAAATACAGGTCTTGCTAATGCAACAGGCCTTTACTTTAAAGTTTTGGACAGTGACGATTGGTTTGATAAAACAAGCCTGCTCAAAGTCATGAATTTTTTACGTGAAACCGTAACTGACACCAAACCTCTCGACATGTTAATATGTAACTATGTCTATGAAAAACCAAGTGCTCATAAACATAAATCAATAAATTATCACAGTGCTATTCCATGCAACACATTTATCGGGTGGAATGATGTTAAGCATTTTAAAATGAGTCAGAATTTACTTATGCACTCAATCATTTATAAAACTAAACTATTAAAGGAATGCAATCTAAAATTACCTGAACACACATTTTATGTAGATAATTTATATGCCTATATACCGTTACCATATGTAAAAAATATGTTCTATCTTGATGTAGACCTTTACAGATATTTTATCGGTCGAGAAGACCAGTCTGTAAACGAAGCAATTATGATTAAGCGTATTGACCAACAGCTCAAAGTTACCAAATTGATGATTGATGCACATGATTTGTCTTCAATCAAAAACAAAAAATTACAGGCATATCTTACAAAATATCTTGCCATGATGATGATTGTAAGTTCTGCACTTTTAGTCAAAGATGGAACACCTGAAAGTCTTGAAAAAAGAAAAAACCTTTGGGCATACCTCAAAAACAAAAACAAGAGATTATACTGGGTTATATCAAACAGAAAATTTGGCCGTCCTTTACAATTAAAAAGCAAAGTCGGCAGACAGGTTATAATTCTAGGCTATCGTTTTTGCAATAAGATTTACGGTTTCAACTAATACAGAAATCTAAAAGGGGGGTTTTTATGGAAGTACCAATTTATTATAATGAGGAAGAAGAATGGCAGCGTGCACTCCTTTTATACGATGCCGTTCTCAAAGAAATTTGCACTAAAATCGAAATTTTAAACAATGAATTTAAACTTGCTCATCAATACAATCCTATAGAACATATCTCTTCAAGAATAAAATCGGCTGACAGTATTGCTAGAAAAATGCGAATTAACAACAGAGAACTTACTGTAGAAAATATAATCAGATATGTAAATGATGTTGCTGGTGTTCGCATTATATGTACATTTACTTCAGATATTTATCGTATAGCTGATGCTATAGCCAAACAAAGTGATGTCACTGTTCTTCGTGTAAAAGATTATATTGCTAATCCAAAGCCAAATGGATACACAAGTTATCATATGATAGTATCTATTCCTATCTTTCTTTCAAATGACAAGATAGACACAAAAGTTGAAATTCAAATTCGAACTATTGCAATGGATTTTTGGGCTAGTCTTGAGCACAAAATTTATTATAAATTTGATGGAAAAGCACCTGATGGAATTCGTGAAGAATTAAAAGAATGCGCAAACATAATTTCATTCCTTGACCAAAAAATGTTTTCAATAAATGAAGATGTAAAGCACTATCATGATGACTTTAACGGCGGTTCATTCGTCACAAATGACCTGCCTGCACACATAACTAAAGAAAAGTCAGATACCATTCCGCCAGAATTAAAATCATTATACGGAAGTGTTGTCTCTGATTAGAACATTCTTTTAATTGAATAGATTTCACAATAACTAAATCTAATGATAATTTAATTTTAAAAACACCACAGAATACATGATAAAATCATGATATTCTGTGGTGTTTTTTACTATACCACTCCTTTTTATTATGATATTACTCTCTTTTAATTTCAATATTATTTTCTATTCCATATTTCCAAAATTTTTAAGTCCTGTGTTTGATTTTGCCTCTTCCAATGCCTGCTGTTCTTCTTCTGATAATATCACAAATGCCTCACCATTTACTACTTCCTTTGCATATGTAAAACAGCCTTCTCTTGAACTATGCATTGAATTTATTATAAATCCATTATTTTCATCTGTGAGCAATACAAGAACGAAACTCAATTTTCCACCAATCTCTTTAAACGCATCATACTTAACCAAACCAATCTTTTGATAACAAGTAACAAGTCTTGTAGAAACATCATCTACTTTTTTATTTAATTCTGATACTTCTGATTCAAGTATATCAACTGATGAAAATTTATCAAGAATTGCTTTTTCAAGATTTTTTCCATTTTCTCCTGCCATAAATTGTTTATACTTTTTTCTTGTGCTACTATTTTTTGCCATTGTAATTATAAGTAAAATAAACAGTAACAATATAACTCCTGACATGCCAATAACTACATAGCCAATATCAATTCCAAACTCATTAAATAAATCCATTCTAATTAACCTCGCTCTCATTCTTAATGCCATTTATCAACTCAAGTATTCTTTCAAATTCACTCTGCGAATAATATTCTATTTCTATTCTTCCTTTATCCCTCGTCTTTCTGTTGATATTAACCTTTGTTCCAAAAGTCATCTTTAAATCCTCTTCATATCTTTTATAAATTATTTCTTCTTGAGGACTAATTTGTTTTTCGCTTTCTTTTTTCTTTTTGTTTCCATTTAATATACTCTTAACAAGTTTTTCTGTTTCTCTCACGCTCAATTTTTCATCAAATATTTTTTGAGCAATTTCATACTGCAAATCACCATCTTCTATTGGAATAAGAGTCCTTGCATGTCCACTTTTTAATTTTTCTTCAACCACCATCTGTCTTACTCTCTCATCCAATTTTAAAAGCCTGAGAGAATTTGTAATAGCAACTCTGCTCTTAGACACTTTTTCCGCAACCTCATCCTGTTTTAAATCATATTCTTTTATAAGCTGCTCATATGCCTCTGCTTCTTCAATAGGATTTAAGTCCTCTCTTTGAATATTCTCAATAAGAGCGATTTCCATAATCTCCTGATTACTATAATTTTTTACTACAACAGGAATTTTCTTCAACCCTGCGATTTTAGCTGCTCTCCATCTTCTTTCACCTGCAATTATTGTATAAAGATCTTTTTCTGATTTCTGCACTACAAGAGGCTGAATTATTCCCTTTTGCTTAATTGACTCAGCAAGTTCGTGTATTGCATCCTCATCAAAACTCTTTCGTGGCTGATTTCTATTTGGTTCAATTCTATTTATGTCTATTGTGTCAACCTCTTTTATAACTTCCTTAACAACTTCTTTTATAACTTCTTTTGTTCTTATATTTTCTTTTTCAGACTTAGTTTTTTCTTTCGCCTGAGGTATAAGAACATCAATACCCTTTCCAAGTCCTTTTTTTGCCATAACTTGCTTCCTTTCATATCATGCTTAATCCATAACATTATAATAATGAAATCAAAAATCTTTTTGACCCTTGCATCATATTATTATAATTGTAATCTAAATTATCTTTTAATAACTTCATCAGCTAAGGCTCTATATGCTTCTGCTCCTGCTGATCTTGGAGAATACAAGTTGATTGGCTGACCATAACTCGGTGCTTCTGCCAACCTAACATTTCTTGGGATTATAGATTTATAAATATTTTTATCTATATTTTCCTTTACATTCTCCACAACCTGTAATGACAAGCAAGTTCTGGCATCATACATTGTAAATACAATCCCCTCTATTTCCAATTTATTATTTAATCTTTCTTTTACAAGCTGAATTGTATACATAAGTTCACTTAGACCTTCCAACGCATAATATTCACATTGTATCGGAACTATAACAGAATCAGCCGTAGTCATTGCATTTACTGTCAGTGTATTTAATGATGGTGGACAATCAATTATAATAAAATCGTAATCATCTCGTATTCTTTCAACTTCTTTTTTTAAGATATACTCCCTTTCTTCTTTTCCTATGAGTTCAATTTCTGCTCCGGACAATCCTCTTTCAGAAGGAATAACATCTAAATTTTCAACAATAGATTTAGTTATCGTTTCTTCTATTTTCGCCTCATCCAAAAGCAGCTCATAACTTGTATTTTCCACTTCATTTTTGTCAATTCCTAACCCACTTGTAGTATTTCCCTGAGGGTCCATATCAATTGTAAGCACCTTTTTGCCTTTTTCAGCCAAACACGCCGAAAGATTTATTGCAGTTGTTGTTTTTCCCACCCCACCTTTTTGGTTTGATATTGCAATTATTCTCCCCATCTTTCCACCTCATTTCTCTTAAATATATTACTATTTAAATATATTGTAAACATCCAATCAAAATGTTTCACGTGAAACATTCTATCAGATATAAACTGCTTTTGTACTTAAAATATACTATTTTGTAGTCAAAGTATATTTTAATCCTTATATCATAATACATCACTATTTTAACGTGACAATGACTATTTTATCATATTTTATATCCTTTTGCATTTATAATATATATATTGGAAACTAAAATGTTTTATATACAATTTTAAAAATATTTTATATATAAATTTTTCATCTATTTATTTGCTATTTTTTTAGGCTAATTTTTCCGCCTAATTTTTTATGTATAAATCTCTTTTACATATAAATCTTTTATATATATAATTTTGTTACTATCGTATTCAATACATATTTATCTTTCAATTCTTTAAGTTCTTTCATGTGCTCTGTTTTTAAATGATTTTGTTGTTTTTCTTCAGACTCCCACTCTTCAACAAGTAATAAACTATCAGCTTCTTCTGCATCATAAAAATACTTGTATGATATAAAGCCATCCTCACACTTAATTTTGTCAATTATATGCAAGCCAAATACATCATTAATAAAATTCTCTCTCAATCCATGTTTTGTCCTATATCTTACAATAAGCATTATTTTTCCCATATATTTTATCTACTTCTTTCCACTTCTTATTATTCGTTATTAAATTATTTCACAAAAAATGGTATAATGTTTCACGTGAAACATTATACCATTTTTAATAATATTCTTCTACAGTCAACTTAAAATATTCATATATTTTTAAGATGAATATTGTTGTTCGCAAGTACAGCAAACCAAACAATATATATTGCCTTTTTTCACTAAATCACAGTGGATTTTTTTTAGGTTTACCGCCTTGTCTTGGATACTTTTTATTTAACTCTTTCTTCTTTTCAAATACAACAAAGCTCCTATTTATATCTGTATTCGGCAAGCTAAACTTAATCACATCCTTATTTTTGCAAAACAATTGCTTTTGTGCATTATCTGCTGCCACAAGTTCCTCTTTTATATCTCCTGATTTATAAGAAACAAAAACTCCACCAACTTTAACAAAAGGAACACAATATTCCAGTAGTGTTGACATATTAGCAACTGCTCTTGAAACACAAACATCAAACTTTTCTCTATACTGTATATCTCTGCCAAGTTCTTCCGCTCTTGCATGAATTACAGATACATTTTTTAATTCGCATATTTTTGTTACTTCATCCAAAAAATTTATCCTTTTATTAAGAGAGTCCATTAATACAAATTCTGCATTATCAAGCACAATCGCAAGAGGTATTCCTGGAAATCCTGCCCCTGTACCAACATCTATAATTTTTTTCTCTTTTAAATCCATCTTTGGTATTAAAGCAATACTGTCTACAAAATGTTTATATACTACTTCTCTCTCATCAGTGATTGCTGTTAAATTCATAACTTTATTTTTTTCTATCAGATATTCATAATATTTTTCAAATTTATCAAGCTGTTCATCTGTCAATTCAACTTGTGCGGCTGAGGCTCCTTCTTTCAAAAGTCCTTTTAACATATCACTCATATTTACATTTTTCCTCTCATATTTTCATGTATCAGTACAAAAATCTATGGAAATTTAAAAATATTAAAATTAATTTTTAATTACTTGCCAAGATATATAAGCAATACTGAAATGTCCGCCGGTGAAACTCCCGAAATTCTTGAAGCCTGTCCGACTGATGCCGGTCTTAATTCTTTCAACTTTTGTACAGCTTCTTTTCTTAAGCTATAAACGTCATCATATTCAATATCATCCGGTATCTTTTTGTTTTCCAACTTTTTATACTGCTCTACCTGTCTCAACTGCCTTTTTATATATCCCTCATATTTGAGTTCAATATTTACCTGTTCTTTTACATCCTCAGGCAGTTCTTTTCTATCCTTATCAATTTTTCCAATTATCTCATATGACAACTCTGGTCTTTTTAACAATTCTGCTAAAGTTGTTCCTGACTGTAATGCAGTGCTTTCATATTTAGCCAGCAATTCCTGTACTTCCGCTCTTGCACCAACAGTCGTCTTTTTCATTCGCTCTACTTCCGCATCAATCATCTTCTCTTTTTCCAGCAATTTTTCATAGCGTTTATTATCAATAAGTCCAATTTCGTGACCAATTTTTGTAAGACGCAAATCCGCATTATCCTGTCTCAAAAGAAGTCTATACTCAGCTCTTGATGTCATCATTCTATAAGGTTCATTAGTTCCCTTTGTAACAAGATCATCAATAAGAACTCCTATATATGCCTGTGAACGGTCTAAAATAAGAGCATCCTTTCCTAAAAACTTCATAGCAGCATTTATTCCAGCAATAATCCCCTGTGCTGCTGCCTCTTCATACCCCGAACTTCCGTTCGCCTGTCCTGCACTGAAAAATCCCGATATATTTTTAAATTCCAAAGAAGCCTTCAACTGAGTAGGATTTATACAATCATACTCAATTGCATATGCGTTTCTTACAATCGCTGCATGCTCAAGTCCCGGTACTGTATGATACATTCTATATTGAACATCCTCCGGCAGAGAACTTGACATTCCTCCTATATACATTTCATTGGTATATAATCCTTCTGGCTCCAAAAATACCTGATGTCTTTTTTTATCCGCAAATCTTACTACCTTATCTTCTATAGATGGGCAATATCTAGGCCCTGTGCCCTTTATATTTCCAGAATATATTGGTGACCTGTCAATATTATCTCTAATAATTTTATGAGTTTCTTCATTAGTGTATGTAAGCCAGCAGGATATCTGCTCTCGCTCCAATTCTTCCGGCGTGTTTGTAAACGAGAATGGAACAATTTTTTTGTCACCTTTCTGTTCCTCCATCTTTGAAAAATCAATCGTTCTCTTATCAACTCTTGCCGGAGTACCTGTTTTAAAACGTCTAAGCTCTATTCCAAGGTCTAAAAGTGACTGACTTAGAGAATTGGCTGCACTAAGCCCGTTAGGACCTGTATACTGGCTTACATCACCATATATGCATCTTGCCTTTAAATATGTTCCCGTACACATAATTACAACGCTGCATGGGTAAATTGCGTCCGACGTTGTTCTTACTCCTGTTACTTTTCCATCCTCAACAATCACTTCTGCCACTTCACCCTGTTTTATAGTAAGGTTATCTGTATTTTCAAGTACATTTCTCATAGAATTGCTGTAATTTTTTTTATCAGCCTGTGCTCTGAGTGAATGAACGGCCGGACCTTTAGACATATTTAACATCTTCGTCTGAATAAATGTCCTGTCAATATTTTTACCCATTTCTCCGCCAAGAGCATCTATTTCTCTTACAAGATGTCCCTTTGAACTTCCTCCGACATTAGGATTACACGGCATCATAGCTATGCTATCCACACTCACCGTAAATATAAGCGTTTTTAATCCAAGCCTTGCTGTTGCCAAAGCAGCTTCACATCCTGCATGTCCTGCACCTATTACAACCGCATCATAACTTTCATAAGTATATGACATCTTCTCAACCTCCATTATGTTTTATTCTTTACATTATCTTCACACTCTTACTAATAGACTTTCATTCATGCCATTATCCACTATTTTCCCATACAAAACTCTTTAAATATCTTATTTACTAAATCTTCAGATGCCGTCTCCCCGTTTATAAGCCCAAGTTCCTTATAGGCATCCATCATATCAATAGTATAAAAATCCTCTGGCATATCAGCATCTATCGCCTGCAATACGGCATCAATACTTCCTATTGCGGAAATAACAGCCTCTTTGTGTCTTATTCCCGTTAGATAAACCTGATCGTTAAAAGAAATATTTCCGTCAAGAAATGAGTTATTTACATAGTTTTCAAGTTCTTTCATGCCCTGCTTAGTTTCATTTGAGAATATTATACACTCCCAATTTAATTTTTTTTGAATATCTTCAACTGTTATTACAGGATTTAAATCAGATTTGTTCATCAATATTACGCCCTTTTTCTGCTGTAATATATCAATAATCTGAAAATCAGCATCATCAAGTCTCTCGCTTGAATCTACCACATAAATTATAAAATCGCACTTATCCGCATACTCAATCGCTTTATTTACACCTATATTTTCAACTATATCATTTGTTTCATGTATACCCGCAGTATCAACAAGATTTAATATCACATCTCCAAGTTTTACCCTCTCTTCAAGAATATCTCTTGTAGTTCCTGCTACATTAGTTACTATCGCCCTCTCCTCATCAAGTAAAAGATTCATCAATGATGATTTACCTGCATTGGGTTTTCCGACAATGACCGTATTTATACCTTCAGATTTCATTCTACCATCATCAAAATGCTCAATAAGCTCATTTAGTTTTTTTCTGTCATTTTGAAGTTTATCTTTTAATTCAAATTTAAACTCCCCGAGTTCATAATGTTCAGGGTCATCAAGTGCAGCTTCAATATATCCCATGTCATGAAGTATATCCTGCCTTATGGTTTCAATATACTTTGACAGGTTCCCCTCAAGCTGGCTTAAAGCACTATTCAATGCATAATTGTTTTCAGAAGAAATAAGTTTCATAACGGCTTCTGCCTGTGCAAGGTCTATTCTTCCGTTCAAAAATGCTCTTTTCGTAAACTCTCCCGGTTCTGCCAATACAGCTCCATTTTTTAATACTGTTTCTAAAATTTTTTTCACAATAAACGGACCACCATGGGAATCTATTTCGATAACGTCCTCTCTAGTATAACTGTTAGGTTTTTTCATAAGCAAAACCATAACTTCGTCAATCACTTTTCCATTATCAACTATAAAACCGTAATGTATTGTATGTGACTGCTTTCTTTCAAAATATTTATTATCGTATTGAATACCATCTTTTTCACACTCTGATGCCAAATCAATCTGATTTCTTTTTCTAAATATTTTACCTGCTACAACAAGTGCATCATCACCGCTTATTCTTATCACACCTATTCCGCCACCCATTCCACTTGCTATACTCGCAATAGTTTTTGTATACATCAAATCCTCCAATATACCACAACACGCATGTTTTATAACAGAAAAGGGACTGACAAAACCAGCCCCTTTCCTTTATTCGCTATCTGTTACTTTTTCTTCATCAACAGAAACTGTCTCTCCATTCTGATTATCTCTGTTGTAATTATTTCTGTATGAATTATTGTATTTTTTATAACCGCCGTTGTTTCTGTATCTTGATTTATTGCCATAACCATACTTTCTCTTCTTTTCGTATTCCTTCTCAAAACCAGGTTTTAAAGAAATTACAACTTTTCTATATGGCTCTTCACCCTCACTGTGAGTCTCAACATACTTATCATTCTGAAGTGCTGAATGAATAACTCGTCTCTCATAAGGATTCATAGGCTCAAGTACAACACTCTTATGAATTCTTTTAACCTTATGTGAAAGATTTCTCGCAAGATTTTCTAAAGTTTCTTTTCGTCTCTCACGATAATTCTCTGTATCTATTTTAACCTTCACATAGTCCTCTGTTTTTTTATTTATAACAAGACTTACGAGATATTGAAGTGAATCAAGAGTCACACCTCTCTTACCGATAAGCATTCCCATTTCATCGCCTGAAAGTTCTATATTCATCTGCTTTTCAACATCATTGTATTCAATTTCGATATTAACATTCATTTCCATCGCTTTAAATACATCACTCAAAAATTCAACCGCAGTTTCCTGTATGTCATCCTTTTTTCTGACACGTATTACAGCTTGTTTACTAAATAATCCAAGTATACCTGAACTTCCCTCTTCAACAACTTCATATTCAATCTTGTCACTTGTTGTCTGTAACTCAACTAACGCATTTGTTATAGCATCATCGACAGTCTTTGCTGAAAATTCTCTCCAATATGACATATTCTCCTCCGTTTCCATAACGGCAAATGCAAATTCAACTATCATTTTTTACCCGTATTATTATCATCACGAGCCAGCATATTTGCATATGCAGCTATACTACCTTTTTTATAGTTTTTATTTCCGCCATTGTTAGGTGATTCTTTTGTACTAACCACCTTTGCATTTTTATTTATTCCGCTGTTCTTATTCAAATTCTGAGCTTTTGTATTATTATTTATTGAACTTGTCCTCTGTTTTGCAATGTCCTGCATTGTAGAATTAGGATCAATACCCATCTTTTCCATACGCTTTTTGTTTTTCTCAACATTTTTTGCCATTTCAGCATCCATATCCATTTTTGAGAAATAAACATTTATTCCAATTCCCTGGAATATACGGAAAACATTACCTGCAACCCAGTATATGCCAACACCTATAGGGAACATAAAACACATTAAACCTGTAATAAACGGCATAACATTATTCATTGTCTTCATAGACTGTGCTGTCGGATTGTCTGATGCATCCGGCTGCTGTGTTCCTGCCATACTTATCTTCATACTAAGTATCTGTGTTATGACAGATAAAATCGGGATAATAATACTAACGCTCTTTATTCCCGGTGTATCTGCTATATTTAAACCTAAAAATGTATTAATATGCTTAGATTTATCTGCTACTTCCATAATAGCTGTTTTTAAATCAGGGCATTTCGCCGCAAGCTGCGTCCACGCACTTGTATTAAACTGCCCTAAAACATCTACAAAATAACTTATATTGTCACTCTTTTTCGCTGCTGACACGGCATTTGTAACAACATATGTGCTGGATGAAACCATCTTTGAAAGCTGTTCAACACTCACTCCTGCACTTTTAACCTGCTCAGCAATTCCACTATAAATATCATAAACCTGTGGAACATAAGCCGGAATGTTGTAAATTACACGATACAATGCAAATAATATAGGAAATGTAATCAACATAGGGAGACATCCACTTGCCGGACTAACCCCATACTTCTGATACACTGCCTGCGTTTCTAAAGACATCTTTTGCTGTGATGCCTGATCTTTCTTATTTTTATATTTCTTCTGAATCGCCTGAATTTCAGGATTCATTATCATCGACATTTTAGAAAATTTCTGTTGTTTGATTTGCATAGGCATCATCAAACCATTTACTAAAAATGTAAATAAAATCATACAAATTCCTGTATTTTCAATACCGAAATTCGCCAATAAAGCATATAACGCCTGTAAAATATAACCCAAAACTCTCGCAATAGGTCCTAAAATAGCACCCTGGTAAGTTGTTAAAATTACATTCATAAACTATAAGTCCTCCTGTGCCAAGTCAAAGGGAAATCAAGGAACCGGATCGTACCCTCCCTTCGCAAAAGGATGACACCTCAAAATTCTTTTTACAGCCAAAAAACTCCCTCTAAAAAAACCATACTTTTCAAGTGCTTCTATAGCGTACTGAGAACAAGTAGGTGTATATATACACGCCGGTCTTCCTTTCAAGGGAGATATATATTTACGATATATTTTTATAACAAATATAAGTATCGATTTCATAACTAATTATCTCTTAAAATCCCATGCATCTTACCTAAATGTAAAAATGCACTGGAAATATCACTATACTTTTTACCTTTAGCTGTATTCCTAGCAATTATAACAATGTCATAACCTCTGGCAAACTTTTCTTCATTTAACCTGATACTCTCTCTTATCAATCTGGTAACCCTATGCCTGACAACACTATTTCCAACTTTTTTACTGACTGTTATTCCATATCTGTTTTCACTGCTGCCATTTTTCAATAGATACATAACTAAGTATCTGTTGGCATAGGATTTTCCATGATGATATACATTTAAAAATTCAAAATTCTTCGAAATAGATATAAACACAACTTTTCCCTCTACAAAGGCAAATCTTTATAATAGAAGAAAAGGTCACATAAATGCGACCTATGCGGATAACTTATGTCTTCCTTTTGCTCTTCTGCTTGCTAATACTTTTCTTCCATTAGCTGTCTGCATTCTTTTTCTAAAACCATGAACCTTTGATCTTGATCTTTTCTTTGGCTGAAATGTCATCTTCATTACAAAACACCTCCTTTAATTTCTACTTCTACGCATATAATCACGCATATCACATATTATATTAGCAAAAGTCAATTTCGTCAAGTAAAAATCTTGATTTTAGTGGATTTTAATTGTTTTTTATGAATTGATAATATAATATGATTTTCAACATCATTATTAACATACTTTAACATAGTTTCAACATTATTATGCACAAGTTGAAACTGTTAATCTCAAAAATTGTAGATATGTTTATTTAAATTAACATATATTATAATAGGAAGAAACTTTTTCAGTTCAACAATTCTTATATAAATTTCCACATAAAAAATCAACATCATTAACATTTGCGTATATATATCATGAAGTACCTTAAATACTATATGTCTGATTGTTAATAAAATGTATGTTCGCTATAGAGTTATGAACAACTTGTGCACAAAATGTTGATAACTTCGACTTTTTACTATGTATTTTCAACAGTTATCAACAAAGTTATTAACATTATCCACTTTTTTGCTGATTTTAGGCACTTTTCCATGTTTATTAACAACTAACAAGTTATACACAATTTTTGTTCATATAATGTTGATAACTGTTAACAACCTCTGTTTTTAAGTTTTATCTTTATTATTAACATTATAAACAACTTATACACAGCTTTTATTAACATATCCTCACTTTTGTTGATAAAAACTTGTATTTTAACCGTTTTTGAGATAAAATGAGTATGTATGATGTGTTAATAGCGCCTATTTTTCTTTGTTTTATTTATTAGGTTATGCACATTTGTGAAATTTTAAAGAAATGAGGTACAAAATCTTGGAAAATGAGCTTTATGAAAGATGGGATGACATTCTTGAACGTATGAAAGTTGATTTTGACATTTCAGATGTATCTTTTCGTACTTTTATCAAGAAATTAAGTTTATATGGAGTTGAAAATAACCTTATTACAGTTCTTATAGATGATACAAGCATTGGAAGTAACAGCAAACAATTTATTGAACAAAAATACAATACTTTTCTTTCTGTTGCCATCGAAGAGGTAACCAATATTCATTATGACCTTACCTACATTTCTTTAACTGAACTTGACGCTAAAAGCTCAAACAATGTTCCTGAAAAAGAAGAAAAGAAGGTCAGATTAAACCCTTCTATCAACCCTAACTATACATTTGATACATTTATTGTCGGAGACAATAATGATTATGCCCATGCTGCATCTTTAAAAGTTGCGGAGGAACCCGGTGACACCTACAATCCTCTTTTTATATATGGAGGTGCAGGTCTTGGCAAGACGCATCTAATGCATGCAATTGCAAACTATATTTTGGAGCATGATAAATCTAAAAAAGTCGTTTACGTTACAAGTGAGACTTTTACCAATGAAATCGTAGACGCCGTCCGTGACAGCAAAAATGAACATTCTACCGCTCGTCAGGATTTCAGAAATAAATATAGAACAGTGGATGTCCTTCTTATAGATGATATTCAGTTTATTGAAGGCAAGGAAGCAACTCAGCTTGAATTTTTCCACACATTTAACCACCTGCACCAGCAGGGCAAACAGATTATTATATCCAGTGATAAGCATCCGTCTACCATGACAACACTTGAGGAACGTCTACGTTCACGCTTTGAAATGGGACTTACTGTAGATATCAAAACGCCGACATACGAAACACGAATGGCTATCTTACGTAAAAAAGTCATCGAAGAAAACATTGCCATTGATGATTCTATACTTGATTACATTGCTTCTAATATTGTTTCTAATATAAGAGAGTTACAGGGAGCAATAAATAAAGTTATATCATTTTCAAATTTATGCGGCAAAGAGGTAACAATGGAGCTTGCTAAAGAAGCTCTGTCAGACATGATAAACCCTAATATGAAGCGGCAGATTACCATAGATTATATTACTGAGACTGTTGCCGATCACTTTGGAATTACAGTAAAAGACCTCATGTCTACAAAACGTAATTCCAATATCGCCTTTCCACGTCATATATGTATGTATTTATGTCGTCAGCTTACCAGCAGTCCACTTGCTGAGATAGGCAACAAACTTGGAAACAGACATCACTCAACCATATTGCATGGTATTGAGATAATAGAAAAAAAATTAAATGACCCTGATAATAATGAGGAGCTTATTAAAACTTTGGATGTTCTTAATAAGAAGATAGATCCTCAATAGCTATTTTTAATAAATGAAAGTTTATATACATGAAATCAATAACATTATTGTTAAAATAGAATTGACATATTGACATTTTCTGTTGATACAGTTCCACAATTTTGTTGTTTTTAATTTTTGATTTGTGGATAAAACATGAGTTTTCAACATTAATTCATATTTTGTTAAGATAGTTATCCATATCAACAAATTCAGTGTCTACAGTGGCTGGAGGTACTTTTCAACTTATCAACACCCCCTACTACTGCTACTGCTGAAATCCTTTATATTATTTTATATTTTTTTTGCTAATAAAACTTTGAAGGGAGTTATACACAATGAACATCATTTGTGATAAGAGTAAGTTACTTGAAGGTATTAATATTGTATTAAAAGCTATTCCTGGTAAATCAACAATGGCTATATTAGAATGTCTTGTTATTGAAGCTGAAAATAATACTATAAAATTAATCGCTAATGATCTTGAAATAGGTATTGAGACTGTTATTGAAGGTGAGATTGTTGAAGAAGGATGTGTTGCCATAAGTGCAAAGGTATTTTCTGATATTATCCGTAAGTTACCTTCAGATCAGGTAGAAATTGATGTTGATGAAGCTTATCAGCTTAATATTAAATGCGGAAAAGCAAAGTTCAACATCTCTGCAAAACCTACAGACGAATTTCCATATTTACCACAGATAGTCAAAGATAAATATGTTGAAATATCTCAATTCACACTTAAAGATATTATAAGACAGACAGTATTCAGCATTTCTGACAATGAAAATGCTAAGATTATGACAGGTGAATTATTTGAAATTAATAATTCAATACTTAAAGTAGTTTCACTCGATGGTCATAGAATATCTATAAGAAAAGTTGAACTTAAAAATAATTACGATAATATCAGCGTTATAATTCCGGGCAAAACACTGATTGAAATAAATAAAATTCTTAATGGTGGAATTGATGATGAAGTTAAAATCTATTTTACTGAAAAACACATTCTTTTTGAATTTGATAATACGATTGTTTTATCAAGACTTATAGAGGGAGAATATTATAAAATTGATAAAATGTTATCAAGCGATTATGAAACCAAGATTACGGTAAATAAAAAGGATATGCTTGACAGTATTGACAGAACTACACTTTTGGTAAAAGAGTCAGAAAAGAAACCTGTTATTATTGATATTAAAGATAATAGTATTGGATTCGCCATGAATTCATCAATTGGTTCAATGCATGAGGAAATGGATGCCGTTAAGGAGGGCAAGGATGTACTTATAGGTTTTAATCCACGTTTTCTGATGGATGCGTTGAGGGTTATTGATGATGAAGAGATTACTCTTTATATGATAAATCCTAAAGCTCCTTGTTTTATAAGAGATAAAGACGAAAGTTATATTTATCTGATTTTACCGGTTAATTTTAATTAAAAAGATTGGAGGCTGTGATGGAAGCAATACAGATTAGTGATGAATTTATAAAACTTGGTCAGGCACTTAAACTTGCAAATCTTGTTTCTTCGGGAGTTGAAGCTAAGGTGGTAGTGCAGAATGGTGAAGTTAAGGTTAATGGTGAAGTTGATACCAGAAGAGGTAGAAAACTTTATCCTCAGGATGTATTTGAGTACGATGGAAAACAAGTGACTGTTATTGGAGAGTAAAGTGAGGGTATTATGAAAATTGATTCTATAGAGGTTGGAAATTTTAGAAATTATAATTCTGCCAGACTTGATTTTCATGAGCATACCAACATTCTCTATGGTGACAATGCTCAGGGAAAGACAAATATATTAGAATCTATTTTTGTTGCAGGAACTACGAAATCACATAAGGGAAGCAATGACAGGGAGCTTATAAAGATAGGCTGTGACGAAGCACATATACGGATGTTTATCAATAAAAGGGGAATATCTCATCGAATAGATATGCATTTGAGAAAAAGCAAGGCAAAGGGCATTGCAATTGACGCAATACCCATAAGACGTTCAAGCGAATTGCTCGGTATGGTAAATATTATTTTCTTTTCTCCAGAGGATTTAAGGATTATAAAAAACGGTCCTTCTGAGAGAAGAAGATTTGTCAATTTGGAGTTATCACAGCTCGACAATGTTTACCTTTATGATTTGGGCGAGTACAATAAGGTGCTTCAGCAGAGAAATAAACTTTTAAAACAGATAGCTTATAAGCCGTCACTTATAGATACACTTGATATATGGGATGAACAGCTTGTATTTTATGGCACCAAAATAATTAAAAGCCGTGCAAAATTTTTAGAAATGCTTTCGGAAATTGTCACTGAAAACAATATTAAGCTGACCGGCGGAAGAGAACATGTTAAAGTTTTTTATGAGCCTGATATTTCGGTTGAGGATTTTTCGAGAAAATTAAAAGAGACAAGAGAAAAGGATCTGCATTTTTGTAATACGGGCGTCGGACCGCATAGAGATGACATTTGTTTTATCAATGATTATATAGATATACGCAGGTATGGTTCACAAGGGCAGCAGAGAACGTGTGCTCTTTCATTAAAACTTGCTGAAATAGAACTTGTAAAAAAAATAATAGGTGATACACCGGTATTATTGCTTGATGATGTATTATCGGAACTTGACAGAAACAGACAGAATTTTTTGCTTGAAAGTATAAGCGATATACAGACAATAGTAACCTGTACCGGACTTGAAGAATTCATAGACAAAAGTCTTGCTTTAGACAGAATTTTCAAGGTAACAAATGGTACAGTACAGATAGAAAAGTAAAGTGGAGAGTATATAAAGACAATGCAGTTAGCAGGAAATGGAGGAAGAGATGGGAACAGAAGTAAATGGTGAATACGGTGCAGACCAGATTCAGATATTAGAAGGACTTGAGGCTGTGCGTAAAAGACCGGGTATGTACATTGGAAGTACATCTGTAAGAGGACTTCATCACTTGGTTTACGAGATAGTAGACAATTCAGTAGATGAGGCACTGGCAGGATATTGTACTGAGATTGAGGTATCAATCAATGAGGACAATTCCATCTGTGTAAAAGACAATGGTCGTGGAATACCTGTGGGAATAAATAAAAAAGCAGGTTTACCGGCAGTAGAAGTTGTATTTACAATCCTTCATGCTGGAGGAAAGTTTGGCGGAGGCGGATATAAAGTATCCGGTGGACTTCACGGTGTAGGTGCATCTGTTGTAAATGCTTTGTCGGAGTGGCTTGAAGTTACGATACACAAAGATGGAAAGATGTATAGACAAAGATATGAGCGTGGAAAAGTTATGTATCCGCTGAAAGTTGTCGGGGATACAAACAAAAGAGGAACGCAGGTTGTATTTTTACCTGACAAAGAGATTTTTGAAGAAACAGTTTTTGATTTTGATACACTCAGACAGAGACTTCGTGAGATGGCATTTTTGACAAAGGGGATAAAGATAACACTTATAGATAAAAGACTTGAAGAGCCAAAAATAAGAGCATTTCACTATGAAGGCGGTATTAAGGAGTATGTAGACTATTTAAATAAAAGCCAGACTCCACTTTATGATGATGTAATTTACTGTGAGGGTACTAAGAATAACATTTATGTTGAAGTTGCAATGCAGCACAATGATTCTTATACTGAAAGTACATACAGTTTTGTAAATAATATTACAACTCCTGAGGGTGGAACACATCTTACAGGTTTTAGAAATGCACTTACAAAGTGTTTTAACGATTATGCAAGGTCAAATAAATTGCTTAAGGACAGTGAACCTAATCTTGCCGGTGAGGATATAAGAGAAGGCCTTGCAGCCATAGTAAGTATTAAGATTTCTGAACCTCAGTTTGAAGGCCAGACTAAACAAAAACTTGGTAACAGCGAGGCGAGAGGTGCTGTTGAGAGTGTAATGACAGAACAGCTTACATATTTCCTTGAACAAAATCCGCAAGTTGCAAAAATTATTTGTGACAAGGCTATTCTTGCACAGAGAGCAAGAGATGCTGCGAGAAAAGCAAGAGATTTGACAAGAAGAAAGACAGCACTTGAAAGTACAAGCCTTCCTGGAAAACTTGCAGACTGCAGTGACAAAGACCCAAAGAATTGTGAGATTTATATAGTCGAGGGAGATTCAGCCGGAGGTAGTGCAAAGACTGCCAGAAACAGAGCAACGCAGGCTATTCTTCCGCTTCGTGGTAAAATATTAAATGTTGAGAAGTCAAGACTTGATAAAATTCTTGTAAATAACGAAATCAAGGCGATGATTACGGCATTTGGAACAGGTATCGGTGAAGATTTTGATATATCAAAGCTTAGATACAACAAAATAGTAATAATGACGGATGCCGATGTAGATGGTGCGCATATTGCTACTCTTATGCTTACATTCCTTTACAGATTTATGCCTGAACTTATTAAGCAGGGACATGTTTATCTTGCTCAGCCGCCTCTCTACAAAGTAGAAAGAAATAAGGTTGTAAGATATGCTTATGATGACAATGAACTTGCACAGATTTTGACCGAAATTGGAAGAGACAGCAATAATAAGATACAGCGTTATAAAGGTCTTGGTGAAATGGATGCGGAACAGTTATGGGATACGACAATGGATCCTGAGAAGAGAATACTTCTGCGTGTAAGCATGGATAATGACTCTGAGGCAGAAATGAATGTTGTATTTAATACATTGATGGGTGACAAAGTTGAGCCACGTCGTCAATTTATAGAGGAAAATGCAAAGTATGTAAGAAACTTAGATATATAGTGTGAAAATTAGCAAAATGCAGAAATGAGGATGAAAATGGACGAGAATATCTTTGATAAGATTAATGAAGTTGACCTTAAAAAGACCATGGAGACCTCATACATAGATTACGCAATGTCAGTAATAGCCGCAAGAGCATTACCTGATGTCAGGGACGGTCTAAAACCGGTTCAGAGGCGTATTATGTATGCCATGATAGAATTAAATAACGGACCAGATAAGCCACATCGTAAATGTGCACGTATCGTTGGTGATACAATGGGTAAATACCATCCGCATGGTGACAGCTCTATTTACGGAGCTCTTGTAAATCTTGCGCAGGACTGGTCTACGAGGTATCCGCTTGTTGACGGACATGGAAATTTTGGTTCTGTCGATGGTGACGGGGCAGCGGCTATGCGTTATACTGAGGCAAGACTCAGCAAAATTTCAATGGAGATGCTTCGAGACATAAAGAAAGATACCGTTGACTTTATACCAAACTTTGATGAAACTGAAAAAGAGCCGGTTGTACTTCCATCTAGATTTCCAAATCTTCTTGTAAACGGAACATCGGGTATAGCTGTAGGTATGGCAACAAATATACCACCTCACAACCTTCGTGAGGTTATTAATGGTGTCGTAAAAATAATTGACAATTATGAGATTGACAAAGAAACAGAAATTGAAGAATTATTAAAAATAATTAAGGGACCTGATTTTCCTACAGGTGCGGAAATTCTTGGTACAAGCGGTATAGAGCAGGCTTACAGAACAGGAAGAGGAAAGATAAGAGTTCGTGCAGTATCAAATATAGAGCCTATGGAAAACGGTAAAAACAGGATTGTTGTAACTGAACTTCCATACATGGTAAACAAAGCTAAGCTTATAGAAAAAATATCGGAACTTCACAGAGATAAAAGAGTTGATGGAATAACAGACCTTAGAGATGAAACAAGCAGGGAGGGTATGCGCATCTGTATTGAGTTAAGACGAGATGTCAATCCGAATATAGTGCTTAACCAGTTATATAAACATACTCAGCTTCAGGATACTTTCGGTGTAATTATGCTTGCACTTGTAAATAATGAGCCTGTTGTCATGAACCTTTTACAGATGCTTCAGTATTATCTGAAACATCAGGAAGAGGTCGTTACAAGAAGGACACAATACGACTTAAATAAGGCTGAGGAGAGAGCTCACATTGTAGAGGGATTACTTATTGCCCTCGATAACATAGATGAGGTAATTCAGCTTATAAGATCGTCAAAAACGGCAGCAGAAGCTAAAGAGAAGCTTATGGAGAGATTTTCTCTGAGTGAACCGCAGGCAAATTCAATTGTTGAAATGCGTCTTCGTGCACTCACAGGTTTGGAGAGAGAAAAGCTTGAGAACGAATATGCTGAGTTAAAGAAAGTAATTGAAGAATACAGAGCAATCCTTGCAGACCGCAAGGTATTACTTGGAGTTGTAAAAAAAGAGATTATTGAAATCCGCGATAAATATGGTGATGACAGAAGGACATCTATCGGATATGACGAGTTTGATTTGTCAATGGAGGATCTTATTCCAAACGAAAATACGGTTATCACAATGACAAAACTTGGCTATATCAAGCGTATGTCTGTAGACAACTTTAAGAGCCAGCATCGTGGCGGTAAAGGCATAAAAGGCATGCAGACAATTGATGATGATTATATTGAAAACATGCTTATGACGACTACACATCACTATATTATGTTCTTTACAAACAAAGGACGAATGTACAGGCTCAAGGTATATCAGATACCTGAATGTGGACGTACAGCGAGAGGAACAGCGATAATCAATCTCATACAGCTCATGCCGGATGAAAGAATAACGGCGGTTATTACGCTCCGTGATTATGATGAAAATAAGTACCTATTTATGGCAACGAAAAAAGGTATCGTAAAGAAAACTTCAATCATGGAATATGCAAATATCAGAAAATCTGGACTTCAGGCAATAAATCTTAGAGACGATGATGATTTGATAGAAGTTAAGGTTACAGACAATACAAAAGATATATTCCTTGTGACAAAACACGGTCAGTGTATCAGATTTAATGAAAATGATGTAAGAACAACAGGAAGAGTATCTATGGGTGTTATCGGTATGAATCTTTCATATGACGATGAAGTTGTTGCAATGCAGTTAAATACCCAGGGAGAACATCTGCTTATTGTATCTGAGTATGGTATGGGTAAGAGAACGGCAATTGAGGAATTTACCGTACAGCATCGTGGCGGAAAAGGAATAAAATGTTATAAGATTACCGAGAAAACAGGTAATGTAGTGGCTGCAAAGGCTGTAGATGAAGATACGGAAGTTATGATTATAAATACAGAGGGTATAATCATACAGCTTATGGTAAATGAAGTATCAGTTCTTGGACGTATTACATCGGGCGTAAAGATGATTGAGATGGATTCGGAGAATAAAGAAGTTGTAGTAGCAAGTATGACTCGTGTCAGAGAAACTATTCCTGAAGAAGTTGAGAATGGTCTTATCGAGGAAGATGAAATAAAATAATAAAATTATTAGCCCGGTTGAAAACGACCGGGCTATATTGAAGTACAAATAGATTTGAGAAAGAGGGATAAAATGAGAGAAGTTTCAACAGAGGAAATAACAAAAAATATCAAAGAAATGTGTATAGAAGCAAACTATACATTGTCTGAGGATGTAAAAAATAAAATAGTAAATTCGGCGGCAGTTGAAGAATCTGAAATCGGAAAAAAAATATTAAATCAGCTTGAAGAAAATATGAATATAGCAGAAAGTGATAACATTCCAATATGTCAGGATACAGGAATGGCAGTAATATTTATAAAAATCGGACAGGATGTACATATAACAGGCGGAAATATTGAGGATGCAATAAATCAGGGTGTAAGAGAGGGATATATAGAGGGATATTTAAGAAAATCTGTTGTTAAGGACCCACTCATAAGAGAAAATACAAATGACAATACACCTGCCGTAATACATTATGAGATAATTCCGGGAGATAAAATTGAAATTACAGTAGCACCAAAAGGATTTGGAAGTGAAAACATGAGCAGAGTATGCATGCTCAAACCGGCTGACGGAATTGAGGGTGTTAAAAATGCTGTAATTGAGACTGTAAAGCTTGCAGGTCCAAATGCATGTCCTCCGGTAGTAGTCGGAGTTGGTGTAGGGGGAACATTTGAAAAATGCGCTCTGCTTGCAAAAAAAGCACTTACAAGAGACATTAACAGTGAAAACAGCATTGAATATGTGGCAGAACTTGAGAAAGAACTTTTAAACGAAATAAACAAACTTAACATCGGCCCGGGAGGACTTGGCGGAAAGGTGACTGCACTTGGCGTAAATATTGAGACATATCCAACACATATAGCAGGACTTCCGGTAGCAGTAAACATGTGCTGCCATGTAAACCGTCATAAAAAAAGAGTGATATAGAATGATGTAAGAGTCAAAAGAAGAAAGCAATATAGCAATTCATAGCATCAGGCAAAAGAACTTTTGACCACATTAAATATAAAAGGAATGTAAAAAGAAAAGAGGCATATAATGGATAAATATATAAAAGCACCAATAGATGATGAAGTAGTAGATTCATTAAAAGCAGGAGACTATGTATATATAACGGGAACAATATATACTGCCAGGGATGCAGCACATAAAAGAATGTATGAGGCGATAAATAACGGTGAAAGTATACCGTTTGAGTTGAAGAATAATATAATCTACTATCTTGGTCCGTCTCCAGCAAGAGAAGGACAGGTAATAGGGTCAGCAGGACCGACAACGAGCAGCCGAATGGACAAATATACACCATTATTACTTGAACACGGCTTGAAGGGAATGATAGGCAAAGGAAAGCGCTCAAAAGAAGTAATAGAATCAATGCATAAAAATAATGCTGTATACTTTGCTGCAATAGGCGGGGCAGGAGCATTATTATCAAAATGTATTAAAAAGGCAGAGGTAATAGCTTATGATGATTTAGGAACAGAGGCAATAAGAAAATTAGAAGTAGAAAATCTTCCTGCAATAGTCGTAATAGATAATCAGGAAAATAATATGTATGACATAGATAAACAATAAAATAAACAGCAGATAAACAATATTATAGTCACGGCGATAGATAGAGTAATGACTATAATATTATCATTGTAATACAGCGAAATGCCAAAAAAATACCTGCAAAATAAAAAAATATCAAAAAAATAAAAAAAATGATTGACAAGATAGAATAAAGTTGATATACTAAGTCTTGCTCAGCAGAAATTTGCTGAATGGAGAAATACTCAAGAGGCTGAAGAGGCGCCCCTGCTAAGGGTGTAGGTCGTTCACGCGGCGCGAGGGTTCAAATCCCTCTTTCTCCGTTGTGGTTGATTCCACTAAAATTCAATTTATTGGACGGTCGTGAGACGAGATACAAAAGATTGAAAAAAGTTCTTGACAATGTCGAAAAGATGTTGTAAGATAAATATCGCTGTCGCACAAAGCGATGAGAGAACAAAGCTTGAAAGCAAAGGTTTTCTTATTAGATGCGAAAGCGGGAAATCTTAAGGGTTTCCAAGTTTTATTTTTGAAAAACTTCAAAAAATAAAATAAAAAAGTTCTTGACAAGCTGAAATGAAAGTGATAAAATACATATCGCTGACGCAAACAGTAAGTCGGTAAAAGCTAACAATGAATTGTTAGTGAGAAAGGTCGGATAAAGACCTTGAACCTTGATAATTGAACAGTAAAACAACCCTGAAAATTCTAAAATAAATTTTCAAAAGTTCTTATTTAACACATGCAAATAAGAACACGCGAGGTAAATCGGATTGCAAAATCCAAGTTTTAAAATCGATGATTTTAAAAAAGACGAAGCCAAGTTTTACTTGGACAGGTCAAAACTTAAACATGAGAGTTTGATCCTGGCTCAGGATGAACGC
>CAKRFU010000008.1 GCA_934320845.1 uncultured Lachnospiraceae bacterium
AAAAAGTGGTAAAAACAAAGAAATGGTTTGGATTTCGTCTGCATCTTTTATCAGATGTAAAATATGAACTGCCGATTTATTATGAAGTGACAAAAGCATCGAAAAGTTTATATCAATCTCTGCGTTAAAAAGCCACAGCGAAAATAATTCATAAAAATATAATATTGAATAATTTGTTTTTATGACGTAAAATAAAAAAGTACCCTGTTCAAAACGAGTGCGTTGTTAAAATGTTATAGCATTTTTATAATGTATAGCCGGCATCTCTGTTTTATTTACATTTAGACCAGTGCAGGAGGAATGCGCGGCTGCAGGGTATTTTTTTGATGCAAAGAATGCACAGAGTGAAAGTGAGGCTCAAAATGAGATTACATCCAATTATTACATCATTGCTTGAACAGGATATGTATAAATTTTCAATGGGACAGGCAATATATCATCAATTTTCCGATTACAAAACGACATGGACATTTAAGTGCAGAAACGAGGATGTTTATTTTACGGAGGAAATGGTAGAAGAAATAAGGGAACAGATTAAAAATTTTTGTAAACTCAGATTTACAGAGGAAGAATTGGAATATTTAGATAATATAAAATGGATAAAAGGTTCATATGTTGATTTCCTAAGATTATGGCAGCCGAGGTATGAGGATTTTTCGATTACAACTGACGGAGACAGAGGGCTTTCAATAGAGACAGCAGGGACATGGTTAAATACATCAATGTATGAAATACCGACACTTGCGATTGTGAATGAAGTATATTTCAGAATGGCATACGATTATGAAAGTCTGCTTAAAAGTTTTAAGGAGAGGCTTCTTGAGAAAAAGAGGATGATTGAAAGTGGTGAGTACAAACTTGGTAATTATTCTGAATTTGGACTTCGCAGGCGACTTTCGGCAGAGGCACAGGAATATGCTATCGAGGAATTAAACAGTGCAAAAACAAATGAATCAGCGTTTGTCGGAACGTCAAATGTTTATCTTGCAAAGAAGCATAAACTTACACCTGTCGGAACGATGGCGCATGAATGGATTATGTGTTCCGGCCAGGGAAATAAAAAACATAACCCTGCATATTCAAACTGGTATGCACTTGATGCATGGGTAAAAGAGTACGGCGTATTAAACGGAACGGCTCTTACCGACACAATTACAACGGACTGTTTTTTAAGAGATTTCCAGTTGACATATGCAACACTTTTCAGCGGAGTACGTCATGATAGCGGTGACCCTGTAGAGTGGGGTGAGAAAATGATAGCTCACTATAAAAATCTTGGTGTGAATCCGGAAATGAAAACACTTTTGTTTAGTGACAGTCTTGATTTTAAGCGTGCTGATATGATAAGAAAACATTTTGAAGGAAAAATAAAAGTTGCATTTGGAATAGGAACTTATATTTCAAACGATACGGATGTTGATGCACTCAATATTGTTATGAAAGTGACAAAGTGCAATGCGACTGATGTTGCAAAGATATCTGACACACATGGAAAAGAGATGTGTCAGAATCCGGAATATGTCGATTATCTGCAAAGATGTATTGACTGGAGAATGAAAAATGAGTAAAAAGAGATAAAATGATAAAAAGTATCAGTATACTTTCTTGACAAGATACCCCTACTGGGTATATATTATGGAAAACGTGATATATACCTCGTAGGGGTATTTATCATTGCTTTAAATGATAACTGAAAATTTACAAACATTTTGAAAGGAATGGTGATTTGTTATATATGGAACAAAAACGGATAAATGGGAATAATGATATTGATATATCGGATATTGCCGATACTTCAGAAAAAAAATGCTGCTGTTGCGGCAATACGAAAAAAACTGAACGTGCCCAGACAGACAAAAAGAAACTTATGAATCGTCTTAGCCGTATTGAAGGGCAGATTCGTGGGATTAAGAAAATGCTTGAAAATGACGCTTATTGTAATGACATACTTATACAATCTGCGGCTGTGAGTGCGGCGGTAAATGCATTTAACAGAGAACTCTTGTCAAATCATATTCATTCTTGTGTAGTAAGAGACATAAGAGAGGGAAATGACGAGGTTGTGGATGAGCTGATGGGAACATTGCAAAAGCTTATGAAATAAAGTAAATAGTTTGAAAAATTGTGAGAAATGGAGGATAAAATGGAACAGTTTAAAGTTACGGGAATGCATTGTGCTGCCTGCAGTGCACGAGTCGAAAAAGCAGTTTTGAAAGTGCCTGGTGTGACTTCTTGTGCAGTCAGCCTTTTGACAAATTCAATGGGTGTTGAAGGAGATGCGGATGCACAGACAATTATATCGGCTGTAAAACAGGCAGGATACGGAGCATCATTGAAGGGTGAAAATGAAAGCCCGGAGGCGGCAGAAGCAGGACTTGAAGATACAGATACACCTGCACTTAGAAAACGTCTTATAGCTTCGATAGTTTTTTTGGTGGTTTTAATGTATTTTTCAATGGGACATATGATGTGGGGCTGGCCGCTTCCTAAGTGGTTTGATGGAAATCATGTTGCTATGGGACTTTTACAAATGATTCTTGTAGCAATTATCATGATAATAAACCAGCATTTCTTTATAAACGGATTTAAGGGTCTTATAAATCGTTCTCCTAATATGGATACGCTTGTTGCACTGGGTTCAATGGCATCATTTGTGTGGAGCGTATATGTATTATTTGCCATGACGGGAGCACAGGCTGCGGGAAATGAGAAAGCTGTCATGGATTACATGATGGATTTTTATTTTGAGTCTGCGGCAATGATTCTTACACTTATAACGGTAGGAAAAATGCTTGAAGCGCATTCTAAGGGAAAAACAACAGATGCACTCAAAGGACTTATGGATCTTGCACCTAAGACTGCAGTAATAGTAAAAGACGGTGAGGAAAAAACTGTTGCAGTAAAGCGTGTAAAAAAAGGAGATATTTTTGTTGTAAAACCGGGTGAGAGTATTCCTGTAGACGGGGTTATAATAGAAGGCGGCAGTGCCGTCAATGAATCTGCACTTACAGGTGAAAGTATTCCTGTAGACAAAGAAGTCGGAGATATGGTATCGGCGGCTACAATAAACCAGTCGGGCTATATTAAATGTGAGGCAACAAGAGTCGGAGAAGATACAACATTATCACAGATTATAAAGATGGTTAGCGATGCGGCTGCAACAAAAGCTCCGATAGCGAAAATTGCCGACAAGGTATCAGGTGTGTTTGTTCCTGTTGTTATTATTCTTGCCATTATGACAACAGTTGTATGGCTTATAGCAGGAAAAGAAGTCGGTTATGCGCTTGCCAGAGGTATTTCAGTGCTTGTTATAAGCTGCCCTTGTGCACTTGGACTTGCTACTCCTGTTGCGATTATGGTAGGAAACGGTGTGGGAGCAAAAAACGGTATTCTGTTTAAGACAGCGGTTTCACTTGAGGAGACAGGCAGGGTAAAAATAGTTGCGCTTGACAAAACAGGTACAATAACAAAGGGAGAGCCTAGAGTAACAGATATAATCCCAATGATAGGATATGATGAGGAAACTTTGTTAAAACTGGCATATTCTCTTGAGGCAAAAAGTGAACATCCATTGGCGAAAGCTGTTGTTAATGAGGCGGAATGCAGAGATATCAAGGCATATGCTTTGGATGATTTCAAAGTGCTTCCGGGAAATGGTCTTACGGCATCACATAACGGAAGTAAGATTATAGGAGGAAGTTTTAAATTTATAAGTGAGCTGGCAGAAGTATCGGATGAATTTGGTAAGAAGGCAGAAATGCTTGCAGAGGAAGGAAAAACCCCGCTTCTTTTTATGCAGGATGATAAAGTGTGTGGTATTATAGCTGTAGCAGATACAATAAAGGAAGACAGTCCGGCAGCAATTAAGGATTTAAAAGATATGGGAATTAAGGTTGTCATGCTTACCGGTGATAATGAGAGGACTGCAAATGCAATAGGAGCACAGGCGGGAGTTGACGAAGTAATAGCAGGTGTTCTTCCTGATGGAAAAGAAAGTGTGATAAGGGAACTTATGGATCAGGGGAAAGTAGCAATGGTTGGAGACGGAATCAACGATGCTCCGGCCCTAACAAGAGCTAATGTAGGAATTGCAATCGGTGCAGGTGCTGACATAGCTATGGATGCGGCAGATGTTGTGCTTATGAAGAGCAGATTAAGTGATGTTCCGGCAGCAATCAGACTCAGCCGGCATACAATAAAAAATATTCATGAAAATCTGTTTTGGGCATTTATATATAATATTATCGGAATACCGCTTGCAGCAGGTGTCTGGATACCGATATTCGGCTGGACATTAAATCCGATGTTTGGAGCTCTGGCAATGAGTTTATCCAGCTTTTGCGTTGTGACAAATGCATTGAGGTTAAACTTTGTAAAAATAAAAAATTAAAACAATAGACATTCATTATCATAAATGGAAGAATATATTTATTGATAATGCAGCAGACAGGAGGAAAAAATTATGATAAAGACAACAGTAGGAATTGATGGAATGATGTGTGGAATGTGTGAGAGCCATGTAAATGATGCTATAAGAAAGTCATTCGATGTAAAAAAAGTATCATCATCACACAGCAAGAAGAAAACAGAAATAATTTCTGAGGAAGCAATAGATGAGGATAAGCTTCGTGCTGTTATAGACGAAACAGGATATACTGTATTATCGGTAGAATCAGAGCCATACAAGAAAAAGGGTTTTGGGCTTTTTAAATAAGAAAATCTTTATCTGAAAATTGCAGAAAATAAAAAAACAAAATCAAAAAGAAGAAGTGACGAAAAACATCGTTTGTTGCGCTGCAGATATGAGCAGCAATTAAAAGTGTTTTACGTCACTTTTTTCCTTGTCAGGTTGACATGTGAAAAAGCGTAAATTATAATGATAGTATTAAGATTCTTAGGACGCAGTGCGTCTTTTGGATTAAAATGTATATACAAATTTTGCATAAGCAAAACGATTTTATAGGGAGGAAGAGTATATGAATCGAAAAAAGAAGAGTATGAGAAAACGGATTTTAGCATTGGCATTGGCAGCCGGAATGGTGGTGTCAGGATACAGCGGAAACGGCTTTGTGATGACATCATTTGCGGCAGAGAGTGAAACGGGGAATACGGGGAAATTTGATCATGACAAGTTTTCATATACAATAAAAAATAATAAACTCACAATAGAGGGAGAAGGGGATATGCCTGATTTTGAAAGTGGGACTGCTCCGTGGAAAAGCAGGCTTGCTGATATAAGTGTCATTGAAATAGGTGACAAGATTACTTCAGTGGGAGAGAATGCATTTGATGTTGAAAATGACTCTGTCATTGAGGTGATACTGCCACCTACACTTAAAAAGATTAAAAGTAAAGCATTTGCTAATTTGAAGAAACTTGATACACTTATCATAGGTCCTTTAATTTCAGTGAGCAATGTCTCAGAGAATGCATTTGAAGGTTCAAAATCTCCGGCAAAATGGTGTTATCTCGGAGAGGGCAGTTGTCCTGAAACATTCGGCGGAATGACTTTTCAAAATGGAAGTGAAACAGCTGATGTTGCCATTTCTATAACAAAACATTATTACAACAGTGATGGTAAGGATGAAAAGAGTAGTACAGCCAAATACATACCAGAAGATATAGCTAAGGAAACTTTATATGATGGTAAAGATATATCGTGTAACATAAAAAATTTTCCAAGTGGAGAAGACGGTGCATATACATGGTATACTGATGAGAAAATGACAGGGTCTGTATTTAATTATAAGGACATTACAAAAAGTGTTTTTGATTTATATGGAAAGATGGAAGTCGCATCAGCGTCGCCGTCAGTTTCACCGTCAGCATCACCGAGTGCGTCACCGTCAGTTTCACCGAGTGTGTCACCGTCAGTTTCACCGTCAGCATCACCAAGCGCATCGGCGTCACCGACTGCTACACCTACGCCGACTAAAGATCCGGTTTCTCCTAAACAGCAGCCGGTTATCGGAAATGTAACCTGTGTAGGAACAGTTTCACCGGCAACAAGTTATGATGAGGTTAAATTGGCAAGAACGGACAATACAGTTCCGGGAACATTGAAGTTAAAACCAACTGATTTTAGCAGAAGCGGAAGCAATCAGTGTGATTATGTATTTACACCGACAGACACCGGTAAATATGCAGAAGTTACAGGAAAAGTCTCGGTGACTGTTGAGAAAGACACATTGACTTCAATAACTGCTGACGGTAATTTACAGAAGGGTACTTATAAATATGGTGAAAGCTTTGATATAAGCGGTTTGAAAGTAACAGCGCACTTCCAAAGCAGAAAGTCGAAAGATGTTACAAATTATGTAAAGACAACTGAACTGAAAGTAGGAACTGCAAGTGTTGATATTTCATATACTTTTGACAGTGTTACAAAGAAACTTACATATACAGGATTTGTAGTTGGAAAGGGAGATATTCCATCAGGAGCACCTAAAGATGCTGAAGTGGCAAATACAATAAAGACAGTAAGTGCGGCGGCATCTACAGTTTTGGGCACCGGAAGCAAATGGAAGTTTGATTCTGCCAAATTAAGTACAGTGATTCCGGCAGGTGGCAGTGTGGATGTTACAGCAACATACGCAGGAAGTGATGCTTCGAGCTATACAAATATAACAAAAACTGTCAAGATAAGCAGACAGGCATGTGTCGATAGTGATAAGATAGTTTATACCGGAAATGGAGAAAAAGCACCTACATGTACTGAGGCAGGTGTAGGTCATACAGTATGCAGCAAGTGCGGTGACGTTATGAGAACAAATATACAGGTAGCGGCATTGGGACACAAAATAGAGTATGTGGCAGCAAAGAGTGCAACATGTGTAGAAAAAGGAAATGATGCTTATTATAAATGCAAAAATTGTGGAAAGACATATGTAGATTCAGCAGGAAAAACAGAAATTACACCTAAAACATATGATGCATTAGGTCACAAATATGACGGACAGACACCTACATATAGCTGGTCATCAGATCATAAGAGCTGTGTTGCTTCAATAGCATGTAAAGTGTGCAATACTAAGGTGACGGAGACAGCACAGAGTGTTTGCAAAACATTGCAGGAAGCTACATGTCAAAGTGAAGGTGAAGCACTTTATATGGCTGATTTTAAAAATACCGCATTCAGTGTACAGTTTGAATATGGAAAACTTCCAAGAACAGGTCATTTTCTTAAAAAGATAGAGAGAGTGGAGGCTACTGACACAACAGAAGGCAATATTGAATATTATGAATGTACAGTATGTAATAAGCTGTTTTATGACAGTACAGGTTCAATTGAGATTACCGATAAATCAAGTATTGTAATTCCTGCTAAAGGAGTGACACCTACACCAAAGCCGGCTGAGACACCGAATCCATCAGAGACATCAAAGCCGTCACAGGCTACACCAAAGCCGGTTGATACCAGCGTTCGTGATACATCAGGGGCAATTTACAGAGTTACAAGTTCAGATTCAAAGAATCCAACAGTAGAATACAAAAAAACAGATGACATTGTGGGTGGAAATGTCAAGATAAAAAGTTCTGTAAAAGTATTGGGAATTACCTATAAAATTACTGCCATAGCTGCCAATACATTTAAGAACAACAAAAAAATCACAAGCGTGACAGTTGGAAACAATGTCACTTCTATAGGAAAAAGTGCATTTGAAAAATGTGCAAAATTAAAGAGTGTAACGCTGAGCAAAAATGTTGAGAGTATAGGAAAAAATGCATTTAAGGGTTGTAAGAAATTGAAGAAGATTACTATTAAATCAACTAAACTTGATGCTGATGGTGTTAAGAAAGGTGCTTTTAGTGGAATCAGCAAAAAAGTTGTTGTGAAAGTGCCTAAGAGCAAATACTCATCTTATAAAAAGTTATTAAGGGCAAAAGGTCTTAATAAAAAAGTCAAAATAAAGAAAATATAGAATATATATAAAGTAATTGTTAAAAAGCCGGACAATTGAGAATAGATAATTGTTCGGCTTTTTCAGAAAAATGAAAAGGAGAGAATAATGTTAAGAATTGAAAATGTTACGAAAATATACGGGGAAAAGAAAGCTGTTGATAACCTGTCACTTCATATAAAAGAGGGAGAGATATATGGATTTATAGGCCACAATGGGGCAGGAAAGACAACAACATTGAAATCTGTAGTTGGAATTTTGAAGTTTGATGAGGGAAATATTTTTATAGATAACAAATCAATTGCTGACCAACCTATTGAATGCAAGAAAGAGATTGCATATATTCCTGACAACCCGGATATCTATGAATTTATGACGGGAATTAAGTATTTGAATTTTATAGCAGATATTTTTCAGATTGGTGCGGACACGAGACAGGGACGCATAAAAAAGTATTCTGATATGTTTGAATTGACAGATGATCTGGGTCAGCCTATAGCTGCATATTCACATGGAATGAAACAAAAGCTTGCAATTATTTCAGCATGGATTCATGAGCCTAAGCTTATCATTATGGATGAGCCATTTGTTGGTCTTGATCCAAAGGCTTCTCATTTACTTAAAGAAATGATGAGGGAATTTTGCGATAATGGGGGAGCTATTTTCTTCTCAACGCATGTACTTGAGGTGGCAGAGAAACTTTGTGATAAAGTTGCCATAATCAAAGCAGGTAAACTTATAAAATCAGGTACTATGGATGAAGTAAAGGGTGATGACAGTCTTGAAGAGGTATTTTTGGAATTGGAGGAAAAATAATGGTTTGGATTCTTGTAAAAAAACAGATGATGGAAATCTTCAAGGGATATTTTTATAATTCTAAGAAAAATAAAAAACGCTCTGCCATTTCCACTGCTTTGTTTATGTTAATGTATGGTATATTAATGATAGGAATACTTGGAGGAATGTTTGGATATCTTTCGGCACAGCTTTGCGGACCGTTTGCAGCGGTTGGTGTGGGTTGGCTTTACTTTGTTATAATGAGTATGATAGCAATAGCACTTGGCACATTTGGAAGTGTATTTAATACATATTCGTGTTTGTATATGTCGAAAGACAATGATTTGCTTTTATCACTTCCACTTCCGGTAAGAAGTATTCTTGTTGCAAGACTTATAAGTGTTTATCTTTTAGGGCTTATGTATTCGGCAGTGGTAATAATACCTGCTGTAATCGTTTACTGGATATGTGCAAAATGTACCCCTTTAAGTGTGATTGGTTCGTTATTGTTTATTTTTCTTATTTCACTTGTGGTATTGATATTGTCATGTATACTTGGATGGTGTGTGGCGAAGATAAGTAAGAAATTAAAGAATAAAAGTTTTATTACGGTGTTAGCTTCACTTTTGTTTTTTGCCGCATATTATTTTGTCTATTTTAAAGCACAGCAGGTAATTATGAAGCTTATGGAAAATGCTGTTATTTATGGTGAAAATGTTAAGAAAAAGGCGTATCCGGTTTATATGCTGGGAAAAATCGGAGAGGGAGATATTTTAGCAATGTTGACATATACAGTAGTAATACTGGCACTGCTGGCATTGACTTATCATATACTTGCAGGAAGTTTTATAAACATTGTTATATCAAATAATACGGCGGTCAGAATTAAATATAAAGAAAAAAGAAGCCGCATGAAACACAGATTTTCGGCAGTCATATCAAAAGAATTTTCACGTTTTATTGCAAGTCCGAGTTATATATTAAATTGTGGGCTCGGAACACTGTTTCTCATAGTGTTTGGGTGTCTGCTTTTAGTAAAAGGTGATGCTATGATGATTTTTATAGATATGTTTTTTGATGATAAAGAGGCACTTCGTAAGGTGCCGGTTACTTGTGCATCTATGATATGCATGATAGCATCTATGAATGATATAGTTGTACCGTCAGTTTCTCTTGAAGGAAAAAATATATGGCTTATAAGGTCGCTTCCGGTAAAGACATGGGATGTATTGAAAGCTAAAATGGCAGTACAGCTCTTTGTTACGGGAATACCGGTAATATTCTGTGATATATGTATGATTACATTATTTCAGCAAACAAATATGCGGTTTGAAGTTTTGGTATTATTGTTTATGGTTCCGATAGTATTCACGATATTTATGACATTTTTCGGAATGTTTCTTGGTTTGTGCATGCCTAATCTTACATGGACAAATGAGACTGCACCTATCAAGCAAAGTTTAAATGTTATTATAGCATTATTTGGAGGCTGGATATTTGCAGGTTTAATATTGGGGATATTTGCCTTAAAGGGATATATGATTGGTATTTTTGTATACCTTTTGGCGGTAAATGCCTTTTTGATTGTGTGCTCATTATTGTTGTACATATGGACAAAAAAGGTTGGAACAATGAAGTTTGAAAGCTTGTAATATTGTGGGGAAAAGCTTATTGTTGTAATTATTAAATTTATATATAAGAGTGAAGGAGTTAGTTTTATGATGAAAAAGATAAAAATTGTTTTTATGTCGGCAGTAATTGTTATTGCAAGCTGTAAACCGGTAAGTGCTGCAAAAAATGATAATATAAAACAACTGGTGAAACAGTTAGATGAATATGAGAGCAGCTATATTATGGCAAATAAGATAACAGAAAATAAAAAGATTAAATTAACTGATAAAGAAATGGCAAGAGCTGCGGCTTTATCTATATCGCTAGATAAATTAAAGCCGTGTAAAAAAGGAGAGTTTGGCGGATATGTTACATTCAAAATTAAAAATGAATTATTAAAAAAAGCATCAGTAAATATTTTTGGTAAAAAAATTTCAGCGTCAAAACTTCCTAAAAAACACAGTAAAAATTGGATTATATCAGATGCGTATAGAAACAAAAATAATTCATTTGTATACTATACAGATGCAGAAACAGAGATGGATTATGCAGTCAAAAAAATCAGCATTAAAAAGCAAAATGCGGACAACTATAAGGTTGAAAAGAAGTTTTATTTTGGATATTGGGGAACTAATAACGGACAGCCTAATTATAAGATTACATATAATATAAAAGCAAACAAAAAGTCTGATTATGGCTATGTGGTCAAGAAGATTGTATTAAAAAAGATGAAATAAAGGGAACTTAAAATGAGTAAAAGATACATTATAAAGCAGATAATCGAAGCTGATTTTGGATGTGAGGGACGTCCGGATGGATATGTACCGATGGTAAAAGTCTATCTTGAGGATGAAAACGGTGTGGAGACTATAGTTGAAATGGAAGATGCCAAAATGTATGAAAGGCAGCTTGATGAAGGTGTGGAGGTCATAATAGGGGATGATGGTACATTGATGAATACATTAGAGAAAATGGAGGAATAGAATGTTAAATCCACTTACAATGATGAAACTTAATCAGGCAAAAAATAAATTTATATCTAATCATCCAAAGTTTGCATCTTTTTTTAAGAGCATATTTTCAAGAAAGATAGAAGCCGGGACAATTATAGAGATAACGGTAAAAAGACCGGGAGAGACTCCGATTACTTCAAATATGAAAGTGACAGAGAGTGATATTGAACTGCTTGAGAACGTGAAAGATATAATAAAAAAGTAAGGATAAAAGGAAATTAAAAAAACAACAAAAAGGCGAAATCATGCAGGGATTTCGTCTTTTTGCTTTTTTGCTGTAAATGTGAAGTATATTTTATAGGTAAATGGAAGATAATGTAACAGAGATTATTTGGCAGGGATTTTATGTTAGAGAATAATCTGTGTGAAAATATAGAAATTCGTTTATGAAAGGGGTAATATATGGAACAGACAGCAGTGAAAAAGGAAACCGTAAAAAATGATAAAAATACGAAAATGTTTTGTTATCAGTGTCAGGAGACAGCCGGAAATAAAGGCTGTACAGTATCAGGAATGTGTGGAAAAGTTCCTGAAGTGGCAAATATGCAGGATTTGCTTATATATGTAACTAAAGGACTTTCGGCAGTAACCACTAAATTAAGAGAAAAGAAAATTGCAGTTGATGATGATGTTAATCATAGAGTTACGTTTAATCTTTTTACAACAATAACAAATGCAAATTTTGATAAGGATTCAATCAAGAACAGAATTAAGGATACTTTACTTGAAAAGGAAAGACTTCTTAATAAACTTGGAGATGATGACAAAAAAGAACTTCCCGAGGCAGCATTATGGAACGGTGATGAGAATGAGTTTGACAAAAAAGCAAAAGAAGTGGGGATTGTACAGGCGGAGAATGAAAATATCCGTTCGCTTAGAAGTCTTATAACTTATGGAATAAAGGGAATCGGTGCATATTCAAAACATGCAAATGCACTTTTAAAGGACAATCCTGAGATAGATGCTTTTATTCAAAAGGCACTTGCAGCTACAATGAATGATGATATGTCTGTAGACAGTCTGATGTCGCTTGCACTTGAAGTCGGAAAAAACGGTGTGGCGGTTATGCAGCTTTTGGATAAGGCAAACACGGCTGCATATGGAAACCCTGAGATTACAAAAGTAAACATAGGAGTGAGAAAAAATCCTGCAATTCTTGTATCCGGACATGACCTTAGAGATTTGGAGATGTTGTTAGAGCAGACAAAAGGAACAGGCGTTGATGTGTATACACATTCAGAGATGCTTCCTGCTTGTTCATATCCGGCATTTAAAAAGTATCCTAATTTTGTAGGCAATTATGGAAATGCATGGTGGCAGCAGAAAGAAGAATTTGAAAAGTTTAACGGACCGATACTTATGACAACTAATTGTATTGTTCCGCCAAAGGAGAGTTATAAAGACAGGCTTTATACAACGGGAGCTACAGGATACCCGGGCTGTAAGCATATTACAGGAGGATATGGGGAAAAGAAAGATTTCAGCCAGATAATAGAGCATGCTAAAAAGTGTCCTCCACCTACAGAGATAGAAAATGGTGAAATATATGGAGGTTTTGCGCACGCACAGGTTGTTTTGCTTGCAGATAAAATAGTTGATGCTGTAAAATCAGGAGCAATAAAGAAATTTGTGGTCATGGCAGGTTGTGATGGACGTGCAAAAAGCAGGGAGTATTATACGGAATTTGCAAAAGCACTTCCAAAAGATACGGTTATACTTACGGCAGGTTGTGCAAAGTACAGATATAATAAACTCGAACTTGGAATGATAGGGGATATACCGAGGGTACTTGATGCGGGTCAATGCAATGATTCGTATTCATTGGTTGTTATTGCAATGAAATTAAAGGAAGCATTTGGACTTAATGATATAAATGAACTTCCAATAATCTATAATATTGCATGGTACGAACAAAAGGCGGTACTTGTGCTTTTAGCACTTTTATCACTTGGAATAAAAAATATTCATTTAGGACCGACACTTCCGGCGTTTTTAAGTCCGGAAGTAGTGGATGTACTTGTCGATAAATTTGATATTGCAGGGATTACAACTGTTCAAAATGATATGGATATATTCTTTGATTTATAGTTGTTAAGCGGGACAGGTATTCCAAATGGAAAATTATCAGGGAATGTAAGGGCTGCTTTATCTATATGCATCCAGCAGTCAATATAACAGTTTTCGTCAGCCTTGTACAAGTGTTTTTGATATGGCTTAAATATTACTGCGCAGTTTTTAGGAATGCTGCCGGAAATACTTTCAGTGTTAATGAAAAATAATGACGGAGTTTTAATTAAAAGTAAAAGATAGGCGGGATGTCCAAGCGGTCTGTTCACGATAAAAGTGGAATCATGGAAGGCATTCTCGCCTATTTTTAATATTTTTATCATACGTTTTCTTTCCTTTCAAGGGTGAATATATTTGTACTTTATATTAGAATATATCAATTTCTGATAAGTATAAATCATAGAAGAAATAACGTCAATCAGATAAAATGGATAATATAAAATGAAAGGCGGCTAGAAAGATGATAAGAACTTTTAAAACACATAATATTAGAAAACAGCAGGAATTAACAGGAAGATATTGGGAGTTTTCGGCTTGCAGTGGTGAGTATGCTGGAGAGAAATTTAAAGTCTTGACTCCTTGTTGTTGGGAGAATCATCCCAAATTTGCAGGATATCGAGGAGAAGGGGAATATATAACCACATTTGAAACGGGTGGAAATATAAGAATCGAATTTAAAGGTGTAAGTCATACAGCAGAGGTATATCTGGATGGAAAAAAGATTGCAGAACATTATAATGCATATACACCGTTTGACATTGTATGTTGTAATTTGCCGTATGGTGAACATACACTGATGGTAAAAGCCGACAACAGGTTTAGCGAAAAGAGTGCATTACATATACCAAATGATTATATGTCATATGGGGGTGTCAGCCGTCCGGTTGTACTTGAGAATATATCAGATGTATATATAAAAAATGTTCATGTGACACCGTATAAGGAAAATGATAAGTGGAGAGCAAAGATAGAGATTTACGTTGAGAATGCAGAAACAATTAAAGAAAATGTTAACGTTGAAATAAATACGGCAGGAAAACATATTATTTTGGAAAATATTGATATATTAAGAGAAAATAAGGTGACAACAGAAATAGAATTTGATAGTGTATGCGAGTGGACGCAGGAAACGCCGAACTTGTATGAAATAGAAGTTAAACTTTTAAGAGATAAAAATGCTTTTGATGATTTTATTGACAGATTTGGTTTTAGAGAAATAAAAATAGCAGGAAAAGAGATTCTTTTAAATGGTAAAAAAATAAGGATAAAAGGAGTCTGCAGGCATGAGGATCATCCTCAATTTGGCTGTGCACTTCCGATTGCAGCGATTGCAGCAGATATTGAACTTATAAAAGACATGGGAGCAAATTCAATAAGGACATCTCATTATCCGAATGATGAAATTTTCCTTGATATATGTGATGAACAGGGAATATTGGTCTGGGAAGAGAATCATGCAAGGGGATTAAGTGAGGAAGATATGAGAAATCCTAACTTTGAACCTCAGGCTGAGAAAGTTATAGAGGAGATGATACCGGCACACTACAATCATCCTTCAATTTATATCTGGGGTATATTAAATGAATGTGCAAGTGAGACAGAGTATGGAAAAGAGTGCTATAAAAAACAATTTGACATTATAAGAAAACTTGATACATCAAGACCATGTTCATTTGCAAGCTGTAAGGTTAAAACAGATGTATGTTTTGGATTACCGGATGTGGTTTCATATAATATTTATCCATTATGGTATCATGATACAGCACCGGACGAGTATCTTGATGATTTATATAAATGGGTACAGAATGAAACAGAAGGAGCAGGAAAACCATTTATGATAACAGAAATAGGAGCAGGTGGACTTTATGGATATAGAAATAATTATGATTCAAAATGGACTGAGGAATATCAGGCAAAAGCACTTGAAAGACAGCTTACGGCGGTCCTTGATTATAAAGACTGCATAGGTGTTTATATATGGCAGTTCTGTGATATAAGAATAAGTGACGAATGGTTTGGCGGCAGACCAAGAACTATGAATAATAAAGGAATTGTAGATGAATTTAGAAGAAAGAAGTTAGCATATAACGTGGTAAAAAAGATTTTTGGCGAAAAAATGTAAAGAGAAATTTGACATTTGAGGTAATTATGTTTTTTTGTTATAATTGTTTGGAATAGATAAAAAACATATTAAAAGTTGTAAAGTAATGGTTCAAAAGGTGACTTTGGAGGATAAATAATGAGTTGTGATAATGTCATTGATGATTTGAAAAATGGAATTGAGACTGTATGGATCAATCCATATAAAGAAGATGTGGGTGAGCGTGAAAAAATAAACGGTCACGGTTTTGTTGAACTTAAAGCTGCACAAAACAGACTTATGCGTTTTATGCCTTATATTGCAAAGGTTTTTACTAAAACAGCAAACAGAAAAGGTATAATAGAATCTGAACTTGTAAAGACGGATAGAATAAAAGAATTTTTAAATGAAAATGGAGCTGGGATAGAGGGGAATCTTTTTCTAAAAAAGGATTGCAATCTGCCTATATCAGGTTCCGTAAAGGCAAGAGGCGGGATTTATGAAGTGCTTAAGATTGCTGAGACTCTTGCCGTAGATAAACATATGCTTCATCCGACAGAAAATTATGAGAAGATTGATTCGGAAGAATTTAGAAGATTTTATGGAAAATATACTATTCAGGTTGGTTCGACAGGGAATCTTGGACTTAGTATCGGGCTGATGGGGGCAAAACTCGGTTTTAAAGTAATTGTTCACATGTCAGCAGATGCAAAACAGTGGAAGAAAGAAATGCTTAGAAGCAGCGGTGTGACGGTGATGGAATATGACACCGACTATACGGAGGCGGTTAAGGCAGGAAGAAAAGCATCTGAAAAAGATGAATACAGCTTTTTTATAGATGATGAGAAATCGGTTGACTTGTTTATGGGATATGCGACAGCGGCAATGAGACTTAAAGTGCAGTTGTTTAAAAATGGAGTATCAGTTGATGAGAAACATCCGTTGTTTGTCTATATTCCGTGTGGAGTAGGCGGTGCACCGGGTGGAATAACATTTGGTCTCAAGCAGATGTTTGGGAACTTTGTTCATTGCTTTACTGTGGAACCTGTACAGGCACCATGTCTTTTGGCAGGACTTGCAACAGAAAAATGGAATGATATATCGGTAAAAGATTTGGGATTGTCAGGAAAGACAAAAGCAGACGGACTTGCGGTATCAAAGCCTTCAGAATTTGCATGTGAGATGATGGAGCCGCTTTTATCAGGGGCATTTACGGTTAAAGATGATAGACTTTTATCATATTTGAAGGAAGTATATGAAAAAGAGAATGTATTTTTAGAACCGTCGGCGTGTGCAGGATTTTTTGGAGCAGAAAAACTTATGCAAAGTGATGAAGGCAAAAATTATATTAAGGAAAATGGACTTCAAGAGCAGATGAAAGATGCGACACATATTGTGTGGGCAACAGGGGGAGGACTTGTACCGCAGGAAGAAAGAGAAAAATATATAAAAGGAAAATCTTATATCGCACCAAGTGCTGATATAATTGGAGATGTAACTTTAGATGAAAATGCTAATGTATGGTATCATGCTACAATAAGAGCAGATGCAGATAAAATTTATATAGGAAAAAATTCAAATATTCAGGATAATTGTGTGATTCATGTTGATGAGGGGTATCCGGTTTATATTGGCGAGAAAGTAACAGTTGGGCATGGTGCAATAATACACGGTTGTGAGATTGGGGATTGTTCACTTATAGGAATGGGAGCTATTTTATTGAATGGCTGCAAGATAGGCAAAAACTGTCTGGTTGGAGCGGGTGCACTTGTGACAGGTGGTACTGAGGTGCCTGACGGTTCGGTAGTGATTGGAAATCCGGGAAAGGTTGTAAGAAAGATAAGGGATGAAGAACTTGAGGCAAATGTGAAAAATGCAGTGGAGTATGTGGAGGAAGCGAAGAACGGATTTGGAAAATAAGTTTGCTGCAGCTACATGAATGCAAAATAGACAAAATCGAGTTCTGATTTTGTCTATTTTGTAGTTTTAATAACTTATAAGAAACATTTAAGCACCTGCAATACTCCGTTTTTTGTATAAGGAGCACATGTATGTTTTGCGGCGGCGATGACTTCAGGTCTTGCATTTGATACAGCGTAGCTTGTACCGGCATTTTTAAGCATTTCAATATCGTTTAAATTGTCACCAAAGCAGCAGACTTCATCGGATGCGATGTTATATTTGTTCATCAAAAATGAAATTGCTGTCCATTTGCTTATACCGATTGTATTGCAGTCAACCCATTCTGTTCCGGCAGAAGTGACATGGGCCTTGTCTTTCCATGACGGAATGAAGTGAGGGGAGCAAAGTTCTTCACATGAGGTAGGGTGGTAGACAGTGAACTTTATAATGTCATCGTTTTCAAGTTTTGTAAGGTCATCAACTTCACGCATTTCAAAACCATAAGAATCTCTTAGTCTGTGAAAAATCGGGCTTGCACCGTCCTCGGCATAACAAAGATCCGGAGTTGCGGCAAAATAGTCACATGCAGGAAGTTCATCTCTTACCATGCGGCACATATCTTTCCAAAGAGCAGCCGACATGGGGTATGTCTTTAAAATTTTGTCCGGAGTACGCACAACTGTACCACCGTCAGTGATATACATTAACTTGTCTTTGATAGGAGCAAAAAGTTTTTGCTCGCTGGAAAACTGTCTGCCTGAACACACAGTAAAAATAATGCCATTATCGATAAGTTTACTTATTACAGTCATATATTCAGGGTCTATTATAAGAGTACCGTCTTTAACAAGGGTGCCGTCAATATCAGTAGCAATCAATTTTATCATAAAAACAAAACCTCATTTCTAAAAATTAAAATCAAATCAATGCAATTATATATTAGAAAAACAAGTTATGCAATGGAATCAATGCTGTTTTTTCCATTTCCCCGGAGTTATTCCATCATATTATGGCTTTTGTTGTAGGAGGATGGGAACATAGTATTGCAAATATGTTTTATATACCGGCAGGAATGTTTGCAGCTTTAGACAAAAATTATCTGGACAAGGCGCAGAGTTTGTATTCTATCGGAGAAAAACAGATTGAGAGTTTTGTTTCTGTGACGGGGTTTATTTTTAATATAGTTCCTGTTATACTGGGAAATACAGTAGGAGCAATGCTTTTTTTAGCACTTCCATTATATATTGTTAATAGAAGGGGGATAACGGTAAATAAATCATCTGGAAGGGAGATTTAGTAATGGCATCAGAAAAAAGCAATACATTATATAAAGAATTATTAAAAAGGGGATTTCATGAGGAACTTTGTAAGGAGATAGCATATAAGTATATGAATACGGACTATACAGCAACAAGAATGCTGGGTTATCTTTATCGCATAAATTATCTGAGTGAGGAAATGCTTATTGACGAAATGCTGGCGATTTTAGAAGACCGTGAAAGATTTCGCAAAAAACATGAAATGGAAGAAGCGCAGGCAGCTATAAACAAAGTTTATAATGAGGGAATTTAGTAGAGTTTATAATATTTAAAAACTAAAGGATATGATAGGAAATTATTGTCTTGCAGCAGGCATGAATGAGCATCTGGCAAAACCGCTTCAGATGGATATGGTTATAGAGACTATTGCGAAGTGCTGTAGTGAATAGGCATGTAAGGATATATAAAGAAATGGAATGATGATATGAAACTGGAATTTGCAAAAACTATGCGTAGTTATAAAAAAGAGAACATTATAAAAGACATAATCACAGGAATTATTATTATGGCGGTTTCAATACCTATCTCAATGGGATATGCACAGATAGCGGGACTGCCGGCAGTTTACGGACTCTACGGTTCAGTATTTCCTATTATAATGTTTGCTTTATTGTCTACATCACCGCAGTTTGTATTCGGTGTAGATGCAGCTCCGGCGGCACTTGTCGGTTCTGCACTTATTGGATTTGGGATAGAAAGCGGTTCAGATGAAGCGTTAAAAGCGGTTCCGCTAATCACTTTTTTTGTAGCGGTATGGCTTTTGGCATTTTATATTATGAAAGCGGGAAAGCTTGTTAATTACATATCAGCCCCTGTTATGGGAGGTTTCATCACAGGTATATGTACTACAATAATATTGATGCAGGTTCCTAAATTACTCGGCGGCTCTGCAGGAACAGGTGAATTTCCTGAACTTGCAGAGCATATCGCAGAGGTTATGCATCATATAAATATACCGTCAGTAATTTTTGGAGTTTTGGCTCTGATTATATTGACCGTATCCAAAAAGCTTGTGCCGAAGTTTCCAATGGCTGTAGTGCTTATGGGAGCAGGTGCGGTCATGACATATTTTCTGCCTGTAAGAGAATATGGAATAAAGACTCTCGATAAAGTAAATACAGGACTTCCACGGTGGGCACTGCCTGATTTTTTTGTATTGCCATTAAAGGATGTGATTATCGTCAGTTTGTCCGTGTCAGTTGTTATTATTGCGGAGACACTTCTTGCAGAAAACAATTTTGCACAGAAAAACGGATACAGAATAAATGACAATCAGGAAATACTTGCATTTTCGATAGGAAATCTGGCAGCGGCATTTACAGGATGCTGTCCTATAAACGGTTCAGTATCAAGAACAGCAATGGGTGAGCAGTATCAGGGCAAGACACAGCTTATGGGAATTGTGGCAGGAATTTCAATGATGTTTTTGCTGTTATTTGGAACAGGTTTTATTGGTTATCTTCCGGTTCCGATACTTACTGCCATTGTTATCTCTGCGCTGGCGGGTGCAACAGAGTTTGAACTGGCATTTCGATTGTGGAAAGTGAGCAGGACAGAATGCCTGATTTTTGTAGGCGCATTTATGGGCGTGCTTTTTCTTGGAACGATAAATGGAGTTCTTATCGGTATAATATTATCTTTCTCTGAAATGATAATCCGTACTTCTAAGCCGGCAAGATGTTTTTTGGGAATACAGCCGGGACACAGACATTTTCGTGATTTGCAGGAAGGCAGGCAGATACATGCTATAGAGGGTGTGATTATTTATCGGTTCAGCAGTAATCTTTTTTTTGCCAATGTGCAGATATTACAGAGAGATATAGAGGATAATATAAAAGATGACACAAAGGCGGTTATTATTGATGCCAGTGCTATCGGGAGTATTGATATAACGGCGGCAGACAGACTTGCAATATTATATAGGAGTTTGAAAGAAAAAGGAATAAAATTTTATATAACTGAGCACATTGCCGATTTAAACGAACAAATGAGAAAACTTGGCATAGGTTATCTGGTAGAAGCCGGATGTGCGAGAAGGACAATACATATTGCGTTAAAAGATATGGAGATAAACCGCCCGTACCCGCTGGAGGGCGGAATAGATAACGATGAGATAAGCGTTTCTAAAAAAAGGGCAGATAACCGTGTACAGGAATTTGTATGGGCATTTGGCAGACATGCGGAAGAGGAAATTGAGAAGCAGATAGCAAATCAGATAAAACAGCTTAAAAATGAAAACGGAGATGTAGAGAAATTGTTACACGGTTTGTGGACGCATATGGAGGAACTTGATCAGGATGAATGGCTTGAGCATCTTGAGGAGCACTTGAAAGAGATTGTAAATATATCGGGCAAAGATGAACAGACGCTTGCGGCGAAACTTGAGGCTCACAGAACAGAAGTTTACGAGAGAATTGCATCGCAGCATCCGGAACTTGCCAAGCGTTTTAAAGAGAGACGTCATGTTCTTGATGAACATTTGAAAGAGCGCAGACCTGAGGTTTACGAACTTGTCATGAAATTGCGAAGCAGGAAGGATATATGATATGATGTAATGGTCAAAAGCAGATAGCAATGCATGTTTACATACAAATTGCTATCTGGTGGTTTGACCTCAACATCATAATATAAAATTAATAAATAAAAAGAATTGTCTGAAAGATGAAAGGAGAAGTTTATGGGACTTATTAGAGCAATGGGAGGTGCTGTCGGAGGAACTTTGGCAGACCAGTGGAAAGAATATTTTTATTGTGAAGCTATGGATGCAGATGTACTTGTGTGCAAGGGACAAAAAAGAGTTTCAGGCAGAAGCAGCAACACAAAAGGGAGTGAAAATATTATCACAAACGGTTCAGTTGTTGCAGTAAATGAAGGTCAATGTATGATAATCGTTGAGCAGGGCAAGGTCGTTGAACTATGCTCAGAACCTGGCGAATTTGTGTACGATACTTCTACAGAACCGTCTATATTTGAGGGAAAACTCAGCAAATCAATAAAAGAAGTTTTTGCCACAATCGGAAAGCGTTTTACATTTGGCGGGGATACGGCAAAAGACCAGCGGATATATTACTTTAATACAAAAGAAATTATCGGAAATAAATATGGAACACCTAATCCGGTGCCTTTCAGGGTTGTAGACAATAACATAGGTCTGGACGTGGATATTTCCATCAGGTGCAATGGCGAGTATTCATATAAGATAGTAAATCCTATATTATTCTATACAAATGTATGTGGAAATGTTGAGGAAGAATATGAGAGAAGCGAAATTGACAGCATGCTTAAAACAGAGCTTCTCACGGCACTTCAGCCGGCGTTTGCAAAAATATCCGATATGGGTATACGATATAGTGCACTTCCGGGTCATACAATGGAAATCGCAGATGCATTGAATGCCGTTCTTTCAAAAAAATGGGCAGACCTTAGAGGTATTGAGGTAGCTTCTTTTGGTATCAATTCTGTTACAGCATCAAAAGAGGATGAGGAAATGATTAAGCAGCTTCAAAAGACGGCTGTTTTGCAAAATCCGAATATGGCGGCGGCAACACTTGTAGGAGCGCAGGGTGAAGCCATGAAAGCTGCTGCTTCTAATCCTAACGGAGCGATGGCAGGATTTATGGGAATGGGTATGGTTCAAAATTCAATGGGAACAGATGCACAGAGCCTTTTTGCGATGGGACAGCAGCAGAAGATGCAGCAGCAAAATCAGGCACAGCATCCGGCAGCACAGGCAGGGCAGCCGGGGCAGAATAATGAGGCGGCTTCAAATGAAGTTTCCGGCAGCTGGGTATGTGAATGTGGAACATCAAATACAGGAAAATTCTGTGTTGAGTGTGGTAAACCCAAGCCACAGCCTGTACAGGGCTGGGTTTGCAGCTGTGGTACGGTAAACAAGGGAAAATTCTGCATGGAATGTGGTGCGAAGAAACCGGCGGAAGCACCTCTGTACAAATGTGATAAATGCGGATGGGAGCCTGATGACCCTAAAAATCCACCGAAATTTTGTCCTGAGTGCGGAGATCCTTTTGATGACAATGATATTCAGAAATGAGGTTAATTATGGATGATACAATAGCTTATAAATGCCCTTGCTGCGGTGCTGCTCTTGTGTGGGGAAGCAAAGAACAGGAGCTTGTTTGCGAGTATTGCGACAATACTTTCACAGAAGCGCAGTTAAAAGAAATTCTTGAGGAAGAAAATAAAAAAGTTCAGGAAGTAAATGCAGCGTGGAATGAGGAAGAACAGGAGCAGGAAGAAATTCAACTGAATGGCATGAAGGTTCATATATGCCAGTCATGTGGCGGAGAGATTATCGGTGACGAAAATTCAGTTGCTACAGAGTGTGTATATTGTGGCAGTCCGACAATTCTTACCGAAAATATTTCAGGAGTAAACAGACCAAAATATATTATTCCATTTAAAATGGATAAGAAAACTGCTAAAGAAAGATTAAAAGAATTTTATAAGGGAAAGCGTTTGCTGCCAAAAGAATTTTCTAATAAAAAGCATATTGACAGCATAAAGGGGGTGTATGTCCCATTTTGGCTTTTTGACTGTGATGCCGATGCAGATATTACATATAAAGCGAACAGGACACATTTTTGGAGTGATTCAAATTATGATTATACGAAAACTGACCATTATATGTTAAAAAGAAAGGGAAAACTGTCGTTTGAAAAAATACCTGTCGATGCTTCAAGTAAGATGGATGATGCATATATGGATTCGATAGAGCCGTTTAATTATAAACAGCTTGTGGAGTTTTCAGAAAAATATCTTTCAGGTTATTATGCCGATAAATATGATGTTTCTCTTGATGCGAGTGCACCAAGAGCGAATGAACGCGTGAAAAGGAGTACAGAAGACAGGTTTCGTGATACCGTTCATGGATATGAGTCGGTTTTCGCTGAAAGCAGCAGGATAAATGTAAAAAACGGAAAAGCAGAATATACCATGTTACCGGTATGGCTGCTCAGCAAGAAATACAAAGATAAGATATACACATTTGCCATGAATGGCCAGACAGGAAAAATTGTCGGAGAACTTCCTATAGATAAGAGCAAAGCCTTTAAGTATTTTTTTGGAATAACAGCGGCTGTATTTGCCGTGTTACAGATATTTGTCTGGATATAGGAGGGGATAAAGCATGGAAAATAAATTTAGAGAGAGCGTTATTAGCACAGCGTTGAAGAGAAATTTAAACTTAAAATTATCTTCATTGAAGAAGTTTATGTTTCTTGTTGTGTCTGTCTGCATTATGGTATTTTTAGTTGATTTTTTAATAAGCAGTGCAGCTGAGAAAAGCTATGTGATAGATGAGGCAGGTCTTATAAGTGTATCTGATGAGAAAAAACTAAGTGAAAAAGTAAGAGATATTCAGAAAGAAAAATTTGATGTTGTTATTTTGACGGTTAAATCATTGGATGGAAAAAGTGCACAGGATTATGCGGATGACTATTATGATTATAATGGTTACGGAATAGACAGTGAAAAGAGCGGTGTGCTTTTTCTTGTAAGTAAGGGTGACAGAAAATATCATATTTCTACAACGGGTGCTGCAATCAAAGCATTTACAGATTATGGCATAGGGTGCATAAAAGATGAGATCAAACCATATTTATCTGACGGAGAGTATTTTGACGCATCTGATAAATTTCTGGATATGTCTAAAGATTTTGTTGAGTCATATAAAGATGGCAAGCCGTATGATACTGACAATCCTTATAAGGAAAAAACAGATTATATTATATTAGAAATTATAGCTTTTGTTATAGCACTTGTCATAGCAGGTATCAGTGTTGCAATAATGAGATTTAGGATGAATACGGCTAAACCTAAGAAAACGGCGGCGGAGTACATAAAAAAAGGTTCATTTAAACTTAAAAGTGAAAAAGATATTTTTATGTATTCAAGCGTAACAAAAACAGCGAAACCAAAAGATGACGATGTTTCCGCAGGAGGAAGCACGACGCATACAAGCAGCAGTGGAAGCACACATGGCGGTGGTGGCGGAAGTTTTTAAAGCAAAGAGCCAAGAAAACGCTGAACTTCTAGCTTCATGTGTAGTTCATTATAAATAAATAATAGCTTAATTTAAAAACAGAGATTGATATAGACTTTTTTGGCAAATGGAAAGTTTATATCAATTTTTGCGTTAAATAGTCATATTGAAATTAAAAAGTTATTATTTTACGACTTAATTTGACATTTTTGAAAATTTGGTATATAGTTTCTTGCTGCTTACATTGTACTAAATGGAGGAAAGATGATGAAATATTTTACGGGGTATGAATTGTTGTGGATTTTCTTTGTTTACTCATTTCTTGGGTGGGTATTGGAAACTGCGGCAACAACCTTAAAACAGCGTAAGTTTGCAAACAGAGGACTTGTAAACGGACCGTTTTGTGTTATATATGGAATTACAGTGGTACTTATGTCTGTCGGTCTGCAGGAACTGAGTGGTATATGGCTGTTTTTGTTTGCGACAGTTTATGCGACTGTGGCAGAGTGGATAAGCGGTCATCTGATAGAAAAGATATTCCATGAAAGATGGTGGGATTATTCAAAGCGAAAGAGAAATCTTGACGGCTACATATGTGTCTCAGCATCAGTTTTCTGGGGATTGCTTGGTTATATAGCGGTTCGTTTTGGAAACAGGTTTATAATGTTTCTGTTAAAAATATTACCGTACATCCTTATGAAGGTATTGCTGTTAGCATTGGTAGTGGTAATGTTTATCGATGTTTTTGCGTCGGTTATGCTTTTGAGCGGAAAGAGCAGAAATCCCGAGAGATGGGCGGCAGCGGATGCGGGAATTGACAGAGTAAGTGTAGGTCTGCAAAGAAAGATAAATAGTTTAATAGAACGAAGAATAAGAAAAGCATATCCGAAAGCCGTAAAGACTGAGAAAATTAAAAAAGGTGATGACGGTGTATTTGCCGGTGGATGCTGTTTCTACAAAATTGTATTGTTATTTATAGTCGGAGCATTTTTGGGAGACATTACGGAGACGATATTTTGCAGAATTACGGCAGGAGTATGGATGAGCAGGAGCAGTGTCGTCTGGGGACCGTTCAGCATTGTCTGGGGACTTGCGCTTGCACTGGTTACATTGTTTTTATACAAATATAAAGACAGAAGTGAGAGCTTTTTATTTTTGACAGGTACGCTTCTTGGCGGTGCTTATGAATATCTGTGCAGTGTTTTTACGGAGATTGTATTCGGAAAAGTTTTTTGGGATTACAGTGGTATCCCATTTAATCTTGGAGGCAGGATAAATCTGTTATATTGTTTTTTCTGGGGGATAGCAGCCGTAATATGGTTTAAAAAGTTTTTTCCGAAAATCGAGATGATTATAGAAAAGATACCGCTAAAACTTGGAAAAGTAATTACTTGGTGTCTGCTTGTATTTATGGTTTGCAATATAGTTGTGTCATGTATGGCACTTGTAAGATATGATGAAAGAAGCCGTGAAAACACGGCAGTGCAGTCAAAACAGACAGAGAGCAGCAATGTGACGGTCTTAGATAAAAATTTAAAATCGTGGCAGAAATGGATGGATAAACATTATGATGATGCAAAGATGAAGAAAATTTATCCGAATGCAAAACAGAAATAAACTTAACATGCAAAGAGAAATTGCAGAAATGGAGGCTATTATGACATTTTATCAGGAATTACAGTTAAGTTCAGTTGGTTCAAAACAGCTTATAAAATCAACAAATGACAAAAAAGAAAAGCTGAGACACATATTGATTTACAATTTTAAGGTATATCTTGTTATGGTATTTTGTGTTGCAGTTGTAACTTTGTTCACAAAAATCACAGGAAGCGATAATAGTGTGGTAGGTGTTACTGTACTTCTTGCAGTGCTTGTGCTGAGACAGGCAGATTTTGGAATAAAAACGACACATGGTCTTATTTCGATAGCAGGCATATTTTTGATTCTTATGGCGGGACCCAGATTTACAAATACACTTGCACCGATACCGGCATTTGTGGTAAATGTAATCTGCATATTATTGCTGATGATTTTAGGATGTCACAATGTTATAATGTATAACCACTCTACATTTGTATTGGGGTATCTTTTGCTGCAGGGATATGATGTGACCGGTCGTACATACGCACTTCGTGTGGCAGGTTTGTTTTTTGGAATGATTTTGTGTATGTTTATTTTTTACAAAAATCAGAGAAAACGTCCTTATCAAAGAAAATTTATTGATTTATTCAAAGAATTTAATATTCACTCAGCAAGAAGCAGATGGTATGTAAGACTTTCTGTGATTGTATCAAGTGCGATGCTTATCATGTCACTTCTAGGACGTCCGAGAGCTATGTGGGCAGGAATCGCATGTATGTCGGTATGCCTTCCATTCCCGAATGATGGCATAAAGAGAGCTCCTGACAGAGGAATCTTTAATATTGTAGGATGTTTGATATTTATGGGACTTTATTTTGTTCTCCCCAAATCGCTGTATCCTTATATTGGAATGATAGGAGGAATAGGTGTCGGCTATTCGGCAGGATATGCATGGCAGACAGTGTTTAATACATTTGGAGCATTATCTATTGCATCAGGAATTTTTGGAATGCCGATGGCAGTAATGCTCAGAATTGGAGCAAATGTACTGGGAGCGGCATATACAATATTATGTACAAAATTATTTGGCTGGATTGTACAAATTACTGACAGCAGAAAAAATGTAAGTGCAAGTGCCGGTGGAATATAATTTTTAGTGCGTACAAGAGAATATTAAAATTTTCCGGGGGTTTATGCATTCCCCCGGCTTTTTTTCATTACATATCTGTAGGCAGGAAGCAGAAACATATCTGCACAAATCCAGGCAAGAGGACTAGCAAGTACGACAAAGATATATCCGAATATCGGTACAAGTATAAAACCTGCGATTGAACGTGCTATCATTTCACAAACGCCGGCGAGTATTGCAAATCCCGGAAAACCGATTCCCTGAATCATAAAACGAACGATATTTACAAGGGCAAGTGGTATATAAAATAGAGCATTTCCTATCAGGAACATTGAAATTTTATTTATAAGAGCAGTTTCTTTGCTGCTAACAAAGAGCAGGGCAAGATACTTGCTAAAGAAAATCATAAATACAAGTATTGTAAGTGAATAGATGACACCAAGTTTTATGCACGCTTTAAGTCCCTCGTCAATACGGTCATATTTAGCGGCACCTTTATTCTGTCCTCCGTATGTAGCCATAGTTGAACCCATTGCATCATAAGGACAGCATACGAACATACTGACTCTGCTTCCTGCCGTAACTGCGGCAACTATAGTTGAACCCATGTTGTTTACGGCAGTCTGTAATATAACACTTCCAATTGCAGTTATTGAATATTGAAGCCCCATAGGAATACCCATTTTGCAGAGCTGAAGTATATGTTTTGGTGAAATCTTCCAGTCATTTTTACTAAAGTCAAGATGTTTGTATTTCCTGACTGTATAGAAAAGGCATATTATTCCTGAAACAGCCTGTGCACTGACTGTGGCAACGGCTGCACCGCTTACCCCCATTCTCTTTACAAGAATGAGGTCTAGAACAATATTTAATATAGAAGAAAAAATCAAAAAAACTACAGGCGTAAAACTGTCACCGAGTGAACGGAGAATACCTGACACCATATTGTAGAGTATGGTAGCAGGAATACCCATAAAAATAATAAATATATATATGTAAGCATCATCAAAGATATTTGACGGAGTTCTCATGACAGTGAGAATATCTTTTGTCAGAATACCTATTATAATAGTAAGAACTACTGCAAACAAAAGTGAACACCATACGCAGTTAGCAATATAACTTTTCAGACGATTGGTATCTTTTGCACCAAAAGCCTGAGCTATAGGAATGGCAAAACCGTTACATATTCCTATACAGAATTCAAGTACCATAAAATTTATTGAACCTGTCGAGCCGACAGCTGCAAGAGCATCAACACCAAGCTGTTTACCTACTATTATAGAATCGACCATATTATAAAACTGCTGAAACAGCATTCCAAACAGAAGAGGAACGCCGAAATTAAGTATAAGTTTCATCGGATTACCGATAGTGAGGTCTTTTGAACCGCCTAATTTTAGTTTACTCATTTTATCTTATCTCTCCATATATAATTTTTGGTAACGATTTTACATTCTAGCACAGTTTATTTCAAAAATAAAGTACATTTTTTACGAATTATTTTCGCTGTGGCTGCTTTGATGACAACGCAGCAGATGGAAATTTATACAAGTTATTTGACAAAATGTCAATGATACACTGGTATATGTATATTTTTTTTGATATAATGAAAAAGTGTCTTTAAAAAGACAGAATATAATTAAGAAAGAAATGAGGAATAAATAATGAAGAAACAAAAAAGAGTTTTTAGTTTTTTGCTTACATTAATACTTGCTTTCAACATTGGTTTTTCCTTTTCGGGAAGTACAAATGCTGATGCGGCATCAAAAAAATATGTCATCAAGATTAATAAGCAGATGAATTGTGTGACGATTTATGAAAAAAAGTCTTCAGGAAAACTCAAACCTGTTAAGGCAATGGTTTGCTCAGCGGGAAATGCTACCCCTATAGGAACATTCCCTCTCGGAGAGAAGATGCGCTGGCACACATTAAACGGACCTTGTTACGGACAGTACTGTACAAGAATTACAAGAGGATTTTTGTTCCATTCAGTTTGGTATTACAGACAAACACCATCTTCTTTGGCAGTTAAAGAGTACAACAAACTCGGAACAACAGCTTCACACGGATGTGTGAGACTTATGGTAGCTGATGCAAAGTGGATTTATGACAACGTTCCGTCAGGCAGCAGTGTTATTATATACAATTCGTCAAAACCGGGACCTCTTGGGAAACCTAAGGCTGTAAAAATCAGCGGAAGCACAAATTGGGATCCGTCAGATGTTTGGAGCAGTGGCAATCCCTGGAACAGTAAAAAGCCTTCTATAAAGGGTGCAAAGTCAAAAACAGTGGCTTATGGTTCAAAGTATAAGGTAAAAAAAGGCATCAAGGCGGTAAACACTGTTGGAAAAGATTCAACATACCTGCTTAATACAAGCATAAAATTTAACGGAAAGAGTGTAAAGAAAGTTAACACATCAAATCCGGGAGTTTATAAAGTTACATATTCAATTACGGATGAAGCAAGAAAAACTGTTTCTAAAACTGTAAAAATCAAGGTTAAGGCAAAGAGAGCTACACCAAAAATTTCAAATGTTAAGAATATATACATTACATCAAAGAGCCAGATGACAAAGAAGAATGCTCTGAAAAATGCAGTTATTACACAGGAAGGCAAGAAACTTGATGCAAAATATGTAAAAGTAACATTTAAGAAACTTAAGAAGAATGTATACAGAGTAACATATATTGCAAAGAGAGAAAGTTTTGAAGCTAAGGAAACAGCAAAAGTTTATATTGATACAAAAGCACCTGTGATTTCAGGAATTAAGAACGGTGCACAGTATGAAGCAGAAGCTGATGCAGTTATAAATGATGAATACTGCCGTGGTCTTATAAGTGGTGTAAGTGACAATTATACTAAGCTTAAAGTTTCTGATGTAAATATCAAGATAAATTCTACAGAAATTGAAGGCAGATATGAAGTTGTTTATACAGTGAAAGATGAGGCTGGAAATCAGGCTAAATATACAATTTATATTGTTAAGAAAGCAGGAACTGTTTCGGGCGGAGCTATTTCATAAACATATAAACTATTCGCAAAATATTGTTGTTGAGAATTAAAATCTGTGATAGACTAAAAAGTGGCAGTATTATTACTGCTGCTTTTTTGTTGTTGTTCACATTTAAAAAGTGAATGGCAAGGCTTTTTTAATTTTTATGGAACTTAGTACAAAGAAAGGAATTAAAACCATGAATTTTCTTGAAGAAAAAATAGTAAAAGAAGGCGTTGTAAAGGAAGGGAATATTTTAAAAGTTGACAGTTTTTTGAATCATCAGATGGATGTTAAACTTTTTAGACAGATGGGTGAAGAATTTAAGAAGCGTTTTGCAGATAAGCCCATAAATAAAATTCTTACTGTGGAGGCATCAGGTATTGGAATTGCCTGTATCGTGGCAGAATGTTTTGATGTACCTGTTGTATTTGCAAAGAAATCAAAGAGTGTTAATATTGATGGAGAAGTTTATAATGCGGAAGTTGAGTCATTTACTCACAAATGCAAAAATCAGGTTCTTGTATCAAAGAAATTTTTAAATCCTGATGACCACATTCTTATTATAGATGACTTCCTTGCAAACGGATGTGCATTGCAGGGACTTATCTCTATTGTTTCACAGGCAGGCGGAACAGTAGAGGGAATCGGAATTGCTATTGAAAAAGGTTTTCAGCAGGGGGGCAAGATAATAAGAAATCTCGGTTTTCAGCTTGAGTCACTTGCAATTGTTGAAAGTATGGATGCATCTGACGGCTCAGTCGTTTTTCGTGAGCAGGAATAAAATGGAGAAAAAATGAGATGAACGATAATGTATCAGCTAAAAATAAAAACGAGGCTTCAATTGATAATATTTACAAATTAGATGGAACTGTTCCGGTATTAAAGGCTATTCCGTTTGGTTTACAGCATATTCTTGCAATGTTCGTGGCCAATATTGCCCCTATTCTCATAGTCGGTGGAGCAAGTGGTCTTAGTGACAAAAATATAGCATCACTTATTCAGAGTGCCATGCTCATTGCCGGAATAGGAACGCTTATTCAGTTGTTTCCACTTTTTAAAAAAATTGGTTCCGGACTTCCTATAGTTATGGGAATCAGTTTTACATTTGTATCAGTTTTGTGTTTCATTGGTGCAAAGTACGGTTACGGAACGATAATGGGAGCAGTGCTTGTCGGCGGTATCATAGAGGGAACTCTGGGATTGTTTGCAAAATACTGGCTTAGGATAATATCACCGATAGTTTCGGCAAGCGTTGTTACGGCGATAGGTTTTTCGCTGCTTTCCGTTGGTGCGACTTCATTTGGAGGTGGAAGCGGCAGTGAAGATTTTGGTTCGGCACAGAATTGGATTCTTGGAACGATAACACTTTTATGCTGTATACTTTTTCACATTTTTGCAAAATCTTATTACAGACAGTTGTCAGTCCTTTTTGGATTGGTTGTTGGATATATAGTAGCAGTAATAATGGGCGTTGTTGATTTTTCTTCGTTAAATGATATGAGGATTATAGCAATACCACACCTTATGCCGTTTAAAATGGAATTCAGAGCCGATGCCATAGTATCGGTAGTGCTGATATTTTTAGTTTCGGCAACGGAAACTATAGGAGATACCTCAGCGCTTGCTTCTTCGGGACTTGACAGATATGCAACTGAAAAAGAGACATCAGGTTCTATTGCATGTGATGGATTTGTAAGTGCACTTTCATCATTGTTTGGCTGTCTTCCAATAACATCATTCAGCCAGAATGTAGGACTTGTTGCTATGACAAAAGTTGTAAACAGATTTACTATTGCAACAGGAGCTGTGATAATGATAATTGCGGGTATATTCCCTGCTTTCGGTGCCATTCTTTCAACACTCCCTGAAGCCGTACTTGGAGGCTGTACCATAATGATGTTTGGAACCATTGTTGTGAGCGGTCTGCAGATGATAAGCAAATGTGGTTTTTCACAGAGAAATATTGTTATTGCTGCATTGTCACTTAGTGTCGGACTTGGATTTACACAGTGTGAAGATTTATTTAAAATTTTCCCACAGATAGTGCAGACTGTTTTTGCACAGAATTGTGTGGCTGTAGTGTTTATTGTTTCGATAATATTAAATCTGGTTTTGCCAAAAGACATGGAAGTTACAAGACCGGGAGAATAATTTGAATAACAAGAGGGTGAGGAAAAGTTATGGAAAAACAGGTTGCAGTATTGATAGACGGAGATAACATTTCTGCAAAATATGCAGAGAGCATAAAGCAGGAGGCATTACAGTATGGAAATATAAAAGTTTTCCGACTGTATGGTTCCGTCAATTCTCCAAATACAAAAAGATGGTATCCGGTTATGCCAAAACAGGGAATAATGCCTGTTTTGCAGATTTCCTATGCAAGCGGCAAAAGTATAGCAGATCAGGCTCTGACTATAGATGTTATGGATTTGCTTCATTCGGACAGTATTGATATATTTTGCATTGCATCAAGTGACAGTGATTTTACAAAACTTGTATACAGGCTTAAAGAATCCGGAAAGATAGTTATTGGAATGGGTGAGTCAAAGACTAAAGAAGCACTTGCAAAGGCTTGTGATGAATTCAAGATACTGAATCTTATTTATCAGACGGAAGAGGAAACTTCAAAGCCTGACGATAATAGTGTTGAAGATCTAAAGAACGATAAAAAACAAAATAAAAACACATCAGGAAAAGAACTTTATGAAGAGGAATTTTTGGGTGATGAGGACGAAGAAGAAATTGATGAGAGTGAGATAAGCATTCCTGAGTTGTCAGAAATTTCTTCATATATAGCTTCTTACATTGAAACATTGGACAGTGAGAGAGTAAATCTTGCGACACTCGGTAATGTACTTAAAAAAAGATTTTCAGGATTTGATGCCAGAAATTATAAATTCAGCAATATGACACAGATGATGCGGAAAATTGACGGATTCAGGGTAGAGTCAGAGAATGCACCTGACGGTGTACATAAAGTTGTTTATATAAGTCTTGATGAAAAGAAATAAAACAATTTTTGAGAAGGTATGACTAAATAATTACATAAAAAAGAGGAAGTGATTTTATGTCAAAGGAAAGTATTCCATCAAATCATATGGAAATATATTGGCATGACTATGCAGGAAGTATGGGAAAAATACCTATTTTAAAGGCAAGTCTTACAGAAAAAGCGTCGATAATAGGAAGAACAGGGCTTATGCTGCTTTCATGCGGAACAGGTGCATGGCGCGTCAGAAGTTCTATGAATACAATAGCTACGAAACTTGGAATAACATGTACAGTCAATATTGGACTTATGTCGATTGATTATACTTGCTTTGACGGTCATGACTGTTTTTCACAGTCATTATGCCTCACAAATACAGGGGTAAATACTTCAAAATTGAACAGGCTCGAGCATTTTATAATTGACTTTGAAAAAAATGGTGAGAAAATGACAGGTGAAGAACTTCATGCACATCTTGATGAAATAGAGAAATTTCACGGACTTTATTCGCCTGTTGCACTTGGATTTGCAGCGGCATTGGCATGTAGTGCCTTTACATTTTTACTTGGCGGCGGCCCTGTTGAAATGCTTTTGGCTTTTTTTGGAGCCGGTGTTGGCAATTTTTTGAGATGCAAACTCGCAAAACATCATTTTACTTTATTTCTTTGTATTGTTTCATCTGTGGCAGCAGCATGTCTTGTTTATACGGGAATGTTGAGAACGGCAGAAGGACTTTTTAATATTTCACTTCAGCATCAGGCGGGATATATCTGTTCAATGCTTTTTATAATTCCGGGATTTCCGTTTATTACAAGTGGAATTGATTTGGCAAAACTTGACATGAGGTCTGGAATTGAAAGACTTGTGTACGCACTGGTTATAATTCTTGTTGCTACGATTACGGCATGGATAATGGCATTGCTGCTAAATCTTAAACCGATTGATTTTCCGGTGTTCAAAATGTCTGTTGGGTTGCATCTTTTTCTTAGATTGATAATGAGTTTTTGCGGTGTCTTTGGATTTTCGATAATGTTTAACAGTCCGGTTGTGCTTGCAGCAGCAGCGGCTGTTATTGGAGCAATATCCAATACACTTCGTCTTGAACTTGTTGATTTGGCAGGCATGCCTCCGGCAGCAGCAGCGTTTATCGGAGCATTCTGTGCCGGAATTTTGGCATCTGCTTTAAAAAATAAAGTTGGATATCCGAGAATATCCATAACGGTACCGTCGATTGTTATAATGGTACCTGGACTTTATTTGTATCGTGCGGTTTATAATCTTGGAATAATGTCACTTGTAACATCGGCATCATGGTTCGCATCAGCTATGCTTATTATACTTGCATTGCCACTTGGACTTATATTTGCAAGGGTATTAACTGATAAAACTTTCAGGTATTGTACATGATGAATTTTTAAACATGTTTTCACGACATGAAAGTACAATTCCATCAATGCATTCAAGGTGATGGAGCATATGGTTTTTAAATTGATGAATTGGAAGTAAAACACCCAGTTCATCATATTTTTGCTCATTTTTAAGTCCTGTTTCCTGTCCATAGTAGACCATAGCTGTAGGGGCACACCTTTGAATTTCCTGAAAGGTATCCCAAATGATTGCATACGCTTCTGCTTCTTTAAGACCTAATGCAGCCGTATCGGGAAGTGCGTATAATATAAGAATGCCTCGTTTGCCATTGGCAAGTTTTTCATCAATTTCCATATTATCAGTATAGGTTCTTTCAATATCATAGCCATCCGCAAGAAAAAGTTTTGAACGTGGTGGAAGGTTGTGATGTTTCAGTATTTCCTGAAATTTTGAAAATTCATGATGTGAAACATCAGATTTTATATTTTTTAGGAGCATACCATCAGTATCCGTGAGTAATGCAGGATTTTTTCCGGCTTTTCCATGAAATCTTTTTGGGATGAGGTAGGCTTCACGGAGCAAATCCAGCATACTTCTTTGACATAATTCTAGTAACAGACCACTAATGTCTCCAGTTTTATATGAAGAGAAAAGTATGTTGGTAAACCGCTGTGAATTTTCATCAATTGTAAGATTATCCATAGATATGTGTTCATAAAAAACATCACTTAATTTTTCACAAGCGATAGGCGAGGATAAAATTTTTTCAAAAATTTGTTCAACGGCTTCCTCTTTTGGAATTTTTTTGATTCTGTTTATTTTTTCTGACATAGTAACAGCCTCCTTTAAAAATAAAATATATCTATATTAAGTATAATAGAGTATAGGATATATGTAAAAAGTATATATTATATAACGAATATGTATATGGCATATAAGAAAAAATCCTTGAAACTAAAAATTTGTAGTGATAAAATTTTTTTTGAAAATAATCAATAGGAGGAAAAAGTTATGAAGCTTGTAGAAAATGAATTTATTAAATTTATGAAGAAGTTTGATGAGAACCCTTTCAGGATTATTTTGGAAGATGGAGAGCATATAATCGGAGAGGGTGAGCCTGTGTTTACCGTAAGGATAAATAAGGTACCTAAAATGACAGATATGCTTACAAGTACATCAATTACCTTAGGAGAGGCGTATATGAATGGCGATATAGAGATAGAAGGCGATTTATATACGGCTCTCAATATGTTTTTGGGGCAGATGGGGAAATTCTCTACGGACAAGAAAAAGCTGAAGAATATTATATTTACATCAAAATCAAAGGCAAATCAGAAAAAGGAAGTTTCCTCACATTATGACATAGGTAATGATTTTTATAAAATGTGGCTTGATGAAACGTTGAGTTATTCGTGTGGATATTTTAAAAATGATAATGATACATTGTATCAGGCACAGTGCAATAAAGTTGACAGAATATTAGAAAAGCTTAATCTTTCGGAAAATATGACATTGTGCGATATTGGATGCGGCTGGGGATTTCTTCTTATAGAAGCTGCAAAAAAATATAAGATAAAAGGTGTTGGAATAACACTTAGCAAAGAACAGAAAGCAAAATTTGAACAGCGTATCAAAGATGAGGGACTTTCAGAAAGGCTTGAGGTAAAATTACTTGATTACAGGGATTTACCTAAACTTAATGTGGAATTTGACAGGGTAGTAAGTGTTGGAATGATAGAGCACGTCGGAAGAGGAAACTATGAGGAATTTATGCAGTGCGTCAAGAGTGTTTTGAAACCGGGTGGAATTTTTGTTTTGCATTTTATCAGTGCGTTGAAAGAATATCCGGGAGATGCTTGGGTTAAAAAATATATCTTTCCGGGTGGGGTTATTCCGAGTCTCAGAGAGATTATTCAGATTGCGGGAGAGCAGAGATTTTATACGGTTGATGTTGAGAGCCTTAGGAGACATTATAACAGAACACTTCTTTGCTGGAACGAAAATTTTCAAAAACACAGAGCAGAAGTTGTTGAGATGTTTGACGAAAAGTTTGCAAGAATGTGGGAACTTTATCTTTGTGCTTGTGCCGCAACCTTTATGAATGGTATAATAGACCTGCATCAGATTGTATTTACAAATGATGTAAATAACGAATTACCAATGACAAGGTGGTACTGATTTTTATAAGGTGGAAATGAGGATAAAATGATTACATTAAATGATTATTTGTATTCAGGAGATACAGTTTTTCGTATAATACAGAAATATATTGGAGATTTGAGAAAAGAAGCGAAGGAAACGCGCAATGAAGTAGACATGATGCATTGCAATTTCCTTGTGCAGATTTTGGAGCTTCTTGAACACAATGAATTTTTGACGGCGCAGTCACAGAAGATAAGAGATTTTTATATGTATATGGCAAAGGAGTATCCGTATCTTGCATTTACATTTAAAGGCCGTATAAAGTCTTTGATTCGTGCCGAGGAAAAGTTCAACGGTTATATTGTTGAGTATATTTATGATTATTATATGAAAAACAGGAAATTTCCGCCTGTTTCGGAACTCAAAAACAAATTAAGCTGTTTTAGGGATATAATAGCGTACAGAATTGTTATTTCAATGCCTAAATGTCATTTAAAACAGGGCGAGGATAAGGATGAACAAGAGATAAAAATTTTGTATGAAATAGCAAATATTCTTCTTGGTTTTTTGGAAGAAAGAGGTTTTACGGCAGAACCGGCAAGAGGTGTAGCGGTGAGTCATGCAAAGCTTCTTAATGATGATGTAAGACCGTATTACAGAGATTACATATCAGATGACAAAAGTAGTGAGTATCAGTCACTTCACATTACATTTTTTGATAACATTGCACGCTGTTTTATGGAAGTACAGCTTAGAACCAAAACTATGGATGACAATGCAGAGATAGGGCCGGCAAATCATTTGGGATATGAAAAAAAGCAGGAGCATGAAAGAGCAAGAAGGGACATGATACCCAAAGGTGAATGTATTTATTTTGATGAGGCTTATGAAAGAGGCATGAAACTTCAGCAGCTTGAACTTTCAAAACTCGATGTAAATATGTTTGCGGCGGTAAATAACAGTCTTATAAATGATGGCTGTGGTCTTTATCGAGGAAGACAGATTCTTCCGTATGAGCATTTGTCGAGGTTTCAAAATGACCTGAGAAGTTAAAAATGAGAGGAGAAGAAATGTATGAAAAAAGTAAGTTTAAAAAAAATGTTGTCGATTTTTATAGTTCTAGTTATGATGATTACAGGGGCAGCCTCAGGAGCTGTAAAAAATCAACAGGCAGCTGCAGCGGCAAAAAAGGCAGGTGTAAGTTTTACAAGTGCTGCTTATAGCGTGCAGGAGGGGAAAACGCTTGCGCTTAAGGGCAGGATTACAAGAAAAAATGTCAAGAAGATTAAATCTATGACTTGGAACAGCAAAAACACCAAAATTGCAAAGATTAGTCGAAATGGTACGGTAACAGGCATAAAGGCGGGCACTGCTAAGATTGTCTGCAAGGTGAAGTATCAGGCGAAAGGTGCCAAAAAATATACATCAAAAACCATTCAGACGAAAGTGAAAGTTGTGGCAAAAGAAGTTGACAAATCAAATCTTACAGCAACAAATCTTACAACTGAGCACAAGTCGAAAAATGGAATTGTGACGCAGGACAACGGAATGATGCGTACAAACCTCACGGCACAGGATATTACTGCTGTTATGGGAATAGGATGGAATATCGGTAATTCTCTTGAACAGACACTTGCAAAAAGCTGTACATCTCTTTCGGAGGAAGAACAAAAGAAGCTTACGGATGAACAGTGGGTTACAGGATATGAGACAAATGCTGATAACGTTGTATCCAGCCAACGACTTATGGATGGGCTTAAATCATATGGAATTAATACAATCCGTATACCTGTGGCATGGTCAAATCTTATGAAGGAAGAGAAGCAGGAAGATGGAAGTACATATTATAAGATAAATGAAGCGTATATGAACCGTGTCGAGACAGTTATGAATTATTGTTTAAATGATGAGATGTATGTAATTATAAATATTCACTGGGACAACGGCTGGTGGGGAATGTTTGGCGATAATGACCAGAATGTGCGTAAGCAGGCATGGAAAAAGTATGAGGATATGTGGACACAGATTGCCGACAGATATGCAGAGTATTCGGATCATTTGATTTTTGAGGGAGCAAATGAAGAACTTGGAGAGCGACTAAATGATGATTGGAAGGGTGGAAGTAAGCAGACAGGTACTTTGTCGGTGGAAGAAACTTACGCATTGACTAATAAGATTAATCAGAAATTTGTTGACATTGTTCGTGGCACAGGTAAAAATGCAGACGGTACATACGGAAACAATTATTATCGTACGTTATTGATTCCGGGTTATGATACTAATCTGCATCAGACTTGTGGAGACAAGTATTCTGATAAAGTTAAAAAGAATGATGATAAACTTTCTTTTGAGATGCCCAAAGATGTGTCTGTAAACGGAAAGAACCGTCTTTTTGTGTCAATTCATTATTATGACCCGCTTGGATGGGGAATTGCCAAATCTGCATCGTCAAGTTATGAGACACCTAAGGGAACATCAAATTATAAAGATACTTGGGGCAGTAAGGAAGATTATGCGGCTATGCAGGAAGATTTTGATGCGGTAAACGATGCGTTCATTAAGAAAGGTTATGGAGTCATATTTGGAGAATTTGGTGTTGTTTCCGTAAACAAAGATGGCATTCCTGCATATTTTGAACAGTTTTTCAAAAGCTGTAAACAATATGGTATGCTGCCTGTTATGTGGGATGAGGGCACTTATGTAGACCGCTCGGGTACAGCTAATCTCAGAAAAAATGCATATTTTGTCTATAGTGATATAGGCGAAGTTATCTCAAAAGTTACCGGGGCAGAACCCAAGCTTAGTGCTGATGCACAAAAGCTTTTGACGCTTACCGGAATACCTGAAAATCCTGTGACAGAAAATCAAAATCCACTTGTCGTAGCCACATGGGATGGTGATTTTATGCGTAACACGACGACTTCTGATTCAGTTGATTTAAAAGGAATAGGTCAGATGTTTGGTCAGGAGTTTTTGGGACAGTACAACAACAACACAGTCGGAGGTTATTTTAATACAAAGGCAATTACGATAAATCCAAACTATGATTTGAACCTGACTGCTCATGCATCCTCTGAATGGTGGCATTCGCATTTCAAAATGAGTGACTGGTCAAAATTAAAAGAGCCTTGTATTCGTATTACAATGCATGATGATGAATATAGCCAGTCGGCAGATTTACAGCTTGTGTATTCTGACGATGCAATTCTTTCATCTGATAATGGAGCAGCATGGCGTTATGAGAGAGATTTTGAACAGGTAGAATGGGATGAACTTAAAGAGTATGTCAAGGTGGATGGCACAGTAGCAAAACGTACCATTGCCAAGAAAGATGAAGCAGGCAATTCGATTTTGGCAGATACAGCGTGGATTGGAAAATGTTTGAGCCTTAACAGCGAAATTTTAAAGACCTATCCGGTTGTGCTTATCACGACAAATTATTTTATGGGGGTTGATTTTGTCAAAGTGGAAATCTGTGATGCTGCTTATAATGCAGACGGAAGTGAGTATCAAACAAAATAAACGGATGCGTGAATAGTGTTTGTGATATGTACGCAGTCCGTTGACAATATTTATAAAGCTGACTATAATAATAACTGTTTTTGTAAATTTATAAATTAGCAGGAAAGAGAAAATGATAGTCAGCTTTATGATTATCAGGGGAAAAACAATGAAACAGAACAGATTTATCAAAAAGTTTTTTGTTGTTGCACTTATGGCTTTTGCAGTAAGTGTATTTTTGGGTGAAGCATCGTCAGATGCGGCATCAAAGGCAAAATTGTCAAGCAAGAAAGCAAACATTGCCGTAAACGAAAGCATTACAATAAGTTTAACAGGCAAGGTTAAGAAAGCTTATTATCAGTTCACATCTAAGAATAAGAAGATTGCAACAGTAAGTAATAAGGGTGTTATAAAAGGTGTAGCTGCCGGAAAAGCAAAGATTAGTGTTGTACAGAAACTTAACAAAAAGAAAACAAATGTTGGAACATTTACTGTTACTGTAAAAAAAGCAGGAATTTACAGTAGTTTCAAAACAGGAACAGTGATTTCAAATCAGCCGGGGGTTTATAAAGATAATCCATATTATTTAGAAGTTTATGAGTACATTACATATATAAATTACAAGGCAAAATATAAAGTGTATTCATCAGATACAAAGAAATTACCTATGACGGAAGATGGTATTGTAAAAGAGGTAAATGGTGAGGGTACGGTAAATGTTACTTTCAAGGAGACATATAAAGGTAAGACACGTACAATAGGAAGTATTAAAGTTGAGCTTTGTGCACCTTCATATACAGGAAAGAAGGATGCTCAGATGTATAAGAATGAAATATTTTATGTAGACAATTATCTTCAGAATGTTGGCAAGTATTATCTTATTTGTTCGTATGAAGATAAAGTTTTAGATCCGAATGAATTTGAGGCTTCAAAAGATAATGGTGAAGATTCAGAAGAGGATGATATCATTCAATTTGTTGAAGATTCTAACGGAGATTGGAACGGTGGATTAAAAGGTTTAGCTGAAGGTAAAAGATATATTTGTATTTATGCTTATGATTACAATAATGAGAAGTATATTGAAGAACCTTTTGCAAGCTTCACGTTGACAGTTAATGCAGTCAAAACGGCAGAAGCTATAACAACAGATTTGGATAGTTATGATGAAGATGATGAAGAGTATGATTCAAGCACCAGCACATTAACGCTTGGTGTTAATGATACAAAGATATATAGTGTATATCAGAAACCGTACAATTATACTGAGGATATAAAAGTTACATCTTCTGATTCAAGTGTTGTTAAAGTAGCTGAGTTTGAAAAAACAGAGTATTATGATGAAGATGAAGGATATATCGGAAAGATGTTTGTTACTCCGGTGAAAGCAGGAAAGGCAACAATTACATTAGAGGCAAACGGATTTAAAAAAACATACAATATTGTTGTCAAAGATTACAATTCTTATTCAGACAGTGACGAATATTATCAGATAGTAATGCTCGATAAAGATATACCATTGTATGACGGTGATGAAGAAGTATCGGAAAGCGATTTTACTTTAAAATCGTCTGACGAGAGTATAGTAAGCGGAAGTATATCAGATGTTCGTACGGATTCAAATTCTAAGTATATTAAAGCTGTAGGATTAGATTTACAGAATGGTTCAAAAGCAGGAAAAGTTACACTTACTATTTCATATAAGGGCGAAAAAGTAGGAACTCTTGTATTTACTACTGTAAGTGAAGATGATTACGACGATGACAGCGATTATGATGACGATAACGATTATGGTGATGATGACGATTACTACTATGAAGATGAGTATTAATATTCATACATACTAAAAAGTTAAATAAAACAGTTAAATAATTTTATAAAAAGACCGTATACCTTTTAAACAGAGGGTATACGGTCTTTTGTGACTTTTTGGATATTAGACTTTTTACTATTTTGATAAAAGTCTATATGTATATAAAATTAAAATGCTTTTATTTCATGTATTCAGGTGTAACATCTCTTCCCATGCCTGAGAGCAGTTTTTTGTCACTTTCTATGGTAGAACCAGATGTTGTGAGCATATTTCCTGTAATTGTTGCACTTGCTCCACCAGAGAATGCAGCTTCACCATCATTTGTGATAAGTGCACGTCCGGCAGCAAGACGGACATTTGCTTCAGGATTTATATATCTGAAGAATGCAATTGTTCTTAATATGTCATTTTCTGAGAGCTGTTCAAGATTTTCAAGCGGTGTGCCGGGGATTGGCATCAAAGCGTTGATAGGAATAGACATGATACCTAATTCGGCAAGTGAAACTGCCATATCAAGTCTGTCTTCCCAAGTCTCACCCATACCGATTATGCCTCCTGAACAGACACAAAAGCCTTCTTCCTGAGCAGCTTTGATAGTTGCAATTTTTTCATCATATGTATGAGTTGTACATATATTCGGAAAGTTCCTTCGTGATGTTTCTATATTGTCATGGTAGCTTGTAACGCCAGCTTCATGGAGTCTGTGGAACTGTTCTTTAGTGAGAAAGCCAAGAGAAGCACATAAATCAAGTTTGCATTCTTTGTGCATTGTTTCATATGCATCTATAGCTTTTTCAAAATCTTCGCCGGAAAGACTTCTTCCTGCTGTAACGATAGCAAAGCGGTCAACACCTTCTTTTTCGTTTGCAAGAGCCTCGGCGAGAATTTTTTCTTTTGGAAGAAAGTCATATACTTCACAGTTTGTGTGATTGTGAGCAGACTGCGCACAGTATTTGCAATCTTCGCCGCATCTGCCGCTTCGTCCGTTGATTATCGTACAAAGGTCAACTTTATCACCACAGAAATATTCGCGTATTTTATCAGCTCCCTCTAAAAGAGCATCAAGTTCACAGTCGATAAAAAATGACAAATCATCTTTTCTTGTAAGCCTTTTTCCGTTGATTATGTCATCAGCAAGTTTTTTTAAATCCATAATGTGCCTCTTTTCTTTTGTCTTAATAATAATAAATAGAGCAAACTGTAGAGAAAGTTTGCTCTTTTGTGGGTTAGAGTACTGCTTGAAAAGTATTAAATCAGAGCAGTAACAAGTGTTATTATATAGGTAGCAAAAAGAAATGTCAACCTTTAAAAATAAAAGGTTGACGAAGGATGGAAAAATTGTTGATTATCGTGCCGTATGGTAAACAGTAATCGGTAATAAGTTTTTTACTTAGTCACATAAGATTTTTTTCGATTTTTTTGAGACATATAAGGCATGTTGGTACAATATACAGGCATGCAAAAATCCATGCGGTCTGGTCGGCAAAACATATTGCATTAAATTTGAAGATTGGTACGAACACGAGACTTACAAATATACGTGCAATCATTTCAACAGCACCTGAAAAGACGGCTCTGCCTGCATATCCAAGTCCTTGCACACTCATTCGGCAGACATTTAATATTCCAAGTGCCCAGAAGAAACATCCGAGACATGCAAGATATTTGCCTGAGGCATCCAAAACTGCTGTTGCATTACGGCTTATAAACAATAAAGATAATGTTCTTCCAAAAAGTATGAGTATGCATCCTGAAATAATTCCATAACATACACCTATTGTTACACCTTTTTTTAGTCCATCTTTAATTCGTTTCAGATTTCCAGCACCAAAGTTTTGGCTGCAGAATGTAGACGCTGCTGTTGCAATCGCATCGAAAGGACACATAAGGAACTGTTTGATACGCATACCTGCCGTAAATCCGGAGATATATGTACTTCCAAGACCGTTGTTTGCAGACTGCATAACCATGCTGCCTATAGCGGTGATGGAATATTGAAGTCCCATCGGAACCCCCATAACTATCATCTGTTTTGTTGTATCTGATTTTATGCGGCAGTGTTCTTTTGATATACATAAGATAGGAAACTTCTTTATTATATATACCAGGCAGAGAAGTCCGCTTACACCCTGTGACATAATTGTTGCGAGTGCCGCACCTGATACACCGAGTTTAAATACAATGATAAATGTAAGGTCAAGTATTATATTTAAAATACTTGAGAAAACAAGAAAAAGAAATGGTGTTTTACTGTCACCGACAGCTCTTAACAGTCCTGATAAGAGATTATATAAAATTGTGAAGGGTATTCCTAAAAATATAATGAAAAGATACGAATATGCATCGGCAAAAATATTTTCAGGAGTACACAGAATATGTAATATGTTTGGACAAAGAATAGCACAGGCAGTTGTTATAATCGCTGCGAAAAGTATTGAGAGAAAGCCTGCATGAAAAATGGCTTCTTTCATTTTCTGAATATTTTTTGCACCAAAATGTTGGGATACCGGAATTGCAAAACCACAGCAGATTCCCATACAGAAACCGAGCACGAGAAACTGAACGCTTGAAGATGCTCCTACACTGGCAAGTTTTTCTTCTCCGAGATATTGTCCGACAATTGCGGTATCTATCATATTATATGTCTGTTGAAAAAGATTGCCAAGAAGCAGTGGGATGGCAAAACTAAAAAGATGTTTCCATATGTTTCCTTCAGTCATATCTTTTGTCATTATAAAACCTCCTAAAAAGCAATTTAAAAGAGCTTCAAATTTTGAAACTCTGTCTGAATGTAATATAAGTATAATGAAGCAATCCGTGGCATTAGTATATTAACATTATTATTAGCAGGATTCAAGATTTGGTTTTGAAAATCTAAATATATATTATGCGGTTGACTGTAATTTTTCAATGAATTATACTTATCTAAAATTGAGATATTCTAATATAAAACAGTAACAGCGGAGGAAAACAAATGACTAAGAAGCAGCGTGCGTTAGAGATAATAGACAGATTAAAAAAAGAGTATCCTGATGCGGATTGTACACTTGATTATAATGAGGCGTGGAAATTGCTTGTAAGTGTAAGACTTGCTGCACAATGTACGGATGCAAGGGTAAATGTGGTTGTAAAGGGGCTTTTTGAAAAATATCCAAGCGTAGAGGCACTTGCGGATGCGGAAGTTTCAGATATTGAAGATATAGTAAGACCATGTGGTCTTGGAAAGAGTAAAGCGAGAGATATAAGTGCATGCATGAAAATGCTGCGTGATGAGTATGATTGTAAAGTTCCTGATGATTTTAATGAGCTTTTAAAACTTCCGGGAGTTGGAAGAAAGAGTGCGAATCTTATAATGGGTGATGTATTTAAGAAACCTGCTATAGTAACTGACACACATTGTATACGTCTTGTAAACAGGATGGGACTTGTTGATGGAATAAAAGACCCGAAAAAGGTTGAAATGGAATTGTGGAAGATAATACCGGGAGAGGAAGGGAGTGATTTTTGTCACAGGCTCGTATGGCATGGGCGTGAAATTTGTACGGCGAGGACAACGCCACATTGTGAAAGGTGTGTGTTGGAAGATATTTGTAAGAAAAAGATATGATAAAAAAATATTTACGGCGTATTTTTTCTTTAAAATGGTTATTTTTTATCATTAGTAACATTTGTTACAGAAATCACAGGAAAAATGTGGTATTACTATGATGCAGGTGATAAAAATATAGTATTTTATTTATGCTTAATGAAAATACTAATAGAAAAAAGCAAATGCATACATATGTGTGCATGACAGGAGGTTTATCATGATAAAAGAAGTGAATATCAGAAAAGTAGCAGTAATCGGATGTGGTTTTGTTGGTTCTACGTCTGCGTATACATTGATGCAGAGCAGTCTTTTTTCAGAGATGGTTCTTATAGATGCGGACAGAGCGAGAGCAGAGGGAGAAGCACTTGATATAAAGCATGGTCTTCCATTTGCAAAGCCTATGAATATATATGCAGGAGATTACAGTGATATCGCGGATGCTGCAATTATTGTTATCACAGCAGGTGCAGCTCAAAAGCCGGGAGAAACCAGACTTGACCTTGTAAAAAAGAATACTGCAATTATGAAATCAATAATAGGAGAGATTAAAAAGCAGGATTGTCAGGGAATTTTACTTATAGTATCAAATCCGGTCGACATTCTTACAAATGTTGCGCTTAAAGCAAGCGGCTTCCCTGAGAACAGGGTTATAGGTTCAGGAACGGTACTTGACAGTGCAAGACTTAAATATCGTCTTGGGGAACATCTATCTGTTGACAGCAGAAGTGTACATGCATTTATAGTAGGAGAACATGGGGACAGTGAAATTGCAGTATGGAGCAGCGCAAATGTTTCGGGAATTGCGGTTGACGATTTCTGCGAGATGAGAGGTCATATAAATCATGATAAAAATATGCGTGCAATAGCCGAGCAGGTTAAAAACAGTGCATATGAGATAATTGAAAAGAAGAAAGCTACCTATTATGGTATAGGAATGGCTGTAAAGAGAATTTGTGAAGCTATAGTAAGAGATGAAAAATCAATACTACCTGTTTCAAGCATGATATATGGTATATATGGAATTGATGATGTCGTTTTAAGTATGCCGGCAATAGTCGGCAAAGATGGTGTTGAAACTTTGGTTCCAATAAGCATGAGCAGTGATGAAGTAGAAAAACTCAAGGACTCAGCGAAAACACTTAAGGAAGTTTTAGAGCAGACTAAGTAGAGTGATTGAAAAAATCAGGGATACTTATTGCATAAAATTCTATCAACTTACTCATTGGCAAAAAAACAAAAAGCAAGTGTTAATGAGTGAATAAACAGTAACAAATATGTGCCATACGGACTTTCTAGTCTGTATGGTGGTATTTGACTTTTGCGTAGAGGAATGTTAGTATATTTTTAATGAAAAAAAACAACTGAAAAATAAAAAGAAAGAGAAGAATATAGTGTATTATCATGGTACAGAGATAAAAAGGGGAGGAAAAGCTGTTAAAGAGCAAGAGCTTCCAAAGAGTGTTTCGGATAAGAGAGAACAATGGCTTGGTGATGGCTGGTATTTTTTTGAGTATGAGAGAGATGCATATAAGTGGATATTTGATATGCATCGTTCTAATATAAAGAAAAATAAATATTCCGATAGTGAAAAATTGTTATGTAAATTTACAATTTTGGGATGTGAATTAGAGAGAAATGAAGAAAGGGAGTTTACAAATTTTAATCCTGAGCATTTTAAAATATTTGAAACTGTTAAAGATAAATTAGTAGAGCTTGAAGGTCACGATGTAAGAGAAGGAGATGTTTTTAATTATCTTTTTGAAATATTAAAATATAAAGATTATTACGACTTAGTTCGTTGGAGTATTCCGATGGGAAAGAGAATTACATATCCGTGTCTTAGGACAGAAAAAAGACAGCAGCTTCAGATATGTGTAAAAAAAAGAGAGATTATAACAAATATAATTGATTTGAATAATAATATTGATGAAGAAAAATATATAGATATTAGGGAAAGTAATGAAAACAAGATTATCAATATTGATTTTAAGAATTTAGGGAGGGAAGATTGTCATGATAAATGGAATAGATTTAAGAGATGAACTTAATAGAATTGAAGAACATTTTAGCAATCTTACTGTTGAGCAATACAATGTTAATAAGAAAAAAATTGATTTTGGAAAAGTTAAGTTTGCTTGCGATAGCAGTTATGTAAAAGCATTTGATGAATTCACATTGCAAACGAAATTTAATGTAGAAGATGATATAGACCAAGATGATTTAGGGTTATTTGGATTATCAGAGAATAGAATAGGAGCGGCATAATATGTCAGATAAGCAAGGAGCGATTAGGTTTTTAGACTATAGGGTTTCAAAAGTTGAGTTTTATTTAAATAAAACAGAAAAGCAGTCTAATGAATTGAATGTAGAGGTCAGTTCGGATAAAGAGGTTGATACAGAATTAAAAAATATGTTGGTTAAACTAAATGTTGAAATTGGAGATAAAGAGGAAAGTACATTTTTTATGAGTATTTGTTTAGAAGGACTATTTGAATTATCAAAAGATTATTTAGAGTATGATATAAATGTATTTTATTCAAATGCTTTATCAATTTTGTATCCATATGTTAGGGCTATTGTATCTACATACACAGCCGGAGCAAATATAAAGCCTGTTATTCTTCCGACGATAAACATAAAAAAAATGTTAAAATGAAGAATGTGTATATAAGTTGTTAGAATTGAAATTGAGACTAAAATCCAATCAAATGTACCAATAGCCAAAAAGTAAGTGTTAATGAATAAACAGTAACAAATATCTGCCATACAGATTGGGAAGTCTGCATGGCAGTATTTTTAATGATAACAGCGGGTTGTAGCGAGATTTTTTGAAGTGTGCTATCGAAAGCGCAGGTTTGTTCAATGTATCAATTAATAATTATTAGTTGTACTAGAAGTGTTATAGGCAAGTGGCAGAGCGGATTGCGAATATTTGATTGATTTGATAAATTTAATAATTGTATGAAATCAAAAAATATCGGTTTAATATTGTTGGAGAAAGGAAACACAGGTATGAAGCACAAAATAAGTTTAGAAAAAATAGAAAATATTATATTAAAAAGCAAAGAAAAATCAATACTTGAGAAATTTACGGCAGGGGTTGATTCATATAAGATTTTGTGTGATTACATAGCTGAAAAATCAAAAACGGGTGAGTTTGTTCCTATAAAAAACAGCGGTTTAAATGGCAAGAATCCACCGCTTTATAATGTATATTGGCAGATTGAAGAAGAAAAATATAATGGTGAATTTGATGGTGAAATAAATTTTAAATTATCAACCAGACTTAATATGGAGTATTATAAAAAACATATTGAACAGTATAGAAAAGACAGGGATGCCATACTTAAATTAAGTGATTTTTATAAAAATGAGAGCGAAAAGCAAAAACTTAAAAAAGCCGAGTCTGTAAATGAACGCAGTTTTGAGATTTGGTGCGATGAAAAATTTATAAGAGGTGGAAATGAAAACAGAGGAAAAAATAAGAACGAGGGCAGAGGGCAGGGTAAGAGAATACTTAAAAATCTTGGAATTGAAGTGTCGGACTTAAATGTCTATGAGACACCTGAGCCGTTTGTGAGTTATATATATGACAGGACTGCACCTCAAAATGTGCTTATTATTGAAAACAAAGACACATTTTATACTGTCAGGAAATATATGCAGGAAACGGGAAAGAACGAGATAATTGGTAAAAGATTTGGGACGGTGATATTTAGTTCAGGAAAAAAGGTGGTTTCATCATTCCGTGATTTTGAATTTACTGCTGAAAAATATCTTGCGGACAGTAAAAACAGATTTTTCTATTTTGGTGATATGGATTATGAGGGGATAGGTATTTATGAAAATTTGGCGGAGGTTTTTAAGGAAAAAAGAAAAGAGCATATATTTAAGGAAGAAACACAGTTAGAACCGTTTAAGGAAGCGTATGTCAGGATGTATGAGAAAGCTGAAAAGATTGGATTTGATAAACTTCCTGTTACAAAGGAAAAGCAGAATAGAAATATAGGTCAGACATTTGCTTCATATTTTGGAAGTGAAATGTGGGAAAAATTTGAAAATCTTCTGCTGACTGAGAAATATATTCCGCAGGAGATAATAAATATTTGGGATTTTGAATAATTTTCTTGAAATTCGTAACATATGTTACGGATTTTTTTATGGTATTACTGTATTATAGTCAATGTCGAAAGAAAAAATAAAAGTTTGTGTTACAATATATATAAGAAAGGAAAAATATGGAAAATAAAATGTTTTGTTTTCAATGTGAACAGACAGCGGGCTGTTCGGGGTGTACAGGAAATGCAGGAGTATGTGGAAAAACAGCAGAAACAGCAAATCTTCAGGATGAACTTACCGGGGCATTGATAGGCCTTGCAAAAGCATGCGAAAGTAATCCACATGATGAGAGTGTTACGGATATTATTGTAGAAGGACTGTTTACAACAATAACAAATGTCAATTTTAATGATGAAACTATCAGAAAAATTACAGAAAAAGTCAGAAAAAAGAAATATGAGGTTGTTCCAAATTGTAGCGTATGTACAGCAAAGTGTGGGAACACGGATGATTATGATGTTACAAAAATCTGGAATGAACAGGAGGATATACGTTCACTTAAATCACTTATTCTTTTTGGTATAAGGGGTATAGCGGCATATGCATATCATGCAAATGTACTTGGCTATAGAGATAATACGGTGAATGATTTCTTTATAAAAGCATTGTGCATACTAGGCTATGACTTAAATAAGGATGATCTTTTTTCTGTTGTTATGGAAGTTGGCGAAATAAATCTTAAATGCATGGAACTTCTCGACAAAGCAAATACTGAAACTTATGGAACGCCAACACCTGTTAAAGTTACACTTACTGTAGAAAAAGGACCATTTATAGTGATTACAGGTCATGATCTTTATGATTTAAAGCAACTTTTGGAACAGACAAAAGACAAGGGAATAAATATTTATACGCATGGTGAGATGCTTCCGGCACATGCATATCCTGAACTAAAAAAATACCCACATCTTAAAGGGAATTTTGGAACTGCATGGCAAAATCAGCAGAAGGAATTTGAAAATATTCCGGCACCGGTATTATTTACAACAAACTGCCTTATGCCTGTTAAAGAAAGCTATTCCGACAGAGTATTTACAACGGAAGTGGTATCATATCCTGAGATGGTTCATGTTGGTGTGGATAAAGATTTTACACCTGTTATCGAAAAGGCACTTGAATTGGGCGGTTACGATGAAGATAAAAGTTTTACTGGCATAAACGGTGGTCATGAAGTGATGACCGGATTTGCACATGGAACTGTCTTGTCTGTTGCTGACAAAGTTATTGAAGCTGTCAAGAATGGAGATATAAAGCATTTCTTCCTTGTGGGAGGATGCGATGGAGCAAGAACGGGGAGAAATTATTACACAGAATTTGTTAAGCAGACTCCGAAAGATTCTGTTATACTTACATTAGCATGTGGAAAATACAGATTTAACGATATTGATTTAGGTGAGATTGCAGGACTTCCAAGAATTATGGATATGGGACAGTGCAATGATGCTTTCAGTGCTATAAAAGTTGCGACAGCTCTTGCTGATGCGTTTGAATGTTCGGTAAATGAACTTCCGCTATCTATCGTACTTTCGTGGTATGAGCAGAAAGCGGTGTGTATTTTACTTACACTTCTTCATCTCGGAATAAAGAATATACATTTAGGACCAACACTTCCGGCATTTGTATCGCAGGGTGTGCTTGATATTCTTGTTGAAAATTTTGGAATTTCACCTATAGGTTCACCGGAGGAAGATTTGAAAAAATTCCTCAAATAGGAGACGGATATAAGAGGCAGATATATGGATAAAGATGAGAATGGCAAGATAATACAGGCTTTGAGTAAATCCGCACTTTGCAAAGGATTTACGCAGGATGAACTTCTTTGTTTATTAGAAGAAAATAGTACAGAGATAAAAAAATACGAGAAAGGAAGTTTTGTATTTGAAGAGGGTGACGTACCTGAAAGGCTTTATGTGATGGTACACGGCTATGTCGAAGTTTCAAAACTGACTTTTTCGGGGAAGAAGATTTTGATAACAACCATTGAAAATCCCGGAGACATGTTTGCGGAAGTTTATATGTTTATGGGGAAAAGCAAGTATGACATGTCGGCACAGGCTGGCGAAGAGTCGTTGATACTAAGTATTTCGAGTGATTTTTTTGAAAATATATCGTATAATACTAATGCTTTAGTTGCGGAAAAGATAAGAAAAAATCTAATGGGTATATTTGCAATGAAGGCGTATAATCTAAGCGGCAAGGTAAGACTGCTTGGCTGTGGAAGCATAAGGGAAAAAATTTCACTTTATCTCATTGAAAATCAGACACCGTCAGGTGAGATAGCAAAAAATCCTTCAAGAGAGGAACTTGCAGATTATCTCAACGTAACAAGACCGTCTCTCTCAAGAGAACTTGGAAATATGGAAAAGGAAGGCATAATCAGGCTTGAGGGCAGAAAGATAATTATTGTGTCGCAGGAAAAGCTTGAAGAATATTTATAAAAATCTGAGAACATCAAAAATTTTAATTTAAAATAAAAAATTGGAGGAATAAAATTATGGCAGAGCTTATGAAAAACATTGAAAAATCAAAGGTACTTACACTTAAGGATGAGATTTCCTATGCAGACGGACAGGTTGTGAGCAAAACACTTGTACAAAATGATGCGGTAAGTGAGACATTGTTTGTATTTTAGAAAGGAAGAATAAAATGATACGCAAGATAGTTCATATAGATGAAGAAAAATGCAACGGTTGTGGTGCATGTGCCAATGCATGCCACGAGGATGCGATTGCCATGGTTGACGGAAAGGCAAGGCTTATTAAAGATGATTACTGTGATGGTCTTGGAGATTGTCTGCCAGCCTGTCCGATGGATGCAATCAAAATAATAGAACGTGAGGCAAATGAATATGATGAGGCGGCTGTCAAGGCTAGGATTGCCGCAAAAAAAATGGCTGAGAACGCCAAAAAGAATGGTGCACCTGTTCATGTCTGTCCAGGAAGCATGGCAAGAAGTCTACAGCATGCACAGACGGAAGATGTTAAAGAAAATGAGTATAATAATGCAGAAAATGGCAGTAAAAAACCTGTAAGCAGATTAAATCAGTGGCCTGTTCAGATAAAACTTGTTCCAACATCGGCACCATATTTTGATGGAGCCAATCTTTTGGTGGCAGCAGATTGTACGGCATATGCCTATGCAAATTTTCATGAGGATTTTATCAAAAATCACATTACGCTTGTCGGATGTCCTAAACTTGATGATATTGATTACAGTGAAAAACTTACTGAGATAATTAAGAATAACGACATAAAGAGTGTGAAAATAGTCCGTATGGAGGTTCCGTGCTGCGGAGGACTGCAGAATGCAGTTGTAAATGCCTTAAAGAACAGCGGTAAGATGATTCCGTGGCAGGTTGTGACGATTTCGTGTGATGGAAAAATTTTAGAAAGCTTATAATATGATGCAAGGGTCAAAAGCAGATAGCAATGTATATTTACATACAAATTGCTATCTGGTGGCTTGATCATAATATATTTTGTGGATTCAGGTTTGGGCATAGAAAAAGCGCCTGAACCTGAATTTGTTCATTGTTGATAAATTTTTCTCAATAATGTTATTGACAACTATTCTCGATTAGATTATACTAACGCATGGATAAATGATAATCAACAAAAGAGATTAAGAAAGAGGATGATATGATGCCATTATCAATGATAGCTGAAGGACAGCCTAGCGTAATAAAAAAAATAGGCGGTAAAGAAGAAACACGCAGATTTTTAGAAAACCTTGGTTTTGTTGTGGGTGGAACAGTTACTGTTATTTCGCAGATTGGTGGAAATATGATAGTAAATGTCAAGGATGCCAGAGTTGCCATCGGTAAAGATATGGCAAATAAGATCATGGTCTAGAAAGGGGAAAATGATGAAAACATTGAAGGAAGTTAAATGTGGCGAAACTGTAAAAGTTACAAAACTTACAGGAGTAGGAGCGGTAAAGAGACGCATCATGGACATGGGAATTACCAAAGGTACAGATGTTCTTGTAAGAAAAGTCGCACCACTTGGTGATCCTATCGAAGTGACAGTAAGAGGTTATGAGCTTTCACTTAGAAAAGCAGATGCAGAAATGATTGAAGTTGAGTAGTTTTAAGGCTCAAATTTTTTTTGGTCATGGGTTAGCTTATACTAATTGTAGCAAGTAAATACAAATTTAGTGTAGGCAGTCAAAACTAAATGTAGTAGTAAATAATTTTGGCACATATATGGTTGATGGATTATACATATAAAATCATATGTGCGGATTGGAGAGAAAAAATGTCAATTAAAATTGCATTAGCAGGTAATCCTAACTGCGGAAAAACAACATTGTTTAATGCACTGACAGGTTCAAACCAGTATGTAGGTAACTGGCCTGGTGTTACAGTGGAAAAGAAAGAGGGAAGATTAAAGGGAAATAAAGATGTGACAGTAGTCGATCTTCCTGGTATTTATTCATTATCCCCATATACTCTTGAGGAGGTTGTTTCAAGAAATTATCTTATTGATGAGAAGCCTGAAGTTATCTTGAACATCATCGATGGAACAAACCTTGAAAGAAACCTTTATCTTACAACACAGCTTACAGAAATCGGAATTCCCGTTTTAATAGCTGTAAACATGATGGACGTTGTCCGTAAGAATGGCGACCAGATAAATATTAAGAAACTTGCAGAGGAAACAGGTTGTGAAGTTGTTGAAATTTCAGCACTTAAAGGTGAGGGAATCGTTGAGGCAGCTGAGCAGGCAGTTAAACTTGCAGGTAAGAAAGTGGCTGCTCCTAAGCATTCTTTTGAAGATAAGGTGGAAGATGCACTTAAAGATATTGAGAGCATTGCACTTGGTTCAGTGGATGAGTCTCAGAAACGCTGGTTTGCAATCAAGCTTTTTGAAAATGATGAGAAAGTTGCAGAGAAGTTAAATCTTTCAGGCAATGTTCTTAAAGAGATTGCTGAAATCAACAAAAATGTTGAAGATGAGCTTGATGACGATACAGAGAGTATCATCACAAATGAGAGATATACATTTATCACATCTATCATTAAGGATTGTATTAAGAAGAAATCAGCAGGAAAGCTCACAACATCAGATAAGATTGATAAGATTGTTACAAACAGAATACTTGCACTTCCTATATTTGCAGCAATTATGTTTGTAGTTTATTACATAGCAGTATCATCACTTGGTGGAATTGTCACAGACTGGACAAATGATACACTTGTAGGTGAGTGGATTCAGCCGGCAGTACAGGGATTTTTGGAAAATGTCGGTGCAGCGGACTGGCTTGTATCACTTGTAGTTAACGGTATTATCGGAGGTCTTGGTGCTCCTATCGGATTCGCACCTCAGATGGCTATTGTATTCTTCTTCCTCTCACTTCTTGAGGATTGCGGATACATGGCAAGAATCGCATTCATTATGGATAGAATTTTCCGTAAGTTTGGTCTTTCAGGAAAGAGTTTCATTCCATTCCTTATCGGTTCAGGATGCGGTGTTCCGGGAATTATGGCAACACGTACAATTGAAAATGATAAAGACCGTCGTATGACAATCATGACAACAACATTTATTCCTTGTGGTGCAAAACTTCCTGTTATTGCACTTATCGCAGGATATTTATTAAATGGATGCTGGTGGCTTGCACCACTTATGTATTTCGTAGGTATTATCGTAGTTATCGTTTCTTGCATTATCTTAAAGAAAACATCACTTTTTGCAGGTGATCCGGCACCATTCGTTATGGAGCTTCCACAGTACCATATTCCTTCACTTAAAGGTGTGCTTCTTCATGTATGGGAGAGAGTATGGGCATTCCTTAAGAAAGCAGGAACAATCCTCTTCCTTTGCTGTGCAGTTATGTGGTTCCTCGGAACATTCGGTATCCAGAACGGAACATTTGGTATGGTAGATACAGAATATTGTTTCCTTGCTTCAATCGGTGGAGCTATCGCTTGGATTTTCAAACCACTCGGATTTGGAACATGGCAGGCAGTTGCATCATCACTTTCAGGATTTGTTGCAAAAGAGGGTATCGTTTCAACAATGGGTGTACTCAGCGGACTTGGCGAAGTAGAAGAATATGCAGCATCTATGCATGATCAGTTTGCACAGTTCTTCCCAACAGGAATCGCAGCAGTATCATTCCTTATGTTCAACCTTTTCGATTCACCTTGTCTTGCAGCTATCTCAACAATGGCAAGAGAGATGAAATCAAAGAAATTTGTAGTATTTGCACTTATATTCCAGAATGTATTAGCATATTGCGTAGCACTTATGGTATATCAGATTGGTGGACTTATCACAGGTTCAGTAGCATTCGGACCTGCAACAGTAGCAGCATTTATCGTAGCAGCAGTAATACTTTACTTCCTTTTCCGTCCGGATCCAAACAAGAAGAGAGTATATAAGACAGCAGCAGGAGAAGCTTAAAATTAACGTAAAGTGATTTTTAAATGAGCGGAGTTTTACAATGCATACTAATTTAGAAGTTAAACCGGTTGATGTAGTTATCTTAATCGTTCTTGCAATTATGTTTGTGTTGGCGATAAAGATAGTAATAGGTTTTTTTAAAGAAAAATAGACAGTTAACAACACAGAGATGAGAGGTGGGGAATCATACTATGGCGATGGCAGTGATGGAACAAAAGAGAAAGATACAGGAATCACAGAATTATCAGCGTACTAAAATGCAGAAAGATATGGTGATACAGCGTCTTAAAGATGATGGATGCCGTATAACAAAGCAGCGTCTTATGTTACTTGACATTATATTGGAGGAAGACTGCTCATGCTGCAAGGAGATATATTATAAGGCGGCAAAACAGGACGGCAGGATAGGCACTGCCACCGTATATAGAATGGTTAACAAACTCGAGGAAATCGGGGCTATCAGCAGAAAAAACATGTATAAGATAGCCTGCGGTTCCGGGTGCGAAGTTGAAAATGCCTGCACTATTGAGTTTGATGATGATACGGTTGTTGAGTTGTCAGCAAAAAAATGGCATCAGGTTATAAAGGCAGGACTTGCGGCCTGCGGTTATCCGACTGATTTAAATGTGCGCAGTGTTATTGCAAAATCATGCCAGTGCGGAAAGTAGTGGGTGTATATGATAGCTAATATTATAATAGTAGCGATAATAATTGTTATTTGTGTGGTGGGACTTAAAAGTACGATTGCACATTCAAAAGGAGAAGGCGGCTGCTGTGGAGGAGGAAATCAGACGCTTGAGGATAAGCCTCAGAAACTTCAAAATGTAGTCGGAGAAAAGCGCATTGAAATTGATGGAATGAAATGTGAGAACTGTCGAATAAGAGTTCAGAACAAACTTAATGCAATTCCTAATGTCAATGCTAAGGTAAATTTAAAAAAGCATGAAGCAATTGTAAAAATGGGTGAAAATATTCCTGATAAAAAACTTATTGAGGCTGTTGAAGCGTCAGGTTATAAAGTGTCGGGGATAGCAGTTAAATAGTAGAAAAATAAAAAGAATGCAGTTTTGTATTTGCAAGATTGCATTCTTTTTATTTTTTATCTAAACTATTATTTTCTGAATTTCTGTGGAGAAATTCCCTTTATTTTTTTGAATTGTCTCGAAAAATGTTCAAGGTTTTCATAACCGCAAGTGGATGCAATTTCAGAGATAGAGCTGTTGCTTCCTTGCAAAAGTCTTGCAGAATGTTCTATTCTTGCTTTTATAATGTCCTGGTGAACTGATATTCCAAATAGTTTTTTATAGGTATGCTGAAAATAAGATGTGCTTAGTCCGAGTTTAGCTGCAATTTCGTCTGCACCGGATGGGACATATTCATAATTGTAAATATGCTGTCTTAACTCTGAAAATTCGTCAAAATACTTGTCAAAAGCAGAACCGGAATTTAGTGTAGTCCTGTAAATATCGCTGAATTTATGAAAAAGAGTTTCGGCTTTGCTGCTCATAATATATTCGTGTTGATCGCCTTCGTTAAAATATTCTATAAACAAATCGGCAATCATATCGGTTATTATTTTTGGAGTAGAAAGCGTGATTGGCGTATTAAAAGGAATTTCAAGTTTTTCAAAAAAATGGTCATAATTGTCAAAGTCAAAATGAATCCAGTCATTTATAAAACAGTCATCAGAATTTTCTGATTTAATATGCCTGTAAATCTGAGGTTTATTCTTTTCGTATAAGATAAAAGTATTTTCGGGAACTTTTATGTAATGGTCATCTTTCATTATTTCAGTTGGCCTGCGCAGATATAATAATAAATAATCGCCGGACCCTGTTGGACGTTCCACACAAAAGCCCGGACAATTTTGAAAATGATATCCTATTAATTTTATTTTAATCATAACCTATCCTCCGAAACACAAAAATTAAATCTGGAAAGTATACATTAAGTTGTCACAATTTAATACTTAACGTCTTTTTTATTATAAAATAAAAAGCGAAAAAAATCAAATATATGACAACTAATATCATGGACTTGCGTATAAAAAGTTTATATAATCATACTTATAAAATTAAATACAAATGCACTGTTGTTGTATAAAATGCCGAAAAAACTTCCTCTCGTAAACTGTTTTTATTTTGGTAAAATACAATATGCGTGCATTGTATTTAATGTTAAAATATAACTAAAAAGTTCAAATGTTATGTTGTTTTGGAGAAACAATACAAATTTAAAAGAAAAGAGGATGTGTATGAGATTAAGTAAGAAGAAAATTTTGGCATTATGCATGAGTGGTGCACTCATTTTGTCTTCAGTACCAGGTGTGTATATAGAGAGTACTGCGGCAAAGAAAAGCAGCGTAGCTGTTGTAAAGTTAAGTGCAACAAACTTAAAACTTGTAAAAGGCAAACAAAAAAAGATAAAAGTCACAGTGAAAAATGTAAGCAAACTTAAAAAAGTTACATTTAAGAGTAAAAATAAAAAAATTGCATCTGTAACTTCAAAGGGTGTTGTAAAGGCTGTAAAAGCCGGCAGTACGAAGATTGAGGTAAATGTAAGTTATATTCCGAAAAATTCACAAAAAGTCAGCAAAAAAACATTGAAATGTACAGTGAAAGTTTCAAAACCTGAAGACACAACAGATGTGTTACCGGATGCAGAGGCACAGCCTACAGCTACACCTGTACCGGCAGTTTACGGAGAGGCAGGAAAAGTCAGTGAATATAGTAAAGAAAAAAGTAATTATTCATTGAGCGTTGATGCTTCTGATAAAGTACATGATATAAGTGATATATTATATGGAATATTTATAGAAGATATTAATTTTGCCGCTGACGGAGGCTTGTATGCTGAGATGGTTCAGAACCGCTCATTTGAATTTACAAAACTTGCCTCAGACAATGAAAAACATGCTTGGAACAATGTCGGTGATGTAACTGCAAATGTGGTTAAGGATGATAAGACAGGCTGTCTTAATGTAAACAATCCAAATTATATGGTTATTGAGAACAAATCCGATGAAGAAGCCGGTATTGCGAATAAGGGATTTCTTGACGGAATGTCAATAAAAGAGAATGCAGGATATGATTTTTCTGTTTATGCAAAAGGAATTGACGGCTACACAGGACCTTTAAATGTAAAAATCATGAATGGCAAAGCTGTAGCCGGCAGTGGTACTATCGAAAAGGTGACAAGTGACTGGAAAAAATACGAACTTAAACTTGATTCAAATGTCACATCAAACAAAAATGTGAAATTACAGGTTACAATTCCTAAAGGAAAGATTGCGGTGGATATGGTGTCACTGTTCCCACATGATACATATAAGGGAAGAAAGAATGGTCTTAGAAAGGATCTGGCTGAGAAACTTGAAGAACTCCATCCGGGATTTTTGAGATTTCCGGGAGGATGTGTAGTTGAGGGTGCAACTATTGAGACTAGGTATAACTGGAAAGATTCCATCGGTGCGGACTCAAGCGGACAGCCGTTTGTATTTAACGGTACATACGGTGATGTTGCAGCAAGAAAGCAGGGACAGAATATATGGACTGATGAGTGGGCAACCAATGACCAGAATCCATCATTTATGACATATGGTCTTGGATTTTATGAGTATTTCCAGCTTGCTGAGGATATAGGAGCGGTCGGTGTTCCTGTTATCAATTGTGGAAAATGTTGTATGGGACAGTCAAATGGAAATGGACCGGATTTAGATTCGGTTGAATTTCAGCAGTATATTCAGGATGCACTTGACCTTGTTGAGTTCTGTCGTGGAGATAAAACTACAAAATGGGGCAAGATAAGAATTGCTATGGGACACGAGAAACCATTTGAACTTAAATATGTCGGTATCGGAAATGAACAGTGGGGCGACGATTTCTTTAAACATTACGAAGCGTTTGTAGATGCATTCAATGATGCAAAGAAAACAAATCCGGCACTTTATGGGAATATAGAACTTATGTTTACGGCAGGTGTCGATGATGGAGACAGTGGAAAAGATATTTATATGCAGGCGTATAATGAAGCTGCAAAATGGCTTAAAGCACATCCTGACAAGACGATAAATGATTTTGCAGGTGCTATTGATCATCATTATTACAATGAGCCAAGCTGGTTTTTAACGCATACTGATTATTATGACGAAAAAAATTACAGTAGGGATACTGAAAACATGACTACATCAACATATGGCGGAGGAATGAATGTATTTCTCGGAGAATATGCGGCACAGTCAAATACATGGAAGGCGGCACTTTCCGAAGCAGCGTATATGACGGGACTTGAGAGAAACGGAGATATAGTTAAGATGGCGGCATATGCACCGTTGTTTGGAAATCTCACGGCGCTTCACTGGTCACCTGACCTTATATGGTTCAATAATAATACGGTTACAAGTTCAGTTAACTATTATGTACAAAAGATATTTGCAAAAAATGCAGGAACTACTCTGTTGAAGTCAGATATGACAGGGGCAACGGTGACATCAAAACCACTCGGTGGAAAAGTTGGTGTAGGTACATGGAACACGGCAGCCAAATTTGATAATGTAAAGGTAGTATCAAAAGATACAGGAAAGATTTTAGGAAAAGAGACATTTACAAAAGCGGCAAACTTTTCAAAATACTGGGAGCAGGCTACAGATGGTGTATGGTCAGTGAAAAACGGAAAGCTTGTCCAGTCATCGGATGTGACAAATACAGTTACATATGGAAATCAGGGAAGTGTTGCATATTTTGGAAACAGTTCATGGAAGAATTATACATATACTGTTGAAGCTACAAAGATTTCAGGTCAGGAAGGTTTTATGATTCCGTTTTCAGTCGGTGACAAAAATGAAAACTATTTCTGGAATATTGGCGGATGGAACAATACTGTATCATGTTTACAGAAAGTGTCAGGCGGTTCAAAATCCGGACAGCTTGCAGGGACTGTTACCAACTGTACTATAGCTGATGATGTGAAATATAATATAAAGATAGAAGTGAATGACAGAAATGTTAAATGTTATCTTGATGGATTACTCTATGTAGACTATACTATACCTGAGACAGAGGGAAGTGAAAGTTATCAGGTTGTAAGTACAGACAAGACAGATGATATCATTGTAAAACTTGTAAATGTAACAGGTGCAGACAAAACATTTGCTGTTGATATTGAAAATGCAGGAGAAATATCTGACGAGGCAGATGTTGATGTTGTGGCAGGAAATAGCGAGATAGATGACAATATTCTCGGAAAAGAAGAAGTTGTTACATTAAAGAGTGATAAGATAAGCGGAATAAAGGATAAATTTAATTATACGGTTCCTAAATACTCTGTTACTGTTTTGCGTATTAAACAAAACAGTAACAAATAATTAAATAATATAGTAATGATTTTTAAATTCATAATTTATAACAGGAGGTTTTTTATGAATTATAGAAATGTTGGAAAATCAGGTCTTAAAGTTAGTGAGATTGCTGTCGGAAGCTGGATGACTGACCTTGCAGGTGATGAAAAAGTTGATATTGCAAGAGATACAATAAAACTGGCATATGAAAGGGGTGTAAACTTTTTCGATTGTGCAGATGCGTATAGTGGAGGAGAAGCGGAGAAATTTTTAGGGAAAATATTAAATGAATATCCGAGACATAGTTATGTAGTTTCAAGCAAAGTATTTTTCCCGACAGGCAGTGGTGCAAATGACTGGGGATTATCAAGAAAACATATTTTTGAAAATGCTGACCGTTCTCTTTCAAATTTGAATATGGATTACATAGATTTGTATTACTGTCACAGATTTGATAATACAACGCCTATGGAGGAAACTCTCAGAGCGTTGAGTGACCTTGTTTCAAAGGGAAAGATTCTTTATTATGGTGTAAGCGAGGAGTGGGGTGCTGCAAGACTTGAAGAAGCACAGCGTATAATTGACAGATATAATCTGTATCCTATGACAGTCGTACAGCCGCAGTACAATATGATGGATAGATATATAGAGCATGAGATAATGTCAGTATGTGAGAAGTATGGCATTGGAATCACTCCGTTTTCACCGCTTTCTCAGGGACTTTTGACAGGAAAATATAAGAAAGGTGAACCATATCCGGAGGGTTCAAGAGCTACTCATCAGGCGGATAAACAGATAAATAACCTGCTTACGGATGAAAATCTTGATAAAGTTGAAAAACTTTCAAAAATAGCCGAAGAGCTTGGCACAAATATGTCAGTTCTTGCACTTAGCTGGATACTCAGAAAAGATATCATATCAAGTGTTATTACGGGTGCAAGCAAACCGTCACAGTTAGAAAATAATCTTGCGGCAACAGATTTTAAGCTCCCTGACGATGCTTTGGAGGAGATTGAAAAGATTCTTGATTTTAAGAAATTTGAAAGACATGTCGGCTAATAATTGCAAACACCAGAATAAATTATTTGAAGTAAAAATAAGACAAAAACTCATTAAAAAACTAAATAAATATTGAGAAACGATTTCAAGAAGAGCCTATTCAGGCTCTTTTTGATTAAAATTTATCAATAAGTAAAAATTAGTTATGCCGTACCGTGTCTCTTGTTATATAATGTCACAAAAGGCAAAATTAAGGAGGAATTTATTATGTTAGATTGTTTAAAAGCTATTAATTGGAAAAAGACAGGTTTATTTGCAGCAGGTGTTGCATTTGGTACAGCAGGAATCAAGATTCTTTCAAGTGATGATGCAAAGAATGTATATTCAAATTGCACAGCAGCAGTTCTTCGTGCTAAAGATTGTGTTATGAATGTTGTATCAACAGTTCAGGAAAATGCAGAAGATATCTATGCAGAAGCTGTTGAGATCAATGAAGAAAGAGCTGCGAAAAAAGAGAGCTTTGATGATGATTTTGACGATTTCGACGAAGAAGATGAAATCGAAGACGCTGATGCAGAGGCAGCAGCAGACGCAGAGTAATTGATAAAACAGACAACATATAAATATTTTTATATAGTTGTACAAAGTTTATCAATAAATAATAATCTGACATATATTTATACAAGACATCTGATTTTTCAGGTGTCTTGTTTTGGATATATGGCAGTAAGACTATACTAATTAAAGTTAAAACAGCAATACGGAAATGGGGGCAAAAAATGAAATTTTCTATTAAGCATGAAATAAAAGGTAGAATAAGAATTCATTTACATCAAAACAGAATGTCCTTTGAGCAGGCAGATACATTATTGTATTATCTTACGAATAACAGATATGTTACAAATGCGAAAGTATTTGAAAGAACATGTGATGCTACAATATATTTTGTCGGTGACAGAGAAAATATAATAGAGGCATTAAAGAAATTTGCTTATGAAAATGTTGATGTGCCGGCAGCAGTATTAGAAACATCGGGACGAGGTCTTAATAATACATATCAGCGAAAAATGGTAGAAAAAGTCGTTTACAGATATGCTAGAAAAATATTACTTCCTTATCCGGTAAGGGCAGTCTATACAACGGCAATGTCATTAAAATATATTTACAAAGGTTTAAAGACTTTACTTAAAGGAAAGATAGAAGTATCAGTTCTTGATGCTACTGCTATAGGTGTATCAGTTCTTAGAAATGATATAAAGACGGCAGATTCGATAATGTTCCTTCTGGGAATAGGTGAGCTTTTAGAAGAATGGACACATAAAAAATCTGTTGATGACCTTGCAAGAACAATGTCACTTAATACGGGAAGTGTCTGGATGCTTTGCGACAATAAAGAAGTTTTGGTTTCTTCAAATGACATAAAAGAGGGCGACTGTGTAGTTGTTCACATGGGAAATATCATTCCTTTTGATGGTGAAGTATATGACGGTGAGGCTATGGTTAATCAGGCTTCGATAACAGGAGAATCAATGCCTGTTAGAAGAGTTAAAGACAACTATGTTTATGCCGGAACAGTTGTTGAAGAAGGCGAGATAACTATCAGAGTTAAGAAAGTCGGAGGCTCAAGTCAATATGAAAAAATAGTAAAAATGATAGAGGAAACTGAGAAGCTTAAGTCGGCCAGTGAAAGTAAGGCAAGTCATATCGCAGATAAGCTTGTTCCGTATACTCTTGCAGGAACGGCAATTACATATCTTCTTACAAGAAATACTACAAAAGCGTTGTCTGTACTTATGGTAGATTTTTCGTGTGCTCTTAAACTTGCAATGCCGATAACTGTCTTATCTGCAATAAGAGAGGCAAGTCTTCATAATGTAACAGTTAAGGGAGGAAAGTTCCTTGAAGCAGTTTCAGAGGCTGATACAATAGTCTTTGATAAAACAGGTACTCTTACTAAAGCAAAACCTACAGTTGTGGATGTTGTATCATTCTGTGATGAAGCACCTGCTGAATTATTAAGGATTGCTGCATGTCTGGAAGAACATTTCCCTCATTCAATGGCGAAAGCAGTAGTTGAAGCTGCCAAAAATAAGTCACTTGAACATGAAGAAATGCATTCTAAAGTTGATTATATTGTAGCTCACGGAATTTCAAGTTATATAGATGACAGAAAAGCTGTTATAGGAAGTTATCACTTTGTATTTGAAGATGAGAATTGCATCGTGTCAGATGATATGAAAGAAAAGTTTGATAACCTTCCGGAAGAGTATTCACGCCTTTATCTTGCGATTCAGGGTAAACTCGCAGCCGTTATTCTTATTGAAGATCCTCTTAGGGATGAGGCAGAAGCTGTTATAAATTCCTTGAGAAAATCAGGGATAAGCAAGGTTGTAATGATGACGGGTGACAGTGACAGGATTGCAAAAAACATAGCAGAGAAAGTCGGAGTAGATGTTTATTATTCAGAAGTACTTCCGGCAGACAAAGCCGCATTTGTTGAAAAGGAGAGAAAAGAAGGAAGAAAAGTAATTATGATAGGTGACGGAATAAATGATTCACCGGCTCTCTCAGCGGCAAATGTCGGAATTGCAATAAGTGACGGAGCAGAAATAGCAAGGGAGATAGCTGACATAACAGTTGGCTCGGATGACTTGTACCAGATAGTAACACTCAAAATGCTGAGCGATGCACTTATGAAGAGAATTAAGAAGAACTATAGAACTATAGTCGGATTTAATTCAGGATTGATATTGTGTGGTGTGGCAGGAATACTTGCGCCAACAACATCAGCACTTTTACATAATGCTTCAACACTTGCAATAAGTTTAAAGAGCATGGAAAGTTTTCTTGATTGATTTTAGCGTATATTAAGAAAAATCGGGCTGACTAACAACAAAAATATATATAATTTAAGTAAATGACACCTTTTTCTCAATAAGAATGATATTGAGAAAAAGGTGTCATTTACTTTGTTGACTTTGTCATAGAATTTCTATATCATAAAACCGAGGTTAGAGATGACTAACCAAAACATTTCACTTTGAAAGGAGAATTATCATCATGGGTAAAATTAATGTTGTATATTGGTCACAGTCAGGAAATACGCTTGCCATGGCGGAAGCAATCGGGAGAGGAATCACTGATGGCGGAGCGCAGGCAGAAGTTGTAAATGTTAGTAGTTGCCAGGTAAGTGATCTGGATGGGGAAGAGGTTTTTGCACTTGGTTGTCCTGCTATGGGAGCAGAAGTTCTTGAAGAGAGCGAGATGGAGCCTTTTGTTACAGAACTTGAGAGAAAGGTAAAGGGCAAAAAAATTGCTTTGTTTGGTTCATACGGCTGGGGAGATGGTCAATGGATGCGTGACTGGGAAGAGCGTATGACAGGTGCCGGAGCAACAGTGATAAACGGAGAAGGACTTATCTGTCAGGAGACACCTGATGATGATGTGATAAGTGAGTGTGAAAGTCTCGGAAAACAGTTAGCTGGGATGTAGAGAGGTTACTTAGAAAGGTGGTCTTAAAAATACAGGTAAACAGAGGAATCCGTATTAAAAGACAATACCTTTAGATACCGGCTGCCGGCAGAATGAAAATGCAGGACAAAACATTTTGATTATTTTAAAGGCAGCCGTATATTTATCAAATAAAAAGCACAGATAAATGTGCGGAAAAGAGGAAGATATGAGCGTAGTTATAGTTGGAGGACACGACCGAATGGTCTGTAGATACAAGAAAATCTGTAAGGAGCATAATTGTAAAGCAAAAGTTTTTACCCAGATGTCAGCAAGACTTAGTGAACAGATTGGAAGTCCTGATTTACTGATTCTTTTTACAAATACAGTTTCGCATAAAATGGTTAAATGTGCCATAACTGAGGCGGAGAAGTGCAATGCAGATATAGTAAGATGTCATACAAGCAGTGGAACTGCATTAAATGAAATTCTTACAAACGCATGTATGGCATAAATATAAGATTCTATAATAATATACACTTGCCATTCAGTCTGAATTACATTATACTAAAACATAGTTGTTCTGATATTGCTGTCTGCAAAGCTGCAGGCAGTAATATTTCATTGTTATAAAATCGGTTAAAAAAGCGCATATATCAGTTTTTTACTGAATTTATGCTGCCTGAGATGGGGATATGGAGGTAATATGTGATGGCGTACGACTATGTTATAGTAACAGACTCAACAGCAAATCTGCCTGAGGATATGATAGAAAAATATGAACTGGAGATTTTATCATTGAACTATTATATTGACGGCGAGGAACACAAGGGATACATCAAAGGTGAAAAAACTGACATGGCACCATTTTATTCTATGATGCGTCAGAAGAAGGAGATTACGACATCCTTGGTTACGGTTGGGGATGCCATGGATTTGCTTGAAAACATTGTAAAAGAAGGAAAAGATTATATTTATATAGGATTTTCTTCAGGTCTTAGCGGAACTTTTCAGGCAGTATCACTTGTAACTGATTCATTGTCACAAAAATATCCTGAGAGAAAACTTTATGCAGTTGATTCTCTGGCAGCGGCTCTAGGTGAAGGTCTTCTGGTAAAATATGTTATTGACAACAGAGAAAGTGGCATGTCTGTTTCTGAGAATGCCGATTGGGTAGTTAATCACAGAAACAATATCTGTCATTGGTTCACTGTTGATGATTTATTTTTCTTGAAGCGTGGAGGCAGGGTTTCGGCAACCACTGCCATTGTGGGCACTGCACTTAGTATAAAACCGGTTTTACATGTTGATGACAACGGACATCTCATTCCAATGGAAAATGCCAGAGGAAGGAAAAAATCACTTGATGCATTGGTTAAACATATGAAAGAGAGTGTAGTAGAGCCTGACGGTCAGTCTGTGTATATAAGTCATGGTGACTGCCTCGAAGATGCTGAGTATGTTGCCGGCAAAGTCAAGGAAGCCTTTAATGTCGGGGAAGTTGTGGTAAGGATGCTTGACCCTGTCATAGCATCACATTCAGGTCCCGGTACAGTGGCGTTATTCTTTTATGGAAAACAAAAGTAAATCATTATATGGAGGAAACAGACAATGAATATTTTAGTAGTAAATTGTGGAAGTTCATCACTTAAATTTCAGCTTATTGATTCAGATACAGAGCAGGTAAGTGCATCAGGAAACTGCGAAAGAATAGGTCTTGACGGAATGATTACATATAAGGCTCACGGTGAGAAGTTTGTTACGGAAACAGACCTTCCGGAGCATGGAATTGCAATCAAAAAAGTTCTTGAACTTCTTGTAGATAAAGAGAGAGGTGTAATAAGCTCACTTGATGAGATACATGCAGTAGGACATCGTATGGTACATGGTGGAGAGAAGTTCTCTTCTTCAGTTATCATTACAGAAAATGTTATAAAAGATATTGAAAGCTGTAACGACCTTGCACCGCTTCACAATCCGGCAAACATTTTAGGTGTTCGTGCATGTCAGGAAGTTATGCCGGGGGTAAAGCATGTTGCTGTATTTGATACGGCATTCCATCAGACAATGCCTGCAAAAGCTTATTTATATGCACTTCCAAAAGAGTATTATGAAAAATACGGGGTACGCCGTTATGGATTCCATGGAACAAGCCACAGCTTTGTATCAAAGAGACTTGCGGAACTTGCAGGACTTGACTATAACAACTCAAAAATGATTATCTGCCATATCGGAAGCGGAGCAAGTATTTCTGCAATTAAGAATGGCAAATCAATTGATACAAGTATGGGTATGACACCACTTGAAGGACTTGTAATGGGAACACGTTCAGGAGATATTGACCCTGCAATCGTTGAATTTATCTGCCAGAAAGAAAATATTTCAGTAAGCGAGATGACAACAATCTTAAATAAGAAGTCAGGTGTACTTGGTCTTTCAGGTGTATCAAACGACTTTAGAGATTTGGTAGATGCAAGAGAAAGCGGAAATAAGGATGCAGCAAATGCACTTGATGTACTTGTATACCGCATTGTAAAATATATCGGTGCATATTATATGGCACTTGGCGGAGTTGACGCTATTGCACTTACAGCAGGAGCAGGAGAGAACAATAAAGAGGTTCGTGAGATGATTATGGAAGGAATCAGTGTACTCGGTGTCAAGATTAATCAGGAAGCAAATCAGACACGCGGAGAAGAGATACTTCTTTCAACAGAAGACAGCAAAGTTCCTGTATGGATAGTACCAACAAACGAAGAACTTGCAATCGCAAGAGAGACAGCAAGACTTGTAAAATAGTTTTTGCTTCAAAACAGCTTAGCCGTTTATGCCTAATGAAAATAATAATAAAAAATCTGTCAAAATATATTGACAAGTCTTTGAAAATTGGGTATAATCGGAGAAGTGTTGTAAAGGAAAAGGCTAGGAGGTGGAATGTAATGTCTATTTGTCCAAAGAATAAATCTTCAAAATCAAGAAGAGATAAAAGAAGAGCAAATTGGAAGATGTCAGCACCAAATTTGGTAAAATGCAGCAAATGTGGAGCTTTAATGATGTCTCATAGAGTATGCAAGGCTTGTGGTTCTTATAATAAGAAGGAGATTCTTGCAGAAGCAGCTGAATAATCAATTTGAGAATTTTATCATAATAAAAATAAGTCCTTATCGTAAGATAAGGGCTTATTTTGTGTGCGTAAAATCTTGCAACAAAAACATAAAGTTGCTAAAATGTTTCATGAGGTGAATCACTGTGAAAAGTGTAAATCAAAAGCGATATATTAGTTTGATTATTGTAATACTTTTTGTATTAGGAATGTGTTCTGAGAATTTGAGAACAGATTCTTCTTTTGAGTACACAAATACAGGACAACAGGAGATAATAGGAATATCAGACAGTAAATTGTTACAACAGGACATCTGCACTGACAATTTATTGAGAATAAGCGAAAAAGATAGTGAAATAATACAGGGAATCATTCAAAGTATCCGCTTAAAGGCAAGACAGAATTACAGATTGCGCCTGTTGGCATCGGTAAGAAATGATTTTGTTCAAAGCCATGTTTATATGACTGAGTCAGTGTTGATAAAATTATTGTCAGGCATTATATTCAGCAGCATAACAGTGGTTTCGTACATACATGCCAAGGACGGCGAAAAATAAATAATACCTTACAAACTGCATTAACCTGTTACTTATGTCATGGCACTGTCTGACATAAGTTGATACATAGTAAAAAATATTATCAGAAAAGGACAGTGCAGAAATGAGGTATTATTATGAATATAATTATGTGGATTGTTATAATTTTAGGTGGAATTTTAGGAATTGCAGTAACTCTTGGCACTGTAGCCGGAATGGTTGGTGTGATTTTTTATAAAGTGTATCGTAAAATGAGATATGGCATTTCACTGTATGACTGATAAATTACTTATATAAACTATTCGTATATGAAATTATAAAAAGAAAAAGCCTTTGCAAAATATATTTGTGAAGGCTTTTGAACATGGCGGCATAATATTAAAGCTTTGTAAGCTGTATGCAGACATAATTTTTCCAGAAAGAATTATTACAATTAGCCGTTTCGAGGTCGGGAATAGTTTCTATCTGGTAAAATGAAATTTTATCACGCAATGCAAGTTTATATTTTATAAAACAATTATCGGTGTCGGCTTTGCTGTTTTTTATCGGATGCAGTGATGGGATAAAATATCCCTGCTTTTTTGTATAGCATGTTGCGGCGGTTGCCTTTTTTCTGTGAGATTTGTTCATATAAGCGGCAACACTTTTATGAAGTGCAATATCTTTATCCGAAAAATAATAATAGTCTTTATAATTTTTAATATAATTATATAAGATGCCTGATAAGATTGGAACTTTGAGCAGGACGGTATTATTTTCAAAAGTGAGCTGTAAATTATCCGTTTCCTGATAGACTTCTGAACTGCTTTTAGGAAACGGAATATTTGTTTCAACTTTTTTGGGAAATATAAGTTCATCAACAGTGCATAATATATTTAGCATTCCGTCCTCGTCAATTGTTATATCTGATATATAAAACTGCTTTGAATATTCATTGAATATAGTTTCATCATCGGATATCGGAGAGAGGGCGGAAATATCATTGTAAGACATTATGCTTGCTATATTTAACATATTTTCAATATCTTCATAATTGTGGAGAAGCAGAATTTTTTCAAGTTCCTCCGTTTTTGCAGGAGTAAGAATTTTTTTCTGCATATATTCCGCATAAATTGGGATAAGTTTGCCGCCGTCAAATTTATCGTCCCTTACAATGCCAAGCCATCTTTCGAGAGCAGTCTGGTTTGCTTTCGAGAGATTAAGTATTTTTTTGACAGGTCGTATATATGCAAGAATATCAATAGAATATATACCGTTTTTATCATTTAATATTTTATCGGAATGTTTTGACGGGGATATGCCGTGTTTATCACATTTATTTAAAATATATGGTATATCAAATGTCTTTCCATTAAAATGATAAAGATAATTATAGTTTTCAAGAATATCAAGAAAACTGTTTATCATATAGGCTTCACTTTTATAATTATTGGCAAAAAATTGTGTAAGATGCCAATTGTTATCTTCTTTGCTATAGAACATAACGCCAATCATATAAAGAGAGGAAGCTTTTGGAGACAATCCGGTTGTTTCTATATCAAAAAAAAGAATTTGTTCAACAGGATGTTTGAAATTATATTTAAATTTTGGAACTTTACATTTGTAATTAAAAGTTTTCATAAAAACCTCGATTTCATAAAAATATAATGATATTCACAGCTTAGCCTGTGAATACCTCAAAAATTACTTCTATTATAATAACATATTTTTATATGATATAAAAAATAAAAATTATCAATATTAAACAGCTGAGCAGTTCGGTCATAAAAATATAACCGGCAATACAAAAGTCATATCAGAACATTTATTTGCCAAAATGCTTTGGTTTATGTTAGAATATTAAGCAAAGTTTTCTTATTGAAGAAATGTAATTTTGTACCGGCTGTATTATATTGATATAAAAAATTGTCAGGAGGGAGTCTAATTGGAAAAGTTTTTTAATTCGGATTCTGCCTATGAAAAATGGGTGAGAAAGAATAAAAAAAAGAAAAACTCACAGCAGTTTGAAAGCGAAAAAAAGAAATATCTGAATGGGCTTAAAGGAAGAGTGCAAAACAATCTAAGCGGATTTTTAAGAGTATTGGTTACGGCACTTATTGTTTTTTTGCAGGTATTACTTATAATATTTCTGCCATTTTTGCTTAGACAGTTTACGGTATATTTTTATTTTATAGTTGAAATTATATCTGTCATTGCGATTGTCACTTTGGTAAACCGCAATCAGAGTCCGTCTTACAGGCTTGCATGGATATCCATAGTGCTTTTGCTGCCTATAAGTGGTTTCTTTATGTATTATCTGTGGGGAAGATCAGGAAAAAAGAGAAAATATCTTGATTTGTATATATTAAGACAGATATCTTACGGAAACAAATTTTTATTGGAAGATAAAAAACTTGTAAATGATTATATAGAAAAAAATCCGGTTGCAGGCCGTATGGTTAAATATATGTCCGCTGAAAAATATATGTTTACGGGAGGCAATGAAGTAACTTATTATCCTATGGGTGAAGATGTTTTTGAAGATATATTTGAGGATCTTGAGAAAGCTGAAAAATTTATACTTATTGATTTCTTTATAGTTGCCGAGGGGGCTCTGTGGGATAAACTTCATGAAATTCTTCTTAGAAAGATTGCAGAAGGTGTTGAAGTGAAGTTCATGTATGACGATTTTGGAGCTGCAATCAGAACCGGCAAGTACTTCAAGAGAGTTCTTGAAGATGATGGATTTGAGGTGAGAATATTCAATCCGATACACAAGTATACGGGAGAACTTTATATGAATTTCCGCTCGCATCAAAAAATACTCATAATAGACGGTGAAGTAGGATATACAGGAGGATTTAATCTTGCAGATGAGTATGCAAATCTTATTGAGCGTTTTGGTGTATGGAAAGATACAGGTGTAAGAATATGCGGTGAGGGTGTATGGGGACTTACTGTTGTATTTTTACAGATGTGGGAAGTATGCGGAAGAGATGATGTGCATATAGATTATCTTAAATATAAAGCGGTATATCCGAGAGTTGGAAACACATATTGCCAGGTAATATCGGACGGACCGGCAAATAATCCGAGAAACCCGATAGAAAGCATTTACAATCAGATGATAATGTATTCAAACAAATATCTTTATATAACTACACCATATCTTATAATAGAAGATTATATGAAACAGTCTCTTATCGAGGCGGTAAAGAGGGGCGTGGATGTAAGGATAATTACGCCAAATATACCGGACAAGAAGCAGGTGAAGATGCTTACAAATTATAACTATGGTGTCTTACTCAGGGAAGGTGTAAGAATTTATGAATATACGCCGGGATTTATACATGCAAAACAGATACTTACGGAAGATGCAGTTATTGTGGGTACTATAAATATGGATTACAGAAGTTTTTATCTGCACTATGAAAATGGTGTGTGGATGTCGGGAAAACAGATTCAAAATGCTGTAAGGAGAGATTTTGAGAAAACATTTGAGGAAAGCAGGGAAATTACTTATCAGGATTGGCTTAACAGACCGAGAACATGGAAAATGATTCAGCCAATATTAAATGTATTTTCAACATTATTATGATTTGACGCAGAAGCGTTTTTGAAAAGAGGAGGCAAAATGGTTTATACAAATGTATGTAAGCATTGTCACAAAGTTTTTAAGTCAAAGATAAGAACACTTTGCTGTAAAGAATGCCGCAGTGTTGACGATTCGCAGCTTGATGATATTGTGGCATATCTGAGAATGTATCCAAACAGTAATGCGCTTCAGATATCGGAGGAACTTGGAATACATCCGTATGAGATAATAAAATTTATGGATGAGGGCTGGCTAAATACCGTAAATGGTACATTCAGCCGTTTGGAGGATGACGAATGATTAGTTTTATAAAAGGAAAACTGGTTCACATATATGAGAATGTTATTATAGTAGAAAATAACGGGATCGGTTATGAGATATTTGTGCCTATGTCGGTTATAGGAAATATGCCGCTTGTAGGCAGTGAAGTTATGATATATACATATATGCATGTAAGAGAGGATGCATTGCAGCTTTTTGGTTTTCTTGACAGAGATACACTTGAAATATTTAAGCTTCTTATCACTGTCAGCGGAATAGGACCAAAAGGAGCTATTGGTGTTCTTGGAACATTATCTGCGGATGACATCAGATATGCGGTTATGGCAGAGGATGCAAAGACGATTGCAAAGGCACCGGGGATTGGAGCAAAGACTGCAAGCAAAGTGGTTATTGAACTCAAAGATAAGCTTAAAATGCGTGATGTGGCAGAAAATATTTCGTCAGAAATTGATGGGCAGCAGAGTATATTTGATGACGGTGGTTCAAAGCAGGCAGTATCAGATGCCATAGAAGCACTTGTGGCACTCGGTTATTCCGCAACGGAAGCGGCTAAGGCAGTCAGAAAAGCTGATGCAGGTGACGATGTTACGGTTGAAGAACTGCTGAAACTGAGTTTGAAATACTTATATTCATAATGGAGAAAATAGATGGCAAAAAGGAGTATAACAACAGAATTTACAGAGGAAGATGCGGGTATAGAAACGACGCTAAGACCTAAATTCTTGAAAGACTATATAGGTCAGGAGAAGGTTAAGGGTAATCTTAAAATATATATAGAAGCGGCAAAACAAAGAGGCGAGGCTCTCGACCATGTTCTTTTATATGGCCCGCCGGGTCTTGGAAAAACTACACTTGCAGGAATTATTGCAAATGAGATGGGGGTAAATTTTAAAGTGACTTCAGGACCTGTTATAGAAAAAACAGGTGACCTTGTTGCAATTTTAAATGGTCTTGCAGAAGGAGACCTGCTGTTTATAGATGAGATACACAGGTTAAACAGACAGGCGGAAGAAGTGCTTTATTCGGCAATGGAAGATTACGCAGTTGATATTGTGATAGGAAAAGGGCCTACGGCAAGGTCTATAAGAATGGATCTGCCTAAATTTACGCTGGTAGGTGCAACTACAAGAGCAGGAATGCTTTCAGCACCTTTGCGTGACAGGTTTGGAGTTGTGAACAGAATGGAATTTTATACAACGGATGAACTTTATAAGATTATCACAAACTCAGCAAAAGTGCTTGGCGTAGAGATAGAAAAAGATGGTGCCATTGAACTGGCAAGACGTTCCAGAGGAACGCCAAGACTTGCGAACAGAATGTTAAAACGTGTGAGAGACTTTGCACAGATAAAATATGACGGCAGGATAACAAAAGAAGTTGCCGATTTTGCGCTTGATCTGCTTGAGGTAGATAAACTTGGACTTGACAACACGGACAGACAGATAATACTCACAATGATAAATAATTTTGGAGGAGGGCCGGTCGGACTTGAAGCACTTGCCGTATCAATAGGTGAAGATGCCGGAACTATAGAGGATGTGTATGAACCATATCTTGTACAAAACGGACTTGTTGCAAGAACGCCGAGGGGAAGAAGTGTTACAAAAGCCGGTTATGAGCATTTTGGAATTTCATTCTCAGAGGAATAACAAATTCAAAAATATTTTAACAATTGCGATAAATTAAAATATATAGTACAATATAATGTGGTGCTGTATAAGACATAGTCGGGTATGGCAGATTTTGAATGATAAACAGAAAATATAATTTAAGGAGAAATATATAAAATGGAACAGAAGCAGATAATATTAACAGGAGACCGTCCTACAGGCAAACTCCATGTAGGTCATTATGTAGGTTCATTAAAAGAGAGAGTAAAATTACAGAACTCAGGAAAATTCGATGAAATATATATCATGATAGCAGATGCACAGGCACTTACTGACAATGCAGAGCATCCGGAAAAAGTAAGACAGAACATTATTCAGGTTGCACTTGATTATCTTGCATGCGGTCTTGACCCGGATAAATCGACTATCTTTATCCAGTCTATGGTACCTGAACTTACTGAGCTTACGTTTTATTACATGAACCTTGTAACAGTATCAAGAGTTCAAAGAAACCCTACAGTAAAAGCAGAGATAAAAATGCGTAATTTCGAGGCAAGTATCCCAGTTGGATTTTTCTGCTATCCGATAAGCCAGGCAGCAGACATAACGGCATTCAGAGCAACAACTGTTCCGGTTGGAGAAGACCAGATGCCTATGATTGAACAGTGTAAGGAAATAGTACACAAATTTAACTCGGTATATGGAGAAACACTTACAGATCCAAAGATTGTACTTCCTGACAACCAGGCATGTTTGAGACTTCCGGGAATTGACGGAAAAGCAAAGATGAGTAAATCACTCGGGAACTGTATTTATCTTTCTGATGAAGCAAAGGACATAAAGACAAAAGTAATGTCAATGTATACAGACCCTAATCACATAAGAGTTGAGGATCCGGGTCAGGTCGATGGAAATCCGGTATTTATCTACCTTGATGCGTTCTGTAAACCGGAATATTTTGAAGAATTTTTGCCGGATTATAATAATCTTGATGAATTAAAAGAGCACTACAAGAGAGGTGGACTTGGAGACGTTAAAGTCAAGAAATTCTTAAATAATGTAATACAGGCAGAACTTGAGCCAATCAGAGAGAGAAGAAAATCTTGGGAGAAACGACTTCCGGATGTATACGATATTTTGAAAAAAGGAAGCGAAACAGCAGAGAAAAAGGCAGCGGCAACATTGAATGATGTAAGAAAAGCAATGCAGATAGATTATTTTGATAATGGAACATTATAGGGTGAATTTATTTAAATAATAATAAAAAATATGCTGGCAGCATTATACATCAGGAAATAATTATGCTATAATTCCTAAAGAACATGAGTAATGTTTATAGTAAAATCATTAGGAAGTGGAAATTATGAGAGAAAGAAAAAGTAATTTAAGAAACAGGAAAATCATAGGTGTTATTATAACTGCCATCATAGCAGTTTGCATGTTTACGAGCAGTATGAGCAGTATGAGTATAACAGCAAGCGCAAACAGTAAAGCAAGTTATCTTAAAAGTTACCAAAAGTTAGTGAAAAAGTGCAAACGCAAATTTACTTATTCAGGTTCGCAGATGGAGATGAATAGAGAAGCTTGTGCAGAATATAAACTTTGGGATAATGAATTAAACAGAGTTTATAAAAAGATAAAAAGCTCACTTTCAGATAAGAGAGCAAAGCAGTTGGTCGCATCTGAAATAAAATGGATTAAAAAAAGAGACAAGAAGGCTGCTAAGGCTGCAGCAGGCTGGGTAGGAGGAACAGGGTATACATTGATGTACAAATCATCCCTGACAGACCAGACAAAAAAGAGAATTAAATGGCTTATAAGAAATTATGCATAATATATGTATAATCTTTTAAATCACTAATAAAAAGGCAATGATTAGACAGGCAATAATTTTGTCTGCGGGGTCATTGTCTTTTTTCTATGCTGACAGCATTTTACTTTAAAAATCAATTTTGGTATACTGAATATTGGAGAGGCATACTTTGTAAAATTGCAGAAAAAAGGGCTTCTTAGCAAATATGAATAGATTGGAGCTGATATTATGAATAAGAGAATGATGATTGTGAGATTGACAAAATGTCCTCACTGTGGAAAGAAGCTAAAGGACGGTTACAGTATTTGTCCGCATTGCGGAGCAATATTGCCAAGAGCGTAGATACGAAAGGAGAAAAGAACATGGTAAATTTTTCAAAAATTAGAATCTAGTGTAGCTAGTTTAGAAAAGCAGTTACAGGAGGTGAAAGAACAACTTGCGGAGGTCAGAAATGAATATCAGGAAGAATGTCATCCGGGAAAGACGGATATCCGTGAATATATATTAGAAAAAGCAACAGAACGGTTTGGAGAACATTATATGAAACCGGAAGAGGATAGAGAATTTTTTGATAATTTCTATGATGCAGTCAAACGAAAAGTTAAGAAAGATTCTATGATAATGGGATATAGTGAAAACGGTGTAGGAACAGTTTTTTGCGATAATGCAGTATATATATTCAAAACATGTGATCCTTTTAAAATGGATTTTATGGTTCAATACGATGAAATCGAAGATGTTGATTATGGACGTTCAGGGGGTAAAGATTTTATTGAAATTACAGTATCAAAGACAGCAGCGGGAAATAATAGCTCATCAATATTGAGTGTTTCAGCACCAAGTATATATTATGTAGATGTAGTTAATGGTATTTTCCCAGAAAGGCAAGATGCTATCCTCTTGAAAGGGATATACAAGCTCCTTCTCGACATTTTAGAATATGTCAATGCCTAAATAGTAAGGCGAATTATATAAAGTATGATGGTGTGTGGGAGGCAGGGTGATTTAAGAGTACAATACTAAGAGTAGGATGCAAGAAACTTGTGTATAAAAGAGAAGGTGACAAAATGGAAGAAAAAAAGAAAGAGCAGGATATGAAAGATTCTTTGATTGGATTGGCACAGGGTGAAATCGTACAAAGACATGGAGAAGCGTCCAGCCAGATTTTACAGGCTTACAAAGGGATTCGTGTTGATCATAATGGTCATTTGGAAGATTTTCATGGGCGTAATTTAAAACAGATTAGTGAGTATAATTTAGGAGACAACCCGGATGTTTCAAGAAAACAGCAATCTGGCTTTTCGGCAGAGTTGATTAAGGAATCACGTGATAATAAGCAAGCGGTTATAAATGGAGAAAGCAATCGAACCAGAACAACAGATGGCATTGGAAAGACAAATGATACACAGTATGACCATGTTATCGTAGATGAAAACGGAAATGTACAAGAAGGCTCAGGCAGTCAGATGAAGTTTTTAAAATCCCGTACTACAAAAAATGGTCAGACGAAATATAATGTCATCGATAAGCTTGCCAAAGATACATCTTGGGATCGGTATGATGGACCGGTTGATATTCCATCTGATCAATATGAGGGTGCAGTGCGGTATGCCAAAGAAGAAGCTGAAAAGTTAGAAAAACAGGCAGCAGCATTGCGGGAGCAAGGCAACATAGAAAAAGCCAAAGAAATAGAAGAAAAAGCACAGCGTTACAGAGATGCACAAAAGAGAGTCAGAGATTCAGGCGTTTCTTCAGCAGAAGCATTGGACGCCAGAAACAATCCTGAGAAATTTGTAGCAAAAGAAATGCTAAAAAGTGGTCATGAAGCAGGAGTAGCGGCTGCAAAGGGGACAATGATCGTATCTGGTGTTGTATCCGGCGTAAAAAATATGTGTGCAGTCGTGGCAGGAGAAAAAGATCTTGACGAAGCAGCAGTTGATGTGACGAAGACTGTTGCAAAAGATGGTGCTACCGCATATAGTGTTGCTAATATTGGAACAGGGATAAAAGCATTGATGCACGCATCTAAGAATGAATTAATCCGTGAGCTTGGTGCAAGTGCTGTTAATCTTCCTGTTTTGCTTGCTAATACAACAGTTTCTGTCGGAAAGAATCTTTACCGTTTTGCAAAAGGAGAGATTAACTCAGAAGAACTTGTGTATGCATTAGGCCAAAATGGAATGGAACTGACGGGTGGCTGTATTGGTGGAACTGTTGGATTGGCATTAGGCGGACCGATAGGAGCTGCGATTGGAAGTTTTGCCGGAACTTTAATTTCAAAAGTAATTTACAATGGAGTAACTAAGATCCTGCATGAAACAAAAATGTCGGCACAGAGGCGGAAAGCACTGGAACAGATTTCACAGGAAGCAGTTGCACAGATTGCGATTTTGAAAGAAGAATTAAAACAATATGCACAGGAAAAATATGAAGAACGGGAACGTTTGATAGATAATCTTTTTTCGGAAATCGAAAGAACTTCTCTTAATAATGACATCAATGGCTATATTCGCTGTATTGACCAATTCGGTAAAGCATTCGGCATAGAACTGGCATTAAATAGCAAAGAAGAGATTGAAGAATTTATGCAAGATAAGGAAAGCGTGCTCGTTTTATAAAGTGACAAAATCAGAACAATGGAGGTGATTAGATGTTACCACTTGCATTATTTGCAGTATCTGCTATTGTTGGAATTGATGGAAAATTAAATGCAGATGAGGCAATGAGAGTGTCAGAACAGGCACAGGATGAATATTCTTGTGCGGTCAAAAAATTTAATCAGAGAAAAAAAGACGCAGAAAAAACATTACAAACACTTGGAGAGACAAAACTAAATATTTATGGAACACAGATTCGTGACTTTGTATCTGCATTTTCTGTTCTTAAAGAGACACAGTTACAGGAGGGAAGTGGAATCAAGGAGTTAGAAAAACTTTCTTTTGATGACAAACAATTTGAACAACTAAAATTAGATACATTAGAAAATGAAAAACTGCTTGAATCGAATCCGACCAGAGATGTTTTTTTGAGCTGGGGGATTGGAGGAATGATGGGACTGGCATTTTATCATTCCAAAACAAAAGGGCAGAAAGATGATGCGTATGCTAATCTGGCAATCGTGAAAAAAAGAGCAGCAGAAATGGAATTAGTGGAAGAACAATTTTATATTATTCAAAAAAATGCAGAGCAGTTACAATCTTTTTTTGAACGCTTCAGTAAGATTATGGATAAAGCCAATCAAAATCTGTATCAGATTGTCGAACAGAAGAAAGAATGGAATCTGCTTATGTCGGATGAAAAAGACAAGGTAATTGTTGCATTAAAAACAGTGCAGATTTTAAAAGCAATGATTGATATGCCGCTTCTTGGTGAAGACGGTATGCTGACAAAAGATATATGTGATATTTTATCACAGCGTGAGAATGTATTAAAAGTTTTTGGCGACCAGACCGGTTTAGCACAAGTGTAACAGTAAGGAGAAAAAGGGTATGACACAAAAAGAAGAAATTACAAAATGTTTAGCTGAATATGCATGGAATATTTGTACAGTGCAACGCTTTTATATGGTAGATAGTATTCCGGCAAAAGCATTAAAAAATGCAATTAAAACATATGCAACCGGGGTATCGGAATCTGATGTGATTGCTTTATTAGATGAAACTATTACGGCAAATGGAAAAGAGGGATATCTTTTTACGGATACTATGGCATATTATAAAGATTCCGGAAAACAGGGTGAATTTGTATATAAAGACATTAAGAGTGTAGAAGTAGAAGATGAGGATGAAGATCCAAAGACATCATTGTACATTTATACAAAAGATGGTGAGGAGTATGAATGGCGCAGCAGATTAATGAACAAAGTTCCGGTATATCATTTTTTCAAGGATGTAATAGCATATTTTGATGAAGAAAAGAAAAAAAAGGAAGAAAAGATTATCAAATCCACAGTAAGTGATGATGCTGAAAAACAGGTAAGTGATTTGTTTGCAAGATTAACAAAATAAAATATATAGGCATAAATAGTGTGGCTATTACATTTGTGAGGGAAAGAAAGACAAACAAACTAACATAAAGAGGATGTTGCATTAACAATTTTTAAGCGTTGATGCGACATCCTCTTTATATGTCAGATACTACACAGAAAGGTGTGTTTAAACAGTTACATCTATAATCTAAGGCATCTTGTTTAATATCTTTCTGACCATAACATAGCTGAATAGTGCAGTAACGGCTTCTGTAATCCAAAATGCATGCCATACGCCGTAGACACCTATAAATCTGCTTAATATAAATGAAGCAGGTATTATTATTACCACATATCTGAAAAGTGAAATTAAAAGAGATTCTATACCCATGCCAAGTCCTTCTAGGGCACCTGAGGCTGTGACGGATATTGTGGAAATGATGAAACCTAAGCATATGATGCGAAGTGCTGTCTCACCGGCTTTGACGGTTGCTTCATTTGCCGTAAACAGACTCATAAGCCTGTCAGGGAATATAAGGCATATGATTGTTCCGAATATCATTATTGTGCTGTTTAAAATAAGTGATGTGTTGTATATTTTATGAACACGTTTTTTTTCGCCGGCACCATAATTGTAGCCTATTATAGGACGCATTCCCTGAATCAGTCCGTTTGCCGGAAGATAAAGAAAAGTCTGTAATTTATAATATATGCCTAAGATTACTACATACATTCCGGAAAATGAGGTCAGTATGGCGTTAAGTGCGGATGTAAGTACAGATGGGAGTGCCATGTTCAACGTAGCAGGAATTCCTACGGCGTACAGTTTCTTTACTATCTGAAAATCAAAATTAAAATTTTTGATATTGAATTTTATTCCTATATCATATTTTGTATAGATGAAAATATAAAGTAAAAAAGTTGAGATTTGTCCTATTGCTGTTGCAAGTGCGGCACCATTTATACCAAGACCTTTAAACGACCCGATTCCAAAAATTAGGATGGGGTCAAGTACAATGTTTACTATACAGCCGAACATCAGACTTATCATGGTGAATGTCATTTTTCCTATTGCCTGAATTACTTTTTCAAAAACAAGACTTATACATATGAATATTGAAAATGAAAAAACAATATGTGAATATCTTAATCCCAGATTTATAATATCTTTATCAGATGTGAACATTCCTAAAAACTGAGGGATGATAAGGTTACATATAAATGCGAGTAAAACTCCGTGTATAATTGAGAAAAACATGCCAAGGGATGCTGCATTGTCAGCTTTTTCTTTGTTTTTGGCACCTAGAAAATATGATATTACAGCATTGATACCTACACCAAAGCCTATTGCTATGGCATTGATAAAGTTCTGAACGGGAAAAACAAGTGAGAGTGCAGTCATGGCATTTTCACTTATTTTTGCAACAAAGAAACTGTCAACAATATTGTAAAGAGAATTTACAAGCATTGAGATTACCATCGGCAATGACATTGATAAAATAAGCGGCAGAACCGGTTTTGTTTTCATAAAATCATTGTTGTTCATTTAGTACCTCCTGATATGTTGTGTATAGTAAAATTTCTTATTGAAATAATATAAAAAATAATGTACGTAAGCAAAACAGTACAAAATTAAAGTAATACAAATAAATAATGCAGTATTAAAAATAAAAGGTAAAATAATACAAAAAAAGCACGCATTAAAAAATGCGTGGCGAAAAGATGATTGTACAGGAAAAATCCACTTAAAAATTTTCAGTCTTATATGTGTCAAAAATCTGAGATTATTTTGGTATAATGAATAATTAGTATATTGAATTGTCAATATATCAAAGATTTAATTTTCATTGTATCAGATACAGCAACGGGCATAATAATACTGTAATTTTTACATATTGTCAATATTAATAATACAAAATCTATATCAATTTCTGATGTCTGAATGTTTATATATTTTGGTATGTACAGCAATTTATTACTTGCCATACACCGCATTTTCATATATTATTGATTGGAAAAATTATTACTAGGAGGTTCTTATGAACAAAGATAACAAACCAATTCGTGATGCAAGAAGTCTTGGCATGCCCAAAATGCTGATTCTTGGTTTACAGCATATGTTCGCCATGTTTGGTGCCACGATTCTTGTTCCAATTTTGGTTAACAATTATTTTGATGGAGAGGGACTTTCGGTTCAGGTTACTTTATTTTTTGCCGGTGTCGGAACACTGTTTTTCCATCTGTGCACAAAATTAAAGGTACCTGCATTTTTGGGTTCGTCATTTGCATTTCTCGGAGGATTTGAGACGGTATCAAAATTAGATACGGGAATTTTCAAGGACATGTCGATGGGAGAGAAGCTTCCATATGCATGCGGAGGAATTGTTGTTGCAGGACTGTTATATCTAGTTCTTGCATTGATAATTAAGATTGTCGGCGTTAACCGTGCAATGCATTTTCTTCCGCCTGTTGTTACAGGTCCGATTATCATATGTATAGGTCTTAGCCTTGCACCTTCTGCGGTAAATAATGTGCAGACAAACTGGCTTCTTGCCGTTGTTGCTTTTTCAATTATTGTTGTTTTCAACATATGGGGCAGGGGAATGTTTAAGATTGTACCGATACTGCTTGGAATTGCTGGTTCGTATGTGGTTGCTCTTATTCTCAATTTCTTCGGTGTGACACAGCCTGATGGAAAAGCTATATTTGACTTTACATCTGTTGCAAGTGCTTCATGGGTAAATGTGCCGCCATTTCAGATATGCAAGTTTGATATAACGGCTATTCTTGCAATGGCACCTATAGCAGTAGCATCCATGATGGAACATATAGGAGATATTTCAGCGATTTCTGCCACTGTTGGAGAAAATTTTGTCGAGGATCCGGGACTTCACCGTACTTTGGTGGGGGACGGTCTTGCGACAGCGATTTCCGCAATGTTTGGAGGTCCTGCAAATACAACTTACGGTGAAAATACAGGTGTGCTTGAGTTGAGCAAAGTTCATGATCCGAGAGTTGTAAGACTTGCGGCTGTATATGCAGTTGTACTTAGTTTTATACCAAAATTTGCGGCTATTATAAGCACTATGCCGGTTGCCATAGTAGGCGGTGTGAGTTTTATACTTTACGGTATGATAGCGGCTATAGGAGTGCGTAACGTTGTGGAGAATAAAGTCGATTTCACAAAATCGAGGAATCTTATTATTGCGGCAACAATTCTTGTATGTGGTCTTGGCTTTTCGTCAGGACTTACATTTAAGGTCGCGGGTACAAGTATTACATTGACCGGACTTGCCATTGCAGCTATAATGGGAGTATTTTTGAATGCTGTTCTTCCGGATAATGATGCTGAAAATATTTTATAAGTATTTTAAAAGTTCATTGTGTAACTGTTTTGCTCGTGCAAGCCAGGTGTGTTCTGTATTTGAAAATTCAAATGCGTTTTTCTGCATTCTTTCAAGTTTTTTGGTATCATTTAATGCATCTGCGAAAATGTCGGGTAGTTTATCCAAACGTTTTAAGTCGTAAAAAATAATATTTTCGTCCGGGGTAAGTATCTCATCAAGATATTTACTATGGTCTGTTATGCAGACGGCTCCATTACACATTGAATTAAATATTCTGTCGTGTGCACCATCTTTAAACCAGGGCATGACATTTAATGAAATTTTACTGTCGGCAAGAGCTTCAAGGCATCCGTAGGAGAGCTGTGCCGGATCCATATCAATATTTTCAGGATGTTTACAGCGGAGTTTCTCATAACCCTGTCCGACACAGTGTATTTTAAAGCCGGCATCTGCCAATGTCTTTACAACTTCACCTCTGAAATAGCACCTTATATATGTATCTATGAAAATCATATTTGGAATGGCGGTTTTTACTTCTTCGCGCGTAATGCCGGGAATTGCTTTCTTTAGATGTTCTTCCATTGTCAGATCATCAGGTTTGTCAGGATTTGTGATAAGGTCATGTATTATTTCAAGATAAAACATTGCATACTCATCACCGAGTCTATTTATAGCATCGTCAAAGGTTTCAGGCGGTGTGTAATTTCCGGTAAAGCATATATCATATTTACGCTTGTCAATGTTTTTGAAATTCCCGTCAGGATAAAGAGATGTTCCGCCTAAAGGAATAAAAGGACCTCTCATCAGTTTCGGATAGAATTTTTTCATGTATTTATCATGAAATCTGTCTATGGAGACTTCATAAAAAATATCGGGATGAATATCAAAAAGTTCAGGATAAAAATAAGGATGATCTACAGCAATATTTACACACGGTATTCTTCTTTCATCCCATATGGATACACCGTCCATGTTAAAAAGTGATGTTTCGTAATGTATCCCGTCAAAATTGAATGTAACAAGTATGGTGTCATATGGTGTAGCAAAGTCATATAGTTTTTCTGCACTTTCTTCTTCGGCAGTCTGGTCGAATATAAAAATCTGGTAGCCTAGAGCTTCAAAACCTTTTTTTAGCTGAAGTGAAAAAAATTCAAGTGTTTCTGTACCACCTGTCATCAGAACTATTTTGTGTCTCATTGTTTCCTCATTTCTATAAAATTATATCATGAATTTGTGCATGTTTTTTATATAAAATATGAACGTTTATGTATTTATTGTACCATATAGTCGGAATTTAACAAGGATAATCTATAAATTGTTTTACTTTCACGGGAAAGTCAGATATACTGTAATTATTATACATGCGTTGAAAAAATTGATTTTTAATAATGCAAAAATATATACGGCTATTGGGGCAATAGTGTTTACAAGTCGCATGAATTATTTTAATATAATTATGCAAGAGTCAAAATACTTTTTGATTTCAAAATCATATAATATAAAGATAATATGAAATATAATATATATTTTTGGAGGATATTTATGAATATGAAATTTACAAAAATGCATGGATGTGGCAACGACTATGTCTATGTAGATTGTACAAATGGAATGATAGAAGATCCAAGTGAGGTTTCAAAATATGTCAGCGACAGACATTTTGGAATTGGTTCTGACGGACTTATTTTAATATGCTCATCTGATATTGCTGATTTTAGGATGGCTATGTACAATGCTGACGGTTCAGAGGGTGCGATGTGCGGCAATGGAATAAGATGTGTCGCAAAATATGTTTACGATAAAGGTCTTACAGATAAGAAAAATATTTCGATTGAGACAAAGAGTGGTATTAAGGAACTTGAACTTAACGTAGAGGATGGAAAAGTTTCGCTTGTAAAGGTGAATATGGGTGCACCTATTCTTAAGGCAAAGGACATTCCTGTTGATATTGATACTGAAAAATGTATAGATTCAGATATAAATGTCGACGGAAAAAATTATAAAATTACATGCGTTTCTATGGGAAATCCACATGCGGTTACATTTATCGATGAGGATGTAAAGTTATTTCCTATTGAAAAAATCGGTCCAAAGTTTGAAAATCATCCTATGTTTCCAGACAGGGTGAATACGGAATTTGTTCAGGTATTAAACAGGCATGAGGTAAATATGCGTGTGTGGGAGCGAGGCTCAGGTGAGACACTTGCATGTGGTACAGGAACATGTGCGACAGTTGTTGCGTGCGTGTTAAACGGGCTTACGGATGATGAGGTTACCGTTCATCTGCTCGGTGGAGATTTATTTATAAAATATGACAGGGAAAACAATACAGTTTGGATGACAGGGCCGGCAGTTATTGCATTTGAAGGAACTGTAGAAATATAAAATGATACAATGGAGCAATCTGTGGCATCATAATAAAAAATGTGTTTAAAAGCTGTATAGAAATGGAGAACATAAATGAAACTTTTAGATTTGGTGAAAGATTTGGATTTTGAGTGTGTACAGGGAAGTACAGACATTGATATTACAACACTTGTGTATGATTCACGAAAAGTGGAACAGGGAAGTGTTTTTGTATGTATAAGTGGTGCCGTGAGAGACGGACATGATTTTGCGAAAGATGTTGTAAAGTCAGGAGCAAAGGCACTTATTGTTGAAAAGGATGTTGAGGTATCAGAAGATGTTACAGTTATAAAAGTAAAGAATACAAGACTTGCCTTAGCTGTTTCCTCAGCCGCATATTTTGGCAATCCTGCAAAGGAACTTACAACCATTGGAATTACGGGCACAAAGGGAAAGACAACTTCGACATATATGGTTCGTTCGATATTAGAAGAATCCGGTATTAAGACAGGTCTTATCGGGACTATTGAGAGTATAATAGGAGACGAGGTTATACCATCGGCAAATACCACGCCGGAGTCATATATTGTGCAGCAATATTTCAGAAAAATGGTTGATGCAGGATGTAAATGTGTTGTCATGGAGGTTTCGTCACAGGCGCTTATGCTTGACAGAGTGGGAGGATTCGTGTTTGATTACGGTATATTTACAAATCTTGAACCGGATCATATTGGACCTAATGAACATAAAGACCTTGATGACTATATTCATTGCAAGAGTTTGCTTTTTAAACAGTGTAAGCATGGTATTTTCAATGCAGATGACAGTCATCTTGAAAAAATTCTTGAGGGTCATACATGTGAGGTTGAAACTTACGGATTTTCTGAAAATGCTGACATAAAAGCATCAAATGTTCATCTTATGGATAAAGGAGGAACTCTCGGTGTCGCATATCATATGAGCGGGCTTATGGATATGGATGTTGAGATTGACATTCCGGGTAAGTTCAGCGTGTACAATTCAATGACGGCAATTTCAATATGCAGACATTTTGGAGTGAAAGAAAGTGTTATACTAGATTCGCTTTCAAAGGTAAGAGTAAAGGGAAGAGTTGAGATAATACCTGTATCTTCAAAGTTTACCATTATGATAGATTATGCGCATAATGCCATGAGTCTCAACAGTCTGCTCACAACACTTAAAGAATATTCTCCAAAGAGACTTGTATGCCTGTTTGGATGTGGAGGAAACCGTTCGAGGGAACGTCGTTTTGAGATGGGTGAGGTATCTTCTAAACTTGCAGACTTTACTATTGTCACATCTGACAATCCGAGAAATGAAGAGCCACAGGCAATCATTGATGATATTGTAACGGGCGTTAAGAAAGCAGACGGCGAATTTATCACGATTATCGACAGGGCAGAGGCGATAAGATATGCGATTGAAAATGCAAAAGAGGGCGATGTTATCGTGCTTGCAGGAAAAGGACATGAGGATTACCAGGAGATAAAAGGAAAGAAACATCATATGGACGAAAGAGAACTTATCGCCGATGTTGTTAAAGATGGTAATTTTATTAAATAATGGTGTTTGCATCAAATAAACATAAAATAAAATTAGGGGAAAGAAATGATATTTGCTGATGTAATAATAGATATATCAGTCAAAAGCCTTGACAGACCGTTTCAATATATCGTGCCTGAAGAGATGGAGTTTGATATTGATATAGGTTCTGTTGTGAAAATTCCGTTTGGAATGGGAAACAGGACTATGACAGGATATGTTGTGGGACTTTCTGGTGAAGCTAAATTTGATGTATCTAAAACGAAAAGCATACTTGAAATAATGAAGCAGGGAGTGGTTGTAGAATCACACCTGCTTTCCCTTGCTTATTGGATAAAAGAAAATTACGGCTCGACAATGAATGATGCCATTAAGTCGGTTATGCCTGTAAAAAAAGAGGTTAAAGAACAGGTTAAAAGAATAATATATCCGGCTGTTGATATGGAAAACATGAAGCTTAAGAGAGAAGAATTTGAGAAAAAACATAACAGTGCAAGGGTAAGGCTTCTTGATGAATTTCTTAAAATGGATAAAGAAACATACAATGCAGGTCTTGATTATTCTTATATAACAAAAAAACTTAATCTTACAGCCAATGTGATAGATGGACTTAGAAAATTGAAAATAATCACGGTTGATGCAATGCAGCAATACAGAAACCCTGTCAATGCCGTTAGTGATACAACTGAGACAAGACCTGTTTTAAACAGCGGACAGAAACATATTGTCGATGCAATACTAAATGATTATATAACAGATGTAAGGGGGACATATCTTATACATGGCATAACGGGAAGCGGCAAGACAGAAGTATACATGAATATTGTTGAGAAGGTTATCTGTCTTGGAAAACAGGTCATAGTGCTTATTCCGGAAATTTCACTTACATTTCAGATGGTCAACAGATTCTACAGAAGATTTGGAAACAGAATATCAGTAATGCATTCAAAGCTGTCGGCGGGGGAGAGATTTGACCAGTATACAAGGGCAAAGAAGGGTGAAATAGATGTTATGATAGGGCCGAGGTCAGCATTGTTTACACCTTTTGAAAATCTTGGGCTTATTGTGATTGATGAGGAACACGATACGAGTTATCAGAGTGAGATGCCGCCAAAGTATCATGCAAGAGAAGTGGCAATACAGAGAGCAAAGATGGTCGGTGCAAGTGTTGTCCTGGGTTCGGCAACTCCCTCAGTTGATTCATATTACAAGGCACTGAAAGGCGAATACAGATTGTTTGAATTGAATGAGAGGGCGGGAAATGCTGTTTATCCCAAAATTTATATAGAAGACCTCAGAGAAGAATTAAAAGCAAGGAATTATTCTATTTTCAGCAGAAAACTTGATGAACTTATGCGTGACAGGCTTGCGAAAAAAGAGCAGATTATGCTCTTTTTGAACAGGCGTGGTTTTGCCGGATTTGTCTCTTGCAGACAGTGTGGTGAAGTGGTTGGCTGTCCGCACTGTTCGGTGGCGTTAAAGCCTCATATGGTGGGAGACAGAGTGTCATATCTGATGTGTCATTACTGCGGTTACAAAATGCCTATGCCCGATAAATGCCCGGAGTGTGGTTCACCGTATATCAGTAGTTTTGGGATAGGAACAGAACAGGTGGAACAGATGGTCAAAAAAAGATTTCCGGCGGCAAAGATTCTTAGAATGGATGCAGATACGACAACGGGAAAAAATGCTCATCAGAATATACTTAAAAAATATTCCGGGGGAGATGCGGATATTCTCATAGGAACGCAGATGATAGTTAAGGGACATGATTTTGCCAATGTCACACTGGTTGGAATAATTGCTGCCGACCTTTCATTAAATGTGGGAGATTATCTTGCGGCGGAGAAAACTTTTCAGCTTACGACTCAGGCATGCGGAAGGGCAGGCAGGGCAGATAAGCCGGGAGAGGTCGTTATACAGACCTATCAGCCTGAACATTACAGCATAGTCTGTGCAGCACGAAATGATTATAAAAATTTCTATGAGCAGGAGATACTTATAAGAGAAATGTTGCAATATCCGCCGATTTCAAATATACTAGGAGTGTTGGTGCTTTCTGAAAATGAGAGAAGTGCGGATAATCTTGCAAAGATATTGGCAGATAAAATGAAATTATATCATGATGTTACCGTTCTTGGACCTGCACCTGCCGCAATCGCAAAGGCAAAGGATGTGTACCGCAGGATGGTCTATGGGAAATGTACAGATTACAAGATATTATGTTCAGTAAAAAACAGTTTTGAAGAATTTATGCATGAAACAGAGTCGTTTAAGGACTGCCGGCTTAATTTTGAATTTAACTGCATTTGATTTTTTCTTTTAAAGTATATTAAAGATTAAAAATAATATAAATAAGATGGAGGATAAAAATATTATGGCAATAAGACAGATTAGAACAATTGGTGATGAGATACTTACAATGAAAACAAGACCTGTTAAGGAGATGACACCGAGAATAAAAACTCTTATTGAGGATATGCTTGATACTATGTATGAAGCACAGGGCGTTGGGCTTGCAGCACCACAGGTAGGTGTGTTAAAGCAGATAGTTGTAATTGATGTAAGTGAGGAAGGCAATCAGCCTATTGTTCTTATAAACCCTGAGATTGTCAAGTTATCGGGAACACAGACAGGACAGGAGGGCTGTCTTAGCGTGCCGGGAAAAGCCGGTATAGTTACAAGAGCAAATTATGCTAAGGTAAGAGCGTTAAACGAGGATATGGTTCAGATAGAAGTTGAGGGAGAGGAACTTCTCGCAAGAGCACTCCAGCATGAAATAGATCATTTATCAGGTATTCTCTATGTCTCAAAAGTCGAGGGTGAACTTGTCAGTGCATCTGCTGAGGAAGAAGAATAAGTATAATTTGTTATAAAATTATGCAAGGGTCAAAATCCCCCCAACATCATAAAATATGAAAAGCTACATGCAGAAAAGAGGTTAAGTATGAATATAGTTTTTATGGGAACACCTGATTTTGCAGTTGGAACGTTAAATGCTCTTATAGAAAGTGAGCATAATGTGATAGGAGTTGTGACACAGCCGGACAAACCTAAGGGACGCGGTGGAAAGATGATGTTTACACCTGTAAAGGAGGCTGCCGTCAAAGCAGGAATACAGGTTTACCAGCCTGAAAAGGTTAAAGACAGGGAGTTTATTGAAGTATTGGGAAAATTGTCTCCTGATGTTATAGTTGTCGTTGCGTTCGGACAGATATTACCTAAGGAGATACTTGAACTTCCTAAATACGGATGTATGAATGTTCATGCATCGTTACTTCCAAAACTCAGAGGTGCAGCTCCGATACAATGGTCTGTAATAGATGGAGATGAGGAGAGCGGAGTTACCATCATGCAGATGGATGAAGGTCTTGATACGGGAGATATGCTTCTTGTAAAAAAATATAAGCTTGACAAAAAAGAGACAGGCGGAAGTCTTTTTGACAAACTTGCGTCATTTGGCGGGCCGATGATACTTGAAGTGTTGGAACAGGCAGAAGAGGGAAAATTAAATCCTGTAAAGCAGGATGATTCTAAACATACTTATGCAAAAATGTTAAGCAAGGCAACGGGAGATATTGATTTTACAAAGACTGCCGTAGATATTGAGAGACTTATAAGAGGTTTGAATCCGTGGCCGAGTGCATTTACTCACATTCATGGAAAAATGCTTAAGATATGGGAAGCAGATGTTTTGAGCAGTGAAGAAGCAAAAAAATATGATATGGCAGATTTAAAACCGGGACATATTGCATATGTCGATAAAAATAAGATGTTTATAAGTACAGCAGAAGGATATCTTGATGTAAAAGAGGTACAGCTTGAAGGCAAAAAAAGAATGGAGACATCAGCATTTCTTCGTGGCTACAAAGTAGAAAAAGGGGAAGCTTTAAATGGCTGATGAAGTTAATAACATTAATAAGATTAATGTAAGAAATATTGCACTTGATGTTGTGGTAGATGTAATGGATAATGGAGCCTATTCTGACAAGGCGATACATGGTGCACTGGAAAAACATGGTAATCTTGAAAAAAGAGACAGGGCGTTTTTTACAAGGCTTTGTCAGGGAACTATAGAATATGCTGTTCAATCTGATTATATTATAGATCTTTTTTCAAAAACGAAAGTCAGAAAAATGAAGCCTGTAATACGCGGTATTCTGCGTATGGGCGTGTATCAGATAATGCATATGGACAGCGTTCCCGACAGTGCCGTATGCAACGAAGCCGTCAAGCTTGCAAACAAAAGAAAATTTACAAATCTAAAAGGATTTGTAAACGGAGTTTTGCGAAGTATTTCAAGAGAAAAGGATAATATAAAATTTCCTGAAAAAAATGATGGATTTTGTGACTATGCTTCTGTTAAATATTCAATGCCTGAATGGATTGTTGAATATATAAGCAGCCGTTATGGAGAAAAAAGTGCAGAAAATATTTTCGAGGGATTTCTATGTGCTGATAAGGGCATAAGTGTGAGATGCAATATCTCAAAAGGCACTCCCGATGACATATTTATGATGCTTGAAAAGCAGGGAATACAGGTTAGGAAAAGTGAACTTTTTGATTATGCATTTAATATAGACGGATTTGATAAAATAACAGATATAGATGCATTTAACAAGGGATATATACAGGTTCAGGATCAAAGTTCGATACTTGCGGGGCATGTTTATTCTGTTAAGGGTGATGAAAATATAATTGACATATGTGCAGCACCCGGAGGAAAGACGCTTCATGCGGCAGACAGATTAGAAGAGGAAGAAAAATCAGGCAATGGAAATATTATTTCATGTGATCTTACAGAGCAGAAAGTAAAACTTATAAGTGATAATATTAAAAGAAACGGTTTTAGAAATATATCAGTTGTGAAAAATGATGCCCTTGTCTATAAGAAAGAATGGGAAAATACGGCAGACATTATTATAGCAGACCTTCCATGTTCAGGGCTTGGAGTAATCGGTAAAAAATGTGATATAAAATATAAAACAAAAAGAGAAGATATTACTTCACTTTCAAAAATACAAAAAGATATATTAAAAAATGTCAGCAGATATTTAAAAAAAGGTGGACAGCTCATTTACAGTACATGTACAATAGCGAAAGAAGAAAATGAGGATAATGCAGAATGGATACTTGAAAATCTGCCTTTTGAAAAAGCAGATATTTCAAAAAGAATGCCGGAAAAGTTAAAAAAATATATGACAGATAATTCGTATATACAGATTTTGCCTGATATGGCACAGACAGACGGTTTTTTTGTGGCAGCATTTATAAAGAAGTAGGATGGTGATATATTGGCAGAAGATAAAATTGACATTAAGAGTTTGGACTTCATGGAATTGCAGGAACTCTTAGAGAGCATGGGTGAAAAAAAATTCAGAAGTAAACAGTTATATGACTGGATTCACAAGAATCTTGTTTTGAGTTTTGATGAGATGACCAATCTCTCAAAAGATATGAGAAAAAAACTTGCTGATACATGTACAATAGAGGGCGCAAGAATTATAAAAAAACAGGTTTCATCTGACGGAACGGCTAAATTTCTTATGAAGCTTTCAGATGGCAATACAGTTGAAAGTGTGCTTATGAAATATAAGCACGGAAACAGTGTATGCATATCAACACAGGTGGGCTGCCGCATGGGATGCAGATTTTGTGCATCGACTGTCGGAGGGCTTATAAGAAGTCTTAAAACTTCTGAGATGCTTGACCAGATATATGAGATTCAGCGAAGTACAGGTGAGAGGGTTTCAAATGTTATTTTGATGGGAATTGGAGAACCACTCGACAATTACGATAATGTCGTTAAATTTATCAGAATGTTATCTGACGATAAAGGATTAAATATAAGCCAGAGAAATATTACTCTGTCAACCTGCGGACTTGTAGACAAGCTTAAAAAACTTGTAGACGAGAAACTTACCATCACGATTGCAATTTCACTTCATGCACCGAATGACGAACTCAGACGGGAAATGATGCCTATTGCTAACAGATACTCAATAGAAGAAATAATTGATGCATGCCGTTATTATGTGGATAAGACCGGCAGAAGAATCACATTTGAGTACAGTATGGTTGAAGGAAAAAATGACAGCAGGGAATGTGCCATGCAGCTTGTAAATCTTGTCAGAGGCTTAAATTGCCATATAAATCTTATACCTTTAAATCCGGTTGAAGGCAGAATGGGACAGCGTTCAAAAGGAGCAGATATACAGGCTTTTAAATTGCTACTTGAAAAAAATCACACAAATGTTACTATAAGAAGAGAGATGGGCAGGGATATTGATGCTGCCTGTGGACAATTGAGGAATAAAGAAAAAGGAGGAAACTACGATGAAAGCATATTCAAAGACTGATATTGGAAGCAAACGAACCATGAATCAGGATTCTGTTTACTGTAATGAAAATTCAGTTGGTAGTTTCCAGAATTTGTTTATTGTAGCGGATGGAATGGGAGGACACAAAGCGGGAGACTATGCTTCAAGACTTTGCGTCGAAAAAATGGTTTATGCCGTAGAACAAAGTAAGAGCATAACTCCGGTTACGATTTTGGAAGAGGCTGTTACAGAAGCTAATAAAGGTGTATTGGAAGAAGCAAAAGCAAATGCTGAATATGAGGGTATGGGCACAACTATGGTTGCGTGCACACTTCAGGAAAATACATTATATATAGCCAATATAGGCGATTCACGTTTATACATTATAAACGATGATATAAAACAGATAACAAAGGATCATTCATGGGTAGAAGAAATGGTCAAAAAAGGTGAGTTGACAGAGAGTCAGGCGAGAATTCATCCGCAAAAAAACATAATCACAAGAGCTTTGGGTATAGATGAGGTTGTTCATGCGGATTATTTTGAAATAAATGTAAAACCTGATGATAAAATTCTCATGTGCAGTGACGGTCTTACAAATATGGTTGAGGATGAGGATATTGAATACATAATACGTCACAGCAGTTCCATAGAGAAAGCAGTAGAAAACCTTGTGGAAAAGGCAAATGAGAATGGTGGAAAAGATAATATTACAGTTATTTTAGTACAGATATAGATAAGAAGATATTGAATGAGAAAGCCGCCGTATAGGGCAGAATGGAGGAAAGTATGATTAATCCCGGAATGATGATTAGTGATAGATATGAAATTATCGACAGAGTGGGTTCGGGTGGAATGGCAGATGTTTACAAAGCAAAATGTCATCGTTTGAATAGATATGTTGCAATAAAAGTATTAAAACAGGAATACAGCAGTGATGCTAAATTTGTGGCAAAATTTAGAGGAGAGGCACAGTCAGTTGCCGGTTTATCACATCCGAATATTGTAAATGTATATGATGTTGGAGAGGATAATGGTCTTTACTATATAGTAATGGAACTTGTTGAGGGCATTACTCTCAAAAAGTTTATTGAGAAGAAAGGAAAACTCGATGTAAAAGAAGCTGTAGGCATTGGAATACAGATTGCTCAGGGTATGGAAGCGGCACACAATAATCATATTATCCACAGAGATATTAAGCCGCAGAATATAATTATATCAAAAGAAGGAAAAGTAAAAGTAACAGATTTTGGAATAGCAAAGGCTGCTACTTCAAATACGATTACATCAAATGCCATGGGTTCGGTTCATTATATAAGTCCTGAACAGGCAAGAGGCGGCTACAGTGATGAGAAAAGTGATATTTATTCTCTTGGAGTTACTTTATATGAAATGCTTTCCGGTAAAGTGCCGTTTGAAGGAGAGAGCACAGTGACGGTTGCGCTTGCTCATATTCAGAATGAAGCGACGCCGCTTGAAGAACTCGATGCGACTATTCCTTTAAGTCTCTCAAAGATTGTCCAGAAGTGTATGCAGAAAAAGCCTGATATGAGATATATGTCATCGGCAGCACTTATTTCTGACTTGAAAAGATCGTTATCGGAACCTGATGGAGATTATGTAAATATTGTAGATGATGAGGATGATTTTTCACCGACAATAAAACTTTCAGATATAAATGATAAAGTAAAAGAAAATTATCCACCTGAAGAACCGCAGGAGGAACAGTTTGAACAGGAACAGTCAGATGATGCCATAGACCCTAAGTTAGAAAAAATATTAAAGATATGCAGTATTGTTGTAGCGGCAGTTATAATTATAGTCATATTTTTAATAATCGGAAAAGTAAGCGGATGGTGGGGAAAGGGTATAAAGGAAGATTCAAATACAACCTCTGTAACAACGCAGGCTCCTGTAGAGGAAACACCGGAAGTTACAGATGAACCACAAGCCGGTATGGTTGATGTTCCAAATATCTCAAATCGTACACTTGAGGAAGCTCAGGAGATACTTGAGGAGAAAAAGCTTAAATGGAGACTTGTTCCGGTTGAATCCGATGAGACACCGAATACTGTTTTGGAGCAGGATCCGGAGGCAGGAAGCAGTGTTGAAGAATATTCGCGTGTTACAATTAAATACAGCAAGGGAGACAGCGGAGTTACAATACCTGATCTTGTGAAATATACGGAAGATGCAGCTACACAGAAGCTTAAAGAACTTAATCTCAATGTTTCGGGTACAATAAAACAGTACAGTGATACGGTTGATAAGGGGCTTGTTTGTGGAACAGATCCTGTAGTAGGCTCAAGCGTTAAGAAATATTCATCAGTAAAACTTATCATCAGTAAGGGACCTGAGAGTGATAATGTCACGATGCCAAATATTGTTGGAATAAAAGAGGCAGTTGCTCTTGACAGACTTACCGCAAGAGGACTTACGGGAAATACGACAAATGTTTCGTATATATATTCAGATAAATATGCGAAAGGTATTGTTGTAGGCCAGGCTATAGAGGCAGGTACAAAAGTCCCTGTCGGAACGGTTGTCGATTATACGGTAAGTATGGGACCAAAGAAAACTGAGCCAAAAGCAACACCAAAACCGACACCTGTACCAAATTACACTTATGAAGGAAGTGTTACGGTAAGTGGAAATCCATTTGATTATGAAGATGATGATCCTGAGATAATAAAGCTTGTTCTCGAGCAGGATGGAAAGTCTAAGACAGTATATAAAGGAACACTTTCGTATGACGATTTCCCTAAGAAATTTACAATAAAGGGATGGAGTGAAAATAACGGTACCGTAACTTTATACAAGGGAGACGTTGCAACAGGCAATTCATACAATGTAGAATTTAAAAAGGTTAGGCAGTAATGCAGGGAAAAATAGTTAGAGGAATTGGTGGCTTTTATTATGTTCATATAGATTCAATAGGCATTGTAGAATGTAAGGCAAAAGGAATATTCAGAAACAAAAAAGTTAAGCCTTTAGTTGGAGACAATGTTGAGGTTGAAATACTTGACAGGGAAAAATTTCTTGGCAGTATAGAAAATATATTGCCGAGAAAAAATGTGGTAATAAGACCGGCAGTTGCCAATGTTGACCAGGCTATTGTCATATTTTCTGCCTCGGTTCCAAAGCCGAATCTGAATCTTCTTGACAGATTTTTACTTATGATGCAGACGCAGGGAATTGCAACGGTTATTTGTTTTAATAAAAAAGATGATGCCGAGGAAAAATATCTTGAGGAGCTTGCAGATAATTACCGCAAATGCGGCAGCAGAATTTTTATGACAAGTACAGTGACAGGAGAGGGAATAAAAGAATTTGGAGAATGTCTTAAAGGAAAGACCTCTGTGCTTGCAGGACCTTCAGGTGTCGGCAAATCATCACTCATAAATGTATTGTTTCCAAAAGCAGAAATGGAGATAGGCGAGATAAGTGAAAAAATAAAAAGAGGAAAGCATACGACAAGACATTCGGAACTTTTTTCGTTAGGTGATGGTGTCTATCTTATGGATACACCCGGATTCACATCTTTAGGACTTCCTGAGATGGAAAAGGAAGAACTCAGGGAATATTATCCTGAGTTTGAGGAATATAAAAATACCTGCAGATTTTTAGGATGTGTTCATATACATGAACCGCAGTGTAGTGTTAAAATTGCACTTGAAGAAGGAAAAATCCCTAAGGGACGTTATGATAATTATAAGCAGTTTTTTGATGAAATAAGCAGTAAAAGAAAATATTAAGCACAGGAGGAACACTATACAATGGAGGACAGAATTAGTAAACTGGCACCATCAATATTGTCGGCAGATTTCTGTAGGCTCGGGGAACAGATACATGAACTTGAAAATAATAATATCAATCTTTTGCATATTGACATTATGGACGGAGTTTTTGTGCCGTCAATATCTTTTGGAATGCCTGTCATCAAATCAATAAGAAAGATAACAGACATGTTTTTTGATGTGCATTTAATGATAAGTGAACCCATAAGATATATAGAAGCTTTCGCAAAATGCGGAGTTGATGGAATTACAGTACACATTGAAGCATGTAAAGACCTTGAGGCAACGCTAGATAAAATAAAAGAGCAGAATATGAAGTGCGCTGTAGCGATAAATCCTGATACGGAAATAGAAAAAATCGCATATGTGCTTGATAAAGTGGACATGGTTCTGGTTATGAGTGTATATCCGGGATTTGGCGGGCAGAAATTTATATTGGAGTCTTTTGAGAAGGTAGAGAGATTAGACAGCATAAGAAAAGATAAGAATTTGGATTTTCTTATTGAGATAGATGGCGGTGTTAATGCAGAAAATGCCGGAAAGATAGCAGAGAGTGGGGCAGACTGGCTTGTTGCGGGAACTGCCATATTTAGTGGAAATATAACTGAAAATATAAAAAAAATAAAGGAGGAGATTTAAATTGCTTCTTGAGACTATTCCTTTAGGCAGGACAGTAGAAATATATGTAGACAGGGAAGGGTATAGATACAGACTTACAAGCAAAGTAGAATATGTAGATGAAAAAAAAGTATGCGTTACACTTATAGCAGCTCATGGCCGTGCATTCAAATTTATGCCGGAGGATAACGTTAGCATAATATACAGAGACAATGAGACTATGTGGGAGTGGCCGAATTGCAGGGCAGGAATTGCGAAAATGGAAGGTGTCCTGATACACTATTTTGAGATAAGTGATAAAGGAAAATCCTTTAACAGAAGAAATGCTTACAGAGTGACACTTGATGCTGAGACGATGTTTGGATTTTATATGAATACATCGACAGGTTTGAGAGTTTCTGAAATGCCATATCCGGATACGGATGATCCTGATTTTCTGAGTTATAAGACGCCGGTTCCTGAATTTGTTCAGGGAATGGTAAAAGATGTAAGTGAAACAGGAGTTAATATATGTCTTAATGTTTCGATGAAAACAGACGATGCGGTATTTTTCAACATTCCCTCACCATTGGGAGAACTGAAATCCAAAGCACAGATTGTCAGAAAGAGTGAAATTAATTCCAAGGGAAGCAAATATTCATATTCATATGGATGCGTTTTTCAGCAGACTGATAACAGACTGATAAAATACATATATGATATTCAGAGAGAGAGGTTGAAAAAGCAGAGAGAACTTCAGGAGAGAGAGGAAGAACTCAGAATGGAGATTTCTGCACAAAAAGGCCAGTTGGTGGGTGAAAATCCGGAAAGTGCCGAGTGATTATGAAAATATTTAATAAAACACTAATTATCAGCGGTGGAAAAACGGACATAGATTTTGCAAAAGAATATTTGGAAAAACATCAATTTGATACGGTTGTGTGTGCGGATTCGGGACTTAATACAGCTTATGCGTTAGGATTAAAAGTTGATTATTTCATGGGAGACTTTGACAGTGTTTCATCAGATGTGTTAAAATTGTACATGGACAGAAAAATTCCAAATTCAACAGATGCAGAGTTTGTTCAGTATCCGGCAGAGAAAGATGCGACAGATACTGAACTTGTGCTTGACTTTGTGCTTGAAAACAATCCGTCAACAATCGTTATATTGGGAGCGACAGGCGGAAGGATAGACCACCTTCTTGCCAATATCGGAATATTATTGAAAGCATTAAAAAAAGATATTGAAACATATATTGTTGACAGATATAACAAAATTTTTCTTGTTGGAAAAAATACGGAGTTATATAAAGATGATATGTGGAATAAATATATCTCATTTTATCCATATACGGATGAAGTGACAAATTTAAGATTATCAGGATTGAAATACGAGCTGTACGGAGAGGCCATAAAGATTGGAAGCAGCAGAACAGTGAGTAATGAATTTCCGGATGACTGTGACAAAGCCAATGTATCATTTGATGATGGAATTTTGATAGTCATACAGTCGAAGGACCAATGATAGCAGCAGGATAATAGGGGACTAAGATTAGGGGTTTGCATCTCTTACTAATGATAGTTCCAAATGAGGAGTGCGAAAGGGAGGTACGATATGAACGAAAAAGAAATTGTAGAGAAGTTTGTCGTAAAATTCAGGAAGTACAGCAAAAAATCTGAGCGCGTTAAAAAAACAAATCAGATGGTTATAGTCTGCATGACTATAATAAAAGGTTTTTTACTGTTTGGGTTTATAGCTCAGATACTTCTTGGCAGACAGGGTGCGGCGATGATAGGAGTACCGGCTGTCATATTAGCTGTAAGTATTATAGCGGATTGGTTATTATATATTAAGGATCATTCATCAGCCGTCTTAAAAAATGTGATGATTTACGGTTTTCTGATAGTATATGCATTTCTTAATTTCATGAACGGTTCAGAGTTTGTAATTTTATATATTATTCCACCATTGCTTTGTTGTATGCTTTATTATAACAAGCAGTTTAATGTAAGTATTGTGATAGCTGCGATACTTATAATTGTGATACGTGCAGTAAAAGAAATGATTTTGATTGGAATAGTAAAACAGTCAGAATTTATGATGATGGCAATTACGGTTATGACACTTTTGTTTTTCCAGTGGGCGGCAAGGGTGTTGAAACAGTTCGATCATGATGCCATGCACACGATGCAGGATGAGCAGAAGAGGCAGGATATAATGATGAAAGATATCCTGAATGTTGCTGATATGACCAGAGTTAAGGTTGAAGAGACATCGGACAGAATGATAGGATTGAAGAATTCAACAAATTCAGTAAATCAGTCATTACATGAGATTGCACAGGGGATATTAAGTACGGCAGAAAGTATACAGGAGCAGTCGGAGATGACAGGTAAGATTCAGACTGCAGTGCGGATTGCAAAAGAGAATACTGAAGAAGTTGTCAAGTCTGCTCAGACATCAGCGGAACAGATGAACAATAACACTCAGCGAATGGAGATATTGAAAAAGCAGTCTGAGGACATAGAGGCAGTTGAACTTGATGTTGAAAAGGCAATGGATGAACTTAGGGCTAAAGCAGAGGAAGTTTCAAATATAACCAAGGTTATCTTTTCAATATCAGACCAGACGACACTCCTTGCATTAAATGCTTCCATAGAGAGTGCAAGAGCGGGAGAGGCAGGAAAAGGTTTTGCTGTTGTTGCTGACCAGATAAGAGACTTGTCGGATCAGACAAAGAAGTCAACAGAACAGATAGAACAAATTGTCAATCAGTTAAATGAAAATGCCGACTTTACGGCAAATCTTGTAGGAAGATCAAAGGCTGCGGCAAGTAAACAGAAAGAACTTATTGAGGAAAATGTAAAAAGTTTTGATGAGCTTAGCAGGCAGTCAGAAGAACTGTCAAATCGCGCAGACAATCTTGAACGTGAGATTGAAAATCTGTTAGAATCAAATAATCGTATAGTTGAGAGCATTACACAGCTTTCTGCTGTAAGTGAGGAAGTTACCGCAAGTACGCAGGAGGCAAGTAATATGAGTGAGAATGACATGAAAGAACTTGAATCTGTTGCAGGTAGTGTATTTGAGGTTCAGGAAACTGTTGATAAGTTGAAGAAATATAATTCAGATAAAGCATAGTAAATGTTTTATGGTGCGATAATAAATAGTCAGAGTGAACATATTGATATTTGCTCTGGCTATTTTTATAAAAAATCAGGTTTTTCTAAGTACGGTGAGATAGGACTTGATGAGGGGTGTCCTCATATCTGGATGAAGAAGATATTAGGTTAAATATGCGAATAAAAAATTTTTGTTTGAGCATACTATTTTGGAACAAAAATAAATTAAAAACATTAACAGGAGGGTTTCAAATGGTATTAGAACAAAAAGAGATGGATGTTATAAAGGAGTTACAGACACAGGAAAAAAGCTGTGTAGAGAAATATCGCAGATATAAAGAGCAGGCATGTGATATGGAACTTAAAAATCTGTTTGAAAAAATTGAAAAACTTGAACAGAAACATTATGACACACTTGGAAAGGTTCTTGAAGGAGAGGTGCCTGAGTGTAACTGCAATGATGATGATGGTAAAGACTATGAACCGCCGGTGACATACACTCAGGCTGATAACAGTGAAGATAAAAAGACAGACTGTTTTTTGGTGACAGATTGTATCGGAACAGAAAAAATGGTTTCGTCTGAATATAATTCAAAAGTATTCCGCTTTGCAAATGCTGCACTTAGAAAGCTTATGGCAGATATTCAGATTGAAGAACAGAATCATGCAGAAATGCTTTATAAATATAAGACGGCTAACGGTATGGCATAAGCATTTGGTATTCCTTGTATTTTTATATCCGCTTTGGTAAAATATATAAAGTATTAAATTTTTGATTTTAAATTTTAAAGTCGGAGTTTACAGAGTCGTGTTGACTTAGAAGGAGGACCAAAGATGGATTTTTATAAGAGAGCATTAGAATTAAAAGATGAGACGATACAAAACAGGCGGCGTATTCATAAGAATGCAGAAGTCGGTCTTGATACACCTAAAACTAAAGCATTTGTAATTGAAAAATTGAAAGAATACGGTTTGGAGCCGGAAGAATGCGGTTATGGAGTTACTGCACTTTTAGGAAAAAAAGAAGGCAAAGTCCTTTTATTGCGTGCGGACATGGATGCACTGCCGATGCCTGAGCAAAGTGGTGAAGAATTTGCGTGTCCTTCAGGAAAAGAAGCTCACACATGTGGTCATGATTTTCATGCCGCCATGCTTCTTACTGCCGCAAAGATGTTAAAAGAGAACGAAGATTTGATTGACGGAACAATCAAATTTATGTTCCAGCCGGCAGAGGAGACATTTGAAGGCAGCAAAAACATGATAGAAAACGGCATTTTGGAAAATCCAAAAGTAGATGCAGCACTTGCGTATCATGTATCACCAGGAAAGATGCCAGTCGGTTTGTTTATGTACAACTCAAAAGATACAATGATGTATTCCGTTGACGGTTTTAAAATAAAGATAAAGGGAAAAGGCTCTCACGGGGCGTATCCTCATGTAGGTGTTGATCCGATAAACATTGGTGTTCATGTTCATCTTGCATTGCAGGAACTTATAGCAAGAGAAAGTGACCCATCAAAAGCATGTGTTCTTACGATAGGTCAGTTTAAGGCAGGGACAGCGGCAAATATAATTCCTGAGGAAGCCATTTTGCAGGGAACTATCCGTACAAACGACAATGAGGCGAGAGAAAAACTTGTGAGAAGAATGAAGGAAGTGGCGAAGAAAACGGCAGAGGTCTACAATGGAACAGCAGAGGTTGAGATGATTTCAGAGGTACCGCCTCTTATATGTAATCCTGAATTTACAAATGAAATTGTAAGTTATATGAAAGAGACAAACATTCCGGGACTTATGCCATATCCTGATGTGTCAGCAAGTGCTTCTGAGGATTTTGCAGTTATAGCCCAGAAGGTTCCAAGTACATTTATGTATTTATCAGCTGGCTATATGGATGAGCGTGGGGAATATCCGGCACATCATCCGAAGGCGAGATTTAATGAAGAAGTTTGTCCGATAGGTTCAGCATGTCTTGCACATTGTGCCGTAGAATGGCTTAGCAGGCATAAATAATTTCTAAACTAAAGAACTTTATGAAAATAAAATAACATGATAAAAGGGTCAAGCCAATAGATAGCAATTTGTATGTAAACATACATTGCTATCTGCTTTCGACCCTTACATCATAATATAAATTACAAGGAGAAGAAAAATGGCAGATACACAGAATATACAGGTTGCGATTCCGCTTCCTGAAAATAAAAGAAAATGCGTACAGGTAGGCTGCATATGCATGATGCTTTCGGTAGCAATGTACGGACTTGTTTTTGCAACACTCACATCACCTATATTGGAGAGCGTAAATGCGATGGGATATGTCGGATTATTTTCGATATTTTCGGCACTTGGTTTATCTATTATGACGCCAATCGGCGGCAAACTCGGTGACTTGATTGGACGCAGAAATATAGTAGTGATTCCGGGAATTATATGTGCAGTCTGTGGTATAGCATTTGCATTTGTTCGTTCGCTTGTTCCGCTTATGGTATTAAGACTTTTGATAAGTCTTGCACAGGGAGCATTTACAGCGGCACCTTATATTATAACGGGGCTTATAAATGAGAGAAAAAATGTGCCAAAGGCAATGGGAATGCTTGCGACATCAATAGCAGTAGGAGGATTTGGCGGAAGCATTTTAGCCGGGATTCTCACAGATATGGGAATGCTCCAGGCTGCAATAATTATGCCGGCAGTACCTCTTATAGCAGGTGTTATTCTTATTGGTTTAAACCTTCCAAACCAGAAGAATGAGGGAAGCGTAAAACTTGATGTACCGGGAATAATAACACTTGTTATTGCACTTTGCGGCATATTGCTTGCACTTAATTTTGGTTCTTCTGTAGGATTTGCACATCCAGCGATTATAGCAGGCTTTATTATCGGCATCGCAGCGTTGATTATGTTTGTCAAAATTGAGAACAAAACAGATGAACCGCTTATACCAATGTATTTATTTAAAAATAAAAAATATACTGTTCTTCTTGTGATAGGTTTTATCTGCTATTTTTATCAGAATGCGATGAATGTTTATGCGCCTATCGGAGCGTTGCAGGTTATGAAGGCTTCTACAAGTCTTACGGGTGCATTACAGATGCCTAGAACCCTACTCACAATAATACTTCCTACGATTGCAGGAGTATGGGTTGGCAAGAAGGCTGCAAACGCATGGAAAGCTATGGTTGTGGCGACTGTTTTTGTTGTGATTCCTATGGCTATGATGGCATTTACAACGCCATCTACATCAATAATCTTATATTTTATTGCACTTACTGTTACGGGAATTGCTGAAAGTTTTAGGGCAGTTTCAATTACTCCGACGGCACAGGCAACTTTAGAACCACATGACATGGGTGTGGGAACATCCCTTGTAAATTTTGCAAATTCACTGGCGCAGACTATCTCGGCAGCAGTTTTTGCAGTTGCTTACAATGCGTGTACTGCATCTGACCCTACAAATACCACATTTATAAAAAACGGTGTAAATGCAGTATTTATAGTAGCAGCCGTAGTCACAGCGGCAGGATTTGTTTTGGCTGTGGCAGTTATAAGACCACTCATAAACGAAAAATAATTATAACGACTTATACTGTACAAGGAGAGTACATATGACAGAAGGTAGCAAGAAGAACTCAGAGAACGAAAGCGTACATATAGGAAAAGATTATAAAGACATAGAAGATACGCTGTACAATGCCGGAGTAGGTATTTGGTCTATTGAACTTCCGGATGACGGGGAACCTTGTATGTTCGTTGATAAAACCATGAATATGCTGATGGGCATGACGGATGATATTACTCCGCAATACAGATACAAGGCGTGGAATGAGCGTATTGATGCAGAGTATTATGACATAGCAAAGGAATCCGTTGACCACATGATAAAAGACGGCAAGTCAGAGTGCACATATGCATGGTATCATCCTACACTTGGAAAGAGGTATGTAAGGTGTGGTGGAATATGTGACAGAAGTTTTAAAAATGGGATAAAATTAAAAGGGTATCATCAAGACGTTACAGAAATTCAGCTTAAAGAAGAAAAACATAAACGGATGCTTAAAGAGCAATATTCCGTTATTGGTGCGTTCAGCAGTATTTATAATGTTGTCTGGGCATATAATATAGAAAAGAATACGGTTCGTGTTATAAGCCAGGATGAAAATCTGTTTGAGCCGGCACAGGAAGCAGAGTATGATGCCACAAAAGCAATAGATAACGTAATAAATCAATGTGTTGCAAAAGACTATCAGGAAATGATGAAGAAATTTTATAATCTTGAGAGAATTGCAAAACAGCTTGAAAAAGAAAAAAGCGTTTCAGAAGAGTTTGTAGACACGATACTTGGCTGGTGCAGAATTACTGCACTCCCTATAAGTAAAGATAAAGGCGGAAAAGTATTGCAGATACTTGTAGGCGTTCAAAAGATTGATGAGGAAAAAAGAAAAGAACTGGAGTCACAGACACTTCTTGCAAAAGCTTACGAGGAAGCAAAAAGGGCGAATGTTGCAAAGACGGAATTTCTTGCAAGAATGTCACATGATATAAGAACTCCTATGAATGGAATTCTTGGGATGACAAAGATTGCCGGAAAATGTGTTGATGATAGGGAGAAAGTTCTTAGTGCACTTTCAAAGATAAGTGCCGCAGGCACACAGCTTGAAAGGCTTATCAACGATGTGCTTGATATGAGCAGGCTTGAAAGTGGAAAGACAGAGCTCACAAGAGAAAAATTTGATATATGTGAACTTCTCACAAGTGGCTATGAATCCATTTCAACGATGGCACTTGAAAATAATGTAAGAACAGTTGGTATTCATTTTGATATACAACATAAAAATGTTATTGGAAGTCCTCTGCATATACAAAGAGTATCACTAAATATATTGTCAAATGCCGTGAAATACAATAAAACGAACGGCACAATGGAGTTGTGGCTTGACGAAGTTCCAATAGATAAAAATCATTCAATGTACTGTTTCACGGTAAAGGATACCGGTGTTGGGATGAGTGAAGAGTACATAAAGCATATTTTTGAACCGTTTTCAAGAGAACATACAGATGCAGGAACGAATTATCAGGGAACAGGTCTTGGCATGGCTATAACAAAAGAACTCATTGAACTGATGAATGGCATAATCGATGTGGAGAGTAAAATCGGCGAGGGCTCAACTTTCAGATTTCAGATTCCTTTTGAAGTATGTGAAGATAAAGAATATGAAAATAAGAACAAAAAGATAGAAGGAAAGAATATAAAAGGCGTAAAAGTTCTTCTTGTTGAAGATAATGAGTTAAACATGGAAATTGCAAAGTTTCTGCTTGAGGATGCAGAAGCGGAAGTCACCTCTGCTTACAACGGCGTAGAAGCCGTGAATAAGATAAAAGAGTCAGAAGTTAATGGACACAGGTTTGATGTGGTGCTTATGGATATTATGATGCCAAAGATGGATGGACTTACAGCATCAAGAGCAATTAGAGATATAGGAACCGACTATACAAAAAATATTCCTATAGTTGCTATGACGGCAAATGCATTTTTGGAGGATGTAAAAAAATGCCTTGCAGCAAAAATGAATGCGCATATAAGTAAGCCGATAGATATAGACACATTGACAAATACAATATATGGATTACTTAATAAATAAGTTTATTTTAAGTTAAAAAGAAAGGGCGATTATGAAATCGTCTTTTTTTTGTAGCAAACTATATAAAAAAGATAAAGTGCACAAAAAGTATATTGGTAAACAAAATAAATTGTCTAAAATTACATGCAAATACATTTACATTTTAGGGGTAGTTAAAATAAATAGACTGACATATAATTTTTAACGTAATAAATGAGAAAATTTAATAAAAATAAAGGAGAGATTGCAATGAGAAACAAAATACTTAAAAAAATTATGGCAGGAATGCTCACAGGTGCACTTGTTATTTCAGGTTTTGGACTTGGTGGCTTTACGCAGAAAGCAAAAGCTGAAAGTACAGAGCTCAACTTAAATGGCAAATATCATGCAGCACTTGGTATTCAGACATGCAATACAAAATGGTTTTCGCGTTTGGGATATTTTGGAAAAGACAATAACAAATATTATGGAACAAAAAATTATGCCAAACTTATAGGTGATGATGGAAATGCAAAGGGAACTTTCAACGACGTTGAGATAGCAGGAAACGGTACATATGAAGTGTCACTTACAAATGCGGAATTTGAAGGAGAAACAGCGATTTCACAGCTTCATATAGCAACTGATATACCTGTTAAAGATAAAGATGACGTTATTAGTTTTACAGACCTTAAAGTTACGGTAAATGACAAAGAAGTTATCTCATATGATAAGGCTATTCTTGAAAATGAAAAGTATAATAAAAACGGAGCAGTTCCTATTCTTATAAATCATTGGAGAACAAATGTTGTTTCAGCACTTAAAGATAAGGGACTTTCAGAGGATTCTGGAAGTGGATATAATCTTTTAAACGGTAAGGGAAAAGAAAATATTTCAGTAACATTTACTGTATCAGGATTCAACTATAATAAGGGTGAGACACCTGATGGAGAGCCTATTATAATTGATGTTTCTCCGGCAGCAAAAGTCGGTACTAAAAAGAAAGTATCAGGAAATACATATGTAGTAACAAAGTCTGACAAAAAGACAGGAACAGTTGCACTCGTTACGGGAAAGAAAACAGCCGCAAAGGTAACAGTTCCCGGAGCAGTTACAATTGGTGATTATTCATATAAGGTAACAGAAGTTAAGGCATCAGCATTTGCGGGAAGTAAGAAACTTAAGAGTGTGAAACTTGGTAAGAATGTCGCAAAGATAGGAGATAAGGCATTTAGTGGATGTGCTAAACTTGAAACTATTGATTTATCTGCAAATACATCTCTTAGCAGTGTAGGCAAAAATGCCGTAAAGGGAGTATCAGCTAACTGTGTTGTAAAGGCTCCAAAGAGCAAAAAAGCAGCTTATAAAAAATTATTTGCAGGTAAAGGAAAGAAAGTAGCTGTAAAATAATGGTATGAAATGATGTTGGGGTCAAAAGGTATTTTGTACCCAACTGAAGCTATGGCTTGCTCCATTGCTACGCAATTTTCGCAAGCCTACAAACACCTCCAATCTTATTGTCGGTGTTTGGCGGGTCAAGCCACCAGCTAGTAATTTGTATGTAAACATACATTACTAGCTGATTTTGACTCTTGCATCATAAAATTACATATAAAAGGAAGGAAGAGGTTGAAAATGAGATTGACAAATAACTTAAAAAAGATGGTTGCACTTACACTTGCGGGAGCAATGGCACTTACACTTACAACGGGTGTACAGGCTGATGCTGCGAAGAAGAAAAAACTTGATCTTAATGGAAAGTATCATGCGACAATGGGTATACAGACATCGACAAAGCTTTGGTATACCCGTATGGGATATTATGAGAAAACTCAGAACAAATATTATAAGACTGATAAGGCAGACAAGATAGTATATACAAACCCTGATACACAGGAAGAAACAACTGCAGTGGGTACATTTACTGATGCAGAGATAGCAGGAAACGGAACATATACTTTAAAACTTGAAGGAGCAGACTTCCAGGGAGAGACAGCTATTTCACAGCTCCATATAGCTACTGATATTCCTTTGAATGACAAGATTAAATTTACAAATGTAAAGGCAAAAGTAGACGGTAGAGAGGTTGCTTCGTTTGACGAAGGAGTGCCTGAAAATGAAGAGCCATATTTACAGGGAGGAACAGTTATTCTTCTTATGAACCATTGGCGTCCGGAACTTGTTAAACAGCTTCAGGAAAACGGACTTTCAGAGAGTGCTGAAAGTGGATATGATTTGCTTAAAGGTACTACTGATGAGAGTGTAGAGATTACATTTACTGTTTCAGGATTTAATTATGACAATCCGGATGCTGTAGAGGCAACACCGGAACCTACACAGGCAGCAGATAGCAGCAGTGATTCTTCAAGGACATCTTCAGGCAGCGAGGATTCAGGCGTTCCTGTTGTACCGATTGTTATAGTAGTTGTAGCAGTAGTTGTAATTGGTGGTGTTGTGGTTTTCAAATCTAAGAAAAAATAATGTGAAATGCAAATAAAGCTAAATTAAAGCAAATTTGGATATACATTATAATAATTTTAAAAGTTGTGACAGATAATAAATCTGTCTAATTATATACAAATTTCCTATACTTTATAAAGTGCCATATAAGCAGAAAAACTGTTTATATGGCACTTTTACTGTAGATATAAATATAAATTTTTGCTGTGTAAAAACAAATGTATGGTAAAAGATATATTAACTTAAAAAGCTGAAAAAAGATTAAAATATGATTAAATAAACTTGACATTTAAGCATATGTGTGAGAAAATTTAAGTGAGTTAAGAAATGAGAAATCAAAAATTAAATTAACAAATAGCAGGTAAAAATCAGCAGATTATTTATAACGAAGCTTTACAATTTTGCACAGTAAAATATATTATTTTTATTTATATTTTACGGAAATGGGGGAAGAAATGGATTATAAGAAAGAGTATGAAAAATGGTGTACAGACAGTTATTTTGATGAGGAAACGAAGAAGGAACTTTTAGCGATAAAAGATGATGATAATGAGATAAAGGACAGATTTTATCGGAGACTGGAATTTGGAACCGGTGGACTTAGAGGTGTTATCGGTGCAGGAACAAACAGAATGAATATATACACGGTAAGACAGGCTACACAGGGTCTTGCTAATTATATTATAAGTCAGGACGGACAGGGTAAAGGTGTTGCAATCGCATTTGATTCAAGAATAATGTCACCTGAGTTTGCAAGGGAAGCAGCTGCGTGCCTTAGTGCTAATGGAATTAAAGTATATTTGTTTGAATCATTGAGACCAACACCTGAACTTTCTTTTTCAGTTAGAAAGCTTGGCTGCATAGCCGGAATCGTTATAACTGCAAGCCACAATCCGAGAGAATACAACGGCTACAAAGTTTATTGGGAGGATGGAGCACAGATTACACCTCCTCATGACAAAAATATTCTGGCAGAGGTTGCGTTGGTTGAAGATTTTGAGCAGATGAAAACAATGCCATATGAGCAGGCAGTTTCCGAAGGACTTATCGAAATTATCGGCAAAGAAATTGATGATGAGTATATCGCACAGCTTAAAAAACAGAATATTCATCCTGAGGTTATAACTAAGGCTGCAAAAGACATAAAAATCGTATATACACCGCTTCACGGAACGGGAAATATACCTGTCAGAAGAGTTCTTAAAGAACTTGGATTTGAAAATGTCTATGTTGTCGGGAAACAGGAAAAGCCGGACGGAAACTTTCCGACAGTTGCTTATCCGAACCCTGAGGACGAGAAAGCGTGGACACTTGCGCTTGAACTTGCAAAAGAGAAAGATGCAGACATAGTTCTTGCGACAGACCCTGATGCAGACAGGCTTGGTGTATATGCAAAAGATAAAAAAACAGGGGAATATGTAAGTTTTACCGGAAATATGTCCGGTGCACTTATTGCAGAATACATATTGAGAGAAAAGAAAGAAAAAGGTGAGCTTCCCCAAAATGCGGCAATAGTTGAGACTATAGTCACAACAGACATGCTTAAAGCGATAGCAGAAGAATATAATGTAAAACTTATTGAAGTTCTTACCGGATTTAAGTTTATCGGAGAGCAGATAAAGCTTTTTGAACAGAATAATTCGTACGAATATATATTTGGAATGGAAGAAAGCTATGGCTGTCTTGCAGGCACATATGCGAGAGACAAGGATGCCTGTGTTGCTGTTATGATGCTTTGTGAAGTTGCAGCATATTATAAACTAAAAGGTATGACATTATGTGATGCCATGCAGGATATGTATAAAAAATACGGATATTATAAAGAAGGACTTTCTACAATCACGAAAAAGGGTATGGATGGTATTGCACAGATTGAAAATATGATGCGTGAAAAGAGAGAAAATCCGGCTAGGATCATTGGTGGATTTAAGGTTCTTAAAATGCGTGATTACCTTGTTGACGAAGTGATAGACATGGTTACAGGTGAAAAAAGTTCTACAGGACTTCCTAAATCAAATGTGTTATACTATGAATTGGAAAATAATGCATGGTGTTGTGTGCGTCCGTCAGGGACAGAGCCTAAGATTAAGTTTTATTATGGCGTGAAAGGTGAAAATGTCAGTGACGCTGTGAAAAAACTTGAAGCGGTCAAAGCGGACCTACTCTAAAATTATGATAAGGAGAATAGTGTGAAAAATCTATGTTTTTCACACGCAAGATTTGTGCTTGTGCACAAACTTGAGATGCCCTGAAAAGCGGGCAAGAATGGAGAACGATATGATTATTTTTGACGAAAAAGAAAAGATATTTAAAATTGACACGGAAAATACAAGCTATGTGATGGGAGTTATCGACGAGAAATATCTTGTACATATTTATTATGGAAAGAAACTTTCTGGTACTCATCTTGCCTATCTTCTTGATATGGATAAAGAAGAACTTTCAGATATTCATGTAAATTACGGAGAGAAGTCATCATTTCTTGACAGACTTCCTATGGAATATCCGACATCGGGAATGGGGGATTTCAGACAGAGCTGTATAGAAGTGTCAGAAGATATAGGAAAATACGGTGTGGAGCTTTGCTATGAGTCGTATGAGATTATAAACGGAAAACCTGAACTTGAAAGACTTCCTTCGACATTTGGTGACGATGTACAGACACTTTGCATAAATTTAAAAGACGATGTCTTGAAACTGGGGGTTGAACTTAGATACTCTGTTTTTGCAGGAAATGATGCGGTTATGAGAAGCGCAGTTATCTCAAATTATGGAGACAAACCGTTATATCTCGAGAAAGTATTATCTGCGTGTGTTGAACTTGGCTACGGACAGAATGAATATATTACACTTCACGGTTCATGGGCAAGAGAGAGAAGAATTGACAGACAGAGAGTAGGGTTTGGATACCACAGTGTAGAGTCGTCACGCGGAATATCAAGCCATCAGGAACATCCTTTTATGGCAGTTGTTTCTGAGGGGACAACTCAGGAAACAGGTGATGTTTATGCAATGAATTTTGTCTATTCGGGAAATTTTGTTTCCTTTATTGAGAAGAGCCAGTTTGGTTCGCAGCGTTTTGCAATGGGAATAAATCCCAGAGGATTTTGCTGGAAACTTGGTGCAGGAGAAAAATTTGCTGCACCTGAGGTTGTAATGGTATATTCTGATTCGGGTCTTGACAAAATGACTTCAACATTCCATGACCTTTACAGGGAACATCTTATAAGAAAGTCATGGGTTTACAGTAAAAGACCTGTTCTTATAAACAATTGGGAAGGCACATATTTTGATTTTGATGAGAAGAAGATATTTGATATAGCCAAAGAAGCCTCAAAACATGGAATAGAAATGTTAGTCATGGATGACGGCTGGTTTGGAAAAAGAAACGATGACAGAACAAGTCTCGGAGACTGGTTCGTAAACGAGGAAAAATTAAGAGGCGGATTAAAGAAACTTGTAGACAATGTAAATTCTTTGGGAATGAAGTTTGGAATATGGTTTGAGCCTGAAATGATATCGCCTGAATCAGAACTTTACAAAAAGCATCCTGACTGGGCGGTACATATTGAGGGAAGAGAACCGGGACAGGTTAGAAATCAGCTTGTGCTCGATTTGAGCCGAGGGGAAGTTATAGAGTATGTATATGAGTCAATAGCTTCTATTTTAAGACAGGCGAACATTGAGTATGTAAAATGGGATATGAATCGTCCGTTTACCGACATAGGAAGCAGTGAGCTTGATGATGACAGACAGGGAGAGATAATGCACAGACATACACTTGCGGTTTATGAACTGCAGGGAAGACTTTTAAAAGAATTTCCTTATCTTCTTCTTGAAAACTGCTCAAGCGGCGGAGCGAGATTTGATCCCGGAATGCTTTATTTCAGTCCTCAGATATGGTGCTCGGATGATACGGATGCGATTGAAAGGCTTGCTATCCAGGAGAGTACGGCACTTATGTATCCACTGTCTGTGATAGGAGCGCATGTATCTGACTGTCCGAATCATACGGTGGGCAGGGTTACTCCGTTTAAGACAAGAGGAATTATTGCCATGGCGGGAACTTTTGGTTATGAGTTAGATGTTACAAAGATACCTGAAGAGGACAGAAATATGATAGCTTCACAGGTTGAGACGTACAAAAAATACTGTCCGCTCATTCAAAGCGGTGACTATTACCGCATAGCATCTTATCAGAGTAATCATTATTTTGACTGCTATGAGATAGTGTCAAAGGATAAAAAAGAAGCAATCCTTGTGTTTGTACAGGTGATTGCACAGCCTAATATGCATAGCATAAGAGTTAAACTTAAAGGTCTTGAAAATGAGGCGAAATACAAAATAAACGGAACCTTATATGATGCAGATGCGCTTATGAACGGTGGATTTATTATTAAGAGACCTTGGGGGGATTTTCAGGCAGAATTGTTCCATATTGAAAAACTTAATGGTTAAGTTATGAATTATTGACAATTTACTTAAATTATGGTATTTTTTAAGTAAAAGTTAATATGTTCATGTGCTTACAGAGGAGGCATGAAAATGGCTGCTGATATGAAAGAAATTTTAAAACCTGACAATAAGGTGGCGGTTATACTCACAAAAATTTGTGACCTTGCAATCTTAAACATATTATGGCTGCTCACCAGTATTTTTGTTGTGACCATAGGTCCGTCAACAGTTGCTTTGTATACAGTTATTGAGAAGATGCGTTCGGATACAGTTCAAGGTATAGCAAAAACTTATTTTAAGGCATTCAGAGAAAATTTGAAAACGGGAATGTGTCTGTCACTTGTATTCTGGTTGTTTTTTGGTATTTTGTCGGCAGACATGTATTTACTGCATAGAGCATCCGGTGGAGCAGGTGCGGTTATGTATGGCGTATGTGCTGCATTGATTGTTTTTGGAATAATGGTTTTTGTATATACATTTGAACTTGCCTCTGTTTTTGAAAATACGGTAAAAGGTTATTTTATTGCAGCATTTAAACTTACAATCTGCAATCTTCCACTTAGTATAATTGTTCTTGCTGTAAATATATTCATACCGGTTCTGTTTATTACGGCACCCGGAATTATATCAAGGTTTGCAGCATTGATATTGATATTCGGAGGTTCGTCTGTTGCATATGTATCATCATATTTGCTCGGAGGCGTTATGGAAGAACTTAAGGTAAAATCATAGCAATTGGAGGAAGAAAATATGGCAAAAGCAGTAAAATTATCAGATATTGCTGCGAAAATCGGGGTAAGTACAGTTACGGTTTCAAAGGCTTTATCAGGTCAAAAAGGCATGAGTGATGAGTTGAGAGAGCGTATAGTTGCCCTTGCTGATGAGATGGGTTATGTCAAGAGAGTACAAAATAAAGAAAAAGAAACAGGCAGAAGTTTTAATTTGGGTGTTATAGTTGCCGAGAGATATATAGTTGAAAAACAGTCTTTTTATTGGAACATATATCAGGAAATTTCCCAGAGAGCAATCAAAAAGAGATGTTTTACAATGATTGAGGTTGTAGAATATGCAGCGGAAAACGGTTGTGTTATACCGATGCTTTTATCTGAAAACAAGGTTGACGGCATTATCGTGATGGGAGCATTCGGAAAAAAATATATGGAAGCAGTAGAGAGATGGACGAAAGATTTTCCGGTTCTTTATTTTGATACCACAACAGGTGATGAAGCGGGAGATTATGTTGTGAGCAACAATCTTTACGGTGGATATAATATGACAAACTATCTTCTTGACAGAGGGCACAAAAAGATAGGATTTGTAGGCACAAGACTTATGACACCGAGTATCGATGACAGATTTTTTGGTTATCTTAAAGCTCTTATGGAAAGAGGTATTATGTACCGTGAGGACTGGATTATTGACGACAGAGACAATGTCTATGGTAAGATGGATTATGACAGACAGTTTATTCTGCCAAAGGAAGTCCCGACGGCATTTTTCTGTAACTGCGACAAAGCTGCAAGTCTTATTATAAGAAAACTCGAGGAAGCAGGGTACTCAGTGCCAAATGATGTATCGGTTGTCGGATTTGACAATTTTGAATATGACCAGGAAGCGGATATAGGTATCACGACATATGAGATAAATATAGGTGAGATGGCTAAGAGAGCTGTTCACATTATGATTCATAAAATGCAGAATGCGTCTTATTCTGCAGGAGTTTTTTCTATACAGGGAAAAATAATAGAGCGTGAGAGTGTGAAAACCATAGGTGGGAGCATACCGTATGCCAATTAAAACCAAATTTTAATCTTTAAATAAATCAGGTGCATCTTTGCGAAATGAAAGCGGAGTTGTGCCTGTTTCTTTTTTAAATAAATTTATAAAGTGATTAGTATTTCTTATACCGACTTCATAGCCTGTTTCACGTATATTAAGCTCAGAGTTTAACAGTAGCTTTTTAGCCTCATTTATGCGTACGCTATTGAGATACCTGAGTGGAGGAACATTGTATGCCGAAGAAAATTCACGGCTTATTCTATATTTATTTTTGCCAAATGTTTCCTCGAGAAAATCGAGCGAATAATCATTATAGTATTCATTGTCAAATAATTTTTTGATTTCTTTTATATAGTTTGGAATATGTTTATCTGTATTGTGTTTATTCGTACTATGTTCAGCATCTGTCAAAGCCAGTCTGCATAAATCGTAAAAAATTTCATTTAGTTTATTTGAATAATATAACATTGTAAGTTCGGCGTCTGACTCAGAATGATTATAGATTTTTTCAGAGAGTTCACCTATGTCTGAATACGGATTTGTCTTTTGAATATATATTTCCTTGATTTTGAGTTTATTTAAGTAATAATTAATCTGATTGCCTGTTAAAATAAAAAAATATCCGCTTGCACTTGAAGAAGGCGCACGAAATTTAAGCGCAGTATCAGGCGGTATTATTGTGATACTGCCTTTTTCAATACTGAAAAGATGCTCATTGCAGCCAATACTTATATTCCCTGTTGTCATATAAATCAGTATATAATATGAAATTCCAACAAAATTAAAGTGTTCGTCAGATGCAAAGCTAAAATGTGATTTTGCAAGTAATTTGATGATTTTATCGTCATCGCTGAAGCTATCAGCAGCATAAGTGAAAGAATTTGTGAATTTTATCAGTTGTTCGGAAGTTTTTCCGGGAGATAAAATATTATCTTTAAGGATGTTAAACATCGTATGCACCTCCTTGTTAAAATTATTTTGTTAAAACTTAAATATAATATAAAATAAATCGTTAAAAAAAGCAATCAAAAAGGATGAAATTTCAAGCTTAAAAAAGAAAATTAAATTTTTTAAGTTAAAATAGGTAAAAAATGTTGTAAAAAATGCACAAAAGTAGTATGCTTAATTTATGAAAAATGTTAAAAAAGATAAAAAACACAATAAAGTGTGATAAAAAACAAGAATAAGTGATGACTAAATAAATTTAATGATATATAGTTAATTTAACCTAAACAAAAGGTTAAAGCAAATTAAAAACAAAATTAAAAAATGATGGAGGAAAAAATATGAGATTAAAAAAAGCACTGGCGGTAGCCGTTACAGGAGCACTTGTAGTAGGCAGTATGGCAGGATGTGGTTCTAAGAAAGATTCATCATCTTCTAAGGACGGAGCATCAAAAGGAAAGGACGCTGTCACATATGAGAGCGTAAAACTTGGAGAGACAGGAAAAGATTTAAAAACAACAATTACAATGTTTAATAACAGAACGGATCTTGATTCAGACAAGTATAACGGAACAACATGGAAACAGTATCTTGCTGAATTTAATAAGATGTATCCAAATATTACAGTTAAGATTAAAACTGATACAAATTATGCGGATGATGCACTTACACATCTTCAGTCGGGAGATTATGAAACTATCATGGGAATCCCATCAATTGATAAGTCAGATTTGAGTACATACTTTATTTCATACGGAACACTCGATGATATGAAAAAGCAGGTTAACTATTCAAATACATGGGAATATGATGGAGATGTTTACGGTGTAGCTTCACTTGCAACTACACAGGGTATTGTATACAACAAGAAAGTATTTGAAAAAGCGGGAATTACAGAACTTCCAAAAACACCTGAAGAGTTTATTGATGCATTACAGAAAATCAAAGATAATACAGATGCAATTCCGCTTTATACAAACTATGCAGCCGGATGGACAATGGGAGCATGGGATGCTTATATCGGAATCAATGCAACAGGTGATAATACATATATGAACCAGAAGCTTGTTCATACAAAAGACCCATTTAAAGATTACGGCGATGATACACATGCTTATTCAGTATACAAAATCTTATACGATGCAGTAAACCAGGGACTTACAGAAGAAGATTATTCTACAACAGACTGGGAAGGATGCAAAGTTAAGATAAATGACGGAAAGATTGGATGTATGGTACTTGGTTCTTGGTCTTATCCACAAATGGCCGCAGCCGGAAAAAATGGAGCTGACATCGGATATATGCCGTTCCCAATTTCAATCGACGGAAAGCAGTATGCATCTGCAGGAGCTGATTACAGTTATGGTATAAATGCAAATGCAACAGACGATGAAAAAGAAGCTGCAATGATTTTGGTGAAATGGCTTACAGAGAAATCAGGATATTGTTACAACGAAGGCGGCCTTCCGGTTATTGCAGGAAATACAGATACAAAACTTGCATTTGACAATGTATCACTTATTGAGGACGAGGCTGCACTTAAAGGCGAGGAAGATTATCTTAATGACATGAACTCAGAATCAGAGCTTAATATCAACAATTCGGGAAATGATAAGATTCAGTCAATTATAGAGAGTGCGTCTAAGGGTGACAAGAAGTTTGATGATATTATGAAAGAGTGGAACAAGAAATGGAGCGACGCTCAGGATACTAATGGAATAAAGGTGACAGATTAGAAAGTCTGCTCCCCTTGAAACAAGTGCAGTGTATTATTGATTTTTTGATGGATAATGCAGTATACGGAAGTTATATAAGTTGTTCAGTGAAATATCATTGATGCACTGCATAATGAGATGGAGGATGATGCTTGTATGAGTACAGCTATTGAAAAAAAGAAGAAAACCAGATTTATGAAATGGTTAAAGAGCCGAAAGGGACAGCAGGCAGTTATTTGTATTGCTTTTATGATTATACCGCTTACATTACTGTTTGTATTTACATATCTTCCTTTTGGAGAAATGGTAAAATTCAGCTTTTATAAAATGAAGTATTCAACGCCGGTTGATAAGAGAGTTTTTGTGGGACTTAATAATTACAAGAGTGTATTTTCCCGCAGTGATTGCTTTAGTGCATTGAAACTGAGTTTATATTATGTGGCTGGTGCAATAGTGCAGATTATATTGGCTTTATATCTTGCAACCATCCTCAGTTTCAAGGTTAAAGGCGGAAATATTTTTAAGGGATTTATGTTTTTTCCATATCTTATAAACGGTATAGCAATAGGATTTATCTTTAAATTCTTCTATACAAGAGGATATGTGTTTGACACGATTTTACAGTGGTGTGGCTTTGACCTTAATCATCTGCCTTATTGGCTTATGGATCAGAAAGTAAATAACTGGTCGTTAGTTGCAACATCAGTGTGGAGGTTTTTCGGACAGGAAATGGTACTTTTTATAGGTGCGATAATGTCCGTAGATGCAGAACTTTATGAGGCAGCACAGCTAGACGGTGCCAATAAGTTCCATCAGTTTAAGAATATTATACTTCCGAGTATAAAAACAATTGTAACACTCAATGTGATACTTGCAATAACAGGTTCGCTTAGTGCATTTGAACAGCCATTTGTAATTACATCAGGTGCTAACGGAACAGGAACTTACTTTGTAATTATGAACAAGATTGCACATACAAGCCAGAAGGTAGGTCTTGCATCTGCGATGGCTGTAGTATTACTTGGAATTATATTTGTATGTACAATTTTACAGAAACTGTTCTTTAAGTTTGTATTTAGAGACGCAGATTCTGAGGATGAAACATACGCAGCAAAAAAAGCAAAGAAAAAGCTTGAAAAAGCAAATAAAAAAATGGCAAAGGGGGCTGCATAATATGGCTAAGGTAAAAAAGAGAAGAAAACATTATACGCCTGGAGCGATAATATGGCTTGTTGTTGAATATGCATCACTTATATTCTTTTCATTATGTGCAGTGATTCCCCTTGTGTCATGTGTGATAACTGCATTTAAGACCAAGGAAGAGTATGATTCGACAAGCGTAATGACGCTTCCAAAAAGTTTTCTGAATTTTGATAATTTTATTACTGCATTTAAAACGGCAAATATGGGACGCGCATTTGTAAATTCAGTAATAGTAATGGTAAGTGTATTACTTATATCGGTTGTGGTGGGAACACAATTGGCATATGTGCTTAATAGATTTAAATTTCCGGGAAACGGACTTATCAGAAACTTGTTTTTGTTCGCATCATTGCTTCCTGCGGTTGCAATGCAGGTAACTGTTTACAATATCATGGGTGACTTAGGACTTATAAATCATCTTTATGGTTATATCATAATGTCATGTGGAACAGATATTATATCGATTTATATTTTCATTCAGTATATGGAAAATATACCAATATCACTTGACGAGTCCGCTATTATTGACGGTGCTTCATACTGGCAGATTTATTGGAAGATAATGCTTCCACTTTTGAAACCGGCGATTATTACATCTTGTATCTTGAAGGGAGTCGGAGTATACAACGAGTATTACTCAGCAAATCTTTATCTCCAGAAAGATGAGTTAAAGACGATGGCGATTTCACTTTATACATTTGTTGGACCTATGGGAAGCCAGTATAATCTTATCTGTGCAGGTGTTATAATATCACTTCTTCCGGCACTTCTCGTATTTATATGCTGCCAGAAACACATTTACAGTGGTATTACAGCAGGTGCGGTAAAAGGCTAAACAGTGTAGGCGGATTATGGAGGGAGAGTAATGAAAGTTTCCGAATTAGAGAGCGAGATAAAAAGCGAATTGACAGGTCATATAATTCCGTTTTGGGAAAACCTTCGCGACGACGAATACGGAGGATATTACGGATGGCTTGATTTCAATCTGAATCTTAATAAAAAGGCAGAAAAAGGATGTATTTTAAACAGCAGAATCACATGGTTTTTTGCGAGAGCGTATCTTCTTTACGGTGACAAAAAACTTCTTGAAGAAGCAAGACACGGATATGAATTTTTGAAAGACAAGTGTATTGATAGAGAAAACGGTGGAGTTTTTTGGTCATTAAATTATGACGGAACACCTAAGGATACTACAAAACATACTTATAATCAGGCGTTTTCAATATATGCACTTTCGACATATTATGATGCTTCTAAAGACGATGAAGCACTCAGACTTGCTATGGAGTTATTTGAACTTATCGAGTCAAAATGTATGGATAAGGTCGGATATCTCGAGGCATTTACGAGAGAGTTTGTTTTAGAGGAAAATGATAAGCTGTCGGAAAATGGTGTGATTGCAGATAAGACAATGAACACGCTTTTACATGTACTTGAAGCGTATACGGAATTATACCGTGTATCAAAAAATGAAAAAGTAAAGAAAAGACTTTTGTGGATAATGGATTTGTTTGAAACAAAGATATATAACCCGGTTTTGAAAAGACAGGAAGTATTTTTTGATGCAAATTATAATTCAATAATAAATCTTCATTCTTACGGTCATGATATTGAGACTTCATGGCTTATGGACAGATGCAGCGAGATAGTCGGCGATGAAAATGCGAAAAAAAGAATGGACAAAATAACAAAAGAACTTGTTAAGGAAACATATGAAACTGCATATGATGGTCATTCTGTTGCAAACGAATGTGACAGAGGTGTTGTTGATGAAAACAGAGTATGGTGGATTCAGGCTGAATCGATGGTTGGTTTTTTCAATGCGTATACTAAGGATGCTGCGAAAGAAGAATATCTTGATGCGGTATTTAATATATGGGAGTACACAAAAAAATACATTATAGATGACAGAAAAGGTTCAGAGTGGTTCTGGTATGTAAGACATGACGGTACACCGGTTACAACGGAACCGATAGTTGAGCCGTGGAAATGTCCGTATCATAACGGAAGAATGTGTATTGAAATGATTGAGAGAATTAATGCATTATAGGAGGAAAAATTATGCATGAGAGATATGCGGTTGAATTAAATAAACAGGAAAAGATTCTGTCGAGAAAGAATTTTAAAACAGATTTTTACAATGGAATATACGACAGATATGAATATCCTGTTCTTACAAGAGAACATATTCCGCTTACATGGAGATATGATTTAGATGAAAAGACAAATCCTTATTTTATGGAACGTCTTGGTGTAAATGCTGTTATGAACTCAGGTGCAATAATGTTAAATGGAAAATATTATCTTGTGGCACGAATTGAGGGAAATGACAGAAAGTCATTTTTCGGAGTTGCGGAGAGTGACAATGGAATAGATGGTTTCCGATTTTGGGATTATCCGATTTTACTTGATGATACATGTGCAGATGAAACAAATGTATATGATATGCGTCTTACAAAGCATGAGGATGGATATATATACGGAGTGTTCTGTTCAGAGAGCAAGGATAAGAGTGTAAATGACCTTTCGGCAGCAGTTGCAGAGGCGGGAATAGTAAGAACTAAAGACCTTAAACACTGGGAACGCCTCGACAACCTTAAAACCCTCCGTTCACCTCAGCAGAGAAATGTGGTACTCCATCCGGAATTTGTAGATGGAAAGTATGCATTCTATACAAGACCGATGGATGATTTCATAGATACAGGTTCAGGCGGAGGAATCGGCTTCGGCCTTTGCGATGATATATGTCATGCGGTTATTGATGAGGAACGAATGACAAGTCTTAGAAAGTATCACACGATTACTGAAGCAAAAAACGGTGCTGGAGCAACGCCAATAAAAACAGATAAAGGATGGATTCATATTGCACACGGAGTAAGAAATACGGCAGCAGGTCTTAGATATGTAATCTATGCATTTGCAACAGCTCTCGATGATCCGGGAAAAATTATCGCTGAACCGTCGGGAATGCTTATCGGACCGAGAGGTGATGAACGTGTGGGAGATGTATCAAATGTTGTATTTACAAACGGGGCAATCGTCAATGAAAACAATGAGGTGTTTATCTACTATGCTTCAAGCGATACAAGACTTCATGTCGCAACAACGACAATAGATAAACTTGTTGATTATGTATTTAATACACCAAAAGATCCGGGGCGCTCGGTTGAATGTGTTGCACAGAGATGTGAAATGATAAAAAAGAACCTTGATATATTAAATAAGAAATAATGTTACAAAAAATCAGGAGGAAAAGCTTATGTCAGATGTAAAAATGATTAGTCCGGCAGTAAAGAATGTTCCGTGGCAGGATAAGCCTGAAGGACTTAAAGGAGCTCCTATATGGAGATATACAGAGAACCCTATAATAGGAAGAAACCCGGTTGAAGGGGTGGCAAGAATATTTAACAGTGCCGTTATTCCGTATGAAGGTGAATTTATCGGAGTATTTAGAGGAGAACAGACAAACGGAGTTCCATATATTTACCTCGGAAGAAGCAAGGATGCAATCCATTGGGATTTTGAAAATGATAAGATTAACTTTGTGGATGAAAACGGAGAGTCGTTTATGCCGGTATATGCGTATGACCCAAGACTTGTAAAAGTCGAGGACACATATTATATAATCTGGTGTCAGGACTTTTACGGTGCGGCAATAGGAATGGCAAAGACAAAAGATTTTAAGACATTTGTAAGAATTGAAAATCCGTTCCTTCCATTTAACAGAAATGCCGTATTGTTCCCAAGAAAGATAAATGGAAACTTCATGCTTCTTTCAAGACCGTCAGACAGTGGCCACACACCATTTGGTGATATATTTATAAGTGAAAGCCCTGACCTTACATATTGGGGAAAACACCGTCATGTAATGGGCAAAGGCTCAGAATGGTGGCAGTCGTTGAAGATTGGCGGAGGTGCAGCTCCGATTGAGACAAGCGAGGGATGGCTCTTATTCTATCATGGTGTAAGCGGAACATGTAACGGTTATGTGTATTCAATAGGTGGAGCAATTCTTGATATTGATAATCCTTCAATCGTAAAATATCGTTGTGAAAACTTCCTTCTCACTCCTGAAGAGTGGTACGAGGAGAGAGGATTTGTACCGAATGTATGCTTCCCATGTGCAACTATCCACGATAGTGAAACAGGAAAGATTGCCGTATATTACGGTGCGGCAGACAGTTATGTAGGACTTGCATTTACCAAACTTGATGAGATAGTCGATTATATTAAGAAAAACAGTAAAGTTACTGAACAGGACACTGAAATAGGTAAAAGATAATAAATGTTTCTCAGATAATAAAACAATAAAAAATTAAAGCAAATAAAAGATAATTCAAACAGTTCAATTAAAAATCACAAAAAACAATTGAATAACTGCATTTAAAACATCCCCGGTTAAGCGGGGGTGTATTAAGTGCGCCCAAAAACGGAAATGAGGTGCAAAATGAAACAGGATATTTTATTTTTAGAGCCGGTATTCACACATAATGTGTGGGGAGGAACAAGGCTGCATGATGACTTTGGATACAATGTTAAAGGTGATGACATAGGAGAGTGCTGGGGGATTGCCGCACATCAGAAAGGAAACTGCACTATAACAAACGGAGCGTTTAAAGGTGAAAAACTTTCTAAGCTTTGGGATGAGCACAGAGAACTTTTTGGGAATGCAAAGGGTGTGAGATTTCCGCTTCTTGTAAAGATAATAGATGCAAAAAACGACCTCAGCATACAGGTTCATCCAAATGATATGTATGCTAAAGAACATGAGAACGGTTCATTTGGGAAAATGGAGTGCTGGTATATACTTGACTGCAAAAAGGATGAGAAAATAGTTATAGGGCATAATGCAAAAACAAAAGAAGAACTTGAGGATATGGTAAATGAAAAACGCTGGAATGAGTTTATAAGAGAAATACCGATTAAAAAAGGTGACTTTTTGCAGATAGACCCGGGTACGGTTCACGCAATAAAAGGAGGAACACTTATCCTCGAAACTCAGCAAAACAGTGATATTACATACAGGGTTTATGATTATGACAGGCTAAGCAATGGAAAGCCGAGACCACTTCATATAAAACAGAGCTTTGATGTAATAAACGTGCCGGCGAAATCGGCAGATGACAGCATTGTTGAAGAAAAATTTACAGAAGGTAAAAACAGTTTGCAGCAGTTTATTGACTGCAAGTATTATAAAGTCTTTAAGATAAACGTAAATGACAATATAGAGTTTACACAGGATGCGGATTTTATACTTATGACGGTAGTCGAGGGGCATGGAAAAATCAATGGCTGTGATATAAAGAGGGGAAGTAATTTTGTTGTGACAAGTGAATGCGAGACAGTTGAACTTGACGGAAAAATGCAAATAGTTGCCTCTGTTGCCAAATAATTATAATAAGATATGATATGTGGAACGATATAAATTTTTAGGGGAAATTTATATCGTTCTTTGTTGTATTCTGCTGTATTAAAGAGAAGTTTGTATGAGATTGACAAATATATTATTGTAGGTTAGGATAGGGATTATAAGTAGGGAAAGTCTGAAAGTGAGGTTTTATGTTTATCGTGAGATGGTTTTTGGGGCTTGGTACACGTATTAAGTACATTTTGATTACTGTGCTCATATTTGTTTTGATTTTTGGTGGAATTTTGGTTAAAGTTTATTTTTCAAAAAAAGCAGTACCGAAAGTTTCATACTCTAATGTTTATTCTGAAAGAATTGAGGGAATAAGTGAACTTGCGGTATTAGGTACGACATACAACGGGATTACCGAGGTTAGAAATGAGTGGTTTTTAGATGTGCTTGACGAGGTTGCGCTTATGGAGTATAAGGCGGAAGTCAAAGTTGGAGTTGAACTTTCAAAAGCAGAAGTAAAAGTTGATGATAAGAAAAGAAAGATTGATATTAAGCTGCCGTCGGCGGATGTAATTGATATAAACATATTAAAGAGCAGTATAAAATGGGATCAGGTTTCCTGGAACAAACTTGAGGGAAAGCAGTTTTTAAAACAGGGACAAGCCCAGGCGGAGCTTGAATGCAGGGAGAAAATAGATAAAACGGATATGGTTGAAAAAGCAAACATGAGAGCAAAGGTACTTGTCGAGGATATGTTTGAGAGTGCGAAAAAGTGTGAAAATCCATATACGGTAAATGTATCAATAGAGCAAAGTGGGGATATCAGTGAAAATGTCAGTGTTAAATAGTACAACGGAAATTAAATCTTTGATATATTAGTTGTACTATGAAAGAAGTACAGTGAGGTAAAATGGCGGATAATAAAATAACGGATAAGAGCTTAAAGGAAAAGGTTTCGGGCAGCAGACTTGCTCGCAGCATAATAACTGTCGTGGTGGTTATGTGTGTGGCATTTACAATACTTTTGGTAAAAATTAATATTGATAATAAAGATTCACGGAGCTCAGCTGTAACTGAGGATTTTATAAGCGGACAACTTGAGGAGTTAAATGAACTTGCTGTCTCGAAAGTAATATATGACGGGGTTGTCGAAATGGAAGATGACAGTGGGATATTTAAGAAAAAATTTTATGTAAAATACACCGGTGAGGTTAAATCTTATGTAGATATGTCGAAAGCAGATATTAAGATAGATGACAGAAAAAGAAAGATAAGTGTTACGCTGCCGCATGCAACTGTCGGGGAGCCGGATATAGGAGATAATTATCAGTTTTATGATACTTCCTGGATAAAATCAGACAGTTTGGAGGCCGGCACAAAAGCACTTGTTAGAGCCGAGGAAGACTGCAAAAAGAAAATTGATAAAAAGACAATGATTGAGACAGCGGACGGTTATGCAAAAGAAGCAGTTGAAAATCTGCTGTCATCATTTAAAGATATTTCAGAGCCTTATACTTTCGAGGTGAAATTTAAATAAGAACAATATAGTATTTATAAACACTGCTGTGATGGTTGTTACAGCAGTGAATTTTTTTGCGATTTTTTTATAATCATGGTATAATGATACAAATACTACTAAATCTGTAGCATTTGTAGAAATTTAAGGGCGCTGTTTATATTGAAAGTATGAACAGCAGCAAAAAATGACAGGAGAGGATTTAAAATACTATGAAAGATTATACGATTAACACCAACTGTGTTCAGGCAGGATATACTCCGGGAAACGGTGAACCAAGACAGATACCGATTTATCAGTCTACAACATTTAAATATGATACAAGTGAGGATATGGGAAAATTGTTTGACCTTGAAGCAGAAGGATATTTTTATTCAAGACTTCAAAATCCTACAAATGATCTTGTGGCTGCCAAGATTGCAAAACTTGAAGGAGGAAGTGCAGGAATGCTGACTTCATCCGGACAGGCGGCAAACTTTTTTGCAATATTTAATATCTGTGAGACAGGAAGTCATATAGTGTCATCTTCATCTATATATGGAGGAACATTTAATCTTCTTGCAGTTACAATGAAGAAAATGGGAATAGATGTTACATTTGTCGACCCGGATTGTACGAAAGAAGAGCTGAATGCTGCATTTAAGGAAAATACAAGAGCGGTATTTGGTGAGTCAATTGCAAATCCGGCACTGACCGTACTTGATATTGAAAAATTCGCAGAGGCGGCACACGAACACGGAGTACCTCTTATCGTAGATAATACATTTCCGACACCGGTAAATTTAAGACCGATAGAGTGGGGCGCAGATATTGTTACGCATTCGACAACAAAATATATGGACGGACACGGAGCTGCTGTTGGCGGAGCTATTGTTGACAGCGGAAAATTTGACTGGATGGCACACGCAGACAAGTTCCCGGGACTTTGTACGCCTGATGAATCATATCACGGCATTACATATGCAGAAAAATTCGGAAAAGAGGGTGCATTTATCACAAAATGTACATCACAGCTTATGAGAGATTTGGGATGTATTCAGTCGCCGCAGAGTGCATTTATCCTCAATCTCGGACTTGAATCTCTTCATGTACGCATGCCAAGGCATGTAGAAAACGGACAGGCTGTTGCCGAGTTCCTTGAAAAGCATGAGAAGGTAGAATACGTGAATTATCCTACGCTTCCATCAAACAAGTATTATGAAATATCGAAAAAATATCTCCCAAATGGAGGTTGTGGTGTTGTTTCCTTTGAGATAAAAGGCGGAAGAAAAGCAGCAGAGAAATTCATGAAGAATTTGAAACTTGCAGCTATAGAAACACATGTAGCAGATGCGAGAACGTGTTGTCTTAATCCTGCGACATCTACGCATAGACAGATGACAGACGAACAGTTAAAAGAAGCAGGAATATCTGCCGGTCTTATAAGGATATCATGCGGTCTTGAAGATAAAGAGGACCTTATAGCGGATATTGCACAGGCACTTGAAGCGTAAAAGCAGTGTAAGTGTTTTTATGAAATTTTAAATAAAAAATAGATGGGGCTGTCGCATTAATGATTAAATATCATTAATGCTCAGCTCCTTGTTTTAGCTAAAATCAAAAAAATCACTATCAATTTTCTTCTTATTATGCATCAAATCA
>CAKRFU010000009.1 GCA_934320845.1 uncultured Lachnospiraceae bacterium
GTATCCATTCCTGCGCTCATCATAGGTATGTTGAGCTTAATTGATTTAGTCAGATTAGTTGCTAAAGAAACCTGATTCGGAATTACCTCTGAATAATGCGGCACTAATAACACATCATCAAATGTAATGCCTTCACCAATAATCTTACCCATCTTAATATCCTCCTTATTTAATTTGTATATTCATATATTCTAAATAGTACAATATACCAATGACTAAATTGCCAATGGTGTATTGTACTAGTATATAACACTATTTTTATGATTGTCAATAACGACTTTGCTTTACATTCAAAAATAATTTATGCATCCTGCACCTTGCTTCTTCCCTTTAATTTCATGAGTTCAAGCATTTTTTCATCGGGAGTAAATTTAATCCTCTCTTTTCCCTTGTCTCCAAGTACAACCGCAATATAATGCTTGTCTCCAGGCATTCTTGAAGAGTAGTCTTCCATAGGAAGATTTCTTGAATTGTACAAAACAGGTGCTTCCTCAGGCGCAATCAGTTCTACTTTTTCCATATCAATTCTTTTTTTGTGCTTTCTTCTCTCTCCATTGATTATAAAATCAAAGTCTATCTGACCGTCAACAAAGACATATTCATATGCAACATTTTTCTTTGGCAAAAAATAGATAATCATTGCATCCACGATAAAAACAAATATCAAAAGATACAAACTCTTTAAAACCATTAAATCAAATACTACCAAAAATAAACACAAGAAAATCAGTCCCAATCTGACTGCCGTTCTTTTAGGCGATGGTTTCGCCTTTAAATAAGTTTCTGAATATAATTCTTCCATTGTATGCTTCCTCTCTCTTATTTTTATGAAACAATCTGGCTTTTTTTCTTTCCAAGCAAAAACCAAAATTTAGAATTTATGATTAATACAAGACTGTATTCTATCATCATAAGAATAGCCATGACCACCAGACATTGACAGACATATTTTGTACTTCCAACCGACGGAAAATATGATACTTTCTGCCATCCAAAGTATGCTACCGAGCGAAATCCAAAAACTGTATGTGTACACATAACTGCCAATGAATTTTTACCCCAAAAATCAAGTCCTGAAAGATTAAACCTCTCTGACAGAAAATCCAACAACATAATAGCCCCAAGAGAACCTATAATACCGCATATATAAAATAATGCCGGCTTATCTCCCTCCTTAAGCATGTGAATGTCAACATGACTGTTTAACTGTGACAAGAAAACATTTAATACAGAAAGACCTAAACCTCCCAAAAGTTTTATCCTGTCATCTTTAATTTTCTTGTAAAAAATATATATGATATATCCCACACCTATAAACCATGCCGCCATAAATCCCTTTCCTACCGCACTAATAAGATTTGAGACATTATCTATGCTTATCTGATCCATCTTTCCCTGCATGGAAATTCCAAAATAATCAATAATATTATTTACAGCGGTAATCACATAAAGACCTGCAACCGCATACAGCAGTTTAATAACCTTAGGTGCTCTTATAAGAAAGAAAAAGATTATCTCACCGAAAAAAATAGTCGGTAAAAACCACATTGAATTTATACCTACTAAAAAAACACTGTCCCACAGATACTCCCAAAATGCCTTTGTAATTTTAGACATAGGCTTCATTTTCACATATACACATCCCACTTTAAACATTATTCCGAGGATGCTAAAACAGATATATGGAACGGCAAGACTTATAAATGTCTTTTTCATAAATACACCAAAGGATCTCTTTTTTATAGAGCCTGAATAACTCATCAAAAAACCTGACATTATATAAAAAATAACAACCTTGAATGATGACATCCACAAATCAACAGGATTATCATATACAGTCACATGACCAAACATGATCAATAACATTCCCAGCCCTTTTGTCGCATCTACATACTTAATTCTTTCTTTCATTGTCAAAATCCATCCTAAAACATATATTTATTCACACATTTGATATTATAATTCATACACTTTTTAATTTCAAGACAGAGTTTTGATATTGATTCACCATTTTACATGGCTGCCTAAAACTAACAGAGGGTTTCATCCGCATATGAAACCCTCTGCACAAATAAATTTAATTTTAATTTCCAAATCTAAGCATTATAAGTGTGTGATTACATCATTCCCATTGGTGCTCCGCCTGCCGGCATTGCAGCTGGTGCATCTTCCTTAATTGTAGATACAACAGACTCTGTTGTAAGAAGTGTTGATGCAACGCTTGTAGCATTCTGAAGTGCACTTCTTGTAACCTTTGCAGGGTCAACAATACCTGCTGATACCATATCTGTGTACTCTTCTTTAAGAATGTTAAATCCTGTTCCAACTTCTGATTCACGAACTTTGTTTATGATTACAGCACCCTCAAGTCCTGCATTGTGAGCGATAGTTGATAAAGGAGCTTCAAGTGCTTTAAGAATAATATTTGCACCTGTCTTTTCATCACCCTCAAGTGTAGCTGCAAGTTTTGCAACTTCTTTTGATGCATGAATATAAGCCGAACCACCACCTGAGATGATTCCCTCCTCTACTGCTGCCTTTGTTGCTGCCAAAGCATCTTCCATACGAAGTTTTGCTTCCTGCATCTCTGTCTCTGTTGCAGCTCCGACACGAACAACAGCAACTCCGCCTGCAAGTTTTGCAAGTCTTTCCTGAAGTTTTTCCTTGTCGAAGTCTGATGTTGTCTCTTCCATCTGTGCTCTAATCTGAGTGATTCTTGCTGCGATTGCATCTTTATCACCGGCACCATCAACGATAACAGTGTTCTCTTTCTGAACCTTGACTGATTTAGCACGACCAAGCTGCTCGATAGTTGTATCTTTAAGTTCAAGACCAACTTCTTCTGAAATAACAGTACCGCCTGTAAGAATTGCAATATCTTCAAGCATAGCCTTTCTTCTGTCACCATAGCCAGGTGCCTTAACAGCTACAACATTAAATGTACCTCTGAGTTTGTTGATAACAAGTGTTGTAAGAGCCTCACCTTCAACATCCTCAGCAATAATAAGTAATTTTGCACCGCTTTGTACAATCTGCTCAAGTAATGGAAGAATTTCCTGAATATTTGAAATCTTCTTATCTGTGATAAGGATGTATGGATTGTCGAGATTTGCTTCCATCTTATCCATATCTGTTGCCATATATGCTGAAACATAACCTCTGTCAAACTGCATACCTTCAACAAGGTCAAGTTCTGTTTTCATTGTCTTAGACTCTTCAATTGTGATTACACCATCATTTGAAACCTTTTCCATTGCATCGGCAACCATCTCACCAACAGCCTCGTCACCTGCTGAGATTGCTGCAACCTTTGCAATCTGGTCTTTTCCAGTAACCTTTGAACTCATGCTTGCAATAGCTTCTACTGCGCAGTCACAAGCCTGCTTCATACCTTTTCTGAGGATGATAGGATTTGCACCTGCTGCAAGGTTTTTCATTCCCTCATTTACCATTGCCTGTGCAAGAACTGTAGCTGTTGTTGTACCATCACCTGCAACATCATTTGTCTTTGTTGCAACTTCTTTTACAAGCTGTGCACCCATGTTCTCAAAACCATCTTCAAGTTCGATGTCTTTTGCGATTGTAACACCATCATTTGTAATAAGCGGAGCACCGAATGATTTATCCAATACTACGTTTCTTCCTTTTGGTCCAAGTGTAACCTTTACTGTATCTGCAAGTTTGTTTACGCCGCTTTCAAGAGCTGCTCTTGCGTCTGCGCCGAATTTAATTTCCTTTGCCATTATAAAACCCTCCTAATAATCTATTACAACAATATTTTTTATAATCTATATAATATTAATCTTTATTATTATAATTAGTCCTCAACGATTGCAACAATATCATTCTGACGAACTACAATAAACTCATCATCTCCAAGTTTAACTTCTGTTCCTGCATACTTAGAATAAATAACCTTGTCACCTACACTAACCTGCATTTTAACTTCTTTGCCGTCAACAACTCCTCCCGGACCAACTGCTATAACTTCTGCCTGCTGTGGTTTTTCCTGAGCATTTCCCGGTAATACGATACCTGATGCTGTAGTTTCTTCTGCTTCTAACTGTTTTAATACAACCTTGTCTCCTAATGGTGATAATTTCATGTCAATATCCTCCTTACGCTTCTTGATTTACTAGCACTCACTCATTCCGAGTGCTAACCATAGTCTTAATATATTTCATTTAATGATATTCTGCAATATTATTCATTATGAAAAAACAGGCTATTTTCCAGTAATTCTTTTATTTACTCTTTTTTTCTCTTTTATACTCACTTTTAATATTTTTTAATAATATCACGTTTTGACACATCTTATAACATATAATATAATTTCATAAACATATACCAAATTACCCAGATAAACGGAGGATATAAATGAAAGAACAATTATATACTATTCCTGTCAATGACGCATTCGAAAAAGAGTGTGAGTGCCCCCTCTGCCAAATGTATGACGAACTCGAAAAGGAATCAATCGATTTCATGCTTGGGCCAAGTTACATGGAGGACGATATCAGAATGGCAACAGACAAAACAGGTTTCTGTGCCAAACATATAAAACAGCTTTACGACGGGCAAAATCGTCTCGGCATTGCCCTGATGCTGCATACCCATATGAAACATACCGTTATGCAGATTGAGAAACTGCAGAAAAAATCAGCAGCAGCCAAAAAGAGCCTGTTTAAAAAAGAACCTAGTCCTATCACAGATTATATTAATAATATTGAGAATTCATGCTATGTATGTGACAGAGTGGAAAATATCTTCAAAAGATATATAACAACCGTTATTCATTGCTACACGCATGATGATGACTTTAAAAAGAAATTTAATAATTCAAAGGGCTTATGCACAAAACATTACGGCATGTTATATGAGGAGGCTCAAAAAACTCTAAGTTCCTCAAAACTTAACGAATTCATTTCTGATTTAAATACCTTGTATATTGATAATTTTAAACGTGTCACAGATGATTTGGAATGGTTCATCGATAAATTCGATTATAAAAACGAAAATGAACCGTGGAAAAATTCTAAAGATGCCATTCAGAGAAGCGTCCTAAAAACTAACGGTTTATTTCTTCAGGATTAAAGTTAAACGGAGATAGCTGATATATTCTTACTATTCTAAGTCTATTGTTTAATAAAGTTTAATATTCAACACAAAAAACTCATGTACATTAAAATACATGAGTTTTTTTAACGGCAGTTGATTATTCAATTCCTGCCCGCTTTTTATCTTCATTGAGAAGTTCTTTAATATCTCTTGCTTTGTTTTTAATTCTTTCATTTGCAGAACGTGATGTAAGCACTTTTGAAATCCATCTTCCTGATTCCTCGTATTTACCTGTTCTTCTCGCAAGTTCTGCTACAAGGAAAGTAACTGTCATCTCATCCATGCCACACATAGGAAATGATTCTCTTGAAAATGCTGTCATAAATCCTTCGTATGCTTTTCCTAACAAATCATCCTCTTCCTTTTTCAACTCAGCTACAACTTTATCGTAATCTTTTGTCTCCTTAGGAAGTGTCTCTCTCTTTCCTCTGAATAACCATGCCATCTTCAGACATGTATATGCTTTCTCACTGTTTTTTGCTTTTTTTACGATAGCGTTTGCAAGTGCGAGCTGATGACGTAAAATCGCATCATCATATGTATATGTGCTTCCTGTCTGTGGAAGCCCACTAAAATTTTTTGTAATATTCTCTCGAATAAGCTTCGCCTGTGCAGGCATCATAAATTTGAAAAATCTGCTGAGTGCTGCATATCCACAACTAGGGCATACAAGCGCATCATATTTAAGTGAGTCTACAAGCTGATACTTTGGTCGAAGATCCGTATCAGCTGACAAAAGTTTAACCTTACCTGTTCTAATCATTTTTGAATGAAATTCGTTGTTACAAACAGGGCAGGTATATGATTTATCAAATAATAAATCTTCTTCCGTAACCTTTGGCTTGCTTGACTGTTCAGATGTTCCACCATTTTTTGCACTTTTCTTTGCAGCATCTTCCTCAAATACCTCGAGCTTGTCAAGCTTTCCAAGTCCCATCTTCTCTAATCCGGAAAATAAACCCATGATTAATCCCCCTTATTTTGGTCTATATGAACTTTTTAATGAAACAATACGATTAAATACCATATTTCCCTTTTCTGAGTCTTTTGAATCAACGCAAAAATAACCATGTCTTACAAACTGGAAACTGTCATTTGATTCAGCATCAGCAAGTGCCGGCTCTACATAGCATTCTTTGAGAACAGTTAATGAATTTGGATTTACATTTATCGTACCATCTTCATTATACACCCCTTTTTCCTCATCTACAATGTTTTCATACAGCCTTATCTCACATTTTTCCGCCGTTTCAGCGCAAACCCAGTGAATAGTTCCCTTAACTTTTCTTGCATTGAAGCCGGAACCGCTCTTTGTTTCAGGGTCATAAGTACAATGTACTTCCGTAACATTTCCATCATCATCAGTAATGTAATCCGTACAAGTCACAAAATATGCATTCATAAGTCTGACTTCATTACCCGGATACAATCTGAAATATTTTCTAGGAGGCTCTATCTTAAAGTCCTCTCTGTCAATATATAACACTCTTCCAAAAGGTACTTTTCTGCTTCCCATCTCAGGATTTTCCTGATTGTTTGAAACATCAAGATATTCTATTTCATTTTCAGGATAATTTGTAATAACAAGCTTTATAGGGTCAAGTACCGCCATCATACGAGGTCTCTTCATCTTCAAATCCTCTCTTATGCAATACTCAAGCATTGCATAATCTGATGAACTCTGTGCTTTGGAAATTCCTGAAAGTTCAATAAACATTCTTATTGACTCAGGTGTAAAGCCACGTCTTCTAAGTGCCGCAATGGAAACAAGTCTCGGATCATCCCATCCATCTACTATTCCATCCTCCACGAGTTTCTTTATATATCTTTTTCCGGTAACAACATTTGTCAGATATAATTTAGCAAACTCTATCTGTCTTGGCTTGTTCTCCATATCTATTTCATTTACTACCCAGTCATAAAGTGGTCTGTGATCCTCAAATTCGAGTGTACAGATAGAATGTGTAACTCCCTCCACAGTATCCTCTATAGGATGTGCAAAATCATACATAGGATAAATGCACCATTTATCACCTGTATTATGGTGATGCATTCTTGCGATACGGTAAATTATCGGATCTCTCATATTTATATTAGGTGAGCTCATATCAATCTTTGCACGAAGCACTTTACTTCCATCCTCAAATTCGCCTGCTCTCATTCTCTCAAACAAATCAAGATTTTCCTCAATACTCCTGTCCCTATAAGGACTGTTCTTTCCAGGTTCTTTCAATGTACCACGATACTCTCTGATTTCTTCCGGAGAAAGGTCACATACATATGCCTTTCCCTTTTTTATAAGTTTAACGGCACATTCATACATCACATCAAAATAATCTGATGCATAAAAAACGTGCTCCATATCAAGATCACCACATATCCACTTTACATCTTCAAGAATAGAATCAACAAATTCTGATTTTTCTTTTGTAGGATTTGTATCATCAAAACGAAGGTTAAACTGTCCTCCATACTCTTTAGCAAGTCCTGAATTTAAGATAATAGACTTTGCATGTCCAATATGAAGATAACCGTTTGGTTCAGGAGGAAATCGTGTAACTACCTTTTTGCAGCGTCCCTCCTCAATATCTTTATCTATAATGTTTTCAATAAAATTACGGGAAACTTTTTCCTTTTCCTCTTCTGAATTTTCTCTAATATCAACCGGACTACTCAACTGTGTCTCCTCCTTCGATGTTATATTTAAAAATACTGTCATATATTCTAACATAAAATTCACAAATGTAAAAGTTTTTTTTGATTTCTGTACTTTATCTTAAAAAAAATTGGAGCATATCATTTGTGATATGCTCCAATTTGTATTTTATATTATTTAAATTTGTGTCCGCCAAGCTTCATTCTTGCACCTGCAAGGTATACACTGAAGAAATGGTAGTTTTTCATATTTTTTGTTTTGCCTTTGTAAAGCACTGTTTTCTTTCCCTGCAATGCCTTCTTCGCTGCGCTGATACAGCTTTTCCACTGCTTTGAACCTGTTCTTTTTGAATCATACTGTCTGAGTCTTTTCTTTAATGAACCGTTTCTTACAGGTGAAAACTGACCTTTCTGATAAACAACTCCCTTAATGCTGTTTGGAAATGATTTTGAACTTACTCTGTTCATAACAACTATTCCAACTGCAAGTTTTCCCTGATAAGGCTCTGAACCGGCTTCACAATTTATAATGCTTGCCATAAGCCTTAAATCAGCTTTTGAATATCTTCTTTTACTGTTTCTCTTTTTAGTTGTAGTTTTTTTCTTAGTTTCCTTTGAACTCGTATTTGTCTTTGAAGTTTCTGACGATACATTCACAGAACTGTTATCAACTTTAGTTCCGCTATCAGCAGTATCATCTTCACTTACATCTGATTTAAATATAAGTCCCTGTATCTCTACTTTTGCTGTCTCATTTGCTGATACATACGAAGAATTCGCTGTAAACGGTGTCATAGCAAGTGATGCCGCAAGCACCATAACAGCAGCTTTCTTGAATCTCATAAAAAATAACCTCCCAAATGTTATCATTGATTTAAATCGATGAAACATTTTTTAAAACTTTATTTAACATTTATGTAACATATTATAACATAGTTTTAAATAATTTCAACCCTTCTGAAAAAAAAATATACAGACAGCTTTCAACAAGATTTTCTTTTTTATGTCAATTAGTATATTTTTTCACAAAAAATGGACATTATTTTTGGCTAATATGACAAAAATAACGTCCATTTAATATCAAAAAAAATTATTATTTATTTTTCAACCATAATCTGTTACAAAATTGTTACAGATTTTCTTACATTATGCATAATGTTATATTTTTTATAAAATTACATATTGTATAATGCAACATCTTTATATTTTATATCGCCTCCAAAAAGGTCTAAGGCACTTCCTATTGTAAAATCTACTTTTGAATTTCCTCTGTCTTTTATAAATTCTACATCCTGCATTGAATGTATTCCACCCGCATATGTAACCGCATTTTTTTCCACATGACCAAGCATTTCAACAATTTTCTTTTCTATTCCGGCAGATTTTCCCTCTACATCTACGGCATGTACTAAAAATTCATCACAGTAATCACCTAACTTCTCAATAAGAGCAAGGTCAAACTTTTCCTTTGTCATTTTCTGCCACCTGTCTGTCACTACATAATATTCATTCCCGTCAAAGCGGCAGCTAAGGTCTAAAACAAGTCTGTTCTTTCCTATTAAATGAGAAAGATTTTTAAGCCTCTCATAATCAATAATACCGTTTCTAAATACATACGATGTAACTATAACATGAGATGCCCCCAAATCAAGATATCTCTCTGCATTATCAATATTAACACCTCCGCCAATCTGCATCCCCCCGGGATATGCTTCAAGAGCTTTTTTTGCCTGTTCAATATCTTTTTCATAATACTCACTTTGAGCAGAATTCAAAATTATTATATGTCCGCCTTTTAATCCATCATTTTTATACATCTGTGCATAAAACCCTGCATCATTAAGTGACACAAAATTATCCTCGGCATGATTGTCCTTATCACTCAACGAGCCCCCTACTATCTGCTTAACGGAACCGTTATGTATATCTATACATGGTCTGAACCTCATAATATCCTCCAATTATTTCTGTTTTGTAATTGTCTTGGCAATATCACTGAAATCATCGTCTGTGTTAAATTCATACTCTCCCGGTCTTATCTTGCTTGCATAATCATTTTCTTTCATATAGTCAACGAATTTACCAGAGTCAGTTATTATTCCCTCACTCTCTAAATTATCAGCCACCTTTTTTGCCCAGTCTCCGCTATTTATTGTAAGTTTTTTCTTTTCATCTTTTATACTCTTCTCCATCTTCTTTTTTTCATCTTCAAAAGTCTTGTCCTTTTTCTTTCTATCAGATGCGTTTGAAGTCGGCACAGGCGTACTATCTGTGTCAGAATTAGTTTTTATATTATTTTCATTTCCTGAAACAGACGAACCCGAAGCTGCTTTTGTATTATCATAAATCGTATTATTGCTGCTGCCCGCAAATGTCATTCCCAGTTTCTTAGCTCTTGTAATAACAGCAGAATCAGATGTTCTTATCAGACATGATATTCCAAGAATAATCGTGACGAACAAAACACCTGCTCCAAATCCTCTTAAAAAAGATTTCTTATTCATATTTATCTCCAATCAATTGTTCTCTATCTTGCATTATATAAGTCTATTACAAATTTAACCTCGCCCTGGCCAATAGATAACATTTTAGATATTTCCAAAACATTTCTTCCCTTCTTATATAATGCGATTATTTCACTGTTTGAATTAAGCTTATTTTCACTCTTCTTGTTTTCTTCAAAAATATTCTCATCCTGTGTGATATAAGCTTCACTCGTAATCTCAGCTATCGCTTTGGCTTCTTCCTCGTCAAGAACCGCATTTTTTTCAGATTTTAAAGCTTCATCATTTTCTAAAACACTCTCTTCACCGACCTCTGGCGATGTTGTTTTTTCTTCGTCTTTAGGTGATTTCATTGTATCATCTTTAACATTCTCAACTTCCATTTGTTTAAGTGCACTGTCAACATCTGAAAGCTGTTTCTTAACCTTTTGATAAGCTTTTGCTGTCTCGTCACGCAAATCCGCATTCGTAGTATCTACGCTATGTATAAGAGCCTGAATTTCTTTTTCCTTTTCAGTCAGCATATTGTATAAAAAAACAGTCTCTTCGTGATTTTTCTCTATTTTATCGAATACTTCATTCGAGTATTCATTAAATCCCATTATCTTGTCATTAGATATCTGACTGAATTTTTCATCTGCTTTGTTTAATATTTCTTCCTCTGTTTTTTTAACTGCTTCCTTGATTTTCTCATCTATCTGTGCAGAATCAATTTCCGCCTTGACAACATCATTTTCTTTATTATCATCGGATAAACGGAAACTTGCTATTACTGCTCCCAGTCCAATGAGTACCATTATAATTTCTATTGCTATCATTGTATTTCTTTCCTCGCTTCTTCGTCATAAATATATGGCATAAGTTTATGTCACATATACTTATGTTGCATATATTGTGTATTTATGATTATATCTTTATGTCAAATAACCCGCCTTCAACCGGGTTCAGTTTTTTCTTTTCTTCTTTATCTTTAGCAGGTGCACCTTTTTTGTTTTGCTTTTTGTACTTACCCTGTCCCCCGCCTTTCTCATCATTCTTCAACTCATCGTTGTTTGCTTTCCTTCTCGCAACCGTTGTTTTCATCTCTTTTTGAACATTCTGCTCAAACCCGGCTACAAGCTGCTGCTGTTCACCCTGCTGTTTTGCACTGTCAGTCTGTTGAATCTGTGATACTTCCTGTGATTTAGGCGGCATCGTTATATAATCTACTGTTAGTGACATGGCTCTCCTCCTCTCTAGAAATCAAAATCAATATGCCTTTACACGAATGTCTGCACCTTCCCTTATAAAAGTACATCTGTGAGTTTCCGTATGGATAAAAGTACTAATGTTGGATATAACAATCTTTACTCCCGGATATGCTATATTTTCGACCCTGACCTTACCCCCGTCTGATGTTCTTTGCATCTCCTCATCTATTCTTTCATATTCTTCTGTTTCTTCCTCTATCGTTTTGTCTATAACTTTTATTCGCTCTGTTCCTTCCTTTATAAGCTTCATTTTTTCAGGTTCAAGCTTTCCTTTTGTCTGCAGACGCTTTTGTAAAAGCTTTAAATTCTTTACTATTGCATCTTTCTCATCGGTTATCTGATCAATATGTTTTTCAATATTTCTATATCTCTCACCTAATGTAGTATCAAACCCAACTTCCAATTCTGTCTGTGTTCCCATAGTTGAACCGGCAACCTTTGTTTCGATTTTTGTCGTGGTTTTTACACTGCCTCCTGCTATCAAACCTCTTTTTCCGTTTACAATAACATCACCATTCGCCATTATCGTGCTGTGCATTATCGCATCAGTGTAAATTGCACCGCCGGATTTTACCGTTGCACTTTCAATAAAGTTGGAAATTACATCACCCCCAGCTTCCATAACACCTTTGCCCATGCCCTGCATTCCTCTTTTAAGTACAATTTTGCCTTCAGATATAAGTACAGCTCCCTCAACAGCTCCATTAACAGTTATGTCTCCTGTTGCTTTTACAGTATAACCTGTAATTACATTTCCTTTAACTTCAACTGCACCGTCATAATCAATATCACCTGTAGATGGACCAACATCCCCTTCTATTGTATATGTATCCGTTACAAATACCATATCGTTTACAAGTGTTACATTTCCCGAAACGTCAGAATACATTTGCAATTTGTCCTCGGACAAATGTATATTTTTTCCATGACGCAGTCTCCTATTCCTGACTTTTTTAGGACGTATCATGTTTCCATACACATCTTTTCCCGGCTCACCATAATCGATCGGTATCAGTGTTGCGAGTAACTGACCTTCTTTTACACTCTCAATCATATCAAGTTTATGGAAATCGACACTTCCATCTTCACTCATTGTAGGTTTCAATGTTTTTTCAGCATTAAAAGAATAGACTATTTCGGCATCACTTCCATTTACGGGAAGTTTTGCTTTCGCTACAAGTATATCTGTGCAATATAATCTTGCCTTTAATGCTATTTCTATATTTTTTTCAATAATTCCGTATTTTACACCGCTTTGCTCTATAAGATTTTTCAATTCAGATACCGAAAGTCTTGCGCCTTTATCTGAAGGCGGATATAGTCTGATTTTAGCCATATAACCTTTTTTGTCAGTTGATACAATCACAAATTCCTTTTCCGGAATTTGTTTTCCTTCTAATATCTTAACCAAAACATCTTTTTTGCCTGAATTTGCTTCATCAACAAAATATTTTACAATGCCCGAATCCACATCCCTCACATTTTTTTTGTCTATATAATTTAAAACATCTTCAACGATTAATTTTTCTCCTCCATCAACTTCAGGATAGGCTTTTAAATACATACCGTCATCTTTTTGAATTAATTGAAAAAATGCATTCCTTTTCATATCCCTGCTCCTCCTTGCAACCTGTATGTGTATCTAAATATACCACTCTTTTTCCATATACACATATAAGCACAAACCTAAATGCCTGTGCTTATATATTCAATATGCTAAAAATGCCCATATTTTCTTTTCCGATTTTGTCTCTCATTTTTTTCAATGCTTTAGTATGAAGCTGTGATACTCTTGATTCAGATACTCCTAAAACCTTACTTATCTCCTTTAGAGTAAGCTCCTCATAATAATAAAATGCTATAACTTTTTGTTCATTTTCGTTTAAAGACTCAATTGCTTCTGCCAAAGTTCTCTTCAATTCCTGACGATCTACTACCTGCTCAGGGCTTTCAAAACATGATTTATTGTTACCTTCCGGACTTATGTCACTTCCCTGTTCAAGGTATTCGTCAAGTGAAACAAGACTGGCAATCTGTGTCTGATTTACAAGACCTTTAAGTTCATCTTTGGACATATCAAGCCTTTCCGACAGTTCATCACTTGTTGCTGCACGACCATATTCAGCTTCTAAATCATGCATTGCCTGCTCAAGTTTTTTCTGCTTCTGTCTCAAAGTTCTTGGTATCCAATCCATCTTTCTTATCTGGTCAAGAATAGAACCTCTTATTCTGAGACTTGCATATGTCTCAAATTTTACTCCTTTTGTCAATTCAAATTTATCAATAGCATCAATCAGACCAAATATTCCATATCCTACTAAATCATCGTATTCAACCGTGTATCCAAGATACATTCCCAAACGCCCTGCCACTATTTTAACAAGACCTGAATATTCTAATATGAGTTTTTCTCTAATCTTAGGATTTTTTGTCTGCGAGTATTCTTCCCACAGCTCGTTTTTGCTTTTTTCATCCATAGATATTTTTCCTTCCTCTATCGCTTAATGTATCATTTAATTCTCATCTTGGTCTGTTTTTTCAGTTTCATTTTCTGAGATATCCTTATCAGAATCTTCCTTATCTTCTGCTTCAATATCTTCATCTGTCTGTTTATCTATTTCTTTTCTTAATACACTGTTACTTATAAGAACCCTCTCTATAAGTCTTCTGACAAGACAACCGATTATATAAAACAATATTAATGTCGCCAATAATATCTCAAGTGCACGTGTAACCTCAACATCTTTCACAATACATACTATCGATATTACAGCTCCTGCCAGCAACGTTATAAATTTCGGTATAAAATCCGTTTTCACAAGATGCCCCCCGTTTTAAATAGTTTTTACAGGTTTTCCAACCGACTTGATAACAAAGTCACCGGTTTCCGGATAGAACTCAACCGTACGTCCATAATTTAAACCTGTATCTTCCGCAAGTATGCGGATTCCTATACTTTTCAATTTTTCTTTAACCGCTTCAACATTCCTTTCACCTACACGAAGCATATCATTATTTGAACTAAACGCAAACATCTGTGCTCCACCTGCAATTTTAGCCGTAAGTGAACTTTTTCTTGCACCTTCCTTTTCCAGCAATTCTATCAGATAATCAATACCCGTATCTGCAAATTTAGCCCTGTTCTGATTTTGTCTTACCTTTGTGCTGTCAGGAAGCATCACATGCACTAATCCAGCTATTTTAGTTGTTTTATCGTATAAAGCAACTCCAACACATGAACCTAGTCCAAGTGTTGTTATCGCATCTGGTGTATGACATATATTTAAGTCTGCCATTCCAACCTTAATCATTTTTGCCATTATAAATCACCTATAATCCTAATGATGTTAAAATCTGTCCATACGACTCAAGTGTCGGTATCAATATAAAATAACCGCTGATATCTACATCAAGATCCTTAAACTTAGATTCAATCAACAAAGCTTTATCACCAAGTTTTCCAAATTCAATAGCCGGAACGCTTAAAATAGCACCAGCCATATCTACAGATAAATACGGCACAGAAGATGTTATTTTCATATTCGTTAACTCTGAAATTGATGACAAATATGCCCCGGCAATAATATTTCCAATCTCCATTAGTGCAGACTGTTCCATCTCTGAAAAGTCGCCTTTATTTTCACCGGATACACATCCCATCAGCTGATCAACCAAAAGATGTGCAGCTGAACTTTCAAGTACAAATAACATCATACCGTCTACATCACCCTCAAGTGACAATAATATGCCGGCAACTAGCGTTTCCGCTCCACCCACTATTTCTGCAAGTTCAGAAAAACCCAGTAAATCTACCTTTGGAACACACATATCAATACGGGCATTTATCAGTTGGGACAATGCAGTAGTTGCATTGCCCGCTCCTATATTTCCGATTTCGGTGAGGACATCAAATTCAATATCCTTTTCTGCTGAATTATTATTATTTTCCTGCACTTATTTCACCTCTGCTGTTTCTGATTAAACATTCTCTTTCTCAATTATTACAGATGCAATGTTAAGTAAAGAAACTAATCCGTCCCCATGTTTACCTATACCGCTAAGATACTGAACCATAGGATCAGCTGCATCTGAAACATTTGGTTTTTCAATCGACTCCTCGCCTAAAGTCACTACTTCTTTTACTTCATCTACGATGATTCCTATAGCAGACTGTGGCTCAAGTTTAATTATTATAATTCGTGTAGTATTTGTATACTCATCCGGTTCAAGACCAAATTTTAATCTTAAACTCATAACAGGTATAATATCACCTCTTAAATTTATTACACCTTTAAAATACGGCTGAGCCTTTGGTATTCTTGTAATACGCTGATTTCTTACGATGTTGTCAACATATTTAATATCTATTCCATACTGCTCTGTTCCGATTCTAACAACAATATACTGTTTGCCTTCACTAACAGTTTCTATATTCTGTACATCATTCATATCTTCCATTGTCAGACCCTCCCTATACCAATGAATTTACTTCAAGAATCAGTGCTATCTCACCATCTCCAAGAATAGTAGCACCGCCTATCATCTTACTGCAGTTGATATAGTTGCCTATTGATTTGATAACTATTTCCTGCTGTCCGATAAGATTATCAACAACAAGACCAGCCAACTTATCACCCTTCTTTACTATTACAACAGTGAGATTTTCATTTTCTTCTCCAACAGGCTCAACATCAAGTATCTGGTCAAGTCTTATAAGAGGAATTACAGTTCCACGAAGATTTATAACTTCCTTAGTCTGCACATACTTAATATCTGAAACAGGCACATCTTCAATAGTCTGAATATTTCCAAGAGGAATCGCATATTTCTCAGTTCCAAGTTCAACCATCAATGCCTGGATAATTGCAAGTGTAAGAGGAAGACGTATAATAAAACTGCTTCCCTCGCCGAGCACTGATTTACACTCTATATTTCCGCCAAGTTCTTCAATCTTTGTCTTAACTACATCGAGACCTACACCTCGGCCTGATACATCAGTAATCTTCTCAGCAGTAGAAAAACTTGGTCTGAACAACAAGTCTATAACTTCCTTGTCAGTCATATTCTCTGCCTGCTCCGGTGTTACTGCACCTGAATTTACAGCTTTGTTCTTTACCTTTTCAATGTTTATACCGGCACCGTCATCACGCACTTCGATATTTACATTATTTCCATCCTGATATGCATCAAGATAAATATTACCAACTTCTTCTTTTCCTAATGCAAGACGTTCCTCATTTGACTCAAGCCCATGATCAGCCGCATTACGGAGAAGATGCTGTAAAGGATCTCCGATTTCATCAATAACAGTTCTGTCAAGCTCTGTCTCCTCACCAGTCATATGAAGAACCATCTTTTTATTAAGCTTCTTTGTCAAATCACGAATCATTCTTGGGAATCTGCTGAACACACTCTCAATAGGTACCATTCGTACTTTCATGACTGACTCATGAAGATTTGTTGTAACGCTCTCAAGATATTCTATCTGCTCATTGAATCCTGTATCATTTCTTGTATCACTCTCAGAAGAACTGATAGATACAAGTCCGTTCTTTGCTATGATAAGCTCACTTACAAGATTCATAAGTACATCAAGTTTTTCAATATCAACACGTACCGTTCTTCCAACTGCAGGTTTTGCTGTCTTCTTTGCATTTGCTGCCGGCTTTTTCTTCGCTTCAGCCTTAACTGCTGTTTTAGCTGCCGCCTGACCTTTCTGCTCATTAGCCTTTGCTGCATTTTCAGCTTTTTCCTGCTCAGCTTTCTTTTCCTGTTCTTCTTTTTCTGCCTGTTTTGCAGATTCATCAAGCTGACCTTCAAATGGACCTACAATCGCTGTCTTGACTTCCGATACATTTTCAATAGCCTCTTTTATTGTCTCAAGGCTTTCCTTCGTAAAGTATACAAGACTGAAATCATACTCAAATTTCTCGTCCTCAATATCCTGAACATTCGGTACTGCCTTGATAACTTCACCAAGTTCCTCAAGAGCCTTAAATACCAAAAATGCTCTTGCAGCTTTTAAGATACATGAATCCTGAAGATATACAGTGATACCGAATATATTCTGATTCTGGCTCTTAGCCTTTTCAAATGTATTTCTCTCAAAGTCTGATATCTGTATAGACTCATATTTTGCTGCTGCATCAGTTGCAGAAGCCGATGCATCGGCAGCCGGTGTTTCCTTTTTAGGCTCGACAGGTTTAGAACTTGTACTCTTTCCTGTAGCATTCTCTGCAATTGTATTTAATGCATTGATTATCTCTTCATTGTCTTCTGTTCCTTCATCGGCAGTATTTACAATGTTGTTAAGATAAGCATCAAGTGCATCAAGACCGCGGAATAATACGTCAACCAATTCAGGTTTTACTTTCATGTTTCCGCTTCTGATTTCCTGAAATACATTTTCCATATCATGCGTAAGTCTCTGCATACGCTTATATCCCATAGTTCCAGCCATTCCTTTAAGCGAATGCGCTGCGCGGAATATTTCGTTTATTGTGTCTGTGTTTTCAGGCTCCTGTTCAAGGATCATCAACTGATCACTTAAAGTTTGTAAATGTTCTTTTGTCTCATCAATAAAAATTTCAAGATACTGGCTTACATCCATTTTATCGCACCCCCACATGCTTTGTTATCGCATCAGCAATCTGTTTTAATGAAACAACTTCATCTACTGCACCCGCTTCTGCAATGGCTTTAGGCATTCCATATACGGTACAGCTGTCTGCATCCTGACCGATAACATAAATTTTGTTGGTTTTTTCTAATTGCAATATTCCCTGAGTTCCATCAGCTCCCATGCCTGTCATAACAACACAGGTTATCTCTTCAAAACCTGTATTCATAAGTGACTCATACATTATGTCTGCGCATGGTTTCAAGCCGTTTCTGGCAGCCTCAACGGTAACTGACAGCATATATCCTCCTGCACTTTTTTTAACTCTCATCTGAGAACCGCCTTTGGCTATATATACTGTTCCTTTCTGAAGAATATCTCCATCACAAGCTTCTTTTACATTAATTCTGCTAAGTTCATCAAGTCTTGTACTTAAAGATGCCGTAAATCCCTCCGGCATGTGCTGTACCAAAACCACAGGTGCGTCAAGGTTTTCAGGCAAAAACGGAATAACATACTGTAATGCCCTTGGTCCGCCTGTTGAGCATGCAAGTGCTACAAGTTTGCTTTTTCCTATGCCCAATGCACCTGTTGAATGTAATGTTCTGTCTGACTTTAAAGCAGTCTGCTTTTTCGGTGTTGTCCTGCTTAATTCCTTTTTTACTTCTCTTGCTGCTTTAGCAACCTTATTCTGAATAGGAATCTTGCATACTTCATAAAGCATACGAATAAGTCTTTTTGAAAATTCCGGACCTTTTGCCTCTGACAAACTGTCAGGTTTTGTGACAAAATCAAATGCCCCAAGTTCAAGAGCTTCTATAGTCTCCTTTGCACCTTCTTTTGCAATCGTACTGACAATGATTACATTTTGCTTTATGCCTTTTCTGTTCATGGTTCTGAGGAACTCTATACCATTCATCTTCGGCATATTGATATCCAGAATAATACAATCAAATCTAAATCCGGATTCAAGCAAAGCAATTCCCTCAAGTCCATTAACTGCAAATCGCTCATTATGTAATTCTTCATCTGAGTTGATTATATCAGATATTATTCTTCTCATAAGTGCAGAATCATCTATAATTAATATATTTTTCAATATAAATGCCTCCATTCCGAATTAAATATTCCCAAATTTTATTTTTTTCTATTATGAAACATCTTAGAAAATAGTCCAGACAAACCTGTCCGAACCGATTTTGTCTCTGACTGCTCCATATCTATCAACGTCTCAGCCATAGCTTTGATTGACTTTACAGCCGGGGTATTGGGGTATGCGATAGAAACCGGCTGCTGTCTCATGACAGCTTTTGTAAGGTTGACATCAAACGGTACAGCTCCTAAATACTCCATTTTCATATTTAAAAAGCGTTCAACTACAGAATTCAGTTTATTATACAGGTCATATCCATCTGACAAATTCAACGTCCTGTTTCCAATCATTCTTATTCTGGTATTTTCCGCACTGAATCCCGGAGTTTTATTTATTGTTTTCAATAACGCATACGCATCTGTTATAGAGGTAGGTTCCGGCGTCGTAACAAGTAAGACTTCAGAACTTGCCAAAACCATGTCAATAACTGCATCCGATATTCCTGCTCCTGTATCTATTATAATTATATCTGCTAAGGAATCAAGTCCGTACATCATATTGACAATTCCTGATATCTGATCCTTTGACAGATTTGACAGTTCCTTTATTCCGGAACCGCCGGAGATAAAACCTATATTTTCAGGTCCCTTACATATAACATCCCTGATATCTTTCCCGCCGAATATCATATCTGCCATATTATATTTTGGTCTTGTTCCAAGCATTACCTCTACATTTGCAAGCCCGAAATCCGCATCCAGTATGATCACCTTTTTACCAAGCCTGCTTAACTGTATAGCCATGTTAACAGACATATTGGACTTACCAACACCGCCTTTACCACTTGTGACGGTTATAACTCTTGCAAGATGCTGTTGCTGCATATTCTGTTGTTTAATGATATTTCTCAGCTGCTGTGCCTGATCCATCAACTATTTCCTCCAAGAAGCTGCTTAGCAATCTTCTGTGCATTAAATTTTCCAATATCATCAGGTACATTCTGTCCCCATGTTGCATACGATAACGGTGCCGATGTTAATACACGAAGATTATATATATTTCCTATAGTATCCGTTTCATCTAATTTTGTAAATATAAGGTTATATTTTGTCATCTCTGAATATGTCTGTGATATTTTGACCAAATCCTTATATTTCGTTGTAGAACTAAGCACAAGATAAACCTCCTGCTCATCCTGCGGTATAGCATTTAGCAGTTTTATAAGATCCTCTTTCTGCTCGACATTATTGTGTGACCTTCCTGCTGTATCTATCAGGACAAGATCGTAATCTATAAGTTCATCCCTGATATTTTCCATTTCCTCCGCAGTATATACAACTTTAAGCGGTATACTTAAAATATTTGCATATGTTCTAAGCTGCTCTACAGCCGCAATTCTGTAAGTGTCAGAAGTAACAAGTGCTACCTTAACTTTTTTTGAAAGTTTCATTGTCGAAGCAATCTTAGCTATTGTAGTTGTTTTTCCTACACCGGTAGGCCCAATAAAAAATATAAACTTAGTTTTTTTGTCCTGAGTATCAATCAAATGCGGCTGGCCAATCTTTAAAACAATCTTTTGGTATACACCCGCCAAAATATTGTCAAGTGAAGAATTACTGCCTATGCTTCCCTTAATATCATCAATTATCTGTTCTATATATGACATTTCCACGTCATTATCAAGAAGCTGTCTCCTTATAAGGTCAAGATACGCTTTATTTTTATCTTCCTTCTTGTCATATTTTTTCTGCTCATCTTTTATTGATACCGCCATCTGCTTTTCAATAAGATCCTGCAATGTATTAAGCTTTTGTTCAATTTCATTATTTGAATCGATTTCATCACTTACAATATCGACTACATTTTCTCTTATTATCTGATTATTTCTGACAAGTCTTTCTTTATTTTCTTCTATCCTTGCACTTTTTGAATCTGATGCCGGTTTAAATCTGCCTGTATCGAGTGCCTGCTGCAGCTTTTCAAAGTCCGTGGCAGCCTTTTTACTTTCAGGCTGTACCTGCTCTTTTTTTATATCATCAACTGCTGCGGTAACTTCAACACTGCTTTTTTTAAACAGTTTTGATAATCCCTTCGGATTATTCTCTTTTATATTCATTATTGTAACATCTTCACCGAGTTCAGCTTTTGCAAGTGCAATTGCTTCGTTTTCGGTTGCTGCAATATATTTTTTTATAACCACTATACTGTCACCATCCCTATAGATTGTAATTCAACATCTGTATCAATCTCATTATATGAAACAACAATAAGATCTTTAAACTGTTCCGATGTAATCTTCTTAAAATACATTCGTACAATCGGAGAAGTTACTATGATAGGATTCTTTCCAAGTTCTTCCATTTTATCAACTTCTTCTTTAACTGAATTTAATATACTCTGTGTCTTTTCAGGTGCCAGGTTTATATATGCTCCCTGCTCAGTCTGCTTTACAGAACCCATTATTTCCTGCTCAATTTTGGGATCCAGAGTAACAACACTTGTCATTTCATTTGCAGGAAAATATTTATTGGAAATTGCACGTTTAAGACTCTGACGCACATACTCAGTAAGCACATCCGTGTCTCTTGTACTTGCTGCATTGTCTGCAAGCGTTTCAAAAATCGTAACAAGGTCTCTTATTGAAATCCCTTCCTCAAGAAGATTCTGCAGAACTTTCTGAATTTCACCAACACTAAGCATTTTAGGTACAAGTTCAGAAATAAGTGTTGTGTTTGCCTCCTGTATGTTATTGATAAGATTCTGTACATCCTGTCTCGTAAGAAGTTCATTAAGATTATTTCTTATAACTTCCGTAAGATGTGTAGCGATTATTGAAGGCGGGTCAACAACCGTATAACCTAGAGACTCTGCTCTCTCTCTCTGTGACTCTGTTATCCAAATTGCCGGCAAATGGAATGACGGCTCAAATGTAGGAATACCTGTTATTTCTTCTTCAACATACCCTGGATTCATAGCCATATAATGATCAAATAATATCTCACCTTCACTGACCGGAACACCCTTTATTTTTATGACATACTGATTTGGATTGAGCTGTATATTGTCCCTGAGACGAATCATCGGTACAACACATCCAAGTTCCAAAGCAATCTGTCTTCTGATCATTACAACTCTGTCAAGAAGATCTCCTCCCTGATTTACATCGGCAAGTGGAATGATTCCATAACCAAATTCAAGTTCTATAGGATCTACCTGTAAAAGAGAAACCACATTCTCGGGTCTTCTGATTTCTTCTGCCGACTGCTCCTCAGATTCAACCTCCTCCTCAATGTCTGCCTCCTCAACATTTGCCTGAATAGCTCTTCCTGCTGCAATAAATATCACCGCATAGATAAGGCACAATAAAGTATTAAGAGGTGTACAAATGCCAAGGAATGCCATTGTACCACCAACTATGTATAATACTTTCGGTATTGAGAACAACTGTCTTATAAGTACATTTCCAAGGTCAGACTCTTTAGATGCCTTTGTAACTATAATACCCGTCGATAATGATATAAGCAATGACGGTATCTGTGACACAAGACCATCACCGATTGTAAGAATAGTGTATTTAGAAAGAGCTTCATTTATATCATTTCCCTGAACTACAACTCCAAGCACAATTCCACCAATAAGATTGATGGCAGTTATAATAAGACCTGCTGTTGCATCTCCCTTAACATACTTTGTAGCACCGTCCATAGCTCCAAAGAAAGTAGATTCATCCTGTATCTTCTCACGACGTCTCTTTGCTTCCGCATCGTCTATGGCTCCGGTATTCAAGTCGGCATCAATAGCCATCTGCTTACCAGGCATGGCATCAAGTGTGAATCGTGCAGTCACCTCAGATACACGCTCTGAACCTTTATTAATTACAATAAACTGAATAATAATCAATATAAAGAATATAACCATACCAACAACGAGATTTCCACCACCTACGAATTGACCAAATGTCTCGACTACATTTCCCGCATATCCCTTCAACAGAATGTTTCTCGTAGAACTGACATTCAACGACATTCTAAAAAGTGTGGTCATCAAAAGCAATGTCGGAAAAATTGACATGTTTAATGCTTCCTTCGAAAACAAAGCGTTAAACAAAACCACTAACGCAATACCTATATTAAATAAAATCAAAATATCCAGCAGCAATGTTGGAATCGGCACAATCAAAAACACAACCGGTACCAAGATATATAAGCCTAGAAATATATCCTGTCTTTTCATACATACCTCCATACTTTTATCATTATTTTTCAATTAAATACTTTTAATGTATTTATATTACCCTTTAAGATTTCCCTTTTAAATTATATACATAAGCAAGCACTTCTGCAACCATCTGATACAATTCAGGCGGAATCTCCGCACCTATTTCAACATTATGGTAAAGCATTCGTGCAAGCGGCTTATTTTCAACTATTTCAATCGAATTTTCTGCAGCAGCTTCCTTAATTTTCTGAGCAAGGAAATCTGCACCTTTTGCAAGTACAATAGGAGCTTCATGCTCATTTTTATCATACTTTATCGCAACCGCAAAGTGAGTCGGGTTTGTGATTACAACATCTGCCTGCGGTAATGACTGCATCATTCTTCTTCTCGAAGCCTGCTGCATACGCGCACGCTGCTGACTCTTTACTTTAGGATCACCTTCTGAATTTTTATACTCGTCTTTAACTTCCTGTTTTGACATCTTCATATCGTCATGGAATTTCCACTTCTGATAAGCAAAATCTGCAGCACCGATAACAACAAACCACATACTTATACGCATTCCGATATCAATAATAATATTACCTATCAGTTCTATCGCCTGCATAAGCGTATATGAATACATTTTCATAACAAGATCCCACTTATCTTTAAGGCAGCTGATAACAACAGCACCAAGAATAATAAGTTTTGCCGTGTCAAATAAAGTCTCAAAAAGTTTATTTTTTGAAAAAATTCTTTTAATACCACTTATGGGATTAAATTTTGACAGCTTTGGTTTCATCGGCTCAAAAGAAATTTTCCACTTGATCTGTGCTATCTGCGATATAAAAGCTACTGCAAATATAACAGCATAAAACGGAAGCCCCGTAACAAGAATATACTTAATCATATCCCCTACAAGAGCATTTGAAAACGGTATGGTAAATTCATCTTTTCCATAATCTGCAATGTGCTTAAATGTATATTCAAAACAGCCTATAAAACGATTTCCGACATACCCCAAACACAGTTTAAGCATAGCAAAAAGTGTCAACATCATGGCCGCCGTAGTAACTTCCTTACTCTTTCCAACCTGACCTTTTTTTCTGGCATCCGTTAATTTTTTCGCTGTCGGTTCTTCTGTTTTTTCGCCATCCGGACCATCTTTTGCAAACAACTGCAAATCATATCTGAAAACGAATTCTAAAGAGTTTTTTCCATTCATATACTTTCACCCTTTATCAAATAATATAAACCATTTGCCATAAAATAGCAAATATAAAACTATGGCGTGATTGATTTTACAAACATATCTGTCAAATCCTGCATCTCCTGAAAAATAAAATCACACAGCCCCGGCAAAAGATTCATAACAAAGTAAAGCACGACCAAACCGACAAATATCTTAAGCTGCATACCTATTACAAACATGTTCATCTGCGGTGCAATTCTTGCAAGAATACCTAAAACAATATTTATTACAAGAATACATGAAAAAACCGGCAAGAAAATTCTAAATCCTATAACAAAATAGTCTGTTATATATCTGACCATAGATGATACTATACCGCCATTTGGCTTCATTCCTCCTACTGGAATTGTCTTAAAAGACTCAATCAATACTTTTATAAGATAATAATGCATATCTGTGACCAGAAACATCAACATAAACGCATATTTCAAAAAATTAGAAATTACAGTTGACTGCATATTTGAAGTAGGATCAAATTCAGTTGCCATGGACAATCCAAGTTCAAGACTCATCATATGACCCGAAAAATCCAATATATATAGGCAGAGATTTGCAGCCATTCCTATAAGCAAGCCTGTTATAGCTTCTTTAACAACAAGAATGCTGTATCCTATAACACCTGTATAAGATACAGCATTATAATCAACTATAGTGCATGCAAAAACAGCTAAAAAAAATGATATTCCCGCTTTTACCTTTACAGGAATATTCCTGTCACTAAAGACCGGCATAATAAATATCATTGCAGATACTCTTACCATAACCAGTAAAAAACACTCAAGATATTCAACAGTAAACTTCACCTATTTCACCCCTATTTTATGTAATTTGGAATGTTTGCCATCAATGATTCAAAAAGCCCGACACATTTATTCATAATCCAACTGCCGCATAATACCACAACAAGCATAATTGCAATAAATTTGGGAATAAAAGTCAAAGTTTGTTCCTGAATAGATGTAATAGTCTGAAATATACTTATTATCAGACCGATGACCAATGAAATCAACAGCAAAGGCATAGAAGTCTCCACTATCGTAAGCACAGTCTCTCTCGTCAAATCAATAATTGTAGCCTCATTCATAATAATCCCCCATTTGCATAAAACAATAAATCATTTAACAAATTTCATCCAACATCAATTAAATGAATTAACAAGCTGACCAATAACAAGATTCCAGCCATCTGCCAATACAAATAATAATAACTTAAATGGCAATGATATTGTCGTAGGCGGAAGCATCATCATACCCATTGACATAAGCGTTGATGCGACAACCATATCTATAACTATAAACGGAAGATATATCAAAAAACCAATTATGAATGCTGTACGAAGTTCACTAATGATAAATGCCGGTATAATAATAGTTATTGAAATATCATCATAGCTCTTTACATCATCAGATGATTTCTTGTTCAAATCCATAAATAATTTTAAATCTTTTTCTCTCGTCTGTTTAAGCATGAACTCACGAAGTGGAGCTAAACCTTTATTTATAGCTTCCTCCTGCTTAATACTTCCTGACATATACGGTTTTACTGCTTTATCATTTACCTCTGTAAAAACAGGTGACATTATTGCAATTGTAATAAATAAAGCCAATCCGACTATTACCTGGTTAGGCGGAGTTGTCTGGGTTCCCAATGCTGTTCTCAAAAAATGAAATACAACAACTATTCGTGTAAACGATGTTACCATTATAAGAATGGATGGAGCCAGTGACAATATTGTCAGCATTATCAATATCTGCAATGTCGATTCAAGCTTCATACTGCCAGCATTTGAAGATATATTTAAATCCAGCGTGTTGTCATCTACATCAGGTTCAGCACTAATCTGCTCCTTTGTTGTTGAGTCTACCCCTTTTCCCGCCGCAAATGCCGGGCGTGATACAGCAAATAAAAGTACGAATACTCCTATTAACATAAAGCTGCTCATTATAGATTTAAGTTTCTTTTTATTTATCCTACTAAACATTTACTTTCCTCTTAAAACTGCTTGTCCTTACCTGTACTCTTTTTTCTTTCCTTCATCAAACTTGAAAATACAGCTTTAAACGAAGTATCCTGAATTTCATTCTTCTCACTAAAATCAAGCTGTTCTTCCGTTAATTCCGTTAATTTTACAATTTTTTCTTTACTCTGTGCTATAGCAACATATTTTTCCCCGATTTTTATTATTGAAATTGTTTTCCCGGGTGAAAGTTGAAAATTTTCAATTATGGAAATATTGTTTGTCTTGTTTTTTACAAGACCTGAATTTGCATACCATTTTGTAACAACATATGATAAAAACAGTATTGCAACAAAGATTATAATGAGAACAATCAATTTAAAAATGCCGGTAAATGTAGAATATTTTGTAATCAAACTCAACATATCTACACCTCCAGCATTAAATTATTTTTATTTTGAAATTTCAACAAGTCTGATACCAAAGTTTTCTTCAATAACAACGACTTCACCTTTGGCTACAAATTTTCCGTTTACTAAAACATCAACAGGTTCTCCCGCCAACTTGTCCAACTCTATAATAGTTCCCGGAGAAAAATCTAAAATTTCCTTTATGGATTTATTGGTACGGCCAAGCTCTACTGTAACTTCCAAAGGCACATCAAGCACAAGGTCTATATTTTCTTCCTGCATCAATGGACTTACACCTGCATTGAATGGCTGGAACTGTGCTGACTGAACATTTACATTCTGCATTGGCATAGCATACTGCTGCTGCATTTGTCCTGCATTCATGACCGGCTGCTGTGGCATTTGCTGAACGGCAGGCGGTGGTGTCTGCTGCACAGGCTGTACCGGAGTTGGTGCTGGTGTTGCAGCCGCAACAGACTCAGCTGCCGGCTGAGGTGAAACACTCGGTGCTGCTTCTGCAGCCGCTGTATCAGACTCTGTTCCAATAAATTTATTGTATAATTCTCTCGCAAACTCAAATGGATACAACTGCATAATCTGACTATCAACCAAATCACCGATTTTCATGTCAAATGCAACCTGAACTATCTCTCCCTCAAGGAAATTAGATAATTCACTATCCTCTATCGTATCATTTAAATCAACAAGGCTTGCGATTGGTGGACTAATATCAACCTTTTTCTCAAGCATAGATGAAAGAGAAGTTGCCGCTGAACCCATCATCTGATTCATAGCTTCACTTATCGCACTAAGATGAAGTTCTGACAATTCACCATCAGTGTTCGTACCGTCACCACCCATCATCAAATCTGTGATAACTTTAACATCATGCTCTTTAAGAATAAGGATATTGTTTCCATCTATTCCACTGATATAAGAAATATGTATGAATACACACGGTCTATCATACTGTGCGGATAATTCATTCATTGTAACATACGATACTCTAGGAGTAGTTATAGTTACTTTATTATTTAAAAGTGTTGACAGCGTAGTTGCTGCTGTGCCCATATTTATGTTGGCAATCTCTCCAACAGCGTCTCTCTCCGCATCTGTAAGTCCTTCACTTACTCCCGATGCATCCTGTGCCCCAGCACTGCCCGACGTATCTCCACCCGTCAACGCATCAATCTCTTCTTGAGTTAACATTCCATCCATAGGTCTATTGCTCCTCCCTTATTACTGATGTAACTCGAACGGCATAAGAATCACTTGTCGCACCCGGGAGTGCAGTAAATTTCTTTATGTTTCCGACATAAACTTCAAGTTCATCATTAACTTTAGTATCCAGTTTGATAATATCTCCTATCTGGATATTAATATAATCATTCACAGAAATAGAACTTCTGCCTAACATCGCTTTTACAGGAATCTTAGCATAATCTATTATATCCTCAATAACTTCCTGATAAGCACCCGAATCACTTTCTTTCATACTTGAATACCAATATTTGGTGTTCAACTTATCAATGACAGGCTCAACACATGAATATGGAATACATATATTCATAAGGCCTTCAACAGAACCTATCTTTACACTCATAGTAATAATAGCTGTCATTTCACCCGGAGAAATAAACTGTGCAAACTGCGAATTTGTTTCTATTCTCTCCAACCGGGGTTCAATAGATATAACACTCTCCCACGGATCAACCAGCAGGTTCGTACAAACTTCTAAAATTCTTTCCAAAATAATAAGCTCAATTTCAGTAAAATCCCTGTTTCTCTCAAGTGGGGCACCGCCACCACCTAACATTCGGTCTACTATCGTAAATCCAAGATTTGCTGAAAGTTCAACAATAATGTTTCCTTCCAATGGAGAAAAATTAACAACACCTAAAAGAACCGGATTTGAAAGTGCATTTGCAAATTCTGAATATGTATTTGCCTCGGCATTTACAACCTCTACCTGAACATTCTTTCTAAGATATGCCGGAAGATTTGTCGATAAAAGCCTTCCATAGTTTTCAAAAATAATCTCTAAAGTACGAAGATGATCTTTTGAAAACTTAGACGGTCTGGCAAAATCATAATTCTTTACCTGTTTTTCTTTATCGTCATTAAAATCATCTGCATTTAAATCACCATCATTAAACGCTTTGAGCAGATTATCTATCTCTTCCTGAGATAAGGTATCTCCCATTATTTTCACCTCACACCTAAAACCCTGTCTATGCTAACACAAAAAGATATACAAGATTTCAGTTTTTATAAACCATAGTAATCATAACACATTTTCACTAAAATGCAAAGTAGTTTTTTAGATAAAATAAACTACTGATACATAAAGTTAGTTAATGTGATTCCTACAATTGCTTTTGTATCAAATTTTTTCTGAATCTGCTCTAATGCTTCTTTCTTTACTACATCTTCAGAAATGTCATCTTCTGTGTGAGACTGAATTACAGAACGTATAATGTCTGTATATACAGATGACTTAGCTGTAACTGCATCTGTTCCAAAATCTTTATAATCATCTGCTTTTTTGTTTACAGAGATTGTATAGCCTGATATCATAGCATAATGCTGTGAACCGTCAGCACCTGTCTTTAAGTTGATTGTCTGCTGAGAATCAAATGCTACCGGTGTATCCTCGAGATCCTTCATACTGTAATCTGCATCTGCACTTGCATCTGAATCGCCATCAAGTTCAAGATTAAGCACTGATGCAACCTGTGTGATAAGATTGTTTGTTTTATTGAATGTTGGAACCATTACAAAAAACATTATCGCTGTCAACACAACATTAACTACTGTCAAAACCGTAATAATAACACTAAATATGTTCTTTTTCATAATCTCTGCCTTTCCTAATCATTGTTACTGTATATTTTTATTTCTACACGACGATTTTTTGAACGTCCGCCTTGTGTCTTATTGTCTGCAACAGGATCTACCGAAGCTCGTCCGGATGCTTCAAGATACTTAACATTAAGTCCTTTTTTCTGTTGGAGATATTGTAAAACACTCGTAGCTCTCGCCGTAGAAAGCTCCCAGTTGCTTGAATACTTTGACGTGCTGCCGATAGGGACGTTGTCCGTATGTCCTTCTATCTTAATCCTTTTACTCGTATATCCTTTAAGAATATCCCCTACTCTGCTTATAATCGGCAATGCACCACTTCTTATATCTGCACTTCCCGAATCAAACAAAATACCTCCGCTAAGAGAAATCATTACATATTGATAACTGTTGTCCATTGAGACCTGAACCGAATCCTGCAGACGGTTTTCTTCTGTCTTTTCAACAATATCGCTGTACAACCGCTCTGTAGATTTCTGCTGTTCCTCTTTTTGCTGCTTTTCAAGTTCAGACATAGGATCTTCTTCTTTTTCTGATTCACTCGCCTTTCCCATATCTGAATAATAGTCATCAAGGTTGTTTAACTGGCTTGCTCCGCTTGAAACAAGCTGCCCGTCACCTACGGCTTTCTCGCCACCGCTGAATATACTGAAACTATTTGAAAGCGAAGCGACAAGCTCTGCATATTTTACCTGGTCTACATTTGACATTGCATACAAAAGTACGAAGAAGCATAGCAAAAGATTCATAAGATCGGAAAATGTATCTTTCCATCCATCGGTCTTGATTTCTTCCTTCTCTTTTTTTGCCATTAAGCTTCACCACCTTCAGCCGCTGCCTCACCAGCCTGACCATCTTCGCCTGCATTTTCACGTTCACTTGGTGAGAGGAATGATTTAAGTTTTTCTTCGATAACTCGTGGGTTCTCACCTGCTTGTATTGAAAGAAGTCCCTCCACCATAATCTGCTTCATAGTAATCTCATCTTCATTTTTCATTTTGAGTTTGAATGAAACAGGTATACATATCCAGTTCGACAAAAGAGAACCATACAATGTTGTAAGAAGGGCAACCGCCATATTTGGTCCGATAGAACTCATATCATCCATGTTGTAAAGCATATTTACAAGTCCGATAAGTGTACCAATCATTCCCCATGCTGGTCCCATTCCACCCCAGTTAGCCCAAAATCCAATCTTTTCATTGTGTCTTGTATCAACTGCATCAAGCTCAGTCTGCATGATGTTTCTTACAAGTTCCGGATCTGTACCGTCAACGATAAGCATAATCCCTTTTTTAAGGAAATCATCTTCTATTCCGTTTGCTGCCTCCTCAAGAGCAAGAAGTCCTTCCTTACGGGCAACATTTGACAAATCAATAATATTTTTTATTGCGTCGGCCTGATTTAATTCCTTTTTCTTTAATGCAATCGAAAAAGATTTCAGTGAAGTAATAAATTCCGGAAAACCTTTTGCCTGAAGAATCATACAAAAAGTAGAACCTCCAAGAGTAATGAATACTGACGGTAAATCTTTGAAATGTCCAAGTGATGCAAATCCATCTGCACCGGTAACAATACCGAAAAAAACAACGATAAGACATGCTACAATACCTACAATAGTTGTAATATCCAAAACAGCCACCACCTTAATTTTATTTTTTATTTATTTGATTTCTATTTAAATTCAATAGAATTACATTCACGCTTATATAATATTACTAAATTTTTAACTTCCTGTCTACTTTCTTTTATAATAAATTTCTTACCTGTAGTCAGGGTAATAACCGTATCCGGCATTTCCTCAACCGTCTCTATCAAATCCGTATTGACGGTTATCTTTGAACCATTCATTTTGGTCACATCAATCATACACTTACTCCCCTTTTCTTCTTCCTTTTTTCTATATCACTATATAATATATATAACAGTGACGGTTACTTTGCACTTTTGTACTTTTTCATTCAGTGTTGTACCGCCACTGTCATCTATTTACGATATATCAATAATAATAATCAACAGTTTGATTTTAAATATTATATACCGCATTTACTCATTTTAATTAACGCTTAAGATTTACAAGTTCTTCAAGCATTGTATCTGATGTTGTAATGATTCTTGAGTTTGCCTGGAAACCTCTCTGTGTTGTAATCATACTTGTAAATTCTGCTGCGAGGTCAACATTTGACATTTCAAGTGCTCCAACAGCAAAACTTCCTGAAAGACTTACATCCTCACCTACTCCGTCGAATGTTCCTGAATTAAGTGTTGCAGAGAACAATGAATCTCCCTCTGCCTCAAGACCTGAAGGGTTTGCAAATGTTGCTACGGCTATCTGGGCAAGAAGCTTCTTTGAACCGTTGTTGTATGTACCGTAAATCATACCCTTGTCATCAATTGAAATACCACTCATCTCACCGGCAGGATTACCTGTACCAAGTCCTTTTCTGCTTCCCTTTGTATATGAAGTATTTGAAACACCTGAGTTTGAATACTGTGTAAGACTTGAAAAATCTATTTTAACTCCGCCTGAATCTGTAGCATCACTATATGTAGTAAATGTATTATCCAAAGCTCCGGAACTTGTAACCTGGAATACGATTGACTTTCCAAGATCGGCAGAAGTGTCAGGGATTTTCTTAGTACCTTCATCAGCAGATGAGAAATCACCTGTCTCTGCGATAAATGAAACAGTTGGTACTTTTCCTGCAGAAGAAAGAGTAAACTCACCTGTCTTTTCATTTATGTTCTTTTTATCAAGTGAATATGTGACACCACCAAGGTCTATCTTAACATTATTTGTATCATATGTTGTCGCACCATCTTTTGTAGTCTTCTTAAGGAAAATTGAATTTCCATCTGCATCAGTCACATCGGCAAGTGTAATTGCATATATCGATGTTGCCTGTGGATCTGTTCCAGTTGTTTTTCCTGAACCTGCTCTATACATATTCATCTTGACAGTATATTCCTGACCAAGTTCATCGTAGAAACTAAATGTAAGTTTCTTACCGTTTTTTGTATCAATCTTTGTAGCATCTTTTATATCATTACTTGTTACAACAAGGTCTGGATCTGATTTATCTATATTACCTGTGATTGTAACTGCTGATGTCTCTGTTGGTGCATAGTACATATTGTCAGCAGACATAACTGTAAGATCCTGAACAGTATTCTTTGTGATTGTCTGATTTCCCTGTGCATCTGTTGTTGCCATCCAGCCCTGCACTGTCGCACCGTTTGTTGTACAGTATAATGTACCGCCTGCATCTACATTAAGTGCTCCTGACTTTGTAAAGTATGTAGCTCCTGCTGATTTTACAATAAGGAATGAATCACCGTTGATAGCAACATCAAGTGCTCTGTTTGTTGTCTGTGTTCCACCCTGTTCAGTAATATTTGTTGTAATAGATGCTACTGAAGAACCAAGACCTATCTGCTTCGCATTTGTACCTGCGGCACCTGTTGTAGCATCAGCACCTGTTGCAGATGACATTGTCTGATAAAACTGGTCTGCAAAGTTTACACTGCTTGATTTAAATCCTACTGTGTTTACATTGGCAATATTGTTACCAATAACATCCATCTTTGTCTGGTGTGTTTTAAGACCTGCAACACCAGAATAAAGTGATCTCATCATAATATTTTTCCTCCTTCTTACAAAACACTTACTTTTATAGTAGTGTCTTTATAAAAGCCTGAATACCCGAAAATCCATCAATCAGTCAGGATTCTCCACGCTTCCATATGAGGTCCGGCGTAAAAGTATTCTTTAGCTGATTACCGCACCATCAATATTTGTAAATATTGAATCTGTTTTGTCATTCATCGCCGTAATCACTGTATTATTCTTGACATTTACAATAAATGCAAGATCATCTACCATAACCAAAGACTCCTGAATTCCTTTTTCCCTAGCCTTCGTTGTACCATTTTCGAGACGTTCCATCTGCTCCGCAGATAAATTTATATTTCTATTTGCAAGTCTCTCATTGGCATGCTTTGAAAATTTTAAGCTCTCAGCAGATTCCTGAGTAGAATTAAGTATTTTCTCAAATGAATTCCCTGAGCCAGTGGAAGTGTTTTTGTTTGCACTTTTTTGATTTATGATCTGACTTGCCATTTTATTGATTGATGAATATCCATCATTAAGTCTCTGCATAAATAACTCCACCTCTCTTTACTTTTCCCTTTTCAATTCTACCTACTCAGTTTTTTCTGTAGCATTCGTGCTGTCATCTGTTGTGCCATCAGTCTTATCACTGTCTGAACCATCTGTATCCGTATCTGTGTCTGCCTTACCATCATCCGTTGAAGTTTCTTCTTTAATTCCTTTTACAACGAGTGTAACATTTGATACATCTACAGTGCTGTTTGAATCATCAAATACAAAACCTATTGTGTAAGATCCCGCATCAAGTCCTGCAAAGACAGATTTATCAATTGTAAGTGTACCATCTTTGTAACTGAGTTTGCTCTTATCAACTTTTGTTGTATTTCCATTTGAGTCCATAATACCAATACCCATCGATGATGCTTCATATCCGTGTGAACCAAGACTTATACCAGTCACCTGAACATCCTGCGGATCATGATGTTTATATGTAACAGTCTGTGCTGCTACCTTAGGCAGATACTGTGAAATAAGATATGATGAATCTATTACTTCTGTTATATCATCATATGAATATAAGCTGCCATTTATAGAGACATATGCCTTATTGTTCTGTATTGTAACATAATCAACCGTACCCTGTACTTCTGTTGCCTGACCGGTGCTTGATTTCTGCTCAACTTTAACCTCTTTTCCAACAAGTGAATACGCTGATGTATTTACTGTTGTTGAATTCAGATTTTCCATCTGCTCAAGTTCAGAGAACTGTGCAAGCTGTGCTACATATTCCGTATTGCTTGTCGGCTCCAACGGATCCTGATACTGCATCTGTGTTACGAGCAGCAAGAGGAAATCTTCCTTTCCAAGTGAATCATTTGTCTTTCTCTCTTTAGTCTGCTGTGAACTCTCTGAAATCTGTACCTGACCATTAACTACCGGTGCTGTTGTTGCCATTAAAATTCCTCCTTTCCAAATTCATTTATGCCGTAAAGTCTATCTGTGAGCCATTGTCACGCATAACTTGTTTTCTTACGGCTTCTTTTTCTTCATTTGAAACTGCTTCTTCTGATGATTCATCATCAAATTCAAATTTCATCTGTCTGCCATTTCCATTATCAGCTTTGCTCTGGTCACCATTCATCGTCTGCTGATCGCTGTGTGAAAAATCAAAATCTGACACATTTACTTCAACTGCATCAACTTTTAATTCCCTCAATTCAAGATTTTCACGAAGCGTATACATCTGGCTTTCAAGTGCCGCCTTAGCTTCTTCTGACTGTACTGAAAATACTGCAGTCATCACTCCATTTTTTGATGAAACATTAAGCAGTAATTTACCCAAATGTTCAGGATTGAGCTGCATCTCCATCGAAGTAGACTCAGTTCCAATAGAAACTTTTATTTTCTCAACTACCTGATTTACAATATCAACCATCTGCTGCATTCTTACCGATTCCGGTTTTGCAACCTGAACAGTATCATTTACAGCCTGATTCAAATTCTGAATAAAATCATTTCTAACTGTGTGTTGATTGTCAGTTGTAACATCCTCCTCTGAGATTGTCTGATCATGGGTAACTTCACTCATATCGTCTTCTGACTGCGCTGAAGATGAGCCTTGTTGTGAAGAACTTTCTTCGGATTTTGTCACTGAGACCTCAACCTTTGTGTCTGATGAATTGTCTGACGTATCGTCTGTCGTATTAACTGTCGTTTCACCCTGCGCACTTTTCTTCTCAGTTGATACATTGTTTGTATTTGCAACAGATTCTTCTTCTACTGGTACATTTTCAGATGTGTTTCCACTATCTGCAGCATCTACTGCAGTCTCCTGTGCTAAAGCTGGAGCATCTTCTGTGAAAACGTCACTTCCTGTCTGTGACTTTGCATTAAAATCTTCTACTACTTCAAGAAAATCTGCCTTCGACATTCCTGTTAAATCTTCCCAATTAAGATTTCCTAAGATATCACTAAGCTCATTTAACTGGTTCATCATATTTTCGTCTGTAAGAAGATCCGTAAAATCACTGCTTCCATTTACAAAAAGAACAAGTTTTGCAAGATTGTTTGATTCAAGCAAATCAAGCGGGCTTAATCCAAGTGCTGTCATAGCATTTGCAAATGTATCATCATCAATTCCAAGTACATCTTTTACTTCATCTGCTATCTTTTCATTGACTTTGTCAATGCTTTTTTGATTTATGCCATTGACTGAGCTTCCCTGATTAACATCCGAAATATTGTCAGAAGCACTCTTTGCTTTTGACTGATTTGTAACTTTCACATTATTTGACTGAGCTTTAGACACAGTCTTTGATGCAGAAGCACCATTTGACTTCTGTGATGTCGAAAGATAGCTGTCAAAAGAATTTGAACTTGAATTTTTCTGAACGGATCCTTTTGCCTGCTGCTTTACCTGACCGGCTGACAATGTTTCCATTATTACCGATTTGATTTCTGCCATCTTTTCACCTCCTTATATTTAGTAATGATATATATGTAAACGGCTATTGCCGTAAACACCATGCTATTCTTTTACTGCTGAAATCTTCTTCGTAATCTGTGCAGCAAAATCAACATCCATTTCCTGTAAAATAGCTGCTGCCTGTTTTTCACTCATATTTTCAAGAATGTCCTTAATAAGGTCAAGATCCTCTGACATTTCAGATAATCTTGCAGCTGCCTTATCTGCATCCATATTAGAATAGAATTTTCCAAGTTCTTCTGCTTTCTTCGTATACTGAAGTTTCAAAAGAACCTGTCTGTATATGTCTTCTGCATTTTTAGGCTCAATCTGCTGATAATATTGCTCATATTCCGAAATATCGGGAGCCTTTTTGTTAAATACAACTTTCTCATCAAATTCTTTAACACGTTTTTGGAACGCATCATAATCATCTTTATATTTCTGCAATTTTTTTATCTGAGCTTCAAGTTCTGAGATATAATCAGAGTTTGCATCTGTTGTACCGTTTTCAGACTTGAGTTTACTTTCAAGTTCTTTAATTCTCTCGTTGGCAGCTTTCAAAGTCGTATACTGATAATCTCCTTCTTCTGCCTGCACTTCTTCTGAAGCGGCCGGAAGTATTTTGTTTACAACCGGAACATCTTTTAATACCGGATACAAAACTTTGCTTCCTATTCCACCTACGTCCATTTTAATTAAAAATGCAAAAACTGCTAACCAGATAAGAATGATAACTATTGCGATTAAAGCAGTCACTAATTTACTTCCACCGCTCTCGTTTTCTTCACCAATTACATTGTCCTTATCCTTCTTTGCCATCTGCTTAATCCTCGCTTTCATCACTGCCGGTTCGGAACTTAAAACTTACAAGTTCATTTATTTCTTTCTGCTCTTCAGCATTTATCTGCTCTTTAAATTCTTCAAAAGCTTTTTCCTTGAGTTTTTCATAAGTTTTTCTTTCCTTCATGGCATTGTCAAGTTTTTCTCTAGCTCTATCAACACTTTTCTGCTGATTTGCAATAACTATCAATTGAAGTTTTATATTATATTTTATATTTTCGACACTATCTTCAAGTATCTTTATCTCTGAAATATTCAGTGTATCCATAACAGCTTCATATAATCTTGTCTGATATGCATTTTTTCTTTTCTCTAATCCATCTAATTTTTCTTCTTCCTGTCTGAGTTTCATGATTTCAATACTATATTCAGCTTTCGCCTGTTCTTCTAACTTCTCTTTAACAGAAAGAATACTTTCCATCTTAAATATAAATTTTGCCATCAGCCAACCTTCAATTTATTGTCTGTAATCATTCTTCAACGGCATTTTCATTGTCATCAAAAATACCCTGAAGTCTCTCTATAGCATCTTCAAAAGAAACCTTTTCATATACATCCTGCATCAGGAAACCATTTACTGCATCTATCTTTGAAAGTGCAAAATCAATTTCCTTATTTGAACCGGGCTTGTACGCTCCTATGTTGACCAAATCTTCTGCCTCAGAATAAGTTGCCATTACATTTCTGAGCTTACCCGCTGCCTGCTTATGTTCTTTTGTTGCAATACTGCTCATTACACGCGATATACTTGCAAGTATGTCTATTGCAGGATAATGATTCTTTTGTGCAATCTTTCTATTTAAAACAATGTGGCCATCCAGAATACTTCTCGCAGTATCAGTAATCGGTTCATTAAAATCATCACCATCAACAAGAACCGTATATAATCCTGTTATTGAACCGACATCTGAGCATCCTGCTCTCTCAAGAAGTTTAGGCATCTCTGCATATACGCTTGGCGGATATCCTCTTGACACCGGCGGCTCACCTGACGCAAGACCTATCTCTCTCTGCGCCATTGAAAAACGTGTCAACGAGTCCATCATAAGAAGTACATCTTTTCCCTGATCTCTAAAATACTCAGCTATCGCTGTTGCTGTCTGCGCCGCTTTTTTTCTGATAAGCGCCGGCTTATCTGATGTAGCAACTACAACAACCGAACGTGCCATTCCCTCAGGGCCTAAATCTCTCTCGATAAACTCTCTTACCTCCCTGCCACGCTCTCCGATAAGTGCTATAACATTTATATCCGCTTTTGTATTTCTGGCAAACATACCCATCAGTGTACTTTTTCCGACACCGCTTCCCGCAAATATACCGATTCTCTGTCCCTTACCTACTGTTATCAAACCATCAACAGCTTTTACTCCAAGAGGAAGAACCTCGTCAATTATTTTTCTTGTGAGTGGGTCGGGCGGTTCCGCTTCAACAGAATACGCCGCATTTGCAGCAAGTTCCGTATTGTCTATCGGATGCCCCAAACCGTCAAGTGTCTTGCCGAGAAGTTCATCCCCTACCGAAACTTTAAGAGGTGAACCGGTATTTTCAACTCTGCTTCCAAGTCCAACACCTTCTGTCTGATCATATGGCATCAACAGCACTCTGTCATCCTTAAAACCAACTACTTCTGCATTAATCACCTGATTCGTGTCCTTTGTGATAATATGGCACAAATCATTTAATTTTGCGGACGGACCGATTGATTCAATTGTAAGACCTACAACCTTTGCAACCTTTCCAAGTTTTTTTTCAAACGACTGCCTAAGAAGCATATCATACTTAGATAAGTCAATATCAACCATACCTATACGCCCCCTCTTTCCTTACATTGCAAGCATCCTAAGCTGTTCTTTTAAATTGTCGAGCTGTGCATCAAGACTGCAATCAATAATTTTTGAATCAAGGTCTATTATGCATTGATTATGTACAAGGCTTGCATCTTCTATTATGTCAAGTTCCATATCAGAACCCACCTGCTGCTGCAATTCATCTCTTTTTGCAGATACAATTCCCATGTCTTCCTTTGAAATATGCAATGTAATATTTTTTGTTTTCTCTATGCCATTTACGACATTTGTACGCAATGCATTATCAATAAGATAAATTATCACATCTTTTTTGTCAGTACAGACTACACCTGTAAGTTTCTCAACCAAGTTCATAACAAGCTCTGCATACTGCGGTTCAAGGCTTTCAGCCATCTGGTCTACTTCCTTAAATTTGGCTTCATATTCCTGTTCAAGCTCATTTTTTTGTTCTTCAAGCTGCATAAGACCTTGATTTCTGCCCTCTTCAAGCCCCTGGTTCTTGCCTTCATCAAATGCCTGATTTTTTATTTCTTCTGCCGAATTATTGGCTTCATCAATAATAACCTGTGCCTGTTCTCTTGCCTCAGAAAGAATTCTGTCTTTCTCTTCTTCTAATTCTTCTGATAATTTCTGTTTTTCTTCTTCTCTGACTTTGTCCACCGAAATAATGTTCATTCCCTCATTGAAATCATCAATCTGTGAATTTACATTTTCATCATCAGTTTCTTCGTCAAGGCTTAACTGTCTAAAACTAAATGGTTTTATTCCATCATCCTGCTGTTGTTCATATATTTCCGGATGAACATCTTTGCCATGTATATCAGAGTCTATAACTCTTTTATCACTTTCATCAACTGTAAAATAAACATTTTTTATAAGATTAGACAACTATCTCGTCACCTCCACCTCTGGAGATGATAATCTCAGCAGAGTCTTCGAGTTTTCTGATAATATTAACAATCTTCTGCTGTGCTTCTTCAACATCCTTCATACGAACAGGACCCATGAAATCCATATCTTCTCTTATCATTGTAGCAAGACGCTTTGAAAGGTTGCTGAATATAAGATTTTGAACTTCCTCATTTGAACCTTTAAGTGCAACTGCCAATTCATTATTGTCAACTTCACGAAGTACACGCTGTATAGATCTGTCGTCCAGTGAAAGAATATCCTCGAATACAAACATCTTCTTTCTGATTTCGTCTGCAAGTTCCGGATCTTCGATTTCGAGACTTTCCATAATATGTTTTTCTGTTCCTCTGTCAACTGTATTTAAGATATCTACGATAGAGTCTACACCACCCACAATCGTGTAATCCTGATTTACAAGAGAAGCAAGTTTCTGTTCGAGCACTTTTTCCACCTCTTTTATAACATCCGGTGATGTTCTGTCCATCTGTGCTATACGCTTTGCAACATCCGTCTGCTTATCCGGTGCAAGAGCTGATATAATAGCTGATGCCTGATTTGATGACAGATATGACAATATCAAAGCGATTGTCTGCGGATGTTCATCCTGAATAAAGTTCAACAACTGGCTTGCATCTGTCTTTCTGACAAATTCAAACGGTCTGACCTGCAATGATGCCGTAAGTTTTCCGATAACATCTTTAGCACGTTCTGAGCCGAGAGCCTTTTCAAGAAGATCCTTAGCATAACCGATACCACCTTCTGCAATATACTGCTGTGCAAGACATACTTCATAAAATTCATCAAGAACTGCATCTTTCATTGCCGGAGATACACTTCTTGTATTGGCTATCTCAAGTGTAAGCTGTTCTATCTCATCCTCTTTCAAATGTTTGAATACATTTGAAGATTTATCAGGTCCAAGTGCAATAAGCAGTATAGCTGCTTTTTGCACACCTGTAATTTCCTCTGTTTTAGCCATCCCAATCCTCACCTTTCAATTAAACTTGTATCTTAATTATTCCCACTCGTCATTCAGCCAGTTACGGAGTAACTGTGCAACCGCCTCAGGATTTTCATCAACAAATTTTTCTATCATCTTTCTAGTCTCAGATTTATCACTGAATTCAATGTCATCAAGAGACTGGTTTTCTTTCGTAGTAGCCAAAAGCTGCTCAACTGAAAGTTCTGGCTCTTCCTCTTCAGCCGCAAGCGGTGATGCTCCACGAAGTATAACAAATATAAGCAATGCTATGATAAGTACAGTAAGTATAATCATAAGGTAGTTTGAAATACCTTTTGATGTATTTGTACTGTTCACAAACTGTGGCACCTCATAGGCAAGTACCGTAATCTTGTCTGCACTTACACCTGTTGCCGCTGCGATAAGATTTTTTTCATCGTCTGAAATTGTAATTGTGTTTGTCGTATTATTCTGAGCAATAAATTGATCAAATGTCATATTGTCAAGTGTACCGTCTGCTTTAAGGTCATCTTCCTTATATACATGATACTTTCTCACAACAATACCAAGAGAGGAATCTGCAAGTTTTATAGCAGGTGTCTCCTGTTTGATATTCTGAACCTTTTCATTTGTAAGAAGATCTTTGAGTCGCTGAACATCGACAGTATTTGATGTTCCCGAACTTCCATTGTACACATAATCAGTATCATCATCATTTGAATCTGTTCCAGGTGTTCCTCCTGCACTGGAGCCGCCCTGCGAACTATATGTATAAAGTTCTGTCGGATATCCGTATTCTCTTCCATCTGCAACTGAATACTCTTTTGTAAGAGTCTCAATCTTGTTCATATCAAATTGAATACCATCTGTTCCGACTTGAGCATCATCATATCCACATCTTATAAGAAGTGTTGTTACATTGTCTGCAATTGTATTTCTAAGCTTGTTGCAATACTCTGTCGTTCCTCCTGTAAGAGTTCCGCCAAGTCCATCACTTGTATTTCCGTTATAGATACATTTTCCATCTGTATCGTTAATAATTACGTTTTTCACATCTGTTCCGACAGTATTTGCAAGCCAGTAGGCAAGTGCCTCAGATGTTTTGTCATCAAGCATATCTTTATTTTTATCATTTAATGCAATGCTTGCCGTAATCGAAGTCTTAGCTGTCTCAGCATCATCACTTGAAAGAACAGTGTATGTTGATTCAGGAACATTTATAAAGACATTTGCATCATCAATAAATTTGTACTGTATAAGACTTTGTCTTATTTCAGACTGAAGTGCAAGGATTTTTTTCTGATCCTTTTCACTTTCCGTCGTCGACATAGAATTGTTAAATGCGTCATCCCATGTGTAGCCCTTGTCTGTAAGACCATTATCACTCATGGTATATAATGCATTTGTCATGTCATCCTGATGCACATATATCGTCTTTCCATCACTTGATGCTTTCCATGCTATACTCTGGTCGTCAAGTGCTTTCGTCATTGTGTTTGCATCATCAACACTGTCAAACACCTGAAACTTTGACCATGTCGGTCTTGAAGCAAGCCATGCGACAACTCCTATCGCAATAAGTACAACACATAATATAGATATAACTATTGTTTTTTGTTTACTTGTATATTTGTTCCAAAATTCTTTAAATTTCTCAGGAACTTCTTTTACTTTTTCGCGCATAATCCGACTCCCCTAATTCCTTTCGGCTTATTTTAGAATTGTAAATTCATCAATTCTTTATACCCCTGAAGAAAAGTATTTCTTACTGCAACTGTGTACTGTAACGAAATATTTGCTTTCTGCTGGGCTATCTGTAAATCATGAATGCTGTCCGACTCACCTAATGCGTATTTGATTTCTTCCTCTTCTGCCGCATTACTGTAATCATTTGTTTCCTGCACCATATTTACAGCCGAATCAAACAAGGTCGAAAATGCACTCTTGTTATCATCTGAATTTATGATAAGTGAATCTTTCCCATCTGATAAACCGGATGAAATCGTCGGTGTCGAATATGCTGACGCAAGATCCACTCCTGACAATGCTGTTAAATCCATTTGTCAAATCCTCCAATCTGCTGTACGTTTTTCTGCTTTTATGGCATTTTTAAGTGAAATTCATCAAATCATTTTGATTATTATGACTTTCCAACTTCCAATGCTTTAAGCTCCATATTTTTTGAAGCATTAAATGCTGTAACATTTGCTTCATATGACCTGCTTGCGTCAATCATGTTTGTCATCTCTGTAACCGTATTGACATTAGGATATGTAACATACCCCTTCTCATCTGCATCCGGATTTGACGGGTCATATACCATTCGACATTCTGTCTCATCATCCTCATATATCTTTGAAATCTTTACACCTTTTCCGACTGTACCTGTTGCGTTTATAAGCGCATCATTGAAAGATACATAATTTTTTTCTTCAAATACCACGGATTTTCTTTTGTAGACATTGCCATCAGCATCTCTTGTAGTATTTACATTGGCAATATTTTCCGAAATAAGATCAAGCCTTGTCCTCTGCGCTGTCATACCTGTAGCACTTATGTTCATTGCTGAAAAAACACTCATACTTTTCCTCCTGTTTCAATTCATAGTTTCAACTCATACTATTTATTAACTTGTTTTAAACACGCTTGTTATCCTTTTAAATTCCTGGCTGATGGAATCAAGCATTGTATAATATTTAATCTGATTTTTTGCAAGTTCAGCATTTTCAGTATCAATATCAACATTGTTTCCATCTATACGATAACTTGCTGTCGCATAGTCTGTATACGTTGTTCCTGTAAGGCTTTCCAAATCAGCCTCCGCAATATTGTCATCGAGAGAACATCCTCCACTTACCGCACTTTGTAAGTACTGTTCAAACTGAACATCTTTTCTCTTATATCCGGGTGTATCTACATTCGCAATATTATTTGATATTACAGAATTTCTTGTCCAACTCGCATCACTTGCTTTCTCTAAAACATTGATGTAATTATAAGCCCCTGATGAAATCATACCCGTACTCCTTTCACTTATATTATGTTTATCCTTACATAATTCTTCAAATCAATTGCAAATATGATGTTTGATGCACTTGATTTTAAAATATTGTTACTTTTAAATATGTATAAGAATACATATTTAATTATAAAGAAATTATGGCAAAATACAAGTATTTATATCAAATTTATTAATTTTTTGCATAAATTCTTTCGACATTTTTTATATCATCCTTGTCAATTTTTATCAAAAAGGATAAAAATGCCATGTAATACTTAATACATAACAGTATAACATGGCATAATAATATTATATGTTTTGTGCAATAATATCTTCACACAATAAATCATTTACAATATGTATAGTCGTCCCCTTCATACCCGAGGATTTCGTTTCAATTATACCTGCACTCTCACATTTTTTCAAAGCATTAACAATAACAGATCTTGTAATACCAACCTTATCTGCCAATCTGCTTGTAATAAGTATCCCTTTTCTTTTTCCACCAAGTTCTTCAAGTACACATATCATAGCGTGTGCTTCAAGTCTCGACAGCGTCTTTACAGCCGCACGTATATCCTGCTCCTTGTGATACTCTTCAGAGACTTCCTCACTCTCTGCCCTCTGCATCGCAAGTCCTATAACTGTCGTGCCATACTCTGTCAGGATAATATCATCTATAGAAAAAGCATCTTTTTTTCTGTAAACAAATAAGGTTCCCAGCCTTTTTCCCGACATACAGACAGGCGCAACCATCGCCTGATACTCTATTATATTATCGCATTCAAGTCCAATAGTCAACAGATTTACATTCTCTTTTGTAGATAATATACTCATAAATCTGTCTTTTAACGCTGCATCAATATACTCTCCATAATGTATATCTTTTAGTTTAGGAAAAACGCCTATATCAGCATATTCCTTTAATCCAAGCACTTTTCCCTTTTTACTTGTAAGTAAAACATTTACATGCAACTCTCTTGATAACACTTCACAAAACTGTCTGAAATCAACTTTATCCGACTCCTGTTCAGTGAGAAGTTTATTTATTTTTCTTGTTTTATCCAACAACTCCAAGCTCATTTTATTCCTTTTCCTTTGCCTTCACAAAACCACATTGCTCATCCATACAAACAAGTTTATTTCCCTTTTCAACCATCGGTCCGCCACAATCCGGACACTTTTGGGCAGACGGCTTCTGCCATGACATAAAATCACATTCCGGATATGAACTGCATCCAAAATATCTTCTGCCTTTTTTCGTTTTCTTGATCACAACATCTGCACCACATTTAGGACACTCTACACCTATTTTTTCATAATAAGGTTTCGTATTTCTGCAATCTGGAAATCCGGGGCATGCCAAAAACTTTCCATGAGGTCCATATTTTACAACCATGTTTCTTCCGCATTCCTCGCAGATGACATCAGTAACTTCATCTTCTATCTTTATCTGCTCAAGTTCTTTCTGTGCAAGTTCAACCGCCTCGTGAAGATCAGGGTAGAAATTCTCAACGACTGTTTTCCATCTTACTGAACCATCTTCCACTCTGTCTAAAAGTCCTTCCATATATGCAGTAAAATTAACATCAACAATACTTGCAAACGACTTTTTCATGATATTATTTACAACTTCACCAAGTTCGGTAATATACAGATTTTTCTGTTCCTTTGCCACATAATGCCTATTTATAATAACCGAGATGGTCGGTGCATATGTACTCGGTCTTCCAATTCCAAGTTCCTCGAGAGTTTTTACCAGTGATGCCTCGGTAAAATGTGCCGGCGGCTGCGTAAAATGTTGTTTTTTATCTATCTGTCCAAGCTCGAGTTTCATATCTTTCTCAAGTTTTTTTGACAATGTTTTTTTATCGACTTTATCTTCTTCAGTCTGATATACTGATAAGTATCCCGAAAATACCACCTTTGATGATGCCGATGTAAATCTGTACTTATCTGAATCTATCTTAACCGATTTTGTTTCATACTTTGCAGCAGACATCTGGCTTGCCAGAAAGCGTTTCCATATAAGCTGATAAAGTCTGAACTGATCCCTCGACAATGAATCTTTGACCTGTGCCGGTGTCAAATCCACATATGACGGTCTGATAGCTTCATGTGCATCCTGAATCTTTTTTGAATTTTTCTTAGTCTTTTCTTCCTGATTAAGATAATCTTCGCCATAATTTTCTTTTATATATTCAGCCGCACTCTGTTTTGCTTCTTCTGATATACGTGTCGAATCAGTACGAAGATATGTTATAAGACCAAGATTTCCTCTCCCCTTTATCGCAACACCTTCATAAAGTCCCTGCGCAAGTCTCATCGTTTTTTGTGTTGCAAAATTTAATGTCTTTGCTGCTTCCTGCTGCAGGGTACTTGTGGTAAACGGAAGCGGACTCTTTTTCGTTCTTCCGGATGTTTTTATATCTGAAATTTTAAATTCAGATTTTTGTATTTCTTCTATTATCTTATCTACCTGTTCTTTTGATTCAATTGCAATCTTTTCTTTTGTTGTTCCATAAAAATCTGCAACAAGCGGTTTCTTCTCGCCTGCCACCTGAAATTCTCCGGCTAAAGTCCAGTATTCCTTCGCTATAAATGCATTTATCTGTTCTTCTCTGTCAGCAATAATTCTAAGTGTGACCGACTGAACTCTTCCTGCACTAAGCCCTCTCTTAACCTTAGCCCATAAAACCGGACTTATCTGGTAACCTACCATTCTGTCAAGCACACGCCTTGCCTGCTGCGCATCAACAAGATTCATATCTATCTCTCTTGCCTGTTTTATTGATTGTTTAACAGCATTTTTTGTTATCTCATTAAATGTAATACGCCTTGCATTTTTTCCATCAAGTTTAAGTGCTTTTGACAAATGCCATGAAATCGCCTCTCCTTCTCGATCCGGGTCAGTTGCAAGATATACTTTATCTGCCTTTTTCACTTCTTTTCTAAGTTTTGCGAGAAGTTCTCCCTTTCCCCTGATAGTAATATATTTAGGCTCAAAATCATTTTCAATATCTATCCCGAGCTGACTTTTTGGCAAGTCTCTCACATGACCGTTCGAGGCAACTACCTCATAAGAACTTCCCAAAAACTTTTTAATAGTCGTAGCTTTTGATGGCGACTCAACAATTACCAGATTCTTAGCCATACTGTTTCCTTCCTTTCAACAAAGTTTGCAGCACTTTATATCTTTATTGCATAATAGTTGCTCCCTATCATAGTGACAAGTCCCTTTAATTCCAGAGATATAAGCCTATCCATCACAACCGGAATCTTCATTCCCGTCTGTTTTGCAACTTCTGACACATGCGCCGGTTCCAAACTTAAACTAGCATACACTATTTTTTCAGTGGTTTCAAGCAAAAGATTATTTTTTTTATTTTTTAAGTCAATATCTTCACTATAAAATATGCCGAGAGCATCAAGAATATCTCTCACATTTGTGACTAATGCCGCACCATTTTTTATAAGTCTGTTGCTGCCTTGATAAAAATCATCATTTATGCTCCCCGGCACGACAAATATATCTTTTCCCTGCTCTAAACCAAGTTCTGCCGTAATGAGTGAACCACTCTTATTTCCTGCCTGTATAACAAGAATCCCATCCGATAAACCGCTTATTATACGATTTCTTCTCGGAAAATTTCCGGCAACAGGAAATACTCCCGGAGCATACTCGGAAATCACTCCACCTCTCTCCTGCATTTTCATATATTCGCTGATATGCTGTTTAGGATAACATATATCAATTCCACATCCGAGAACACCAAATGTTTTTCCGTTGACAACAGACATTGCCCCTAACTGGCTCTTTATGTCTACCCCTCTTGCAAGTCCGCTTATAATCTGTATTCCATATTTTGCAAGTTCTCTTCCAAATTTTTCCGCTATGCACTTAGTCTCATACGAAGCATTTCTTGCACCCACAATTGCTACCGAAAGCTTTGAAGCATTTGGCAGTCCACCTTTATAAAAAAGACTGTATGGAGGTTCATATATATTCTTTAGTTTTTGCGGATAATCATCTGCCCTGATATATGTAAAACCTATATTATCATCATTTAACTTTTTCCATCTGCTCTGTATGTTGTCATAATTTTTAGAATTAATTATCTTTTTTAAAATATCAGGTCTTATGCCTTTTATATTATAAAGTTCATCAGCTTCAGCATTAAAAATTTCCATTTCTGAGCCAAAATAATCTAAAAGTTTTTCTATAGTTCTTTGTCCCACTCCGTTTATAGTGCTGAGCCAATATGCAAATATTTTATTTTTATCATTCATCGACATTCTGCCACCCCCAATACTTTTTATCTGCTGACCTGTAACACAATGCCTCCGATATATGTTCTTTTCTTATTATACTGCTTTCATCCATGTCGGCTAAAGTTCTTGCAATCTTTAATACCTTGTGATATGCTCTCGCACTGAAATCCAGTGTATCGAATGTAAGCTCCAAAAAGTCTTTTGCCTCACTTTCCATAACACAATACTTTTTTATCATTCCTGCCTGCAGTTGAGAATTGAACAATATCCCTTCTTCTTCATATCTTCTTTTTTGAATATAGTGAACATTTTCAACTCTCTTTCTTATCTCCTCTGAGCTCTCTGCTTTTGAAGTGTCATTTATTTCATTATATTTTAATACAACTGTTTCCGTAAAAATATCTATTCTGTCAAGCAGCGGCTTGCTTATCCTGCCAAGATAATTTTTTATCTGCATTTGTGTACAACTGCACCTTTTTCTATCCGGATAATAACCGCATTTACAAGGATTTAATGCCGCCGTAAGCTGAAATTTTGCAGGATATCTGCAGCTTCCTTCCAATCTCGAAACATTTACATATCCTTCTTCTAAAGGCTGCCTCATAACTTCAAGCGTCTGTCTGTTAAATTCCGGAAGTTCATCGAGAAAAAGCACTCCGCATGATGCAAGGCTTAATTCACCGGGTTTCGGATATTTTCCCCCTCCCGCAAGTGCAGTCTGCGTAACCGTATGATGCGGTGCTCTAAACGGTCTTTTAACAACAACCGGCATTTGTTTATTTAAAAGTCCCGAAACACTATATATCTTTGAGAGTTCCATTCTCTCTGAAAATGTGAGCTTTGGCATAATCCCCGGAATGCTTTGTGCCATCATTGTTTTTCCTGTCCCGGGTGCTCCTATGAGTGCGATATTATGCATTCCTGATACCGCCGCCTCAACTGCTCTCTTAGCGCCTGTTTGTCCTTTTATGTCGGAAAAATCAACATCTGTCATATCATCAAATATACTAATATCAAGCTCATCTTCAGATATGTACTCATCAATCTTTCCGCTATTGATAACATCAAGCATTTCGTTGAGATTTGAAACACCTATTATATCAATTTTATTTACAATTTCTGCCTCCAGAACATTGTCTTTTGGTACAATACAATACTTAAATCCATTTTCATATGCTGTATAAACTCTGGGAAGTACACCGTTTACTGATTTTATTTTTCCATCAAGACTTAATTCACCGATAAATAGACTTTGTTTTAAGAATGTTTTGTCAATATAACCAAATGCAGCCAAAATAGCCACAGCTATAGACAAATCGAACGACGTTCCATCTTTTCTTATATCAGCAGGGGAAAGATTTATCGTTATTTTTTTCGGCGGAAATCTATATCCGCTGTTTTTTAACGCTATCCTGACTCTTTCCCTTGCCTCTTTCACTTCTGCTGACAGATATCCAACAAGTATGAGCCCCGGAAGCCCATCTGAAATATCCGCCTCAACATGTACAACACAGCCGTCTATTCCACAGACAGCCGCACTAAATGATTCACTATACATAATTTTCCCTCCATGTACAGTAAATCCCCCGTAAATCATATTTAATATACTAACAGAATACTTTTAATATGACAATATCCTGAGATAAATTATTTATCCAAAATTCTTTTTAACTCTTCCATAAATGTGTCTACATCCTTAAATTCCCTGTATATAGATGCAAATCTTACATACGCAACCGCATTAAGTTTTTCAAGGCTTTTCATAACAAGTTCTCCTATAAGACTGCTCGGCACCTCATTTACCTCCCTGCTGAAAACTTCTGCTTCTACATTATCAACAAGGGCATTCATATCATCTACCGAAATAGGCAGCTTATGGCATGATCTGAAAACTCCTCTCTCTATCTTTGAACGGTCATATGGTTCTCTTGTCTGGTCTTTTTTTATAACAACAAGCGGAATTGATTCGACTTTCTCATATGTAGTAAATCTCTTATTGCATTTGTCACACTGTCTTCGTCTTCTTATAGATGCATTTTCATCCGCCGGTCTTGAATCTATCACTCTTGTATCTGCTTCGCCGCAAAATGGACACTTCATATCATTATCCTCCAGTCACATATCGTTATTCAAAATAATTATAATAGAAGAAACTCTAATTGTCCATCGAATAAATTACTACCATTCACATTTATGCAGGCATTTTGCGGCTTCTATTTCAACAAGTACCACATCGGCACCTATCCGCTTTACGCACTCGTATGGTATCAGATACTCACTGTCACGTCCTATAATCCCAAATATTTTGCAAGGGCCCGGTATTACAAGTGTACAGATTCTGCCTGTACGTTCCTCAAAATCTATATCACAGATATTACCAAGCCTCTCCCCATCACAAACATTGACTACTTCCTTTTCCCTGAGTTCACAAATCCTCATACTTCCCCCAAATAACTATAAATATTGTTTCATAACCTTCAAAGCTCTTTTTTCAAGCCTGCTTACCTGAGCCTGTGAAATACTTATTTCATTGGCAACTTCCATCTGCGTTTTCCCCTCGTAATATCTCATTTTTATTATGCGATGCTCTCTTTCAGACAGGTGGTCTATCGCTGCTTTTATCGACATTTTCTCTACCCAGTCCTCCTCGAGATTTTTTTTATCGCTTATCTGATCCATAATATACAGAGTATCCCCTCCCTCTGCAAATACAGGCTCATAAAGCGAAACCGGACTTTGTATCGCATCAAGCGCAAACGCAATATCCTCAGGTGTCACATCAAGTACCTTAGCTATTTGTTCGATTCCCGGTTCTACCTCACTTTGTTTCATCAATGCCTCTTTTGTATATATTGCTTTATATGCAAGATCTCGAACAGATCTGCTCACTCTTATGCTGTTATTGTCCCTCAAATATCTTCTTATCTCTCCAATGATCATTGGAACAGCGTAGGTTGAAAACTTTACGTTCATAGTCACGTCAAAATGGTCTATAGCTTTCATAAGTCCTACACACCCGATTTGAAATAAATCGTCACTGTTTTCATCTGCTGCTCCAAATCTCTGTATTATACTTAATACAAGTCTTAAGTTCCCTTTAATAAATTTTTCCCTTGCTTCTTTGTCCCCTTTTCTTATTCTGTCAAATAATTCTTTTTTTTCTTTCTCTGTAAGTAACGGTAATTTTGATGTATTAACACCACATATCTCTACTTTATATACAGCCATCGAAACCTCCAGATATTCTCAATTTAAGCTTATATAAAATAGGATTTACCAAATATATTATTATTATTCCAATCTAACTATCTCTTTTTTGAGACGTCTTATTATTTTTTTCTCAAGCCTTGAAATATAGGACTGTGAAATTCCCATCATATCCGCAACTTCTTTCTGTGTTTTTTCCTCCCCGTCCTTTGAATTAAGCCCAAACCTTAATTCAATTATCATGCGCTCTCTTTTGCTCAATTTTTCAAGTGCCAGTCTCAAAAGTTTCTTATCAACCTCATCCTCCATATCTTTTGATATAATGTTTTCATCAGTACCAAGTATATCCGATAAGAGCAGTTCATTTCCGTCCCAGTCAACATTTAGCGGCTCATCAATTGACACTTCAAGTTTAAGTTTATTATTTCTTCTTAGATACATCAGAATTTCATTTTCTATACATCTAGACGCATATGTAGCAAGTTTGATGTTTTTAAGCGGATTAAACGTATTTATCGCTTTAATAAGGCCAATCGTACCTATCGATATAAGGTCCTCGACACCGACACCCGTATTGTCAAACTTTTTTGCTATATATACAACAAGTCTCAAATTGTGCTCGATAAGACTGCTCCTTGCCTCCTTATCATCATCTGAACCGAGTTTTTTCATCACCTGTTCCTCTTCCTCTACCGTAAACGGCGCAGGTAAAATTTCAGCTCCTCCTATATAATGTATCTCCCCTCCTCTTTTAGGAAATATAAATCCTCTTATCTCCGGCATCATTCTGAATTGAAATTTGTTTGGCATTGAAATCTTTACCATTTTGTCCTCCTTTTAGCAGCTTTGTTTTTCTGTTTTTTGCTGGAGCAATTTAAAATCATCTGAATATCATCGTTATCGTCTATCTCTTTACTTAATGCTCCCAAAAAATCCAGCATCACTTCACCATTTTGAAATACAGCTTTCTCAAATCTGAAAGTTTCCAGCACACCGCTTCCACCAATCGAATTGTACGGTATAAGAAGTGGTTTCTGTACTTGTCGTATTCCCATCTGTATGGCTGTCTTTTCTGATATTATATTTACAGGTTCATTTGTATATGGACTCGACAGATTATTTCCCGTATCATACAAAACATTTATTATTACTTGCTTATTCCCCTGAAAAAGCGTTGCCTTCAAAGTAATCTCACACTTTTTTGCCTCACTCTTAATCATATTACGCAAAACAAAAAATAATACATAAAGTATTGCAAATGATACTATTGATAAACCAAATGCAGTAATAACACTTACATTCTCTCCGGTGCGAATAACTCTTCTCACCAATAAAAGACTTCCGGCAGTCAGAACTGAACTAAACAACAACAATACCATATCTTTAATATATGCTTTCAGTATATTTTTTCCTTTATACTCTCTATATGTATATGAAAATGCTGTGAGAAGCATAATACTAAGAAGCATGTAGAAAAACTCCGGTATACCTTTTTTTCCTGTGAGCAGTCGGATTTTATATATCAGTGACATAAAAGATACCACAACAGAAGCCGTGAGCCATCGAAACGGCGTATACTTTTTTCTTCGTATAAACGCCGTAATCCATACTAGAAATAAATTCATTATAAAGTTTAGAATCCAATAAAAATCAGCATAAAATAAAATTACAACCCCCTGTACTGATGTGATGTTAAAATTATATTACAGTATCTCCTATGCAGATTATGTCAAAATGTGCCAAAAATAACAGATTTTTTATATAGAACATAAAAAAGGCAATTCTCGTTGGCTTTCTGCTATGTTACGAGCATTTTCCTATTCCATAAAAAAGACACAATAGCATTTTCTTTGCTATCATGTCTTTTTATAATTCTATTCAAGATAAAGTGATGTAAAATTCCACAGTAACGGTTTACTGCTGCTCAATTCAACATTATCAGCATCTATTACCTTTGCAATAAAAGCATTTGGAATATCATCATCTGCGACATTATTTTCTTTTGCCATCTGAAGAGACATATAACCTTCATCTTCATCATACTCGATATCATCCGTAATCTGATAATGACTGCTGTCAATTTTATATCCCTCAAGCCTGCTTCCACCAAAATAGATATTGGTATAATCCGTAAAGCCTTTTCCTTTTACGATATAACCTTTGCTGTTTCTCTTTACATTCTCCAGTACAATCGGATATGTTCCCATTTGCAAATCGGTTTCCTCAAATTCATTTATGCCATCGTATGCATACTTATCTCCGTAAAACCAATCATACTCAAGTGTTTTCAATCCTGAAAGATACGAGGCACTGTCCCAGTCTGTCTGCTGATGGTACTTTGTTATAAGGCCTTCATGTATTCCAACTTTATTCAAAACATATGAATAAAGCTGATAAGCAGCCATGTCTTTGTCTGACTTTTTCAAACCAAAATTGTCCCATATGACATACTGTGTCTGATATAAATCAGAATTTTTAAGCTCATCGGCTTTAATATCGAGACTAGGGAGATGATCCCCGTAAAGAACAAGAACAGTTTTTTCATTTCTATTTTCAAGTCTCTTGATAAGATTTCCGAGCATCTTGTCAACCTGTGCAATCTCATTCACATAATAGTTGTACTGGTTTTCCATCCCTTCCGGTGCTCCCAAAACCTTTATCTTTTGTTCATAGTCTGTCTCAACGTCATACTTGCCGTGGCTCTGAACTGTAATACCAAATGTAAAGTCAGCACCTTCCGTAGAATCAAGTGTTTTGATTATCTGAGGTGCAATAACATCATCATTAACCCATCCGTTTGGATTTTCCTGCAATCCATTCATATATTCCATAGAAGTAAATGTATCAAATCCAAGATTTTTAAATACATCATTTCTTCCATAAAATGTCGCACTATTATTATGAACACAATGCGATGTGTATCCAATCTTAGAAAGGTCGTTACATATACTTTCTGATGTCATATTTCTTAGAACTGTTTTATAAGGATATTCGCAGGCACCGAAGTCACGCTGACGCATACCTGTAAGCACTTCAAATTCTGTATTTACAGTACCTGCACCAACCGTTGGAACTGTGAGAAGTCCACTTGAATAATTTTTTGTAAGTTCATGGAAAACCGGCAGCGGATCTTCAGAAAACTTAAGTCCTTTCATATAGTCGACATCAAAAAATGATTCCAGCTGAATCATTATGATATTTGGTTTATCATCACTGTTTTTTGATTTCGACTGATTTTTTGAACTGTCATCAAGTTTATTTATTATGTTGTCAACCGACTGTTCACTATAATCATCCGGCTTTGATATACCTACATCAATTATACTGTTTGTAAAGCAATACACAAATCCATAATTTTCGTAAGCTTCAGATATATTTGTATAATTTGTAGCAAGTGCCTTGACTGAACCACTTGAACTTCTCAAAAATACAAGTGCCAATGATATAACTGCAACGGCAGATGCAGAAAGCACCATACGCTTATGGTTTCTTTTATGATGTTTCGGTGCTCTTTTATAAAGTGATATCATTGCGAAAGCAAGTACGCACGCAGCAACAACCATCATAGAAACATTTAATACTGTAAGATAATGACCTGACACACTTATGGCAGTCTTTATCATTGTAAAATCAACTGCCGAAAATGGTGTGACCCTGAAATGCAGTATAACAAAATTTGCAATTCCAAAACACAGCCATACAATTGCTATAGAAATAAATACAAATATCTCCCTTTTGAAAAAGAGTGCAACAGACAATGTCAGCATAATGATAAGCGTATTAAACGAAAATAATACCGGACTCGAAAACATATAGCCAACTCCGGAAACCAAAGACTTTCTGCTCAATGATTCTATAATTATTTCCAATAATACAGGTATTATCAAATACTGCAATACATATCTGGCAGATCTCTTTAACTTATAATAATCACACATTCAAATTTCCCCTTTATATGCATTTATCCACTTGTTTATCATTAACCAAGAAAATTCTGTCAAAAATTATCGCTTCAGGTCGCCTTTTTCCAATGTTTTTAGAGTAATTATATCATAAATTTGCAATGCAAGAAAGCTTGTTTTCTTGCACAAAATTTATGAACGACAAAATCATTTAGCACGAAGTGCTTCAGATGCCCTGCATCTGGATTTTGGAGTAATTATATCACAATCAATAAAGTATAAAACAAAATTTTTTATTAAAATTTATTAAAAAACGCATTAAATATGTTCTGCAAAAATTTTATTCCGTCATGTTTTTATATATTTTTGCTACTTTATCAACCGAACCTGACGCTACAAGCCTTCCACTGTCAAGTATAATAGCTCTGTCGCACAACCTCTGAACCTGCTCAAGTGAATGTGATACAAATAACACAGTAACACCCTTATCAAACATACTCATAATTTTCTTTTCACTCTTGTTTCTAAACTTTTTGTCACCTACAGACAACACTTCATCAAGAATAAGGATATCCGGTTCTACAACTGTTGCAATTGAGAATCCCAAACGGGATTTCATTCCTGATGAGTAATTTTTAATGGGTACTTCTATAAATTCGCCAAGTTCCGAGAAATCGACTATCTCATCAAATTTTTCATCTAAAAATTCCTTCGTATATCCGAGCACTGAACCGTACAGATAAATATTCTCCCTGCCTGTATACTCCGGACTGAATCCCGCACCAAGTTCGAGAAGCGGTGCAACCACTCCTCTTGTTGTGACTGTTCCTGCTGATGGTTTGAGTACACCTGATACGACCTTTAAAAGCGTACTCTTTCCTGAACCGTTGAGCCCAAGCACCCCGAGTCTCTGACCTTTTTTTATCTCGAAATTAATATCTTTAAGAGCCCAAAACTCACTATATTTTAAATCTCTTTTTAAGAATTTAATCACATATTCTTTTAAATTGTCGACACGTTCCTGATTCAGATTAAAACGCATTCCTACATTTTCTACGCTGACTGCAACATTCTTCTTCACAGCAACCTCCTAAGTTATACATATAATATAAATTTATCCTGTTCTTTGTAAAATAATACCGAACCTATAATCACACTTAAAACCGCAAAAATCGCCGAATGAATACAATAATCCACATTCATGCCTGTACCATACAAAACCGCATTACGGAAATTTGCTATACACATATAGATAGGATTAACATTAAATACCCATCCGTTTCCTGTATTTATAACCCTGTCAGTTGTATAGAAAATAGCTGACGCATACATTATAAGCATGGTAAGTACCGACCATATATATTCGATATCTCTGAAGAACACATTTAAAGTTGCAAGAATAAGTCCTATTCCAAGTGTCATGACAAATAATATCACCAGCGGAATAAGTCCCTCAACAATATGCCATGTAGGTTCAACTCTAAGCACAGCCGCCACACCTACAAGTACAATAAGCGATATAACAAATGTAACAAAATTTGATATTATTGCCGCAACAACATATATATATTTCGGAACATACACCTTTTTAATCATAGCTGCATTCCCACTCACCGCTTTCAAGCCGGCTTTTGATGCAGATGAGAAAAACGAATATAACAATCGTCCACACAAAATATAGACCGGATATGTCCTGTCATCTTTTCCAAATAATGTACCAAACACAAGTGTAAGTACAATCATTGTAAGAAGAGGTTCTACAAGTGTCCATAAAATACCAAGATATGATCTTCTGTATTTTAATTTGATATTTTTCTTAACAAGCTCAAATAACAGATACTTGTATCTCAAAAAATTGTTTAAATGTCTTTTAATATTCATGTTTGTCTACTACTCCATATTTAATATATATTCCCATATTTCCTTATAGTAATGCTTTTTACAATGTTTCAAAAAAACGCAAAACATTATCCGTCAAAAAGCAACTCGAAACTAATTATATCATAGAGTTATAAAAAGTCAATTCGCAAAAATAATATTGCTACTTTTTCTAAAATAAGATATACTTTAAATAAATATGATTTGAGAAACGGGGGATTTTATGAATAATTTACATATGTCAGAAATCTTGTCATCAAAATACGATGTGCATTTAGATTATCAGATTACTATGTATGACCAGCTTCCATACAAACGAAATGCTGATTTGTGCGGCGAGCAAAACATTGCAATGTACAGCGGACATGTCATAAAGTATTATATGTGTGATAATAAAGAAAAACAATTTGCTGTAGATAACCATGACGAACAAATCAAAGCTATCCTTGCCCAAATCGAGGCAAATTCTGTTGTCAAACCTACTGCCGATGATATTGAAGATACATCATCAAATGAACCTGACGGCATATCACAGGAACAGATTCAGACATTACTCGATGATAAACAGGAAAATACTTCAGAAAATATTTCAGCCGAAGAATTTGATTCATTTGGCGAAAGCGATATTGATGACAATGAACCAAACCCTTCAATACCGACCGTTGATGCTTTTGCAGGTATTGAAGACTGGTAGGTATTACAGATTTAATAAATGGCTGTTTGTACAAAACACAAACAGCCATTTTTATTCTAATAATTTTTATTTCTTTTTTCTACCGAATGGGCCTTTTTTAGTATGTTTTTTGTCTTCCGGTTCATCGTCCTCTTTCTTCTCTCCACGCATGGCTTTATCAAATGCTTCGAGAAGTTCTTTCTGCTCTGAATTCATTTTTGTAGGAACCTCAACAACCAGCGTTACATAATGGTCTCCGCGTATCTGTTTATTTCTAAGTGATGGAACACCTTTATTTCTAAGGCGTACACGGGTATTTGTCTGCGTTCCAGGCTTGACAGTATATATAACCTCTCCGTCAACTGTCTTTATACGGACATCTCCACCGAGTGCTGCCTGCGCAAATGTGATAGGTGCTGTTGAGAATATATCTCTGTCCTGTCTTTGGAAAATAGGATGTCTTGATACTGCAACCTCAACTAAAAGGTCACCTCTTTGTCCTCCGTTTACACCCGGTTCACCTTTATCACGAATTCTTACACACTGTCCATTATCAATACCTGCCGGAATAGATACCGAAATCTTCTTTCTCTTGCTTATATAGCCTGAACCGCCACAGTCTGAACAGCGTTCTTTTATAATTTTTCCGGTTCCGTGACAATCCGGACACGACTGAACATTTCTTACCACCCCAAATAATGACTGCTGTGTAAATACAACCTGACCCTTGCCTCCACACTTTTTACATGTTTCAGGTGATGTACCCGGCTTTGCACCTGTTCCATGACAAGTTGCACATTCCTCTTTCAATGTAACATCAATCTCTTTGTCAACACCAAAACATGCCTCTTCAAATGTAATTCTTACAGATGTACGAATATTCTGTCCTTTCATAGGTCCGTTGCTCTGGCTTCTTGAGCGACCGCCTCCAAAGAAATCTCCGAATATGTCTCCGAATATGTCTCCCATATCCATACCGCCAAAATCAAAGCCGCCTGCTCCACCTGCACCGCCATCAAATGCCGCATGACCAAATTGATCATATTGACGTCTCTTATCTGCATCACTAAGAACGGCATATGCCTCCGATGCTTCCTTAAACTTAGCCTCGGCCTCTTTATCCCCCGGATTCATATCCGGATGATACTTTTTGGCTAATTTTCTATACGCCGATTTTATCTCGGAATCAGACGCTCCCTTACTGACACCCAAGACCTCATAATAATCTCTTTTCTCTGCCATAAAAAACTCCTTATCATAAACCAAACGTCACATAAACCATAAGGCCGCCACCGTGGGAGGCAGCAGCCTGAAATTTTATATTATTTTTTGATGAAGAACGGCTCTGCCGTTCTTCTAATGCCAAAATGCTATAAGCATTTTGGCTATTTATACCTCGCGGTAATCTCCGTCTACAACGTCATCTGCACCGGCATTTGCATCGTTTGCTGCTCCTGCACCCATATCAGGGCCTGCTCCTGCTGCACCCTGTGCCTGAGCCTGCTCATACATCTTCTGGAATACACCCTGTGCACTTTCCATAAGTTTTTCTTTACCTGCTTTAAGTTCATCAATTTCACTGTCAGTCATAGATTCAGGATTTGTCTTTTCTACAACTGCTTTAAGTGCATCAATGTCTGCCTGAACTTTTTCTTTCTCAGCAGCATCTACTTTGTCACCTGCTTCATCAAGAGCTTTCTGTGTCTGGAATACCATGCTGTCTGCTTCGTTTCTTGCATCGATTCCCTCTTTACGCTTCTTATCCTCAGCCTCAAACTGTGCTGCTTCCTTAACAGCCTTATCAATATCTTCATCAGACATATTTGAGCCTGCTGTGATTGTGATATGCTGCTCTTTTCCTGTACCGAGGTCTTTTGCTGAAACATTTACGATACCGTTTGCATCAATATCAAATGTAACTTCAATCTGTGGAACACCTCTTCTTGCTGGTGGGATACCGTCAAGTCTGAACTGTCCGAGTGATTTATTATCTTTAGCAAACTGTCTCTCACCCTGAAGTACATTGATATCAACTGCGCTCTGGTTATCAGCAGCTGTAGAGAATATCTGGCTCTTCTTTGTAGGAATTGTAGTATTTCTCTCGATAAGTCTTGTAGCAACTCCACCCATTGTCTCGATTGAAAGTGAAAGTGGTGTTACATCAAGAAGCAGGATATCACCTGCGCCTGCATCTCCGGCAAGTTTTCCACCCTGTACTGATGCACCGATTGCTACACACTCATCAGGGTTGAGTGATTTGCTTGGCTCATGTCCTGTAAGCTGTTTAACTTTATCCTGTACTGCAGGGATACGTGTAGAACCACCTACAAGTAATACTTTTCCAAGTTCAGAAGCTGTGATACCTGCATCGTTAAGTGCATTCTGTACAGGTGTTGCTGTTGCTTCTACAAGGTCATGTGTAAGTTCATCAAATTTAGCTCTTGAAAGATCCATGTCAAAATGCTTTGGTCCTTCTGCTGTTGCTGTGATGAATGGAAGATTGATGTTTGTTGTTGTAGCTGATGAAAGTTCTTTCTTTGCTTTCTCAGCAGCTTCTTTCAATCTCTGAAGTGCCATCTTATCTGTTGAAAGGTCAATACCTTCTTTACTCTTAAATTCCTGAATCATGTAATCTGTAATCTTCTGGTCAAAGTCATCACCACCAAGATGATTGTTTCCTGATGTTGCTAATACTTCGATAACTCCGTCACCAATCTCAATGATAGATACATCAAATGTACCACCACCTAAATCGTAAACCATGATTTTCTGCTCTTTTTCATTGTCAAGACCATAAGCAAGTGCTGCTGCTGTTGGCTCGTTGATAATTCTCTTTACATCAAGACCGGCAATCTTACCTGCATCTTTTGTAGCCTGACGCTGTGCGTCATTGAAATATGCAGGAACTGTAATAACTGCTTCTGTAACTTTCTCACCGAGATAACTCTCAGCATCACCCTTTAATTTCTGAAGAACCATTGCTGAAATTTCCTGCGGAGAATATTTTTTGTCATCTATTGTAACTTTATAATCAGAACCCATGTGTCTCTTGATAGAAGAAATTGTCTTGTCAGCATTTGTAACTGCCTGACGTTTTGCAGGCTCACCTACAAGTCTCTCTCCTGTCTTTGTAAATGCAACAACTGAAGGTGTTGTTCTTGCTCCCTCTGTATTTGCAACTACTACAGGTTTTCCACCTTCCATAACTGCTACACAAGAGTTTGTTGTTCCTAAATCAATACCAATAATCTTACTCATAATGATTGCCTCCTATATTATAATCTCTTTATTTCATATTTTATTAAACTAATTAACTACTTTTACCATGCTGTGTCTTACAACACTTTCTTTGTACATGTAACCTTTCTGCATTTCCTCGGCAACTGTTCCGCTTTCCAATGAATCATCATCGACAGCCATAACAGCGTTGTGAAGGTTCGGGTCAAACTCTTTTCCTACTGCTTCAATAGGCTTAACTCCCATCTCTTCAAAAGCAGTGAGCATCTGTTTGTAAACCATCTCCACTCCTTTGACAAAAGGTGCATCCTTTTCTTCCTCAGGAACTCCCTGTAATCCTCTCTCAAAGTTATCCATAACCGGAAGAATTTTCTCAATCACACTCTTTGCCCCAACTTCAAACATCTGGCTCTTTTCTTTTTCTGAACGCTTACGGAAATTTTCAAACTCAGCAAGCTGTCTTACTCTCATATCTTCAAGTTCTTTAACTTTCTCTTCAAGCTTTTCAACTGCCTTGTCTTTCTTTCTTCCAAATTTCTTTTCTTTCTTCGGAGTCTCATCGCCGGAAGCTTCTTCTTTAGAAGTTTCCTCTTTTTTATCCTCTGCTGTTTCTACTGTTTCTTCCACAGCATCATCAACACTATTCTCATCTTTTACTTCTTCAGTATCTATGTCTTTTTTAATATCTTTATTATCTGCTGCCACTTCCTGACCACCTCTCTTATTTATTTGTCCTTGAATATATCATCAAGTTCAGACATTAGCGACTGCAATGTACTTACAACCTTGTCATAATCCATTCGTTTTGGTCCTACAATACCAATCTTTCCATATACACCTTCATGTATCTTGTATGTCGCTGTAACAACTGAACAATCTTTCATGGTATCTACCTTTGTTTCATTTCCAATGTAAACCTGAATGTCATGAGTGTCACTTGAACCCGCTTTCTTAGAATCCTGCCCATCCGCTTTTGATTCTGCCGTGTCAAGCCAGTCACCTATAATATTTTTTTCCTCAAAGGCATTTAATATCTCTGTTGCACTTGCCTTATCTGAAAGTTCAGGATATTTTAAAATATTTGTAGCACCACTCGTATAAATTTCTAAATCATCATCTTCAGTAAGTGCTTTGCCGATAACTTCCAAAACCGAATCGATAACTTCAGTATGGCTGCCAACCTGTTCTTTTATCTTTCTGATAATAGCCAGATTCATTTCGGTAACATCAAGACCGTTCAACGTGGTATTTAAGATAAAGTTTAACTTTACCATCATCTCCTGATCTATCGAACCCTCGACTTTTACCATCTCATTTTTTACTACATTGTTGTCAAGAACTATGACCGCCAGAATGCTGTCTGCATCAACTTGTGTAAGCTGGATAAACTTAACCTTCTTCGACTCATATCTCGGTCCCGAAACAAGTGTCGCATAGTTTGTATTGTTGGCGAGAAGCTTAGCTACCTGTTTAAGCAATACGTCTATCTTTCCCGCTTTTTGTTCAAGTTCATCTTTCAGATTCATAACTTCACTTGTCTTATCATCAAGCATCGTATCTACATAAAGACGATAACCTTTGTCAGAAGGAATTCTGCCTGCCGATGTATGAGGCTGTATGATATATCCCATCTCCTCAAGATCAGACATCTCATTTCGGATAGTCGCTGAACTTAGATTCAAGTCTGTATCTTTTGAAATCGTTCTTGAACCAACCGGCTCTCCGGTTTCAAGATAAGTTCTGATAATCGTTTGAAGTATCTTTAACTTTCTATCATCTAACTCCACTTAACCACTCCCTTCTGTTTCTCTGTTAGCACTCTTTGTAGTGGAGTGCTAACATCTATAAAGTAAGATAGCACGCATATAAAATCTTGTCAAGGATATTTTGAAACTTTTTTATTTTTTTTACAACTTAATACTGAAGTCTTACCAAATAAGTCGATATAATAGATATATATATTATCTTTACAAAGAATAAATATAATATATTATATATAGAAAGACATCTGCGACATACTAATACAAATAATGTTTCAAAAAACGAGGAAAAATATGGACAATAATACAAATAGAATAAATTCATTAAATGCAAACAGATTAAACAGCCAGACATCAAACGGGCGTGCACAGTCAAGAACAGCCACATCACGCGGTGGAAACGCAGGCACACAAAGTTCAGGTTCCGTATCACGCACCCCCGGTGGAAACAGTGACTATGGCGTTGCCAGGAGTGCAACCCAGCTCAGAGTCGGTGACATTGTAAAAGGTGAAATTTCTGACCTGAGAGGCAACGAGATAACTGTTACTCTTGATAACAATACCATATTAAAAGGATATATCGAGGACAGCTCAAAGCTTTCAATCGGACAAACTGCTGCCTTTTCACTCAGCAGTCCAAATCCCGGTCAGATTTTGCTCTCTCCTGTCAAAAACAGCTACTCCGACACAGAATTAAATCTTATAAATAAAGCCCTTGAAGAAGCAGGACTTCCCAATACAGAGCACAATCAGGCAACCGTAAAAGCTCTTATGGACAATCTCCTGCCCATAAACAAGGAGTCGATACAGTCTCTTATGCAGCAGGCATATGACTGCAAAACAGAAGATTTTTCTACTCTTGCCATAATGAAAAGACTTATGATGGATATAAATGAAGATACCGTATCACAATTTTCAAGTTACAGACACGGAACATACCATCTTATCGACAAGCTTTCTACACTTTCTTCGGAAATACCTGATTTGCTTGGTTCACTTTCACAAAATGCCGATTCACATTCAGTTGCCGCATTTGGCGAAAAGCTTATATCAATACTCTTTCAGTCGTTCGATGAGGAAAACAATATGTCAAATTCCCCTTCCATATCTTTTCTGACTGATTCAGAGCATCAGGAACTTATGGATATACTTTCTAATACGGCAATGACAGAAGATACTCTCGAACAGCTTGAAAATGGTACGTTGTCTCTCCATGATGCACTTACCATACTCAGGGATTCTGCCGGAAGCAAATCCCTTGTCTTTCCTGACGGGACAAATACCACAAACGAGCTTTTTCAGCAGACACTTTTAAATATTGACAGTACACTTGAATCCGCAACGGATATTTCAGAATTGAAAAATACAGATTTATTTAAAAATATTCCTACTATCAATGAAAATGCACCGATAAACGAAACCTTAGAAGCTTCCGATACCGATGAAACCTTTGAGGCCTTAGAAAATGCAGAAACTGCTGATGATTTGTCCGAAAACACCATAGCACCGGACAATACTGCATCTGACAGCAAAATTGGATTTGCTGCAAAATTCCTTCATAATATTACGGAAAGTGCAAAAAATTCAATCAACAGTATGTTACAGCAATCATCACAAAATGTTGATAATACACAGTCATCAGCTTCAAATACCGTTATTGATACGCTCTGTGAAAAATTTCAGACATTAGGCAGAGAAAATGACTATCTTAGTACATTTCTCGATAAGGATGCCAGAACAGAACTTTTAAACACGCTCTCAAAATTACCTATAAGCAGATCTCTCATTGTAAAAATTGCTTCCGGAAATGCCAGTGCAAAAGAAGTTCTTACTGTCATTAAAAATGTCATTCCGCTGGCAGATCCTGAACTTATAAGTGAACTTTTTAAGTCCCAGTCTTTTGAATCTTTGTTTTCAAAGGTGCTGCAAAGTACATGGACGCTTTCACCACAAAAATTAAAAGATGGCGAAAACATAAATTCTTTCTACAACAAAATGCAGGAACAGTTAAAAGATTTTGAGACACTTATAAAATCAAACCTTTCGGGTCAGGATTCCGATAACTTAGGTCAGAATGCAAGAGATGCTCAAAGCAATATCGAATTTATGAAAACTTTAAGTGAAGCATTTTCATATTTTCAAATGCCGCTAAAACTTAAAAATCAAGATGCACACGGTGACCTCTATGTATACACTAAAAAAGAAAAATTAAGAACAAACCCTGACAATATACATGTGCTTTTACATCTTGATATGGAAAATTTAGGTGCACTTGATGTCTATCTTGACAAAAATCATAATGAAATAAATACAAAATTTATATCAGACAATGACAAGTCAATTGACCTTCTTGCCACAAATGCGGATATGTTAAAAGATGCACTTAACTCTCAGGGATATGCCTGCCACGTTAAAATAGAAAAAGCTGATGCAAGCACGAGCACAATTGATGAATTTATAAATACAAAGATAAACACACAACAGACAACGGAAATGAAAAGGTTCTCTTTTGATATAAGAGCCTAGTACAACGAACAATTAATTATTGATACATTAAAATGTGCGCCGTTGGGCACACTAAAAAAATGCTCCCTTTCTTATACACCTTATACACCGGAAAGGAAGCATTTTTTATGGAATAAGAAATTAATTGCTCGTAACATAGAGGAAAAATTATCTTTTAGATTTATTCGTTTTGCTCATCTTCATCAGAATGACATTTTGAATATTCATTTTCTATATCATCAAATATATAGTCAAATATTGATGGCATGCCCACAAATTCACATCCGTAAAGTGTAGTTCCGTCATCTTTCTGCTTTCTTCTGACTATCTGCACAACACAGTTTAAACAGTCATTCTTTTTTTCAAATTCAAGTCTTGAATTAAAATAAAAACCTATTGGCAAAACACTTTTAGTTATAAAACCAATACCATTTCTGGAAATATCTGTTATCTCAACGGGCGCACTTATATTTTTCACATGAACATTATCCTGTTTAAATAACGATGATACTTCAAGATGCATAGTAATTGGTATTCGTTTACTTCTTCTTTTTTCTGCACCCATACCCTCACCTCCATTTTTATTTAAATCTACCTGTCAAGTATTTCTTTTAATATCTGATTTATCATTCCCGGATCAGCTTTTCCCTGTGTAGCTTTCATAGTCTGACCTACAAGGAAACCTATAGCTTTTTTCTTTCCGCTGTGATAATCTTCTACTGACTGTGGATTGTCGTCAACTATCTTCTCAATAGTTTCTTTTAATGCTCCATCGTCAGTATCATTTTTAAGACCATTTTCCTCAACATACTTTTCAGGGTCAATATCGTCAGTAAATATCTTTTCAAAAACTTCTTTTGCAACTGAACTGTTAATAACTCTGCTTTCTGCAAGATTTATAAGCTTTGCAAGATTTTCAGGAGAGAATTTAAGCTGTTCAGGCTCCATCTCATTTTCCTTCATAAGACGCATTGTCTCAACCATAAGCCAGTTTGATACTTTCTTAGGGTTGTTGCAAAGTGCTGTTGTAGCTTCAAAAATATCAGCAAGATGCTTATTTCCCGTAAGAATGTCCGCATCATATTCAGGAAGTTTATATTCTTCAACATATCTTGCAAACTTCTCATCTCTGAATTCAGGCTGGTTTTTCTTTATCTCTTCAAGCCATTCATCACTTATAATTATAGGAACAAGGTCAGGTTCAGGGAAATATCTGTAATCCTGCGCATCCTCTTTTGAACGCATCGCATAAGAATACTCTTTTGTGTCATCCCATCTTCTTGTCTCCTGTACAACCTTTTCACCTGCTTCTATAAGGTCTATCTGACGCTCTCTTTCTCCTTCTATCGCTCTTGCAATAGCTTTGAATGAGTTAAGATTTTTCATCTCTGTTCTTGTTCCAAACTCTGCAGTTCCAACCTCTCTTACTGAAAGGTTTACATCGGCACGCATTGAACCTTCCTGTAATTTACAATCAGAAGCACCGAGGTACTGAACGATAAGTCTGAGTTTTTCAAGATATGCGATAACTTCCTCAGCAGACCTCATATCAGGCTCAGATACTATCTCGATAAGCGGTACACCTGAACGGTTAAAGTCTACAAGTGAACTCTCGCCCCACTCGTCATGAACAAGTTTTCCCGCATCTTCCTCCATATGAATCTCATGTATACCGATACTCTTCTTAACACCGCTTTCCGTCTCTATATCAATATGTCCGTTTCTGCATATAGGCTGATATAACTGCGAAATCTGATAATTCTGCGGGTTATCGGGATAAAAATAATTTTTTCTGTCAAATTTACAATTCTGTGTAATTGTACAATTTGTGGCAATACCTACTGCCGTGGCATATTCAACAACCTTTTTATTAAGTACCGGAAGTGACCCCGGCATACCTGTACATACAGGGCATGTATGTGAATTTGGTTTTCCGCCAAATTCTGTAGAACATCCGCAAAAAATCTTTGTCTTTGTGGCAAGCTCTACATGTACTTCCAATCCTATGACTGTTTCATACTGTTTCATACTTTACCTCTTTTCCATTAATCTGCAAGCGGACTGTGTTTAAATTCTCTTGTCTGCTCAAAACTATATGCTGCACGTATAATATTCTTTTCCTTAAAGCAGTCACCAATAAGCTGCAAACCAATCGGAAGACCATTTGAATCCATTCCGCAGGGAACAGTTATACCCGGCAGTCCTGCAAGGTTTACTGAGATAGTATATATATCTCCGAGATACATCTTAAGCGGATCACTTAAACTTTCGCCAAGTTTTGGTGCCGTCGTAGGTGCTGCCGGTCCTAAAATAACATCATATTTTGCAAATGCATCATCAAATGCTTTCTTTATGAGAGCTTTTGTTCTGAGAGCCTTAAGATAATATGCATCATAATATCCTGAACTTAATACAAAAGAGCCAAGCATAATTCTTCTTTTTACTTCTGCTCCAAATCCTTCTGAACGTGATTTCTTGTACATGTTGTGAAGCCCGTCATATTCCTCTGTACGGTATCCGTATTTTACGCCATCAAATCTTGCAAGGTTTGAACTCGCCTCGGCACATGCAATAACATAATATGCAGGAATGGCATATTCGACAAGGCTTAAATCAAATTCCTCAACTATAGCACCTTTCTGTTCAAGAACTTTGGCAGCATTTAAAACAGCATCCTTTACTTCACTGTCAAGACCCTCACCAAAATAGTCCTTAGGAATACCTATCTTCATACCTTTTACATCATCAACGAGTGCTGATGTAAAGTCGAGGTCATCTCTCTTTACTGAAGTTGAATCTTTTTCATCATGTGACGCTATCACTTCAAGAATCGCAGCACAATCTGTTACATCCTTTGCAACAGGTCCTATCTGGTCAAGTGATGATCCGTATGCGATAAGTCCATAACGTGAAACTGTGCCATATGTCGGCTTTATACCTGTAACTCCGCAAAACGAACTAGGCTGTCTTATAGATCCACCTGTATCTGAACCAAGTGCATAGAAACATTCTTCTGCCGCAACTGCCGCACATGAACCTCCTGAAGAACCTCCCGGAACGTGCTCTAAATTCCATGGATTTTTAGTCTCGCCATATGCAGAAGTCTCTGTTGTACTTCCCATCGCAAACTCATCCATATTAGTCTTTCCGAGAATAACCGCACCTGCTTTTTCAAGATTTTTAACTGCCTCAGATGTAAATGTAGGCACAAAATTTCCAAGAATCTTTGAACTGCATGTAGTAAGCATTCCTTCTGTACACATGTTGTCCTTTACCGCAACCGGTACACCTGCAAGCGGTCCGGCAAGTTTACCCTCATCTATAAGTTTCTGAACTTCCTCTGCTCTTTTTAATGCACCTTCTCTGTCAACAGTTACAAAACTGTTTACATTTTCTTCCTTTGCATCGATGGCATCAAGAGCAGCCTTTGTAGCTTCCACTACCGTAACTTCTTTATTTTTAATCTTTTTTCCCAGCTCAACGGCTGTAAGATTCATCAAAGACATAACTTTCCTCCATTCTCTATCCCACAATAGTTTTTGGCACTACAAAACTATCATCTTTTTGCTCCGGCGCATTTGCAAGAGTCTGCTTTGTACCATCACCGTTTGTAACCACATCCTCCCTAAATACATTGTTGACCGGGAAAACATGAGACATAGGCTCGACACTTGATGTATCAAGTTCATTTAACTTATCTATATAATCAAGCATTTCTTCCATATCTTTTTTAGCTTTTTCTTTTTCTTCATCACTAAGTTCAAGCTTTGCGAGAATTCCAACATAATCTATTGTTTCATCAGAAATAATATTTGCCATATCCAACCTCACTTTAAATCATAAGAGGCTCGCTCTTTTTGGGCGAACCCCGTTTCTTCATTAATCTATCCAAACAAACCTGAGAAAAAGTTTGTTATCGCTGTAAATATATTACCAAAGAAATCCCCGATTTTCTCACCGAGACCCTTTGTATCCACATTTGCAAGGTCAATACCTTTTTCTTTTAATTTGTTATATATATCAGATGCCTGTTTTGCTATCTTATCAGGATCAATATCTTCTTTAGATACTTTCATCATCATATTTGTAAGCTTTTCAACATCATCATCTGAAAGGTCAAGACCAAGCTCATTTGCCGCCTGCTCTATTGCATCTCTTATATCCGTCTCAGATGAAAGCTGGTCTTCAAATATTGCCTTTTTAGCTGCTGCAACAAGTTCGGTAACCTTCTGTGTATCACCTACATTTTTTGCAACTTCCGCCGTAGTGACAAGTTCATCTGTTGCCGTATCCATTGTCTTTTCGGATATTTCCTCTCCTGTCATGACAGAATAAGCTTTCATTGCACCGACAAGTGCCGATGTACCTGATATATCAAAAGGTCCGACAACCGTTACCTTTGCATCTGAAAGTCCCGCCGTAACGAGTGCATTGCAATACATACCTGATGTACAGTATGTAATATGTTTTGTCGAAACATTTACACCACTGTCCTCATCTGCCTTTACAACCATAACTGATGATAAAGCTCTCGTACCTATAACCGAGTCAGACATGTAATCACCAAGGTAATCATGTTCATCTTTATTTGTAATCTCAATTGTTTTATAATCGGACAAATCATTTTCGGTAATGCCAAATCCGTCAAGTACAGCTGCCTTTTCTTTTGCATTAAGGTCTGCTCCAAATGCAATATATTTTGATGTTCCTGTAACTGCATCCGCCGACACCAAATTTTTCTGTACCGCCACCGAAGTAACAACAACTCCGGCAGCAAGTACAATACCCATCGCTCTAACTATACACTTTTTCAATATAATTCCTCATTTCTATCAATAAATCAGGCTTTTCCTGCTTTGATACGTTCCATAGCCTTCTTTGTATTTTCAAGACTTCCAAATGCTGTCAGTCTGAAATATCCCTCACCGCTTGGACCAAATCCTGAACCAGGTGTTCCAACGATATTAAGGTTTTCAAGGAGATAATCAAAGAACTCCCATGAAGTCATCTTATCAGGAGTTTTAAGCCAGATATACGGAGCATCAACACCGCCGTAAACTTCATATCCTGCACCTGTAAGCCCTTCTCTTATTATCTTAGCATTGTTCATATAATATGCTATCTGCTCTTTAGTCTCTTTCTTTCCTTCTTCAGTGTAAACTGCCGCACCTGCTGCCTGAATGATATAAGGAGCACCGTTAAACTTAGTTCCGTGACGACGTGCCCAAAGGCTGTGAAGCATAACATCTCCGCATTTAAGTTCCTTAGGAATAACAGTAAATCCAAGTCTTGTACCTGTAAATCCTGCATTCTTTGAGAAACTTCTAAGCTCGATTGCGCATCCCTTTGCACCCTCGCACTCATAGATTGAATGAGGTACATTTTCAGAAGAAATATATGCCTCGTAAGCTGCATCATAAATGATAACCGCACCAATCTTTAATGCATAGTCAACCCATACCTGTAACTGGTCTTTTGTGATAGTTGTTCCTGTAGGATTGTTAGGGAAGCAGAGATAAATAATATCAGGTTCCTCCTTAGGAAGTTCAGGAACAAAGTTGTTCTCTTTTGTGCATGGCATATAAATAACATCTGACCACTTTTCTGTTTCAGGATTATACTCGCCTGTACGGCCTGCCATAGCATTTGTATCTACATATACAGGATAAACAGGGTCACATACGGCAATCTTATTGTCAACTGCAAAAATGTCACCGATATTTCCTGAATCACTCTTTGCACCGTCACTTACAAAAATTTCATCTGCTGCAATATCGCATCCTCTTGCCTTATAATCGTTTTCAACGATTGTATTACGGAGGAATTCATATCCAAGGTCAGGAGCATATCCCTTAAATGTCTCCTTTACTGCCATCTCGTCGACTGCGCTGTGAAGTCTTTTTATAACCGCCGGTGCAAGAGGTAATGTAACATCACCAATACCGAGTTTAATAACTTCTTTATCAGGATTTGCTGCTGTGTATGCTGCTACTTTCTTTCCAATGGTAGAAAAAAGATAACTACCAGGTAATTTTAAATAATTGTCATTGATTTTAAACATTCTAATATAACCCGCCTTTCAGTATATTTTCTCAATTACACATTTTACACGAAACCTTATGTTATTGCAAGATGTGATATTTTAACAAACATAAAATCAAAGATAGCTGTTCACACCTATGATGCGAACAGCTAATATCATTTATGATAATTTTTCATTTATAGTATATTCCATTTTTTCAAAATCTACCGTAAGCTCTGCTGATTCTGACTTGTAACTCCATTTTATTTTTAATATTGTATCATATGAAATAAATTCTATCCTCGCTGCTTTCTTAAATACACTGCAGGTATTTCTAAAAGCAATCATTTCTATCTGCCTTTTTACAACATCTCTGTCTGCGTTTTCCAATATATACGCTGTGTCAAGATTTGTTCTGTTGATTTCCTTATGACCATCCTTTCCAGCCTTTCTGACTGCCTCATAATCATTTTTACCGGCAAACAGATCAAGATACCATATCTGCGGTTTACCAGGCATAAACAACTGCAAGGCCCTTGCAACGAGCAGCTTCTTGTCATCTTCTCCCAATGCACTGTAAAAGGTTGAATTAACCTGATAATATATATTTTTCTGACCATGAAGATTTTTTATATAGCCTCCACGATTTACGATAGTATCAATAAGTCCCTGTATTCGTTCCTCTGGTATCAGACCTTTCAGATCGAGAAGAGGTATCCCGTCATGGCAGCCAAGCATATTAACTGTTGATATATTTTTCTCAATTACTTCTTTTCCCCATCTGACAAGCGTATCACCATTTTTATTTTCAATAGCATCTATAATGAGTCCCGGCATAAAGAAGTCATATGTTATATAACCTTTTTTTGCAATCTTTTCATATATCTTCTCATTATATCCTGCATGAATCTCAGGTAAAAGTTTAAGGTCATAAACTTTAGCTTCCTCTGATACCTTTGAAAGAAGTTCCCATGTTCCCGGCTCATTTAAGAAATTTTTTTCTCCCGGCTCTTTTGGTGCATATGCAAAAGCATCGAGACGGACTATCTTCACTCCATACAATGCGAGTTTTTTCAGCACCTCCCTATAATAATCCCATACAAGCTCAGATTTTATATTAAGATCCATCTGCCCAAGATATCTTTCATTTCCATCGCTGTCACATTCCACTTTCTGATAAAAAGTATTCCAGTATGGTACTTTCTTTCCATCCGGCATACGAACCATCAAGATAGGAAGTCCCAGTTTTCTAAAAAACATTTTATCAGTATATTTTTTGTCAGGTATCAAAACTCCATCTTCATTTAATTGTCCATATCCGTCCCAGAATAAATTCCAATTGATAAAGAAATCTTTATATTCAGATTTTTCCCCCTTTTCTAATATATCCTTAAATTGAGGAGAGTTTACTGAAAGATGATTCATAACAAAATCCATCTTTAGCGTAAGTCCCATATTTGACAGTTCCCTGATATCCTCTTTGGAAGCCATAGTCCCCTCCAGATCATAATCGATTACAGAAAATCCTCTGTCAAGATCGGAATGAAATACACTCGGCAACATATAAATTGATGAAAATGCCCCGGATGTATAGCTTTTTATAAATTCAATAAGCCCGCTGACATTTCCATTTATACTGTCGGGATAAACATTAAGCATAGGTCTTATGTCAAAATCTTCATATTTTTCAACATACTCTTTATATGAAATTATACTTCCATCTATATCAACTATCATTTTTGCACCCGCAACCTGTCCTAAAAGTTTTTCCTGCTCTAGTTTTAAAACAAGTGATATAAAATCACTGCCCGCATTTGCATTTCTGTTTCTTTTTACTCTTCTCTGATAAGTAAGTTCAGGTGTGCTATGCAGATAAATAGGATAATCTATATTTTTTAAATTCTCATTATTTCCATGTGTCCATTCCAAAATGATGATACTTATATCTGAAACATCAACATCCTCAAACCATATGTCCTCTTTTTTAGTTCCCATCCTTTTTAAGCTAAGGATATCTTTTCCGCTTTTAAACTGTTCAAGTATGTTATTTATAGTGTCATAATCTATCTCATCCGGTCCGCATAAATATCTTCTCAAGCCATCTACGCCCGATTCATCATATATTTTTTGTCTCATCATGTCATTTTCTACAGGAATCCTTCTTGGATAATTATCACCTGAAATAACATAATATCCGATACCTTTTTCGCCAAACATCTGTGCAAGCAAAACAGCAAAACTTGACTTTCCTGAACCTGAGCCTCCATATAATGACACAACAATCTTATCTTTATTTTCTATGTTTTCTTTAAGTTCAGCAAAAAGTTTTGAAAATATATTTTCTGCTTTTTCTTTCTGGTCAGGTCCTATCTCAACAACATCTCCCGGCATATCACTTTTAATCTTTTTCATATAAAACCTCATTTCTGTATATAATCATTTAGAGCTGAAGCAGGTAAAACCTGCCCCAACTCCATTACAATACACTAGTGCATTGACCTGTTCATATTTAGCTAAATAGCAACATGCCAGCACACTAGCACCTCTTTAACTCAACCTGCCAGCTCTGATATTCCCCAAGTTCCGGCATAAATGGCATTCCTATATTCATAAGTGCCTCAGCAGGATATATTTTTCCTGTCTTTACATCTTTATATGTAACATTCTCATTTAATCCTTTAAATCTGACATACAACGGCTGCATATTTCCATGCATCTTTAAGCACACAACATTTACAAGCACATCATCTCCGTCTTTTGAAACAAACTCCCATGCTGCTACCGGATCTTTGTATGGATCACTAAGTCTGTAATATAAACCATTATGAATAAGCTCTGCCTCTTTCTTAAATGTTTTTATCTGTTCCTTTATCGTATTTTTCTCGGCTTCAGATACTTTTCCCAAATCTAATTCATATCCAAAACTTCCTGACATTGCAACAACACCTCTTGTATCGATAGATACACTGCGTCCTGTCTGATGGTTTGGAACTGCTGAAACATGTGCGCCAACTGCTGAAACAGGATAGCCAAATGATGTTCCATACTGGATCTTTGTTCTATCTATCGCATCCGTATTGTCACTGCACCATATCTGTGGTGTATAATAAAGCATTCCGGCATCAAATCTTCCACCGCCGCCACTACAGCCTTCAATAAGAATATCAGGATAATTTTTATTAAGTCTCTCTAAGAAATCATATAATCCAAGTACATAATCATAATATACATTTCCCTGATACTTATCTTCACTGCTGTAAACATTTGCTATACTTCTGTTCATATCCCACTTTATATACTCTATATTTCCACTCTCAATGACTTTTGTGATCGAATCATAAATATAGTCAACAACTTCTTTTCTCGAAAAATCAAGTACCAGCTGGTTTCTTGACCTTACAGGTTTTTTCCCTGGAACCACAAATGCCCAGTCAGGATGCTTTCTATACAGATCACTATCTTCATTTACCATCTCAGGTTCTACCCATATGCCAAATTTAATGCCACAGTTATTTACAGCTTCAACAAGTTCCTTTAACGAACAGCCTATCTTATTTTCATTTGTAAACCAGTCACCAAGTCCACTGTTATCATCGTCTCTTTTTCCAAACCAGCCATCATCCATAACAAGCATCTCTACGCCAAGTTCAGCGGCATTCTTTGCAAGATTTACAATGGAATTTTTATCAATATCAAAATATGAAGCTTCCCAGCTGTTTACAAGCACAGGTCTTACCTCATTTTTATATTTTCCTCTGCACACATTTTCTCTTATACATTTATGCAGATTCTGTGATAAAACTGCTAATCCTCTATCGCTGTATGACATGATAACCTCAGGGGCTATAATACTTTCACCGGATTTCAGGCAGTAAGAAAACTGTTCCTCCATAAGTCCAAGCTGCATTCTCGTCTGACCATACTGGTCCTTTTCAGCCTCACCTAAAAATCCTCCGCTATAAACAAATGACATAGCATAACAATTTCCATAATCTTCATTTGCATCACTGTCTGCAAGTATCATAAGCGGATTGTACTGATGACTTGATGTTCCTCTTCTGCTGCCTATCCGATATGAACCATGACCTACACTTTGTCTCTGTATATTTCTCTCCATTGCATGTCTTCCATAAAATGTGATCAGATCAAAATTTCCCGTAACGAAATCAAGACATGCACTCTGTAATTTTTCAATATATATATTATTCTTATTTTCATTTATAACTTTTGCAGCTCTTGTAATAATATCAAGAGATTCGATAATACCATAATATAATATGACCTTTATCCCTGATACTTTATCGGACAAAGTTATCTCTAATGTCTGTGCTTTGTCCATATCACTATTTTCATAAACTGCCGGAAGTCCTGAAAGCCCATATTTTCCATCTTTTATAATATGACTCTCATATCTTAGATCACATCCAAAACTTCCATCCTCATATCTCACATCAAACACCGGACTTCTAAAATCTCCTGCTCCTCTGCATGGAAATTCCTGTAAAAGTGCATCAAGTGAATATTTTCTATTATCACCGGCATCATATGGATTTCCTGAAAATCCCCTGTCAAGATTTACAAGAATATAATCCATATTTCCGTTTGTTCTTTTTCCATAATAAAGATGGAGTAAAAATCCATATTCATCTATTTTCATCTGATATGTGGAATTTTTTGTATTTAATGTTATCAATCTATTGTTTTCATCAAAAATAATCGCCATATTTTTTACCTCACTTTTATTTTACTGCACCGTTTACTACACCATTCATAATCTGCTTCTGACATACTACATAGAATAAAAGGATAGGTAATAATGCAAGAAGATATGATGCAAATGCCAGATTATAATTTGTTCCAAACTGTGACTGGAAATTAAGCTGTGCGATAGGCAGCGTATTGTGATCTGTTCCTGATAATATTACAAGAGGTGTAGTCACATCATTCCATGTACTCATCGCCGTAAGTATCGCAACAGTTGCATGCATCGGTTTCATATTTGGGAATATTATCTTCCAGAAAATTTTAAATGCTGATGCTCCATCGACATGTGCAGCTTCCTCCAATGCAGTAGGAATATTTTTCAGATATCCTGCATAAAGCATAAGATTCATCGGCATAAAAAATACTGTATATAGCACTATAACACCAAATCTGTTTGCAATGCCAAGCTGTGCTGTCTGCTTTACAAGAGGCATCATCAAAACTGCAAAAGGAACGAACATACCACTTACTATGTAATAATAAGATGCCTTAAAAATCTTGTGTTTTGCCATTTTTCTTCCTATCACATATCCTGCAAGAGAATGTAATAAGATACATAAAACAACAGTAACACAGGTTATAAGAAGACTGTTTCCCAATGTATGCCAGAAATCTGTGATCTTGATAGCTTCTACAAAATTGTCAAGGTTCCAGCTTGATGGCAGTGATAATGCACCTGAGATATCATTTGTCATTTCTGACGGCTTTTTTAATGCAATGATAACTGTCATATATAACGGAAACAATACTGTAAGAGTTCCAAGCACAAGAAGTGCATTTATTATATAATGTACGATTTTTCCATGAGATAATCTTTTTTTCTTTTCCATCATAACTGCTCCTCCTTACCATTTAAGAATTTCATCTGTAAAACAGATACGATTACTATTACAACAAAGAAAACAAATGCATTTGCACTCTGGAAACCAAACTGACCGCCACTCATACCATTGTTATATATAAGATATGATATTGATTCCGTACTCTGTGATGGTCCACCCTTTGTCAATGACATTATCTGGTCGAATACCATCATCGCATTTTTCATACATAAAACAAGATTTATAGTAAAGAATGGAATGATAAGTGGAAAAGTAATCTTCCAGAACTTTTTCCATCCTCTCGCACCATCCACCATTGATGCTTCATAAACCTCTTCCGGCACTGTCTGAAGTCCCGATATATATATAATGGTATTCATTGCTATGCCCTGCCATGCACCCACGATAACAATAGCTAACCACGCTGTCTTTGTACTTGCGAGCATACTGTTCTGAAGAAATCCTATTCCTGTCACATTTCCTATTGTAGGAAGAATATATGTAAAGATAAAACTAAATATATATCCAACAACAAGACCTCCAAGTATGTTAGGTATAAAATAAATTCCTCTCAATGCACTTTTGCATCTCATCTTTCTATTAAGTCCCAATGCCAGAATAAGACTTATGACATTTACAACAATAGTTAAAACAACCGAATATTTTATTGTAAACAGATATGATTTTAAAACTCTCGTATCAGACAATAAATCTTTAAAATTTCTAAGTCCTATAAAGTCATAACTTCCATATCCGCGATAATTAGTAAGTCCATAATAAAACCCTTTGATAAGTGGCAATGTATTAAAAGCAAAAAACAATACTAATATCGGCAGTAAAGCCGCAAGAAAAATTTTGTCATTTTTAGTCCATTTTGCACTCTTTTTCATAGTCTACCTCCTATTTTGATTCTTCCTTATATTTTTTAACCTTGTCGATTATGTCACGATTATATCTGACCCATTCAGTATCAAATTTATTAAGGAATGTTTTTAATGCATTATCACTCTTGTCAAGAAGATATGTCTGTATCATTGCTGCAACATCCATTTCTGCCGGATAATGATGATCCTGAAAATCTGCAACTTTTCCTTCCTCGATATATGTTTTCATATCACTAAGCTCTTTCGCAAGTGTAAAATCACCTTTCTTGCAAGGTACGGCACTCTGAGCATCCATATATTCCTGAACATTTTCATCTTCAAGCAAAAATCTTAAAACCTCATATGCAGCATCTTTATTCTTGCATTCCTTCATAACACAAAACATTAGGTCATTTCCTGAATTAAGCAGATTATCATCCGATTTGTCAGTTGCCGGAAATACAAATGAACCTATATTCATATCAGGATTTACTGATTTTATCTGAGGTATAGCATAACTTCCTATTGTGTACATTGCAGACTTGCCTTTTGCAAAAGCTGTACATGCGTCATTGTATCCATACGCAACAGGATTTTTCTGTGCATATTGTAAAAGTTCCTTTATTTTCGTTGCTGTTTCTGCATAAGCACCTGAATAAGTTGCTGTTCCACTATTTACCTGATATGCAAGATCTGAATCACACATACTTACTGCAAGAGCATTCCATGGTGCAAGGCATGTCCATGTATCTTTATAGCCTAAATAAATTGGCTGTTCTCCTGCTTTTTTAATCTTTTTACAGAGATTTATAAATTCCGTCCATGTTTTAGGAATCTCCCATCCATACTTCTTAAACATATCTTTGTTGTAAAGAATTCCTGCCGCATTTGCCATATAAGGTACTGCATAAGTTCCTTTCATCGGAATATATTCCAAATCTTTGTTTATGTTTAAATATGTTTCCTTGATATCGGATAATCCGTCAAAATCTGAAATATCCATCAGCATATCAGCATCAAGGAAATTTGAATAATTAACATCTCCACCAATTCCTATAATATCCGGAGTATCCTCCCTGATAAATCTTGTCTTCAATATTGTCATTGTATCATTTGGCGAATCGATCTTTAACTCGATATCATCATGCGAATCATTAAATTTCTTTTCAACTTTTTTAAAATAATTAGCAGCCTCCGGCTTATACTGCACCATCTCAATAACTGTCTTTCCTGACTTTTTGCTTTTCTGGCATCCCGTAAAATATGTCATGGATGCTACTGCCACCAACAAAAATGTCAGCATCACTTTTTTGTGCTTCATAAGATTATTCTCCTTCCTTTTACAACATATATGCACCAAAATACATTGCATATTGTCATATCCAAATCAAACTTTTATTTTTTCGTCCGATATATATCTTGTAAAGACATTATAACATCTCATAATGCTATATGATATAGTCTGTTTTTTGCAATTTTATACCAATATGCAACATTACATAGCTTATTTATATATCAGTTAGCATTATGGTATATTTTTCGTATGTACCCAAAAAAGACATTTTTAATTTAAATTTTCACACTATAAAGAACGCACATTACTTAGAAACGAGGTATGACTATGAATGAAAATGAATTATACTTTTCTATTTTTCCAAACGAACGCTTTATAGATCTTGGACTTTACCAATTTGGTATGGAACAATGTTCTCCATCCCACTCATACGGTCCTGCAGCAAGAAATCATTTTTTATTTCACTATATAATTTCAGGAACAGGCACCTTATATGCCGATGATTCGACCGGTACTACCAAAACATACCATCTTAAAAGCGGCGAGGGATTTTTAATCTTTCCTAATCAGATAACAACATATATAGCTGACAAAGAACTTCCATGGGAATATGTGTGGATAGAATTTGACGGACTTCGTGCAAAAGAAGCTATGGATACGGCAGGATTTTCTTTAGACAGACCGATATTTCACACACACAAAAGAGATATGAGCCAAAAAATGAAAGAAGAACTCGTGTATATAGCAACTCACTCTGATGAAACTATATTTAATATAATAGGTCATCTTTATCTGTTTCTTGATTATTTTATGCGTTCAACAGTATCAACTGTAGTAAAGGGCAGCACCAAACTTCAGGATTACTATATAAAAGAGGCAATAACTTACATAGAACAAAATTTTCAGAATGATATTTCCGTAGTTGACATTGCAAACCGACTCGGTATTAACCGAAGTTATTTTGGCAAAATCTTTAAACAGACATTGAGACAGACTCCACAAGAATTTCTAATAAATTACCGCATGATAAAGGCAACTGAATTATTGAGACTCACAAAAATGTCAATAGGAGATATAAGCAAAGCTGTCGGCTATGAAAACCAGCTTCATTTTTCGCGTGCATTTAAGAAGATATATAATATCTCACCAAGAGAATGGCGAAACATAAATGCAGTTAATAATATGTAGAATTTTATTTGATCAAAAATCGCACTAATCTTTTGGAATTGCTTAAAAAAATAATAAGGGCTGTCACGCTAAGTTCTATTCATACAATATACAGATAAGAAATCTGTTATCATCAGCTACATTTGTATAGATTATACTTACTGTGACAGCCTCTTATTTAATTAAATCTTTGCTTTCATTTTATAATCATCTCGTATTTTCAGACACTATGATTTTTACCTCTGCTTTAAAATACTACTACCGCTACTGAATTTGCAGGGAGCAATATCTCTGCTGTCTGATTATTTACGGCTGTCTGATATTTTACGGGAACGACATATTCTTTTTCTTTAGTATTCACATTTGCAACACCGGCAAGATCCTTATCCGCCGTAAGCATTACGACTTCGGCACTCGCAACCTTTTTGTAAGCATCAAGTTTTACTGATACTTTCTTTGCAACATTATCTTTATTTACAAGTTTTGCATAGATGTTCTTTTCATCTCTTGTTACGGAGTTAAATACAACTCTGTTGTATGCATTTAATTTATAGTCAAGGACTATGCTCTTATTTCCATCTTCATCTTTGTAGTACATCTGAAGACCTTTCGCATCTTTGCATCCATAATCAACTGTAAATACATACTGTTTTCCATCCTCAAGCGGTTCAAAGTTACATTCTCTCAAGTTTCCTGCAAGCTCACTTGATGAGTAATCTCCCATGCGGTATCCCTCACTTCCGTCCTTAAACACCCTGACTCCTGTGAGGTATCCATGCATTGAAACAGCATATTCAATTACATTCTTATTTTTCTCTGATATATCCGTAAGTCCTGCTCCCACAAACAATCCGCCGTTTCCTGAAATTCTCTTTGCTGTCACATTTACTTTATAATCTGTCCAGCTGTCGTCATATATATATATTCCGTTTGCAGCTTTGTCTGTTGCCTTAAACAAAATTCCATCCGCCTGTTTTTCATAATTCTCAGAACCCGGTATCAGTGAAATTTTCTCATTAACCTCTTTTGCAAAATCCTGACTGAATAATACACTTCCATCCGCATTTGAAATTATCTCAATTTTTTGTAAAAGCACATCCGCTTCTGTCACTGAAACTGACACACCGCCGTGTGGTATAAGCTGTTTTTTCTCTGCCTTGTCATACATCTTAAATGATGTCTCCACTGCATGGTCACCTATGTACTCTGCAAACATCTGCTGAACATAATAGTTTGGTGTGCGCCATACAGAATCATTATCAAACCATATTGCATCCGGTGTCCAGCGGTATGCTCCGTCAGAAAGCACTTTGTTAAACAACGGTGCTGTTGCCGCAAGTCTCACTACATCTGAATTATTTTCAAATCCCGTCATAACAGCGGCTTCCGCAACTGCTCCTGCAAGTGTATTCTTGTCAGATGAAGCATATTCGCCTACAAATACTTTTGATGAATTGTCATCATCAATTGTTCCGTCGGCATTATATGCTCTATAATAATAATCATATCTGTCCGCATTTTCATAAAGATATGCATTTGAACGGTAATAATGTTCATCAGCTACGGTTTCCATATAATGTTTCTGGTATTTGTACCACTCAACATTTTCGTCAAAACTTTCGTTTCCGTCAGTAAACGCAATAACTGCACCCTTATCCTTGAGATTTCCGCTTAAATATCTCCATCCAAACTTATACGCATCATCATCTGCCTGCGCACCTACTGTTGAAATGATTGTAAGGTCATATCCCGGATAATTCTTTTCCATATGCTCATCAATGGCATGTTTAAATTCTTCAAAACTTGCGAAAAATTCCTCGCCCCAGTTTTCATTACCAACGCCTAAAAGATGCATGTCAAATGGCTTTTCATGTCCCATTTTCTTTCTGAGTGCCGCCCACTCATTGTTCTCACAATCGGTACTGATTGCAAAATCAATAAGGTCAGTAAAGTTTTTGATATATTTTTTCTGAAGTTCTCCACCTGCCGGATTTGCATAATCAGAACGAGCCTGACAAAGCACTCCGCATGCCATAACAGGAAGTGGCGATGCCCCTAAGTCCTCGGCAAGCTGGAAATACTCCATATAGCCAAGTCCCATTGTCATCATATAACCCCATACATTAAAGTTTTCCTTTCTGTATTCAATATCATCAACAGAATCTTTCCAATCGTATACATTTTCCCAGATAAATGAACCTTCTGAAATGCATCCACCCGGAAATCTCAAGAATTTTGGATGAAGGTCACGCATTGCCTCAACAAGATCCCTTCTGAGACGGTAATTTTTATTGCCCGTATAGTTTGCATGAGCCGTAGCACTTGTGCTCTCCTCGTCTGCTCCCCAGACATTCTCAGGCATAAGAGAAACCATATCTATTGAAATTTCTCCTTCAAATACAAGTCTAAGCTGTGCATAGCCTGTCTTTTTAGCAGTAAGAACAAGCTTTTTATTCTCGCCGAACTTATTCCATGTATCAGAAATGCCATTGAGAACTATCTCATCACTTACTAATGCATCATCCTCATCGACAAGCGAAACTTTTATCTTTGCCACATTGTCCGTACTCTTAGCCCATATTGAAAAATCGTACTTTTCATCTTTTTTAAGATACATTGAAAGTGCTGCTGTAGTATCGCAAAAACCTCGGTTATAAAGAACTGCACCTGATTTTGCAGTAATGTAATACTCACTTGTATCAGGTTTTGTAATTCCAAGATGCTCATTTAGACCGCCCTCACATTTAGGTGTGACTTTATCCGTATCACCGAACCAGAATGCAAGTGGTGTATGATTTCTGCCTGTAGACTTTCCGTTCTCCCCTGATGACGGGTCGTATGTGTTGTATGTAAATGCCTCAAATGAACGGTTATTTACAAGTTCTGCATAGATACCTCCATCTGCCGCATTGTTTATGTCCTCATAGAAAAGTCCGTAAAGAGTATCACTTATCTTTACCTTTTCACTGTCAGCATGGATAGTAAGCTCATATGGAACCTCTGTCCTTGGAACAACCGTAACATAATATTCGATAGTCTTTTTTTCATCATCAAACGAAAGAATTGCACTAAGTTTTATATACTTAGCTTTCTCAAAATCTCCAACTTTTCCGTCAGAACTTAAAACAGCTTCATCCTCTGACTTCCATACGACATTTACCTTTCCTCCTATATAAGATGTAGGAAGCTCTATATCCTCTGTTATTATCTTGTCAGGTGCCATAAGATACTTTTCACACACCATCTCAAGAATATCTTTCTTTGAAATACTCTCACAAACAATATCTACTATCTCACCCTCTGACAAAGCAGAATCATAAATCCTAAAGTCTGAAAGTGCCACGTTTGCATCAGGATCTGCATCAAACTGTGAACGACCGATAAAATTGTTTATATATTTTCCATCTTCCTTAAGACCTGCGAACCATTCTCTGAGTCTCTTATAATTTCCGCTTGATGTCTGGCTTATAAGACCATCAGCGATAAGCTCTCCGTCGACATATACCTGTGGACCCGCACTGCTGAGTGTTCCGTTTTTCGTACCATGTACAACAACCGCAACATGCATCCATGTATGCTCTGCAAATCCTTTTCCCGGGTCAGCAAGCAAATCCGCACCGCTAAAGCAGCTTGCTCTTAAATTTCTGGTGAGAAAGAAATAAGGCCCTATTGTGGAATGACCGAAATCAAAAAGTCTCTCCCACACATTAACTCCTTTAGAAAGATTCATCCAAAATGAGATGCAAAGACCGTCATCATCAGAAACCGATTTAAGAATATTTTCAGGCAGTTTAAGATATGAATCAGCAACCTTTCCATCACCACTAATGACAACTGCCTTTCTTCCGTCAACCTCTTTTATTACAGGTGCATTGTCCCCGGAAGGTATGGCATCAAAACCATTTTCCGAACTGTCTGCTCCAATACTTTTTTCATCGTCAAATTTGTACCATGCTATCATATATGCTTCTCCTTTTTTAAGTATTTTTATTTTTCAAAGCTATGATACCATTTTACAATTTATTAAAATAATTTACAATATTATTTTCAAAAAATGTAACAGTTCAGCCCGAAAAAGGTAATAAACAATACATAAGCTTGCTTATGGTATTTTTTATTACCTTTTTTGGGTGGAATAGCCTTTCATTTCCGTAATGAATAAACATAAGCTGCATAGCAGCGACTGACAGCTTGCTGGCAGGTTTATGAATGGAGAAAATGAAAGCTGAACTGTTACAATTTTTTCATTTCCCCATAACCTTTCATTTTTACACCTGAATAGTAACATTCTCCCTGACATTTTTTCTGAGTGACATCAACAGCAGTAAAAACAGCACAATTATGAACCACACATTTCCAGCCTGAAATTTAACACTTTCATAATTACCATATTCACGAATATTAAATCTCCTTATAATCTCAAGACTAAGTACTATCCCGGCTGCAATTCCCGAAAAGATAAACAGGATAAGCTGGTACCATATTATCTTTTTCACTCTTCTTTCTGACATTCCAAGTTTTCTTAATACTACATATTCTTTTCTTCTCGACTGTATCATATTTGCCGCCGCATTTACCCAGCCTATTCCTGCCATTATGCTTAACATATAGAGTAAACATCTCACAATAAAATATCTCTGTTTAAGAATTTTATGCGAAAATGCCATTACCTGCTCAAAACTCTGCCATCTGAGTGCCGTAAATTCCATGCGGGCATTTTGTAAACTCACATCAAGTTTTTTTGTCATTTCATGTGCAAATATGTTCCATTGTTCTACTCTCATATCTTTTGGAAATGATTTAAATATTTCATTATCTGTGTCAATGATGACATCAAAAATATTGTCAGAAATAGTCCCAACAACCGTTACTGTTGTACTAACTCCCTTATAATCCTTCCACATTCTATACTCGTTTTCTGTTTTTTCATCATAATATGAAAAATCTGCATCTTCTGTACTAAGCGTTATCTTATCACCTGTTTTTATCTTATATTTTTTAGCAGCTTTCCTGCTTATCAATATCGAATGTGCAAAATCTGATATATCACTTTTCACAAGCCCCGATTTCTGCATTTTTTCCAGTGATGCAAACGATTCTCCACCTCCAAAGAAAAACTCTTTGCCCGATGTTTTTTTTGCCGTAATGCCTATTCCCGTATCTATATCCGCCTGCAGAAATACATTTGTATCTGCCTGCTGTTGAATCTTTTTACACAGATTGTCAATTTTTGAATAACTATATGACTGGTCATCATTTATAAGTACATCATCCATATATATGCCCTTATAATATATATCATTGTTTTTTCCTATCTCATCCATCAAATCCTCACCGCAATAAGAAAATGCCGTGAGCATGATTATCGTAAGTATCATAAGAAAATTTTCTTTCATTTTCGGAACAGCCATCTTATAACTTATGAGCATATCATGCGGCAATACCATTGATACAAAACGGTTTATAATTCCTTTTCCTGAATATGCTTTATTTGACGAACCATCATTTTTCATAGACTGGTATGGAAGTTTATTTATAAATGACTTTGAAAATAATGTAAGAAATATTTCTACCCCAGCAAATACTATTGCCGTAATCCCTAACACCAATGAAATATCAACTGTTCTCGCTTCCGCAACAAAATCAAATTCTTTAGCTGTAATACTAAACAGAATGTTTCCGGCTAACAGAGAAAACACAAAACCCGACAGACACCCTGCACCTGTTATATAAATTCCAAGCAACGAAAATATCGTTTTTACCTGTCGTATACTTGCACCCATCGTCCGCATAACAGCCATATCCCTGCTGTATTTCTGCATAAATCTCCTGAATACGGCAGCTATAAACAACAGACTTATTATAACGACTATAACCGCAAGAATATTCATAAAGCTCGAATACACCCTTACATATGACTGGTACTCCTTAGAATCCTCTATCATAGTTATATCAAGTTTTTTATCTGCATTCTTTATAGCATTTTTAATCCCGCTCATCTTTTTGCTGCGTTTTGTCTTTATTAGGATATATGATGAACCTATATCTTCTTTTTTAATCTCACTAAATGCTTTCTTAGTAACTACAGCAAAAAATATATTTTGAAAAGAAAAATTATCATCATAAATTATCTCTGATACAGTAAACTCCTTTTCACCGCAGTAAACAGTATCACCGACTTTAAGATTTTTAGAATCAGCAAGCTTCTGATTTATTACCATCAGGTTGTCTCTCAAACGGCTGTAAAACTTATATCGTGCCCTGTTTAACCTGCCATTGTCAGTGCCTATCATATATGTGTTAACTGAAGTTTTTTCTTTCAAATCCGTTCTAATATCAATATAATCAAATATTCCCGTATTAAGTTCATCAATTCCATCAATACCTAATACCTTTTTTAATACGTTATCATCAATTTTTGAATAATCTTCATGAGAAGCTATGATGTCACAATCCCCAAACGTCTCTCTCATATTTTGAAGATATGACTTTTTAGAATTTCTTGTAAGCTGAAACATCAGAATAAGCATTGTACTCACAAAAAATATGCATATTACACACGAAACCGTCAAAAATCTGCTCTTTTTTAAGAAGTTAATACTTATTCCGTTCAGCTTTTTTATATCTTTATTCATTTTCATGATTTTCTCCCATCAGGCAATAAGACTACGAAATATATCAAGTATATTCGTAAAATTATCGCTGTCATCCCTATTTTTGTATTCGCTCTTCACCTCACCGTCATGCAGAAATATTACTCTGTCAGCATATGTGGCAATAATCGGATCGTGCGTTACAATAATGAAACTCTGTCCTTCTTCCTTTTTTAACTGCATAAACAAGTCCATTATCTCAAGCGAAGTATTATAGTCAAGATTTCCGGTAGGTTCATCAGCAAGAACAATGTCAGGATGTGTCACGACCGCCCTTGCTATTGCTATCCTCTGCTGCTGTCCTCCTGAAAGCTGTGTGATATTGCTGTCAAGCTTATCTTCAAGCCCAACCCTCATAACAATATCTTTCACAATTTCCTCCGTCTTTTTTTCCTTTTCACCTTTAAGAATCAACGGCAAAGAGACATTCTCCCTGACTGACAAATCATTTAACAGACTGAAATCCTGAAATATAAAACCAATGTGCCTGTTTCTTATCTCAGTAGCATGAGGTTCCTCTGAATACTGTTCTTCCTTTTTCCCATTCAGCCAAACCTCTCCGTCATCCGGTATCAGAAGCGCACCCAAAATATTTAAAAGTGTACTCTTTCCTGAGCCGCTTCCTCCCATAACAGCAAGCATCTCACCTTTTTTAAGGCAAAATGAAATTCCTTTCAATGCCTCAACTTTTGAATCACCTGTAATAAATGTTTTTTTAATGTTTTTTGCTTCTAATATAAACCCGTTTTTTTCTTTCATTTTTTCCCTCCTATACTTTTTTGCCCAGAGCTTTGACTTCATCTATGGACAATTCTGCTATTTCTTCATATGACAATTTACCAGACTGCAACATGCCCTTTGCAACTTTAATTGCTTTTGCATGTTCTGTTTCATTTCTCATTTCTTCCATCACTCTACACATAGTCGCAACCCCTTTCTCATCTTCTCATAAAAACTAATTACAATAATTTTTACTTACATAATTTTTTATAGACTGCACATCTTCCGGCATACGACAGCCTACGATATACTCACCGTCATTGTTTGAACTTCTTATAATACAGCCCTCAAGCGGATGAGCTGAAATTTTGTCAAAATCATCTACGGAAACTACGATATTCTTTTCTCTTGCATCTGCAAAAACTGAATCAAAAATCGAAATGGCAAAACCGTTTGCGCTGATATTTACCATATGGCCCTGATATGTTTTATCTTCACCTTCAAATTTTACAGTACATGTGTTTGTAATCGGCATACGAGGATATTTTCTTCTATTATATACCTGTGGATTTGTTTCAATATGTAATTTAAACTGTCCTTTTTCGCTTGGCTTGCTGCGGCGGATAACTATATCGTTCCAGCAGTATAATACATTATCTACCACAATATTAAGTTTACAGACATTGTTTTTATGTCTCTCCCTGTTCTCAAAAATATCACCGATTTCATTTTCAACGATTACATATATATCATTGCCGTTTCTGTCAGTAACTTCACCTGTATATTCTTTCTTTGCCCCATTTACATCACTTATCGAAATTTTCATGCCGTGTCTTACATCCTGAACTCCCATAAATCCTCCGACACCGAGTTCCTCCATAAGTTTTCCGACAACCTTCTCAATATCTATTGCACTCTGGGCACTTGATTCATATTTGCTAAGCATTGTCTTTGTGGTGAGTTCTGCCTTATTTATGCTCTCCGTCATCACATCCATGACATCGCCTACCTGGTTCATGTTGTCGATAAGCGTCTTGTTTGATGCCTCCACTTCTTTGACAGCATTATCTACTGTTTTAATATTTTCACCTAAAGTTGTCGCATCATTTGTAATCTTTGTCACACTTGTATTTACATTTGAAACTTTTTCAATATTTGTCTGAATAAGTTTTATTGTCTGTGCAATCGACTCCATCATCCTGGCAGATGTCTCTTCAAGTCTTGAAAGTGCTTCCATTATACTGCTTGAAGAAGCCTGCGTTCCATTGCTAAGATTTCTTATCTCATCAGCAACAACTGCAAAACCTTTACCTGCTTCACCTGCTCTTGCTGCTTCAATGGATGCGTTGAGTGCAAGAAGGTTTGTCTGTGAAGTGATACCTGCTATCGTGCTTGTTTCATCTTTAACACTTCCGAACTCTTTCTTAAAATCTACCAGTATATTCTCAACTTCCTTTGAAAGCTCTGACATCCTGTTTGTTGTATCTACTACCTCAACCAGATCTTTTGCACTTGTATCCGCATGCTCAACTGAAGCATTTATAAGATCAACCACCTGCTCCATAAGACCGGCAACATCAGTAACCTGATTATCTATCACCTTAGTCATTTCTATTGATGAAACTGTTTTATCATTCAGCACACTGTTGTTGTCCGAAAGCTTCACCATGTCTTCTACTACATCATCTGCACCGGCTTTGTTCTCATCAGCGAGTTCTCTTACAACAGTTACACCATCTACGACTTCATTACTCGCAACTTTGACCTGCTCTACAGTCTTAACGACTCTTGCAAGGTTTCCTTCAATTGAAGATGTAAGTGCACCGTCTGACTCTACCAGATGCTTGATTGCCATATTTGTACAGGCATAACAGCATAACACTATGGCAAACTCCAATGCACACTCTTCACTTGATACGAAATCCAGCATCCCCTTTACAAGTCCCTTATACATATTACTTGAAAACAGAACAAACAATGTTATCCACATCATTACCTTTATAAACTTCGGATCTTTGTAAAGTACCAATATTGACAACAGCGGTAATATAAATACATATGATACCTGATCGAGCGAAGTCCATGCTATGACCGAATAAAAAAGCAGATAGCCAATTCCAAGCATCCACTTGTACCGCTTGTTATCCTCCCCTTTAACTTTTAACAGTATTTTACTGATAACAAGCGATAACCAGCCAAGTATAAAGAACATTAAAAAATATCCCATGTCAAGTTTACCGGTAACTACCTTTATGCCATAAAAAACAGACACAATAATCATCAATACAAACCATGTAATCCCTGCCATTTTATTTGCCTTGGCAGTGAAAAACGCCTCATCATATTCTTTCATGTACATTCCTCTTTTCTGTATTTTTCTCATATACTGTATCATTGATACAAAACACGAGTATGTTTAAAAAGCAAAAATTTCCACATCTTTCCAAACATATTCATATCTTAATTTTAATCTAATATGAGTTTTAAAGCAATGATTTATTTAGAATATTCCCCATTTACACCCTGCTCCTTTCCTTTACGATAATAACTCATTTTTTCATATCATTTAATTCTGATAATTTCTTTGCAAAAAAACCTATTTGACGATTTTCATCCAAGAACCATTTTTCTTTTATATGCTTGTCAATATTAAGACATTCTTCACCTATACCATTTTTCTGTATTGTCTTTGATATTGTAAGTTTTTCTGTATTTATATCATACATTGCCATAATCAAACCGGTTATTATATATAATGAATGGTATTTACTTTCTATTAACACTATATTATTTTCAGACAAATAATCTATAAGCCACTTGATTGTTTCAATAATCACATTATTCAATTCATGTATAAAAACACTTATATTATCTTTTGTATGTTCTTCAGAGTATAATATATCTACAGCTTTAACAATTCTGTTAGATGATAAACTTATAATTGAAGAATATAATTCAAATGCTATCGTATCATTATCGTAATATTTTATATTATCATTATTATATTTAATACATTGTGACAATTTTTTATAAGTTGAATAATGAAATACCTTATCACTATCTTTAATACAACATATAATATTATTAAGTCCAATTAAATTTTTAAATATATCAAACTGACCTTTATCTTTCACTGCACTTATCTCATAATCTTCTTTAATAAGATCTAATTCCCTTAAAAAAGCATTATACTCATTTACAAGTATTTTTTCGTTGAGATAATTATTAATCCAAACTGACTGTAATATTTCATACTGAGATAAAGCAACACTTCCTGTATTAATATTTTTAAACAGTTCCGGCAAATCTTCCTTATCGCCTTTGTATATTATAAGTACAATATCATCATGCATTATTCGAATATTCAGCTGTAATATGTCTGATAACTCAGCAATTAAATCTAAATCATTCAAATATTTAAAGATATCCTGCTTATCTTTGATTATGTTATAAAGAACTGTCATTTTTTCATACTGATATAATTCATTAAGACCTTCATACCATTTTTTTATGCATATTTTAAGTTGATTCTCTTTTATTTCTAAACCATTTTTTTTCAAAAAATTCTTAACATCATCACATATTTTACTATAATACTCTTTAAAACCAACTATTTTAGATGGACTTGATAAATATTGCTGTAATGTATTAATTCTTTGCAACCCATCTATAATATAATATTGTCCTTTATCTTCATAAAGAGTTAATGCTCCTATTGGAAATCCTTTAAACAATGAAGATATAAGCTGATATTTTTTATTTTTTTTCCAAACAAAGCTTCTTTGAAAATCCGGTATGGTTAATTTATACGCTGTCAAAAGCTTTTTTATTGTTGTCTGATCCAATATGAACTCCTTTGTTTTATTTTCCATTTTTTACAATACATCTTATATTTTCTTTATCTATAACTTTATCTAATTCCTTAAGAATTGTTGTTTTCCCGGAATTGTTATATCCATAAATCCCCATCATTGTTTCTGGTATTTCTACATCTTGTTTTTTTATTACATTATTTCCCTCTAATCTTAATTTCATTATTTCCCCCATTAATATCATATATTTTTACCTCAACGACTTCACAATTCTTTCTAAATCATAAAACATATTGTGAAATCAGAATTTTTAGTATCAACAAAAATATTTAATCTATTCATTTAATCATACTAAATAAACATACGTTTTGCAATAATGTATTTAGTCAACAAAGTATTTAAATTTAACATTTTTATCAAATGTAGTTATTTGATAAGTTGGTCGCAATATGGTAATAATTCCTCTATTTTGGCAACAATACGTTTCTGCTCAGCAAGTGGTGGTATAGGAATCATCATTTTTGCCAAAGTTTGTCCATTACAATTTGGCTGTGCTGTAGCTATTGTTCCTTTTTTTAACTGTTTCCAATATAACTGACTTTCCATAAAAAATTTTAAATATTCTGGCACAAGTCTTTCACTATTATATCTTGTTCTTATCAAATACCCAGCATATACAGCATCATATGGAACATCTTTTACCAAAAAAGACTTTCCAACAGTACCTCCAGTTCTTGCAAAAAGAATATCATTTGTTTTTAACAAATATTTTTCTGCTTCCACCTCTGCAATTTGACAATATGGAACTGTTTTCCATATAACTTTATTATCTTGAATATCGCTTATTCGCACCATTCTATAATCCCCATCAGATATCGCTGGAGCATTATATCCATATTGTATAGAAAATGACAATGTTCCCCATCTTACCCACTTCCAACTAACAGGAATTTCAAAAGGAATTTCATCCTCTGCAATCTCAGACAATGTTTTTTCTTTCTTGATTTTGCCCTCTTTGATGAGTTTTGCTTTTTCTGCAATAATTTGCTCATAAAGCTCATCAGCAGTACCTTCTTCTGGTCGCTGTTCCACCAGCTTCCCCTGCATGGCAAGTTGTAAAATACTTTTCTTCATATCCTCTGGGAATTTTTTATTAAATGTTTCCAGTTTTGTATAAGCCTTGCCATACTGCTCAATATACGGAAAAATTTCTTCAATCTTGGCAACGATGCGGTGCTGCTCAGCTAGAGATGGAAGCGGGATTAAGAATTGTTCTAAATTCTTTGCTGCAAGATTAGGTTGTGCGGTTCCATTATCATATAAATGTATTTGTGAAAAGAACAACGCAGAATCCAAATATCTCATTAGATATTCTGACAAAATATCATTATCGCCATATTGCCTACAAATAACCAAAGATGAAGCTATCGCCCCTACTTCAAATGGATATTTTCCATGTTTTCCTAAAGAACCTCTAATGCAAACAACGACATCTCCCTTGATAAGCTTTCCATTTCCTAATCTATCATATTGTTCTTCTGACAAGCAAAGTAAATTATCATCTGCTACCACACTTTTACCATCTAAGTTCACAGCACTTATAAATGGAATACCCTCATGATGTAATGTAGATTTTGCAGGATAATTTTTTCCTCTGTCTCCATTTAGTACCTCGAATAATTTGTTAAGTCTCACCCACTCCCAACTCTCTGGAATTTCAAAAGGAATCTCATCTTTTGTAATCTCTGATAAATTCTTTGACTTCTTTATCTTTTTATTTTTTATAAGCTGATCCTTTTCCAGCTTTATCTGTTCAAGAAGTTCTCTCGCAGTGCCTTCTTCGGCTCTTTGTTCGACGAGTTTGCCAGAAACAGCAAGCTGTAGGATGCTGTTCTTTAAATCCTGTGCGTTCAAATCAATTTCCTCCCAACATAGATGTAATCTTCTCTAATACATGGTCAATTTCTGCATTAAGGTTTGCCCTCTTTTCCTGATATTTATTAATTAAATCCATCGGCTCAAGAATTTTTTCTTCTTCATGAGGAAATCCACAAAGATCTAAATTATAACCATTTGCCATTATTTCATCGACAGTATACTTTTTTGCTTTATAGAAACCATCAATCTCGATTTCTTCACGATTGTCCCACCACTCTAGAGCTGGAGCAAAATGCTCAAGTTTCATAGGCTTTGTCTTTGAAAAATTCTTATACCCCTCTGGCATGTCCAAACGATAGAACCAAGTCTGTTCTGTTGGATGTGTATTATCAAAGAACAGAATGTTTGTTGTTATGGAAGTATACGGAGCAAATACACTATGCGGCATTCTGATTACTGTATGAAGATTAAACTCCTCCAGCAGTTTCTTCTTGATATTTACCTTTGCATTATCAGTACCAAACAGGAATCCATCAGGAAGAATAATTCCACATCTACCATCTTTCTTCAAACGAAACATAATAATATCCATGAATAAATCTGCCGTTTCTGAACTGCGCAGTTCCATAGGAAAGTTTACTTTTACTGAATCTTTCTCATTACCGCCATATGGTGGATTCATCAGTACCAAATCAAACTTTTCCATTTTCCTATACTCTTTGTAATCAGTCTCAAGAGTATTTCCATGAATAATCTCTGGGTTATCAATATCGTGCAACAGCATATTTGTAACACAAAGAATGTGTGGTAAAGCCTTTTTCTCCACGCCATAAACTGTATTATTATATACTTCCTTATTTTCATTAGAGCTCAAACTCTCATTGTATAATTCGTTGAGAGCAGATACTAAGAATCCTCCTGTTCCACAAGCAAAGTCTGCTATCCTCTCGCCCAGTTTTGGCTTTGTGACTTTTACCATGAAGTCTGTTACAGCTCTCGGTGTATAAAATTCACCGGAATTTCCGGCACTTTGTAAGTCTTTCAAGAACGACTCATAAATAGAGCCAAATGCGTGTCTTTCCTCATACTCTGTAAAGTCTATTTCATCAATAATATTGATAACCTGTCGAAGCAGGATACCATCTTTCATGTAATTGTTGGCATCTTCAAAAGCATATCGCACCATCACCTGATTCATTTGTGTATCCTCTGACACTTCAAGATTTTTAAGTGTTGGGAACAGCTCATTGTTGACGAAATTCAAAAGTGAATCACCTGTAAGAGCCTGACCATCCTTATTATCTACCGCCCAGTTTCTCCACTTGTATTTGTCAGGTATGATGGAAACATAGTCATCATTGATAAGTTCCCACTCTTCTTCCTTTGCATCATATATCTTTAAAAACAAAGTCCATACTATCTGCTCGATACGCTGAGCATCTCCATTGACACCAGCATCATTACGCATTACATCTTGTACTCTCTTAACAAAATTAGTTATAGCCATTTGTAAAAACCTACTTTCTATTAATCTTTAGCTTACTTTCTTTATATATTCCATTTGGACAATATTCTTTTAACAATGCTTTAACTATAACTTTTTCTGCATCATTCATTCTAGGTCCACATAAAACCTCAACATTTTCCAATGAATTATCATCCAATTCTAAAAACATTTTTGTATATGCCGGCTTATATTCCCTATCTTCTATTCTTCTGATTAATTCACGATGTTTTTCAAATGTTGGCGGATTTGCTTCTTTCAAGCCCATTGGTGAAACATAATAAATATATCTCCATTCCTTTTGAAAACTCCATACTGTGCGTTTATATTTTCCTACATTTTCAAATTCATATGAAGTTTTGATACTTTCATTTTTAATCTTCCCTGATTTTAGATAATATTGAAATTCTTCTTCTGATGATACTGTACGCACTTTAGGATATAACTTTTCTGAATCATCTGTGTATTGTACTTCAAGCAATTTAGGTTGTCCTGGAACTATACTTACTTTATTTTCTTCATACAATCTTTCTATATTAATATATGTTTCAATATCCTCCTCAAAAAAATATTCATCTTTTTTGTATGAATATTTTTTGAATGGATATATAGGTAATTTAATCCTTACACCATGCATATCAGGGGTATATAAATTCCAAAGCGGGATAGACTCTCTTTCGTCACTTGTCCAACAGCTAACATATACAAATCGCCCAAACTTTCCCATATCAAAAGTTTCAGCTTCTTCAATATCATCAACATTTAATAAATTATTAAAGCAAAGTGTCTTATTTGACAATATTAGTGCAAGCGTTTCTATACTTGTATAATGATATAAATAATCCATATTTTTCTCCTATAACATAAAATACTAAGCAGAGAAGATTTCATCTTCCAGTTCTTTCACAGCCTGCTCATATGCTGCTTTACCTCCAAAAGCTTTGACAATCTTCATAGGACTACCAAACTGCTGGAATTCGTGTAACTGTAATACTTTTGTCTCCTCTATCTCTTTTAAACCTTCGCTCGCATACTTATCCATAAGTGCTCCCAGAACTTTCCTCGCAAGTTCCGAATACTTATAGAGATATCCTCTCTTCTGAACATTATTTATACGCTCCATACGAGTAAGTGGTGCTTTATCGTATGCAAGGTGTAGTATTAAATCAAAATCATCAATATCTGTTTGACCTGTTTCCTCACGAACAGCATCAAGAAGTACACCTTCTTCACGAAGCTCAGCAATTATAGCCTGTTTCTTTTTAGCTTCATTCCACCTTTTAAGAAATACATCTAACCTTGCATACTGTCCTAATATATTTTTTCTGGTGTAATCAATAAGACTTTCAGTTATAAGTTTTCCATCTTTATCAATATACTGTATCCGCTCCGACAGGACTTTGACTTCTACATCCTTGATGTAGTATTTCTTAGGCTTCTCGAAGCCGTCATCAATACCCCAGCCATTATCAGAACCGCCAGTATTACCTGTATTACCAGCATCTGAATCATCACCAGTATCGTCTCCTGTATTCTCTGGATTATCTTCATCACCAGTTAGCGGATCTACTGGGTCATCACCACCAATGTCAATCACTACCTCTGGATTACCATCAAAGTCTTTATCTGCAAATAACCTTGAAGCATTTCTAAAGTCCATGATTGTAAAATATGTCTTTCCATAATCCTCAAGCAGACGAGTACCTCGACCAATTATCTGCTTAAACTCTGTCATGGAATTAATATTATTATCCAAGACAATGAGCTTGCACATTTTAGCGTCAACACCTGTGGTCATAAGTTTGCTTGTAACTGCTATAACAGGATATTTGCTGTCCTCATCAATAAAACTATCCAGTTGGGCTTTACCTTCAGCATTATCTCCAGTTATACGCATAATGTACTTGTGGTTCTCAGTCCACAAATCTTTGTTCTCATTGATGAGAGCCTGTCTCATACGTTCCGCATGCTCCACATCAACACAGAACACAATAGTTTTACTGAACCTATCAGTTTTCTTCAAGAATTCTGTAACTTTCTTTGCAATAACTTTGGTTCTTTCATCCAAGACAAGAGTCCTGTCAAAGTCTTTGACATTATACTCTCTGTCCTCTATTTCATAGCCGTTATCATCACGCTTCCCAGCTTCTGGACGATACCCGACAAGATCTTTATCAAGTCCTATACGAATGACCTTATATGGAGCAAGGAATCCATCATTGATACCTTGTTTTAAAGAATACTCATATATAGCTTCGCCAAAATAAGTTTGTGATGATGCTTTTTTGGTTTCTATTGGCGTAGCTGTCATACCTATCTGGGTTGCTCCAGAGAAATAATCAAGGATCTTTCTCCAAGCAGACTCCTCTTTGGCGGAACCTCTATGGCACTCATCAATTAGTATGAGGTCAAAGAACTCAGGCTTAAACTGCTTGAATGGCTCTACACCCTCATCACCTGCTAACTGCTGGTATAATGCCAAATATATTTCATAAGAACTGTCGAGCTGTTTGTTCTCGACCTTAGTCATTTTACCTCCGAACGGCTTGAAATCTCCAGATATTGTCTGGTCTACAAGAACATTTCTATCAGCAAGAAACAATATCTTTTTCTTGATACCTGCTTTCCAAAGTCTGTAAATTATTTGAAATGCCATAAATGTCTTACCTGTACCTGTTGCACAAACAAACAACACCCTATCTTTTCCATTTGCTACAGCATTTACAGTCCTGTCTATTGCAACTCTCTGATAGTAACGAGGTATCTTATATCCTGGCACCCAGTAATACGGCTCAAGCATAGCTTTTTCACCAATTTCAGACACATTCATTTCATTTATATATTTTTGATACAATTCATCTGGCGTTGGGAACTCAGCAAGCGAGAGATTACGAATACTGCCAGTAATTAAATCCTGCTCTACAAAACCATCTCCATTGGATGAATATACAAACTTCACATCCAAAGCCTCTGCGTACTCTATCGCCTGCTGTAGTCCTGCCCCTACCGAATGATTATTGTCCTTAGCTTCTATGATTGCCAAAGGGAAATTCGGTTTATAGAATAACAGATAATCTGCACGTTTCTGCTTACCTCGTGAGGTTATATTTCCCCTTAAGATGATGCGACCTGCTGTAAATGCATATTCATAACGAATCTGCTTCTTATTCCAACCAGCCATCTCTACTGCTGGCGTTATGTATCTGACTTTTATATCCTCTTCTGAAAGGTCTCTTTTCCCCATTTACACCCTACTCCCTTCTTTTTTGATAAATTATCTCATAATAATAATCCAAATAATCACTTTAAAGAATCCATTCTTTCGACTCTTTTCTTCTGTATGGTCAATCATACAATATCACTCTTTTCATTTTCCTTTATTAAGCGCTTTCAAAACGCTACAAATCACATAAACACAGCATTTTAAAATCACTTAAATGATAACTAAAGGACTTTCGTTATATAGATATTTAGATTTATATAACAAAACAAGGAGATAAGACACTTATCTCCTTGAAAATTAACGATTTGCCTTTTAAACTAAGAAAAACTTAAATTAAAAATTTGTACTCAAATCAAGCAAATTTCTTTACATACTTATATTATATGCTGTTCTTTCGTAAAAATCAATAAAATTAAGAAAGGAATCATTTTTGCTGTGAAAATCTGCAAATCTATGCTAAAATATTCTAAAATTCAAACATACTTAAAGGAGGTAGAATGGCAGACCTGAAAAATATAGTAGAAATTGCAGACGAAAAAGCTAAATATGATGAATATGCAAAACAAATACTCTCTGATAAATATATTTTGGCAAATATCATTATCAAGGCAATAGAAGAATTTAAAGGGATGAAACCAAATGAAGTTATTCCATATATTGAAGGTGAACCTTTTGTAAATATTGTTCCTGTTAATCCCGGAATGACAAATAATTCTACAAAAATTTCACCCAAAATAACAGGATTTAACACTGAAAACTCAGAGCTTCATGAAGGTCTTGTACGATTTGATATAGTCTTTTATGTTCGTATGCCCTCCTCTGATGGTTTACAAAAAGAACTTTCTCAAATAATATTGAATGTTGAAGCACAAAAGGATGAGCCAACAGAATACGATATACTTAACAGAGCAATATTTTATGTCAGCCGTCTCATCTCGTCACAAAAAGAACGGGATTTTATCAAAACAAACTATAATGACATACAACGTGTATATTCAATCTGGGTATGTATGGGCATGGAAGAAAATACCATGTGCCATATTCACTTGACCAAAGATGACCTCATAGGTTATCATGATTGGAGAGGAAACCTTAATTTATTAAATATAATAATGATAGGTTTGTCAGATACACTACCAAAACATGATACAACATATGAATTGCATCGTTTACTGGCAGCTCTCTTTTCATCAAAGCTTAATGCAAAGCAAAAAATTAGTATAATTAATAACGAATACGATATATCTATTGATAGTGATATTGCAAAAGGGGTGAATATTATGTGTAATTTAAGTGAAGGCATCGAAGAAAGAGCTATGGCAATAGGTGAGGCTCGTGGTGAAGCTCGTGGTGAGGCTCGTGGTGAGGCCCGTGGTGAAGCTCGCGGTGAGGCCCGTGGTGCTGAAAAAATGTCAATCAACATTATACTTAATATGTATAACAATAATTTTACCATTGAACAAATAGCTCTCGCTACACAAACAAATGTTGATAAAATAAACAAAATTATTCAAGAGCATAAAAATAAAATTTAATGTATTTAATCACCAAGAACCACCGGCATAAAGCCGGTGGTTCTTTTAGCTATACTTCCAATTCTGTGTTTCTAACTGCATATCAAACATATGCCTGTAAATTCCGTTATCTGCTTTCAATTTTTCAGGTGTTCCCTGTTCCTTAACGACACCATCTTTTAGAACAACTATCTTGTCTGCTCCGTCAACTGTTCTCATTCGGTGTGCTATTATAAGCACTGTTTTATCCTGAATCAATTTTGAAATTGATTCCTGAATAACAGATTCATTATCAACATCGAGCGAAGCCGTAGCCTCATCCATAAGTATTATCGGTGCATCTTTTAAAAATGCCCTTGCTATCGATATCCTCTGCCTCTCACCTCCTGAAAGCTGTGAGCCGTTTTCACCTATCATCGTATTCCATTTATCAGGGAGTTTTTCAATAAACTGTGTGCAATTTGCAAGTCTTGCTGCTGCCCTAACTTCCTCATCTGTTGCATCCTTTTTTCCAATCCTTATATTTTCCATAATAGTATTATTAAAAAGCGTAACATCCTGAAATACTATCGAATAAAGTGAAAGCAAACGCTCAGGTTCTATCTTTGAAACATCCATTCCGCCAACTGAAATTTTACCGGCATTGCAATCCCAGAATCTTGCTGCAAGTCTTGAAACCGTGGTTTTTCCACCTCCTGACGGGCCTATAAGTGCCGTAACCTCACCTTGTTTTGCAACAAAATCCACATCTGATAAAACTGTTTTGCCGTCCTCATACGAAAATCCCACATGTTCAAAATTTATATCATAACCATTATTTGTAAGTTCTTCTGCTCCTGTCTGCTCCTCATGTGACAATATCTCATCCATTCTCTCACATGTCGTATCCAGACTTATCAAAGCAGATAAATTCTGCAACGCAATCTGCAAAGGCTCATACATTCTTGTAACTACAAGCAGAAAAGCAAAAAAAGTAATTATGTTTACCTCGCCTTTTATCAGAAGCGTGCTCCCCACAAGTGAAACTGTTCCTATTCCAAACTTTAATATCATCTGCGCTGAGCATACAAATGCGGCATTTGAAAATTCAAGAACAATCGAATGTTTTTCAATATCTCGTATTTTAGATTCAAGCCCCGTCATATAAGTATCTGTCATATTGTTAGCACGCAGATCTCTTATCGTCTCAAGTCCTTCCTGAATACCATCCTGACACGCAAGTTTATATTTCATTGTCTTTTTATAAGTATTTCTCAGTGCTTTTCTTGAATTTAAAACAATTATAAATGCTATCGGCATAACCCACACTGCTGCAAGAGCCATCTTCCAGTTAAAGAAAAATAATCCTATAACTATAAGTGTTGTTGAAAGCATTGAACCAATAAGCTCAGGTATCCAGTGCGAACCTGCCGTTTCTATAAGAGCACAATCTGACATAATAGTATTTGTCAAATCTGATAAGTCTTTCTTTCCAAAAAACGAAAGTGGAAGTCTTCTCAATTTTTCGGCAAGCGCTCTTCGTCTTACCCCACTTTCAATATATGTGGACAAAAATGTAGCTCTATACTGAAACAACGTAGTAATAGCAATCAATAAAAGAGTAACTATTATTCCGACAACAAAAAATCCTCTCTGCCCGTCAGGGATTTTGCCGTCAAGCAGATATGAGGACAACTTATATAAAAGACCAACCGGCAACATAAGCACAAGATTTGCAAGTGTTACCGCCACAAATGCCCTGACCATATCCTTTGCACCTTTTTCTGATAATGCATATTTATGTTTTAATTTTTCTATCATATAGCTTTACCCGCCTTTCCTACCTGCCATTTTACCGATTTATTGTATTCATTCCACATGTGCGTATAGACTCCACCCGCATTAACAAGCTTTTCATGTGTACCTGATTCTGCTATCTTTCCATCTTTAAGAACATAAATATGATCAGCATTTGTAACAGTTGACAATCTGTGCGCTATCATGATAACAGTTTTATCTTTTGACAAATTTTCAAATGCAAGCTGCACTTTTTTCTCGTTGTCAGGATCAGCAAACGCAGTCGCTTCATCAAGTATAAGTATAGGTGCATTTTTCAAAAATGCTCTCGCAATGGAAATTCTCTGCATCTCACCGCCTGATACATATGTGCCTTTTGAACCGATAATCGTATTTATTCCCTGTGGAAGTTTATCTATAATATCACTGCATTGAGCTTTTTTTAATGCATCCATAACTTCTGAATCAGTTGCATCAGGTCTTCCCATTCTTACATTTTCAAGAATAGATGTTTTTAACAATTTACTGTCCTGAAAAACATAAGATACAAGATCCATCAATTTATCATTTTTAATATTTTTTACATCTGTCCCACCTATTTTTATGCTTCCTGCTGTCACATCCCAAAATCTTGCAATAAGTGATGCAAGCGTCGTTTTTCCACCTCCTGACGGGCCTACAAATGCAATATGCTCGCCTGCTTTTATGTCAAGAGTAATCCCATCTACGGCATTTGTTTTTGAATCATCATACGAAAAAGTGACATTCTCAAGTACAACTGACGCATCCTTAATGTCATCACCTGAATTTCCATTTGGAAGCTCTGGTGTGTCAATTATTTCATCCATTCTTTTAAGTGCATCCTCGACAATCATCTGCGATTCACCCGCATATGCCACTTTCATAAGTGTTGTAGTAAGTGTTGATGTTATCAATATATAAAAAATAAGATTGAGCACAAAGGTGTCTGTCATGCTGTTTCCACCAAGGATATATGCCGCTATTATAAGTGCCGCAAATATGCCATTTGAAAATACCGTAAAGCCTATCATTGGAAGCATCATCGCTTTTGTATAGTCAAGTGTCCACTTTTCATAATCATCAATTGCAGCCTCAAAACGCTTAAATGAAAATACAGTCTGCCCAAATGTTTTTAATACCGGCACACCTCTTACATACTCAACTGCTTCGGATGACATTGTTTCAAGTGAATTCTGGTACTGCTTCATATCCTCTGCCATCTTCGGTCCCATCATCATGGTTCCCATGATGGCAAACGCCAACACCGCCGGTATGAGACTTATAAGACCAAGCCGCCAGTCAAATATTGCCATCATCGCAAGAAGTCCTATAGGAGTTGTATATGATACTGCCTTATCGGGAAGATTATGTGCAAGATATGTCTCTGTGGCAGCAGATGAATCAGTAACTATCTTCCTTAACTTTCCCGTCCCCTTCGATTCCACATAGCCAAGTGGCATTTTCATGATATGTTCCATCATGTATACACGCATATTCGCCTGCACTCTGAATGCAGCTTTATGTGAACACATAAGTGACGCAATGTAAATTACCATTGAAAGCAGTGCAAATCCTACCGCCTGCCAGCCGTACAAAGTGATATGTACTGCCTTGTCAAAATGAGGTCTTACCTCAAGTATCTCTTTTATGATGCGCCATACATCATAAAATGGTATCAATGCAACCCATGCACTGATAACTGCCAAAACACATGAAATATACGAAAAATACTTGTGATTTCCAGCAAATTCCATAAGCTTTGAAAATGCAGATTTCTTTTTTGATTTCATTTACAGTTCCTCCTTGTTCGTTTAAAGCTACTATGATTAGTTTTTACTAACCTATAGCTATATTTTTAGGCAGTTTAAATCTTAAGAAGCACTTTTACTTCATATAAAATTTATACTGCCTTATAAACTCTTTTATTTTTCAAGCAAATAGACTCTATCCTCTCTGCTGTCTGCTCATAGCACTATCAGCTGCTAACGCTGATGCATATTTAATCATCTCTGATATCCAAAACTGCTCTCCAGCCGGCATAGTTAAACTTCATAACATCCTGCATATATTTATAAGCTTCGTCATAACTTTTATCATGCGATACTATCTCATAAACATACTGCCAGCCTGTTCTGCAATATACATGTATGAAAAAATCATCTACACTATGCTCTCCATTTGAATATTGTTTTGCAAACTGCTTATAATAATTTTCTTCAATGGCTGCAAGCTTATCAAAAAAACTTTCATACTCAGTCCCGGCAGAGCAACAAAATATCAGCTTAAATTCATCTTTATATCTGTATATATATTTCAATACGATATCTGTTCCATCTCCGCCTATCTGCATCGCCTGTTCAACATCAACAGTTTCTTTCGCCTCATTGACGCTTTTCAGATAAATTTCCATAAGTCCGTCTGCTGCCTCTTTCACGATAGCATTAAAAAGACCTGTCTTATCCTTAAACCTTGAATATATGGAATTGGTACTGACACCACTTTTTGATGCAATCCTTCTAAGACTGGCATTGTGAAAACCATATTCTAAAAATTCATTTTTAGCATTATTTAACAGGCTCTCTGTCACTCCTTCTGTTTCATGTCGCATAAATTATATCCTCTCTCTTTATGTAACAACGTTATTATAACGCTGTTATTTTGTTTGTCAAGCATTTCAGTAAACTTTAACAACTCGGCAAATAAATTTTTCCCAAAGTTTTTTAATGTTGGAATATGCATAAATACCACATTATGAAACTCCTTTTTCAACATATGGTAATATGCTGCATTACATAAATACTTTGTTGAAGTATTTGATACCGTACATTTTATGTTTCTTTTTTCAAAGTATCTTTTTATTTTCTCTGTATCAAAATTTGTAACTATAATATCACCATCATTCTCTGCAATTTTTTCTATCCTAATCTCATTATCTAAATTTTTATCCAAACCAAACATCAATACCACATCATATATTTGTTCAAGATGATTTATCTCTTTCGCAAGTCCAACATATGAATTTGTCAGATATAACTTATCACCTGTTATCTTATCTAATAATATAGCTGATGAATTATTCTTTCCTTTGAAAGCGGTAAATAAAATGTTCATTGCCATACCTTTACACCTCTTTCTCCAATATACTGTTTACTATTTTAACATACTTTATTTTCATTTGCTATAACGCCACTTATTTGTTACTGTCACACTATTGTAATAGATTTGTAACGCATTTTTACCTGACATGATATATAATAATATCATTAAGTAATGCATCAGCGACTTTAATTTTCACTAATACGGAAGGAGTTTCAAATGAAAAATATTAAAAAAATAATATGCCTGATTTTAATTTTCTCACTTGTTTTTTCAGGCACACAAAATGTAACGGCAGCAAAAAAACATTACTCTACAAAATCTGTTGACTGGGGATTAGGTCTTAATAACAATCATGCAACGCCTGGCGGAACCGTACCTTACAGCGGATTTTCATTAAAAAAGTACAATACCATATACACAGGCAATACTAAAAAGAAATGCATATATCTTACTTTTGACTGTGGATACGAAAACGGATACACAAAAAAAATACTCAATATTTTAAAAGAAAAAAATATCAAGGCAATCTTTTTTGTTACAAAACCGTATATTGAGGGCAATGCAAAACTTGTTAAACGCATGAAAAAAGAGGGTCACTTAGTTGGAAACCACACCTCGACACATCCAAGACTCGGCGAATGCAATACAGATAAAATACGCTCTGAATTAAAAAGCGTTGAGAAATGTATGAAAAAGAAAACCGGCTACACCATCGATAAATTTGTCCGCCCTCCTGAGGGTAATTACAGTGAACGTGCATTAAAAACAATGCAGGATATGGGATATACAACTGTTCTCTGGAGCCTTGCCTGGTATGACTATAATCCTGCTGACCAGCCTACCACAGATTATGTTGTCGGAAGATTTAAAAGCTATTATCACAAAGGAATGATTCCTCTGTTGCATGCTATCTCCAAAGCAGACACAAATGCACTTCCAAAGATTATTAAATATATGAAATCAAAGAAGTATGAATTTAGAACATTAGATACAATAAAAATCAAGCAATAATAATAATAAGGTATTTTGCCCTCTAAGAATTAATTGTTTTACAATTCCCAGAGGGCAAAAACGCCGTTTTCCCTTTTTTATTTCCATATTCCTTTTTGTTTTCTGACTACATAATACAAATCATTTTCCATTGCCATTACTTTTTCAAGCGGCACATGTTTAAATACCGGCATTTTTAATTTCACCTTTATCCATATTGCCGAATATATGCCAAGCACCAAGAATGATACTCCCGTAAGCAGCCATATCATCATTCTTTCATGTGCATCCGTAGATATATTTACAATCATATATGCAGTTCCTAAAATTCCTATAATCGGAAGCACCCATCCACCTGGCACTTTAAAGTTTCTCGGTGCTTTCGGAAGTCTTTTTCTAAATACCAGAACATCTATGTGTGCAAGTATATATGAAACCATCCATATTACCGAACCGGCAAGTATAAGAAAATCTATCATATCCGCTGAGTTATTGCTGACATATGCGAACAAAAAGATTGCTGTGCTCACAAAAACCTGACCAAACCATGGTACTTTATATTTATTTGTTTTTGCAAATATTTTTGGCAGCATATTCATTTTTGCCATACCCTGACAAATCACGGCAAGTGAGTTTACAGTAGAGTTCTGTGTGCTTATAACTGCAAGTGCTCCAACTAACATCATCCATACTTTACCGAACTTTCCAAGAATTGCATAACCGTAAAGAAGATGTGGCGCTGCTGAATCGGCAAGTTTTCCCCATTCAACATAATTGTGAAATCCAAAGACCATGACAGACTGCATTATGAAGATTAAAAACAGTCCTATCATCATTCCAAGAGGTACATTTCTCTTTGCATTTTTCACTTCCTTTGAGATTGGTATAGCATATTCTGCTCCGATAAAGAGCCAAAATGCAACTGCCGTCATAGATGCAATTCCCTTAAAATCTGCTTCAAGTACGAACGGCTGGTCAACTTTCGCTCCCATACCTGCACCTATCATTCCGATAAATCCCATTACAACAAGCGAACCGACAAGAAGAAATGCGACTATATCCTGAATTTTTGCAAACATATCAACACCACGCAAATTTGCAAGAAGAATTATAACGGTCATTATAAGTGTATAAACTATACTCGGCACATTTCCACCAATTATATCTGCAAGTGAAAAAGAAAAAATTGATGCCTCCACACCACATGACATTGTATTACATATTATATAACCGCCTACCATTGAAACAAGTGTCGGCAATGGTCCCAGTGCTGCAAGGGTATACTGGGCAAGTCCACCCGTCGTATTTGGCATCAGTGCATTTAGTTCAGATAGAGATGCAACCGTTGTCATATTTAACAGCATCGCTATCGCCATGGCAAGAATAAATGTAACCCCCAATGTTCCGGAGCCTTCTCCTAATGAAACAAGACAGCTTGTAGCTACTACAAGTCCGACAGATATTGATACTACATTTGCAAGCCCTAATTTCTTTTTATTCATAAGCAAATTCCTTTCATATTACTGCACAAACACAACCGCATCTGCATATGACATGCTTCGTGTTAAGTATCTAAAGAGCCTCTACACCCTCATCTCCTGTACGAACTCTTATAACATTGTCAATACTATACACAAATATCTTTCCGTCACCTATATGTCCTGTGTAAAGTTCTTTCTTAACAAGGTCAAGTATCTTATCTATTTTTTCGTCCTCAACTACAATATTTATCTGCTGCTTTGGCAAAAGTTCCATTACCTCGTTAAGTTCAACTTCATATTCCTTTGTACCAAGTTCAATACCACATCCAAGCACCTGCATTACAGTAACTCCACGCACACCTACTTTACTGAGTTCACATATAAGATTTGTAAGTTTTGACATTCCTGTTATTACTTCTATTTTAGATATTCCCATAGTCACTCGCTCCTTTTTAACTCATTTTTATCTGCTAAATTTCTTCTGCTTTTTGTCTTTTATCGTTCTATTATTGCAATAATTTTCCCTGTTCAAATATCATCCTTCGATACTGTTCAAGTGTAATTCCTGCATATTTTTTAAATTCCTTCATCATATGCGGTTCATCATAATAACCACACTCAAGTGCCACCTGCTCGTATCTTACCTCCTTTTTATCTGCCTGCATAAGAAGATTTTGAAACCTTATATACTGCGCAAACTGCTTTGGCGAAATTCCATGATAACTTTTAAATATCCTTCTAAGATAACAAGCCGAATAATTTGTCTCGTCCTCAAGCTGTCCCATTGTTATCATACCTTTAGTTCGACTTATTCTATTTACAAGATATTGATTTATCTTTTCTTTGTCTGATAGAGAACTTCTTTCTAAAACCATATTTTCATATGCATTTTTAAATATCTGAATTCTCTCACTCATGGTCCTTGCCAAAGCAATTTTTTCAGTAAGATTTTCTCCAAAGATATCGCCATCTATTTCAACATCATCATTCACTATCATTTCCATTGTAAGCTCTTTTGGAAGCAGGCCCTGTCCGGGCTGAAATCTCACACCAAAACAGTCATCCTGAGTGCCAAGTTCCCATTTTTTTACTCCGAACACCGTTCCACTAATATATGTTGAAACTTTATTTGTGCCTATATTAAACAACAAATCTATACTTGCATCAGGCACTGCTTTTATACAATGTTTTTTCTTATCATGAATCGTAAACTCATAGAAATGTGAAATTCCATAATCAGGTCTGTCTACCTGATTATAACCGTCCATCTCTAATGTCATATACGGTTGAAAAGGATTTATGATATCTGTCTGTTCCATAATAAAACCTCATTTCTGCTGTTTAGCAAAGTGGCAATGCAAATCTTAAATTTACATCTCACAGACATTTTTACATTTAATGAAGTTCAGGCTCATCCCATAAGTGAAGTTTAACACCGATTCCCATTTTCAAGGCATTTTTATATACTGTCTCGCCCCATGCTATGTCCTCGACAGGCATTCCTCCTACAGAATAGATAATTCTCTGTTTGTCATTATCCCGTCCTGCAACCTTATTTGTAATCACATCTGCTATATCTATTATTTCTTCTCTTGTTATCTTCTTGTCATGAAGCAAATCCATAAATTTTGCTCCGACTACCTGAACCGGATCATAACTTGGATACGGATATTCATCTGCCCATGCTTCATAAAGTTTATAGTTGTCTACCACCAGTTTTGTATTGTCATCAAGATAAAACTTTTCATCAAATCTCGCTGCTGACGGCATACATATAAGTGCACCCTCTTTTATCCATTCATCATTTATGTAAGGGAAAAGGCTTTCTTTATCACCTACTGAAGTTGCCGTATTTATAATATCACTGTCTCTTACAGCATCCTCCATAGTCTCGCACACTTTGATTGTAGTTACCTGCGGAAATTCTTTCTTAACAAATTCAACAAATGAATCTATTGATTTTTTTCCTCTTCCTTTAATCTTCACCGTGTCAATCTTAGGACATACACTCATAAATGCTGCAAGTGCTGTCTTTCCCATAACTCCAGGTCCTACTATGGCTACCGTTTTTGAATCTTTTCTTGCAAGATATTTTGCTCCGACACCCGGAATTGCACCTGTTCTGTATGCACTCAAAAGATTTGCCGACATAAGTGCCAATGGTGCACCTGTGTCTTTGTCATTAAGCATCATCATAAGAATTGAACGTGGAAGTCCTTCTTTCTTGTTCTCAATATTTGAACCATACCACTTCATTCCTGCCATCTGGAAGTTTCCACCAAGATATGCCGGCATAGCCATAAATCTTCTGTCCTCGCCATTCTTTGGCATTCCTTCAAATTCAGGATTGTCAGGAAATGTAACCATACATCCGTGTGAGTTATGATTTTCACCTCCCATAACATAGTCACCCTTATTTAAAGTAACCATCATGTCTTCCATAACGTCAACACATTTGCCCATATCTTTTACTCCGGCTTTTATCATGTCCGGCTCACTTAAATAAAGAAAATCAATTTTTGCACTCATATTTTATTCCTCCATTTCTTTTCAATACACAACAAAGGAATAAAAGCACAAAAAAGTGCCAACGGAATATAACCGTTGACACCTTTGTCATGTATTGATAATATCATAATTGTCAAATTTTTACAAGTATTTTTTCAGCCTTAACTTATTTGCTTACAATAAACATATTATTCTTTTTTATCCTGTTTGTATTGTAAAAAGCGATACAGGGTTATGATATCTTTATCATGTCTTATACCTCATCCGGTTTCAAAAATTTCAACAATTACACTTAATATAGGATCCATCTCATTCATTTCTCCTTAATTTTATAAATTAAAATCCAAAATCATCCACAAATGCAATATCAATCATAAACTCATACTGTTGTAAAATATTCTTCTCATCATTAGCATCTGCCAATACAAGATAATACTTATCACCATACTTATATTCTCTTGACTTCAAAGTAAACTTCTCATGGAAAGTTCTCTTCTCCGGTGCATCTTCTCTGCTATTGGCAATCATCGGCACATCAAATGAAATCTTTTCTCCATCCTCTGTAGTAAAGTAAGCCACGATACTTCTTGCTTTCATGGTATCTGTAACTTTCTCTGTCTGAATGAAATCAAAGTATGTGATAAGATTTGTCACTTTACGAGTAACAGATGTAAGGACAACATCCACATAATCGTATGCTACACCTCTGGTATTCGTTGTAAGTTCAATTACTGGAACTATCATCTCCTGCAACGATGAGCCACCATGTACATAATTCTGTCCACCTCCGGAAACTTTGAATATATCTGCTCCTACCGGAGTATCTACATATAGTTTATTAAGGTATGGCATTGTTCTTGCCATGATTCCTTGCTCATTTACTGCATCTTCCGTAATAATAAATCTCTTGTTGGTATATAAGCATTTATCCTTCGGATATGTAACCTTATCAAACTCCTGTAATCTGTCTCTTTTATATAGAAAGCCATGATCTGCTGTTATGAAAAACTTCAGTGCAGATACATATATTGTCAGCTTTCTAACCAATTTGTGTATCTCTTCTATTGCCTCAGCACAAGCGTTAAATACCTCATTCTCACTTGCAGGCTTGTCTCCTCTTGCATCCACCTGATTGTGATAAATGTACACGATATTCTTTCCCTGAATCAATTCTCTGATTCGAGCCTGATTTACATTTGCAACTTCATCAAACGATAAAGCCACATTATTTTCATTATAAGACTTCAATATCTTATCTCTCTGCTCCATGTTTGCACTTGCCTGTCCATCAACAGCCACATTCATGCAACCATCTACCTGCATATCCTTATGTGGAAGCAAGCTTGCCATTCCAATCGATGTCACAGAAGGCAGACAGCCAAGCATACATTCCATTTTTGGTGTACACTTCTCATCCAATTCCAATCTGTCAAAAAGTTCCTTTGCACACTCATACCTGAAAGCATCCGAGATAATTACAATAACTCTCTGCTTTCCATCGTAGCCTCTAATATAATGCTTGTAGAAATCTTCCTGCTTAGGCAAATCAGTAGTATTCATTACCTCATTTGTGAAATTCTCGTTCCACTTTGATGTTATCTTCTGCAAGTATATATTCACATAAATATTCTCTACTCTCTGTCTTATATCCGAGAATTTGCTGTTGTCTTCAATCTGATCATATGCATAATAAAACCATCTGTAATACGAATCTATCAGGTATGATTCTTTCTGATAATTTGCAACTAATGACTTAATATCACTTGATAACTCCATAAGTGATATAGACTTCATCATCAAATATGCATACTTGATAGTTGTATATTCATTCTTGTATCTGTCACTATAGTGATATGCCTTAGACATTCTCTGGTCTGCTGCCTTGGCAATACTCAGTCCATCAATCTGTGCATCTAAAATCTCATTATTTAACTGTTCCAATGCCCAATCAATAATAATGTCATCTAACCCAGCAAACGCATCACATGCAAATATATCAGACATTTGAAGAGAACAGTCTTTTTTTTCCTCTATATCTTTCTTTAATCCTTCATGTATTCTTGTCACAAAACGCAATGACTTATCTATTCTTTCTACCATTTTGTCATAGGCATCCTGATAATTCACATTGTCCATGATATTACGAATAAAAATCACAACATCATTACGCTTTCCTAGAATATAAGACTTCATTGCTCCAGGAACTGTAGCCTTTAATGTAGATGACGCATAGGTTAATATCATACAAGCAGATAAATCATCTATGTTGGGCTTTTCAGACTTATACCCGAAGAATTTTTCGCAAAGTTCCCAGAATCTATCAATCAATCCATTATCAGCCAATGCCTTAAAATATTTTTTATTGTCACAAAGCATCATCTGCTTAACTACTTCCTCAAAGTTCGGAGTTTTCACATCTGTGAGTACGGCAATCAAACCAATATCAATCGTCTGTGCATTGTAATAGTCAATTCCAAGTTCCTTAAACTTCTCAATACGATGCTTATTTTTCCAGAAATTACCATACTGCGACAAATGCACCTTAAAACGATTATCAATACCAATCTCCTGAGACATCTGTGACACTCGGTCTGTATAATAAGGTGTTGAGTAATAATACATATCTGCAAGAGGATTCTCTGCATCACTTGGCTTTGCAAATGCTGCATAAACAAGATATTTGCTCTCTGTATCTGCTTCATTCAACAAATACTTAGAATAAAACCAGTTTAAACCATCAAGAATATGCAGCTTTACATCACCAAGCTGCAGTTCTGATACCTCATCTTCATATTCACCTTTATCATCAAACCAAAATACGATTCGTGTCTCTGACTTGTCAAATTCTGTATTTAATTGTTCCTGAATATTCTGTAAATCCATATTTCACCTTCTAATCCATTTGTGCAGATGGTATGCACAAATTACATTCCTCTGCGAATCAGCGAATTGTAATGTTTTCTAAAATAATATATCTGAACACCTACAAACTCATCTCTTTCTTCTCTGTTGTATAATTTATCCATTATCTTTTTAAGCGTTGCTGATGTACATTTTCCTTTTGTATTCAAGGCAGCCATCATTTTCTTTGCTCTGTCATAGGCATCTTTTCTGCCCTTTAACAGTTCCGTAGAGGTATCTCTTACCGTCCCATCTTTTTTCTGAATACCGTTCAACAAGAGAACTTCATTTATATCTCTTTCCATATCTTCATCTTTCGGCTTCGTGTAGATTTTACCTTTTGAGTCATATGCAATCTTATCCATCTGAGCCTTATTAAGAGGACTAATCGTGATTTCTGTCTCTTTTTTATATGCATCACAACAAAGAATATGTCCCTTATCCCCAGTGACTTTCTCACCACCATCACATACTCCAAGCATATTGTTATAATCAATTGCCATGTCCTTGTTTCTACTCAATGGTACAATATGCTCCACTCTGGAATGATTGTCCATACGAATACGTCTCATACAATATGCACAGATTCCATGTTGTTCATGAAGTAAAATCTCTTTAACCTCATTCTTTGGAAAATCATTATCGAAGGCATTGCGTATTGCTGTTGTGTCGTCTTCGCCGATGCTTTTCCATTCCTCGCTTTTGCTCAACTCTATAATTTTTCTGTTTATATCATTCGGCAAACCTTCTTTTTCTATATACAGCATGTCAGCACTCCTCTATCAGCTTTGCATCTGAAATCATTCCTGCCATTTTCTTGTACTCTAAATTATCTTCACCAAGCACATCTTTTAATCTTTCCAATGCAGCATCTGCTTTATCAAATGCTATATCGTCGATTGCATTCTCTATCTCATCAACCAAGTATTTTACCTTCTTTGGTCTTGATACACTCTCCTGACGGTAACTCAGTACATCCTCTACTTCATATCCATAACAATCTGGTAAATAACTCACTGCTTTGACATTGTCTAAAAGAATCAAGTTTACCTCTTTTGACGCTGAAATTACAATCGGTGAATGTGTTGCAATGATAAACTGAACACCTGAAAATGTTTTTCGCAATGCATCAATTACATTCCACTGCCACTTTGGATGAAGGTGTAAATCAATTTCATCTATAAGCACTATACCTGTAATTTGGTCTCTGCTTTCTAATTCCGGATTAAGCATACAAACACGATATGCCAGATCCATAACCATCCACAATAGAGACTGATAACCGGCACTCAGCTTTGAAATAGGCATTTCTTCCTTATCATCCTTGTAAACTAATTCATCAAACTGCGGAGAATAATAAATTGAAGGCGGCTTATCTAGTTCATTGATTTCCTTCATAAACGAAGCTACAATATTCTTAAACATTTCGTATTCCCGCACTATTCCTTTATTGGAAGTCACTATTTCCTGTTTGAGACACCACTGCTGAATAGATTTCACATCCATTGAAGAATCCAAACAACCGATATATCCACATCTTCTGTCATCTAACTTCTTCTTTAATTCCGTCCCAAAATCTCCTCTTCTTACTCTCCATGCTCTTGCAGCACTTTGAAAACTAATCAATGGCAGAATCGTACTTGAATTATTAGCAAGTTTCTTCATCCAAACACATACATTTTTATCATCTATCTTTGTATGGGTAGCAGATACCTCTTCCTTGATTCTGCTCCATGTAAAATTCTGTTCTTCCGTTACCTGAAGTGTACAACCAGCCACTACAGGTTCACAATATTCAATCGTCGTTGAAGAATCACCCAAAGCTTTTATATTCATACGAACATCATCTTTTACGATATTCTTAGTTCTGACACCTGCGACATTGACAAACAAACCTCCAAGAGCCACAGCAATTCCCTCAAGGACAGAAGTTTTTCCTGAACCATTATCACCAATAAGCAGATTCAGCCCAGGTTTTAAATTAATATCTAATTTTTCAATTGCTTTATAATTCTCTATATGAATCTTTTCTAAATACAAATATCTCACCATCCTTTATCTATATCTTTGCCAGCAAATCCACTTTCAATGCTTTCTTACCTTCCTAAGCGACTTCCACGCCCTGAAGTTTAGCATAATTTACCTTCACTCCATTATTCAGATCAATCTCAATTATATATTTTATAAATCCATTTATTTACTCCCATCTCTAATTATGACACACTATCTACATAACTTACAATATCTTCAACTATATCTCTGTTCTGTACAACTTGCCCCTTTAATTGACATCATATATTTTATAATTTTTTGTTCTAATTCTTCTGATGTAAAATAATCTAATATGTATGTTCCCCCCAAAACATTTAGATACTTAGTTACTTCATAATATACATCTCTATGGTTTTTTCCTTTTATTTTATATCCGATATTTTCAAGATATTTTAACGCTGAAAACAGTCCTACAGTAATATCATGATTACTTATGTAATTATTAGAAAATATAATCAACATTTTAGTAGCATAATCATCAATGAGATATTTTGTCAGTTCAAATGGATCTTTCCTTTGTTCATCATATGTAAGTCTACCACACCACCATAATTTCGACAAACTGTTTGTTATCAAAGACCTTTTTTTATTTTGACCAAAGAAAAATCGCGTTCTTACTTTTGTTTCAGATAAATCATGGTAACCGTACCATAATTATTACTTGGAAAAATCCAACTATTAGCCATCTTCTACATTCCTTTTTCTGTGCATATAAACGACCGGTACCATAATAAGATATCAACGGAAGAATTAATGACTTGTCTCCTGTCATAATTCTCTTTTGTACATCCTTTGATATATTAGTTAATTCTTTTGCTTCTTTAATTGTTGTATTTCCACTTTCAGAATTAAGCGAACGCACCCATTTCACATCATGATCCTCCAGACAGTCGCCTTTACTTTCAATACTTACGGGAAACTGATGTTGCGGATCAACTGTACCATCAAGATCATGGAACTCATATCTGGCATCATCTTTTGAAATGCTTCTGCTAACTCCACCATCAATTCCAAGTAAAAATGTGCTGACTGCAACTGCATCTAATATTGCAGTCTTACTTGCTCCATTCTTCCCGACAATTAATGTTGTATGATTATCGAAATCAATATCTGCTTCTTTGAAACATCTATAATTGTAAATTTTGATATTATTTAACTTCATTTAACATCACCTCACTATTTTGGTTATGCATAATAACATATTATCATTTTATATAACTTTTGTTTGTCATTTATGTCCTATTTTCCAAATCTTCTACAACCTTGTCTAACAAAAATATCTAGCTTGAATAATAAAATAAACGTCCGTAACAATCGCTTTAACTTCATGTAAACGCTCTTCTTAAAAAAATATTATACATATATCTTAAATTTCATTTATGGCTTCTGTAAGTTTCTGTAAATAATAGGTTGGTATCGAATAAAATTTCATTGGATCTAATTGGAATACATAATCATTTTCGATATGATTAGTCTCATTAATATATTTATATGTGGCTGGTTCCTTTATTCTTAACCTCTTAAATGTATCTTCATGCCTTTCAAATAAAAGCCTGAATGCTATAACTTTGGAATAATCGTTTCCATTTCCAATTTCATGCTTTAATTGCTCATCTGAAACCATTAGCAGCAAATCATCATATGTAAAAGTTCCTAATTTGTTTTTTATTTCATTACTTCCATCAACAATTATATCTTGTTCTAGCGGAGTAACCCCATCTTTTTTCGTTAGTGTTGACCTACCATGAATAAGGTTTGAAAGAATCTGATATGAAGGATCATCATAACAACTTGTTTTTGTTAATTCTATATATTTTCTATAGTTAACAATTCTAACATGCATTTTGTATGAGCTATCCATACATATTTTGTTGGTCAGCTCTACTACATTCTTCAAATCCCTTTCTTCTATTGTTGTCTCAGTTATGTAACCATTTGCATTATAAAGCCATTTTGCATTTACCGCTGTAGTTAATCCCATTCTTGAGAAAAAACTTCCCTTAATATAATCAATAATTGGCTGCATATCATGAGTTAATAGTATGACCGTTTTATCCCTAAAGCTTTTCTTTTTATTATCAAACATTCTTCTAATCACTGCAAATTTCTTATTCGTATCAAATGAAGAAATGGGATCATCTAATACAATTAAATCTGCATGTTCACTCAAGGCCTCAAACATAAACATAACTAATGAAAATGCATTCTTTTCTCCCCAACTTAAATGTTCTGATGGTGTAGGAATACGCTCAATTATTTCACTTGATGGTTTTAAATATGCTTTCGCATTCTTTTCTCCATCTGGTGCTAACTCAAATTCATATGGGAAACCTGCTAAAGCCAAAAATTCATTTATATCTTCTTTTTGATGCTCCACTATTTCATTGAGTTTTTTCTCGTGAGTTTCAAATAACCCCTTTAATTTTCGTGTGTTTTCTTTAAGTTCATTTACTCGAATTTCAATTGTATCTACCAATTTATAAATAGATGGAGTACAATAATATTTATCAATCATTGTCTTTCTGATTTTTAATTTTTCTAAACTTTCTTCTATATTGTTTAACTGCTCGTGCGTTACATTCATAGGACGAAAGAGTGATATTTCCTCTAATTTACCGCTCAAATAACGAGTTTCCGTTCCTAATCTTGATAATGCTGCACAAAGTTCTGCTGATTTACTTGTGTCTCCAATATAAGTCTCAATCTCATTAATTGCATCTATATCAATAAATCCTGATTCACTTGCATTTTTTAAATATTCCAAAACAGCATTTGCTGTTGATAATGCTGAATTTTTAAATACATTCTCAATTGTCTGGTTTTGTTTAGCCATTTCCTGTGCCAATTCTTTCGTACAAAAAGGGCAGTGATTTTCTACAATCTTGCCAATTCCATCTCTTCTCCATTTTGCCCATGTTGACACTGTTTTCATGTTTTGATTATTATAAAACGGTTTATAGCCATCAAGTTCACGATACCTCTCAAATCCACTTCCATTTCCCTTTAATAATTCCCCTACTCCACCTGTCTTTGCAATAGAATCCCCTTTCAATTTAAAAATTCCAAAATATGAATTGAACATGCTTCTTAAACCATCCAAGTTATTAATATTCTGTATTGCAGCCTGCAAATCAATAAGCATTTCTTGAATTTTATTCTCTAACTCATCACATTCTCCAGTATTTAAGAAAATCATATATGGATTATCAAAAAAATTCTCCTTTGCTAGAACTTTTGTATTAACATAGTTTTCGTTAAATACTTTAATCTTTGTAAACGGTATATTTGATACGTCAGGTTGTTCATCCGACTCTTCATTCTTTCCATATGGACATAATTGCACTTTTAGTGTAGCTTCATCCTGAGACTTTAATAAAATAGCCTTACTTATAGTTGACTTACCCGTACCATTCATTGCATATTTTATATTAAGACAATTTGGCTGAATAGATATATCTGCTTTTTTTATACAATTGCAATTTTCAATAACTAAATTCATCTTTTTCCCCTCCATCAGGAATCTTTACATTCAAATATTTAATAAGTTCTTCCCCAAAACTCGTAATTTGATAATCAGATTTATTAAATAAGTCTATGTCACTTTTTTTAACATTATAAAACATTTCAATATATGTTTTGCTAGCATTAGGAGCATCTTTTTCTACAACTATGCCTAATGCAATCAGTCTACTTATGATATAATTCCCATTAGTATATTGCATTTTCTCATCACTTAATAGCATCTTATAATCACTAACAAACATTCTCTCATTCACTTCTGACAATTCGCAAAATTTGTCCCATCCCATTTTGCCATTAACGTATGCATTAAATATTTTTCCAAGAATTTCCGATTTTACATTATCAATATTTCTATCAAGTAAATATAAAACTCTTCCTAGTTCCTTTTCAGCATATTTATTATTAGTCATTTTATCTTTATACTTTTGCAATTGCTCATCCGATATTGTTTCAGAATTAAACGCTCTAATAAAAGTTAATGTTTGCTTCAACATGTTCCTTTCACGAATAGCCAATCCTGTTTTACTTAAGGCTACAATTGTTTTAGCTATAGGCACTTCTGATAAAACTCCATCATCCATTACCGAATCTATGCCTATTTCTGTTAAATCTATACATAAATCAGCAACATCATCATTAAACAGCGAATCTTTCAGCTCTGTAATTAACTTCATATCAATCATTCCTTTTATATCTTCGCCAACAAATCAACTTTCAATGTTTTCTTACCTTCCTGAGCGACTTCCACACCTTGGAATTTCGCATAATTTACCTTTACGCCATCATCCAGATCAATCTCTATCCTCTGATTAGCAACATGAGCAATGGCTTCATCATATATCTTCATCTCAGCAAGCTGCTTTGTGTACTTTGTTACTGCTTTTGTAGCTTTTGATTTTTCTGATGCAGATTTAGCATTGTCAATCGTATATTGTGCACTCTGCATTGCATTTTCCACATACTTCTGTGCCTTATGAAGATAATCTGTTCTCACCCTGCCTACTGTGTCAGCATCATATCGATGCATATAGATAAGTGCTTTAAATCCATTTTGCTTACCGCTGTCAAAAAGCCAGTAGATAGGACGCTTACCGGAACCCGTAACAGAATATGTATTACAATGATCCTTAAAGAAATTATTTAAAAAATAATTTCTGATTACTTCTCTGCTTGTATTTCCTTTGTTACCAAGTGCTTTTGCTATAAAATTGAGATTTTTCTCCAATGATTTCTCACCATATACAATCTTTATCCATTCACAAAATCTTGAAACAATATCATCCGAAAAATATTCTTCATCTGTAATTGGAATAATATTATCTTCATCCGGCATAAAGCAAGTATTCTTATAAAATTCCAGAGTTTCCGTTTTTCCATCAGCACGCCATGCGGCATTTTCGTACTTGTTATAATCCCATTCCCCTCCGGCATACATCAAACCATCTTCATAAATTGAGTAGCGTCCAAACATACAGCCTACTGCATATGATACTAAACTTTTTATATCACGCTGTAAATCTGCTTTATGGACTGTGACATCTCTTTCTTCAACATCTGGTGTTACCTCATTTTCTAACCCATATGCATTAATAAATATTTTATTTAATTCTGTCTCATTTCTTATAAGTGTTTTAATTCTGTTGTCGCACTCCATTTCCCATTCTACAAATTTTTCAGAAAGATCTTTTGATAATGTATTCTTCACTAATGGATGTATCTTATAATCCCAAGATGTTTCATAAGAGTCCCAATCCATTTTGCAGCAATCAATATTTTCTTTTGCCAATTTTTTTATTTCTTCTAATTCAGGTAAAATTATTGGAAAACTTTTAACATCCTTAATTTGTAAATTTATTGATGGATTAAAAACCCAAAAGTAGTATTTTGCCACATTAGAGTTTAGTAATGCTAAAACTTCATCTTTGTTGCCGAACAGATTTATTGATGGTCCTCCCTTATCAAAAATACATCCTTTAGGTAGATATCTAAACCCCGTCCCTCTACTCGTAATTGCCGAATATGTTATCCCCTCTTTATACCAAAAATCTTCTGCTAATAAATTAGATGTTTTATTAGTCGCATAAAAATTTCTAGCTTCTTCTGACCAATTTACAATATAAGATAAATTACCATAATACTGCCTGTAATCACCACCTTTAGCATACAATCGCCATTCATTACCCACTTGTTCTTTTTCAACTTCCCAAAATAGTCTTAAATATTTCTCATTATCACCTGTAATATTTTGCGAACCAGTTAATTTTCCATAATCTTCAATATATTTTGCATTCTCAAAATTATCTATAAAATTATCACTCACATAATAAGCATATGGTATGCCTGGTATATTGCCAAATCTCATACATTTAGAGTTAATTCTATTATGTGTATTGAAAAACTCCTTTGCCTTCTCGCTATAACTTTTATATTCTACAAGTCTTACAAATTTCGTAAGATAATTATTTTTTTTATTTTTTTGATAAATAAACGAACATGTCTGTACAACATCATTACCAATCTCTTCAAATGCTTTAATTCCTAAATGAACCATATTTATTAAGTTACAATTAAGCATCTTGTTTCTTAACTTTTCAAAACTTCCAATGAACATCCACGAATGTTGCGTTATCATTGCCTGATACCCATTCTTCTTAAGCATCTCCCCGCAACGCTCAATAAACACAGCAAATAAATCAGCCTTACTATCAGGATAATTTTTCTTAACAAAATTATTTACTTTTGCACTAAGATTACTCGTACCCGCATACGGCGGATTAGTAACAACAACCTCATATTTCTGTGCCATCACCTTCCCAATTCTAATCAATCGTTTTAGCTTCTCTGCAGTCTCTTCTAATCCGTATGTATCAAAAGAAATCTGACCTTCAGTATTGCTGCTTTCTACAAATCTGCCTAACAATTCCCAATCATAGCTTTCCACATTAAGCAAAGAACCATATTCCTTTGCGTCATTTAATGTATTAAGAAGTCCTTCCATTTGCAATAATGCGGTCTGTTTCTCTTCCTCTGTCAATCCTGCCCCAAAATATTTAAGCTGACTGCGATTGATGCCATTGCTCTCCTGCACGGCATATACATTAGGCTCTATTCCTCTCGTCAGGATTCTCCTGTCATACTGTCTTGCTTTCATCAACACTGCAAAATAACTTAACTGTGTTGCTCTGTCATCTATATCAAGTCCATAAATATTATTTTTGATAATGCTCTGTGCCGCATCTCTCTGAGACCATCCGGCATTTTCATATATCTGCATAAATACATCAAACGCATACACCAAAATATGTCCTGAACCCATACA
>CAKRFU010000010.1 GCA_934320845.1 uncultured Lachnospiraceae bacterium
AATCGGCAGTTCATATTTTACATCTGATAAAAGATGCAGACGAAATCCAAACCATTTCTTTGTTTTTACCACTTTTTCACCGTTAGGTTTTGTTATTGTGTATTCTTTCATGCACCAGTCAGCATCCCTCTCTCCTTTGTTGCCGCTTTTTTTCTTTGAAATTCTTCTTGCGTAACTTTGTATGGCTTTTCCATCCGCTGCCATAATCTCACCGAAACCGTTAAGGTTTTCATACATATATTTTACAAGTGTATCAAACATTTCTCTTAATTCATGCTCACATTCCTTTAAATTGTTCAAAAAGTTTGTATATGCACTTGCTGTCGGAGCCAGTTTATATCGGCTTTCACTTATCTTTTTTCCAGACTCATCTTTTTTATCTGTCTGTACAGAATATATATGTGGTTGAAATCCACAGATGATGCGGAGCTGGCTGTTTCTGTTTAATTCTCTTAAAAGACTTGCAATAGAGTCATGGTCAAATATAAAGCTTGCGGTCAAATGACCCGCGTGCGCGCTCAAATTGAACAAATTTATTTGTTCAATTTTCACTTTGCCTTCGCGAGAATAAAAGAATTCCACATAGCTTCTACAGGCCATTCATTTCTGCCTTTTCCTCGTTTTTCTTTTAACTTTTGAATAAGTTTTTTATCAGGAAGATTGTCAAAAACCTTTTGTAATCTTTCTAAATCTCCAAGATTTTCATTTTGGGTATCGTCAAACATTGAAATTTGTGTTATTATCTTCATAGAAAAGCACTCCTTTTTAATGTGGTTTTGTCACTTACATTATACACCATTATGGTTGATGAAGGGTGCTTTTCTTTTTATTTTTAGTATATAATATATACTATATACAGTATTCAAAAGTTTAAGATAATAAAATAAAATTTTGTGTTTAATTTATTGTGGATTTGTGGTATCATAATTAGACAAGAAATAAAGATCAGGAGGTAATTCTTATGGCAGATATTTATCAGGAAATTAAGGAACTCAAAGAAAAAATCGAATTTTGTTCATATGCCATGAAGTATGGAAAAATGCTTGACATGTCCTCTGATCAGACAGTTAAGGCATTCAAAGTTAAGGGCGAATTGGAAGATGAGCTCAGATTCATGGAATTAAAAAACAAAAATAAGGGCTAATAGGGATTTGTGCAGGGTTACTGGAATTGAAAATTTAAGGAAAAAAAGTTGTATTAGTGTCAAAAAGTGGGGATTGAATGACAGATATAGATAGTCATATGTAAATTTTTGACAAAATATAATTTAATAATGATTCATATAATATAAAATAACCGGAGTTATAAGTTTTCATTTGAAATATGATTATCTTATATATCCGGTTATTTTATATTATTTTTGATTGAGAAAACTGTACAATAAATAAAATTCAAGCTATGCGTGCTATAAAATTGATATTATACAATTTTTACCCCATATGGTTTTAAAGTAATCTGTTCATTGTCAGTCATATCAAAAGTGATTTCGTTTTCAGTTACATTGAGGTAAAATTCGATTGCTTTACCGTTTTCGTCCTCTCGTTTATGGTATTCTATTCCGTCAGGAAGAGTAAGATATGGTGTGTTTGTTTCTTCAAGCATTGTCTTAAATAAAACGGACATTGAATCCATATCGATGCGGGCACCCACATAATATGCTTTTCCTTTACCGAAACTTTTACATGTTATTGCAGGTGTCCCGGCGTAAAAGTCTTTATCATATTTGGCGAGGATTTCGGCATCAGATACACGGAGTATTTCAGCGTAATCATGAATTGTTGTCTTATGGCCATCTGTGAATGTTGCAAAATTTTCATCACTGTCGTAATATGTATCAATTTCTTCACTTATAACGCCAAACAGTTCACTTAGTCCGTCACCTGGGAAGCCGCCGAGGTAGCAAAGAGTGTTATCATCGACATAGCCTGTAAGATATGTCGCCATCAGATGACCGCCGCGTTTTACAAAGGCTTTAAGATTGTCGGAAGCACCGGGTCTAAGCATATAAAGCATAGGGGCGATGACAACATTATAGTCATCAAGGTTATCATCAGATGCGACAACATTCATGTCAATTCCAAGTTTTAAAAATTCCTGATATATTTGTATACATGTTTTTGCGTAGTTTTTAGTTTTATCTGAAAGACCACGCATATTATCAATTGCCCACATGTTATCCCAGTCAAATATAAGAGCGGCTTTTGTTTTGACAATTGTTCCCTTTACATTTGAGAGATTGTCGAGCATGGCACCGACTTCGGCAACTTCTTTGAAAACTCTCGTATCATCGGTGCCGAGATGGTCTACAACTGCTCCGTGATATTGTTCGAAGGAACCACGGCTTTTTCTCCACTGGAAGTACTGTACGGTATCAGAACCGCATGCCACAGCTTGTGCGCTAAATAGTTTGTGTACTCCCGGGCGTTTGAGTTTATTGTATTCATGCCAGTTTACGAGTCCCGGCGCACATTCCATAAGCATAAATGGCTGATCTTTCTTTAAGGAACGCATAACTGCATGGTCAAAAGAGTTATGCGCCATGGTATCTGCCATTGTTTCATAATTGTTATGAAATACCGGGTATGAATCCCATGAGATAACATCCAGTTCTTTTGCCATTATGCGATAATCAAGTCCTGGAAAAAGCTGCATGAAATTGGTTGTTATAGGAATGTTTGGAGTTCTTTTTCTTATAATGTCAATTTCAGATTTCATATAATCTGTAGTGTTCCATGTGGTAAATCGTTTCCATTCAAGATTTAATCCCATAACGCTGTATTCACCATTTAAATAAGGTGGTTCAATTTGTGAGAAGTCATTGTATGTGTGGCTCCAAAAACCTGTCCACCATGCTTTGTTAAGCTTGTTTATATCGTTGTCAAACTTGTTGGCAAGATAGCTTTGAAATTTCTTTTTGCACAGCGGGCAGAAACATTCTCCGCCAAATTCATTAGATAAATGCCACATTGCAAGTCCCGGGTGGTTTCCAACGGTGTCAATTATTTTGTTTATTATGATGCCCGTTTTTTCTCTGAATTTTGATGATGACATGCAATGGTTGTGGCGTACACCATGATGTGCACGGTGGTCATCTGCTCCTACACGCATACATTCGGGATATTTTTCATCGAGCCATGCAGGGCGGGCACCTGATGGTGTTGCAAGAATTGTATAAATGCCGTTCTCGTATAACTTATCCATTATGTTTTTTAGCCAATCCATATGAAATTCACCCTCAGAAGGTTCATAAGCTGACCATGAGAATATGCCGAGAGACATGCTTGTCATTTTTGCCTTTTTCATTAATTCAATATCTTTTTCAAGAATATCCGGTCTGTCAAGCCATTGGTCGGGATTGTAATCCGACCCGTGAAGTATACCGTTTATTTGTGGGAAAAAATTTCTTTTATTCATATACGACCTCCAAATTCAATTGTAAAAGTATGTTGATAAAATTATATCATCTGGCGGCATGAATAACAAATTATTTATTGTCAGAAATAGAGACACATTGCAAGATAGCCGCAGCACCAGTGAAGTATGACGCAGCCCCATATATTCTGTTGGCGTTCATATATATAACCTAAGGCGAGGCTTAGCATGAATGCACCGAACATAAAATAAAAACCGAAAGGCATATGCATAAGTGAAAACAGCAGAGAGGTAAGGAAAATACTGAAAAATTTTTGAAATCTTACTTTCATCAATGATTTTACACTTGTCTGTATTACACCACGTGCAAGAAATTCCTGAACAAATGCGGTGAATATATAGGTATATGCGCCGTGAAGCGAGCCGCCGATATAGTAGGCTTTTATCTGATATCCAAGCAATGACAGAACTGCTTTGCTCAGAAGGAGAATACAGGAGACAATCAATGCTGTCGCAATAGTTTCGATAAGATTTTTTTTAAATGTTGATATTTTTGGGATAAGACCAATATCACGCATTGAAAAACTTGTCAGGAACACAATCTCCAAAAAGAGCAGGAAAGTTATAAATTCTATTATCTGTGTATAGACTGATGATTTTAGGTATATGTGCAATGTAAAACGCATAAGGCTCCATGACATCAGGAAAACACTGATGCATAATATAAGACCTGCAAATATAAATGCACAATCATGTTCATGCTGTCTGAGATTAAATCTGTCAGTATCATCCTCAATGAGAATGACCATGCCGTTGAATGCCGTATCAGGATTTTTATATGGTGAATCGGGATTAAATATTTCAGTTTTTGGCGGATTTAAAAGACTTATATCAATGTTAAAGTGGTGTAGCTCTTTTTCCTTTCCAAAACGGTATCTTACAGGTGTTTTTGGGAAAACTTTATGCTTTTCCATGCTGTCACGAAAAAGTTTGTTGAAAGCTCTGTTTTTTTTGTTCTGCAAAAAAAGTTCTGAGAAGTATTGTCCTAAGATATCAGAAATTGATGATATTTTAAGTATTTTACAGCACGCAGAATTGCAGTATGTTATTCTGCCTTCGGAGTCTAAAGTTATTACTCCGTCAGACATGTTCTCAAATATCATATTTTTTTGATCGGCTGATATAATATCAGGTAATTGTGAAGTCATTGTAACCCTCATTTCTTTTTGTTTTATTTCAGGATTGCGGGAATTGCATAGTAGTAATGAAGCAATCCGTGGCATCAGTTTTCATTATTTAAGTATATCATATTTCTATAGCGAATTTTTATCAAATTCGTATTGTTTATATTGACTTTTTTATAAAAGTATACGAAAATAGGCGTGGTGTTTAAAAATAAACATAAAATTTAGAAATGGAGATGATTAGATGTTTGGTTTTGGTCAGTTAATAGACATTTTAAAGAAGAGTCCAAAAAAGATCGTTTTTACGGAAGGTGAGGATTCACGTATCCTTGAAGCATCATCACGATTGCTTGCGAGCAATTTCCTTCACCCTATTCTTATAGGTAATGAAGAAAAGATTATGAATGCAGCAGAAGAAAGCGGATTTAATATTCGTGGAGCTGAGATTATAGATCCTGAAAAATATGAGAAAATGGATGAGATGGTTGAAATGCTTTGTGAACTCAGAAAGAAAAAAGGCATGACACCTGAGAAAGCAAGACAGGTTCTTTCACAGGCAAATTATTTTGGAACTATGCTTGTTAAGATGGGAGTTGCAGATTCACTTTTGGGAGGTGCAACATATTCAACAGCAGATACTGTTCGTCCGGCACTTCAGATAATAAAGACTAAACCGGGACACAGCATTGTATCTTCATGCTTTATACTTGTAAGACCAAGTGCTACAGGTGAAAATGAAGTTATTGCAATGGGTGACTGCGCAATCAACATTAAACCGTCAGAGGATGAACTTGTAGAGATAGCAGGGGAAGCTTCAAAATGTGCAAAGATTTTTGGTGTTGACCCACAGGTAGCATTTTTGAGCTATTCTACACATGGTTCAGGAAAGGGCGAGGATGTAGATAAGATGTGCAACGCTGCACGCAAAGCAAAGGAGAAATATCCTGATCTTCCTATAGACGGAGAACTTCAGTTTGATGCGGCAGTATCACCTAGAGTTGCAAGAACAAAATGCCCTGATTCAAATGTCGCAGGCCATGCAAATACATTTATATTCCCTGACATAAATGCAGGAAATATCGGATACAAGATTGCACAGCGTATGGGTAATTTTGAGGCATATGGTCCTATACTTCTCGGACTTAATGCACCTGTAAATGATTTGTCAAGAGGCTGCAATGCATCGGAAGTATATTCTATGGCTATTATTACAGCAGCATTAGCAAACAATATTTAGTATTATAGATAATAGGACTGTTTTATATGAAAGAAAAATTTTTCCTGACACATATGTTACCTATATTAAATGCTCATATTGCAATATTTGATGAAGACGGAATACTTATAGAACAGCTTTCAGATTCGAGAAAAGAGGATATTATGCTCTATTCTCAGATAGTTAAGGAAGCAGGGAAGGATTTCCCGTACATAGTCGTTGTAGATACAGGTATTGTTGTGTGTGCTATGTGGAATGAGGCCGAATCTGAATTTATAGTTATAGGAAAGGTGGCAATGTTTTCTTCTTTTGAAAACAAAGGCTCAGATATACGTGTATGTTCAAAAGAAGCCTATACATCAGCAGTTATTCTTATATGGAATGAACTCACCGGAAAAAAGATTGGAAAGTATGATTTATGGAGAAACAATATAAGCTTAGACAAATCAGTAGAGGTTTATGTTACAGAAAGTATATTTGAATATCAGGAGAGCGGTAAAATTCACAATCCATATGCACAGGAACTCAGAGAGCATGACAGCATAAGGCGTGGAGATCTCAAAGGGCTTAAAGAGAGCATAGATGAAGTTTATCCGGGTGAGCTTGGAAAACTTGCTGAAGACCAGGTGAGAAGCTTGAAAAATATTGCTATAGGAGTCATTACATGTGCCTCTAGATGTGCGATAGAGGGAGGCATAAATGCGGAAGCGGCATTTTCAATGGCTGACGGATATATCAGATATCTTGAAGAAGAGCTGGATGATCCGATAAAAATTGAGCACCTTGTAAGAGAAGCTGAATATAATTTTACAAGAGATGTTCACAACCTAAACAATAATGATATAAAAAATCCATTGATACATCAGGTTAAAGATTATATATTTGCACATATCCATGAGTCTCTTATGGTGAGAGACATAGCAAAATATATAGGTGTGTCACCGAATTATCTTTCAGAACAGTTTAGTCAGTTTGAAGGAGTAACCTTAAAACAATATATAATTGACGAAAAGATAAAATCCAGTGAATATCTTTTGAAATACACAGATTATTCTTTACAGGAAATAAGCAGTTATTGTGCATTTAGTTCTCAGAGCAGATTCAGTGTTTATTTCCAGAGAAAGAATGGAATAACACCAGCTAAATATCGAAAAAAGTATCAAAATGGGAGAAATTGAAAAAGTATAGTAGAAAACGTAGTAAAATTATGAAAAAAAGTATATATTTAAACACTCAATGGTGGTATAGTAGCGTGAAAGCTGTTAAGAGTTTTTTGTTTTATGAAAAGGAGTGTTTATTATGAACAAGATTAACATTAAGTTTAATGATGTAACTGATGTAAACAAATTTGTTCACATTCTCTCAAAGTATGACGCTGATTTTAATTTGTATTGCGGAAGCTATTGCGTTGATGCAAAGTCATTACTTGGTATTATGACTATGGATCTTAGAAACAGCATGTGGATGACAGGAAACTGTGAACCAAGCGAAGCAAGTCAGATTATTCGTGAATTAGGGGATGTTGTTGCAGCGTAAGATATTTTGAAAGATAGTATTGGAAGATATGAATATAGATTAAGAGCGACAGAAAACTCTGCATACATTTTTAGTGTATGCAGAGTTTTCTTTTTACAAATTTAAAAATCTATGATAGAATAAAAAGAAGTTTTTTGTTATTGAAAAAATATGTATTCGATCATTATGCAAAGAAACTTGCGGAGAAAAAGCGGATATAAAGTACAGAAAGAAAAATCAGCATGGAGGATTAGAGATACTATGAAAAAAAGGTTTTTATCGGTTGTTTTAGCATTGATATTATCGTTGTCATTTGCCGGCAATGCATTTGCAGCGGGTTATCATGAAAATGATATCGAAAAGTATATTATCGGACAGCTTTCCAATGCAAAAATTCCCGGTGGAGAGATATCTATAGTAACTTCGGGTAAAGAAGTATATAGTGCTTCTTTTGGTGATGTACCCGAAACGAGTTCAGATTTGAAAATAGGTTCATTGAGTAAAATATTTACATCTATCTCAATTTTACAATTGATTGATTCAAAGAAAATCTCACTCGACACAAAAATTGTAGATGTTATATCAAGTTCCGGGACTGTACCTGACATAACGGTTGAGGAACTTTTAAAGCAGACAAGCGGATATACCACAACTCAGAAATTAGAATCAGAAAATATTCCGGCACCTCTCGGTAAAAAGGGAGAGTATCAGGAAGCAAGGATAAACTATGCAATTTTGGGAAAGATTATCGAGGAAGTTTCAGGTGGCAGTTATTCAGATTATATTCAGAGCAAGATTTTTAAACCTTTACAGCTTGAATCAACATATACAACTGATGATATGTCGGGAAAAGATGTTGTTTTAGGCCATGACAATTTATTCGGTCTGCCAATTGCAAAAAAAGCTGAGAAATCAGATAAGGATGAATGGGATGCGGTGCCTGCAACGGGAATTATATCCGATGCAAAGGATATGGGAAGTGTATTAAGCATGTTTCTTGCAGCCGGAGGAAAGACATTGTCATATGACCAGATAGAAAAAATGTATGCTGATGGTATTGATTGTGGCAATACGATTTTTGACACGAAAGGAACATCAAGTCTTGGGTGGATAAAGACAAAAGTTGGAAAACAGGATGTATATTATGTTTCAGGTGCGATTGACGGTTATATATCTTCTGCATTTCTTGTTCCGGGACAGGATTTAGGAATTACGATGCTTTTTGATACATCAGATGTGATTTCGGGAAATGATGTTATTGAAGAACTTATGTCAAATGTTATATGCCTTGCAATAGGAGAAAAAGCAAGAACGATTGATTCAAAAGCTGTTATGATGCCACATATTGAATTTGACATAGTGTACGTTATTGCATTTTTTGCATCACTTGTTCCATTTCTCATGATGAGCTGGTGGTATAGAAATACAAGAAAAAAAGGTGTCGGAGTTACCAGAACAATTGTTGATGCACTTGTTCATATTGGACTGCCTATAGCCATATACCAATGTGTCCCTGTGATTATAGAAAGTGTACTAGGTGATTACATTGGTTCATGGTTTATGATAAAGAAGTTTCTTCCTGAGTGTTACTATGTAACGTTGCTGGTTATGGCAGTTCTGTTTGCAGGCGTTCCTGTAAAAGTGATTTCAGCTATTGTTGCAATAAAGAAAGAACCGTTTGAGGAAGAAGAGTATATATCTGAAGAATTTGAAGAAGAAAACTCTGAAGGAGCAAATAGGGATGGTGCTTTAGAGGAAAAATCAGAAGATAATACTGATGTCAGTGAGGAAGTTTCAGAAGAGACTGAAAGTGTTGAAAATGACGGTGACAATGTTGAAATTCAGAAAGAAAATCAGGCTTTAGATTTAAAAGATGAAGATGAGTTTAAAAAAGTACAGGATGAGACAGAAGAGGTGGCAGCGACGCTTGAAGAGGAACATGAAGAGACTGTTAAAGAAGCGGATGCTGACAAGGAAACAACTGCAGAAAAAGAAGAAAAGACTGACACAAAAAATCAGATTAAAACAGAAAATGAGACTAAAACAGAAACAGTCAAAGACACAGAAACAGAGTCAGCGGAAGTTGTAAAAGAATTTAAGACAAGAAAACGAAAGAAAGAAGAATATGAGAGCAGTTTTGAGAGAGAGGCTGTAAAGGCTCTTGAAAATAACAGTTCCAATGAGAACCAGGAAGATATTGATGAAGATTTATCCGGTATAAAAAAGGATTCTGATATGCAGACTGCTGTTCCGAAGATAAAAAAAAGATATAATCCTCAGAAGGGAATGCCTGTCAAGATAGTTGTTGAGCCTGATGACCTTGACAACTAAAAAAGATTGTGATAATATCTTTTTCAATTAAGCAGTATATACAAAGGCTGTATATTATAAAAAAATAAAAGGAATGGCTGTGACGAGGAGGAGTACATATATCAGAGACTCTGTAGAGAGAGAACGGATGGTGAAAGTTTTTGTGTCTTGTATATGGAAGTAGCCTTTGAGCTTTGGACTGAAAGCGGAGTTTATTTTATTTGCAAGTAGGCTTCAACGGATTTTTCCAACGTTATATGGAAAACGATATAAAAGATTTATGATTTATAGGTGTATAAAGTTATAGACTGAGTATCGGCAGAGTGCAGATTTTATCTGAAATTAGGTGGTACCACGAAAATATTCGCCCTAAATTGGCATTTGTCAATTTAGGGCTTTTTTATGTAATAAGAAACTTTAATATGAAAGGTTTGGTGTTTAAATATGATTAAAGGAACTGAATTATTTGTAAAGGCATTGAAAGAAGAAGGTGTAGATACTCTTTTTGGATATCCGGGAGGTCAGGCAATTGATTTATTTGATGCTTTGTACGATCAGGATGATATTGAAGTTATTCTGCCAAGACATGAACAGGCACTTATACATGCAGCAGACGGCTATGCAAGGTCAACAGGAAAGACAGGTGTTTGTCTTGTGACGAGTGGACCGGGAGCGACAAACCTTGTTACAGGTATAGCAACGGCAAACTATGACAGTGTTCCGCTTGTATGCTTTACAGGACAGGTTCCGCTTAATCTTATGGGAAACGATGCGTTTCAGGAAGTTGATATTGTAGGGATAACAAACAGTATATGTAAATATAGTGTAACTGTCAGAAAGAGAGAAGATCTTGGAAGAATTATCAAGGAGGCTTTTTATATTGCAAGAACTGGAAGACCGGGGCCGGTAGTTGTTGATATTCCAAAAGATATACAGGTTGCAATGGGAAGTGAAGAATATCCGGAAGATGTAAACATAAGGGGATATAAACCTAGTGAGGGTGTCCATGTAGGTCAGATAAAAAAAGCCGTGAGCATGATGAAAAAGGCTAAAAAACCGTTGTTTTTGCTTGGTGGAGGTGTAAATCTGTCGGGAGCAAATGAAAAAATGAAAGAGCTCGTTCAGATGACAGGCATACCTGCAATAACAACTATTATGGGAAAAGGTGCGATTTCTTCAAAACACAGGTTATATCTTGGAAATATCGGAATACATGGAAGTTATGCGGCAAATCATGCGGTAAGTGAGTGTGACCTTCTTATTTCCATCGGTACAAGGTTTAATGACAGAATAACAGGAAAGATAAGCGAGTTTGCAAAAGGTGCAAAAATTGTTCATATAGATATTGATTCAGCTTCAATTTCAAAGAATATTGTTGTAGATATTCCTATAGTTGCCGATGCAAAACTGGCGATAGAAAAACTTATAGAATACGGTGTACCACTCAAGATTGAAAAGTGGGTGGCACAGACTCTTGAATGGAAAGAAAAGTATCCGATAAACATGAACAAATATAAGGGACTTACACCTGAAAAGGTTATAAAATATATAAATGAAAATTTTGAAAGACCTATTGTAAGTACGGATGTAGGACAAAATCAGCTTTGGACAACACAGTTCTTTGATATTGAAACACACAGACAGCTTCTTACGTCAGGCGGACTTGGAACGATGGGTTATGGATTTCCAGCCGCAATCGGCGCAAAGATTGGTAATCCTGAAAGGCCTGTTATCGCAATATCAGGTGACGGTGGAATGCAGATGAATATTCAGGAATTTGCAACAGCTATGGTCTATGAACTTCCTGTCATTGTTGTGGTATTTAATAACGGATATCTTGGCAATGTAAGACAGTGGCAGCAGCTCTTCTTCAACAAGAGATACTCAAGTACATGTCTTACATACAGAAAGAGCTGTAATCGTGACTGTATGAACAAAGATAAATGCTGTCCGAAATACATACCGGATTTTGTAAAACTTGCTGAGAGTTATGAGGCGAGAGGAATAAGAATAACTAAAGAGGAAGAGATAAAGAAAGCATTTGACTATGCACTTGAGTTTAAAAAAGGACCTACACTTATTGAGTGTGTTATAGAGAGAGAAGCAAATGTCTCACCTATGGTGCCTACAGGAAAGACACTTGACGATATGATAATGGATTGTTAATATTTGTAAAATTAAATTTATGTTGTGTTGATTGTGCGAGTATAACAGAATGCAGAAGAAAGGATGGAAAGAAATATGGAAATGAAAAAACGTTGTATTTCACTTTACGTTGAAAATCAGATAGGAGTTCTTGCAAAGATTTCCGGACTTTTTGCGGGTAAATCTTATAATCTTGATACACTTACTGTAGGAGAGACAGAGGATCCTACAGTTTCAAGAATGACAATAGAGATGACTATGGATGATGTGACTTTTGAACAGGTAAAAAAGCAGCTTAACAGGAATGTTGTTGTAATAAAGGTAATGGATTTTTCTGATATTCCTATACAAAAGACAGAACTTTTATACATAAAGATACACAGTTGTACTGAGAAAGATAAAACTGAAATTTTTAGAATAGTTAATTCATTTGACCACCTTGAGATAGCTGACTATGGAAAAAAATCCGTTATTGTCAGATATGTAGAGACAGAGGGAAAGGTAAATGATATAATAGAGCTGTTTAATAAGAGTTTTATAAATAGAATAGAGGTAGTAAGAGGCGGAAGCGTTGCCATAGAATCGGTTTCTACTACGACTAAATAAGGAGAGTGAAGGATGTTTGGTTCAGCTTTTGGGAATGTAGTGGGAACATTATATTTTTTGTTATATCAGTTTGCAGGCGTGTTGATTGCTTTTACTGTTTTTAAGAGGGAAAACGGATGGTTTAAGTTACTATTTGGCAGTGTTATTGGAAGTTTTTTTATTCACTGGCTGCCTACGCTCACGGCATTTTTAATGAATTTTACGCTTGCTGCTCATATAAGTGCGCTAATGCTGCTTTTACTTATTCTGGTAGCTGTATTATATTTTGACAAAAGATTTTTTTGCCAAAACGGTGAGGTTTCACAGAACAAAATATTGTCGGGAAAAGACAGCAATTCAGAGAAAACAAATCTGTGGCAGCGTATCATAAAGACGATAAGGGAGAAGCCGGTATTAGTAGTTCTTGTTGTGATTTACTGCTATACTGTAAAGGTGTGGAGCCATCATGTACTTACATTTAAGGATGGTGCAGTATATGCGGGTCAGTGTACTTATGGTGACATGAATATGCATCTTGGATTTATAACAAGCATTGCAAACCAGAAGACATTTCCACCTGATTATTCGATACTTCCCGGAACAAAGCTTGCATATCCATTTTTATCAGACTCAATATCATCAAGTGTATATATATTTGGGACATCGCTTAAATGGGCATACATTCTTCCTATGCTGTTTGCACTAATGCAGATAATGTTTGGAACTTATGCACTTATGGACTATATACTTTCTGACAAAAATAAGACATTTCTCTCATATATACTTTTCTTTTTAAATGGTGGTTTTGGATTTGTATATTTTATAAACAAAGGTTTTGAAAGTCAGAATTTTAAGAGGATATTTACGGAGTTTTATCAGACACCAACAAATTATACAACTAAAAATATCATGTGGCATAATATTATAGCTGATATGCTCATTCCGCAAAGAGCAACATTGTTTGGATGGGCTATGCTGTTTCCTGTTTTGTATCTTATCACGAAAGCTGTAAGAGAAGAAAAAAGGCAGTATTTTTATGTAGCAGGTGTGATTGCAGGAGGATTACCGCTTATACATACACATTCATTTCTTGCACTCGGAATACTTTGTGCAGGATTTGTCTTACTTGAATTGACACAAAGCAGTGATAAACAGTTCCCGGTACCGGTTCGTATAGCTGTTCTTGCCGGAGTGCTTTTGGGACTTGAGTATATAAGTCGTAGAAAGACCTCACAAAATCCGCTATCAGCAAATTCACTTTTGATTATAGGAATAATAGTTATCGGTGTATTGTTTGCAGCTATTGTTTATCAGGTGGCGCACAGTTTCAAACAAAACAAAGAGTTGACTGAAGATTTGAAAAAGCTCATAGAATGCTGGGGAAGTTTTCTTGTGATTGTACTTGTGCTTGCACTTCCTGTATTATTCAAATTTACATTTAGTCAGGCAACAGGAGAACAATTTACAAGGGGAAGTTTCAATTGGGCTAATGATACGGAGGGTTATCTGCTGTTTTCAATTAAAAACTTTGGAATTATGTTTATAGGAATGTTGTTAGTGTATGCATTTGGCAACAGGAAACAGATTCGTCTGGTGATTCCGTCTACATTTTTATGGCTCATGTCAGAGTTTATAGTATTCCAGCCAAATACATATGATAATAATAAGCTTATGCTTGTAAGTTATTTCTATTTTTGTATAGCGGTTTCAGATTTTATGTTTGATATTCTTGCAAAGATAAATATAAAAGCGGTAACGGCAATAGCAGGGACGGTAGCAGGCTTCATGGGAATATTTGGAGCTGTACTTACACTCGGAAGAGAGTATGTATCTGAATATGAACTTTACAGTAAAGGATATCTTGAAGCAGCAGAATATATTGAGAAAAATACACAGCCTAAGGATATGATACTTACGGCAACGAACCACAACAATGTGGTAGCGTCACTCACAGGAAGAAATATAGTTTGCGGTTCAGGTACATTTCTTTATTTTCACGGTGTTGATTATGCCAGGAATGAGGCAGATGTAAAAACAATGTACGAAAATCCGTCTGAGAGAGAAAAACTTTTAGATAAATATAATGTAAAATATATTATATTAGGCCCATATGAATATGGATATAGTATACCTGATTATGATGAAATTATTAAATCACATAAGATTGTGTTCGAAAAGGACGATGTTATTATACTGAAGAGATAAGTTACAGGATTGCAGCATCTAATTAAAAAAATAGCATAAGACAGAAATGAGGAGCAGTGTGATATGAAAAACATAGTAATAATAGGTGGTGGGCCTGCCGGACTTACGGCAGCATATGAACTTGTGAAGGATAACAATGATAATCAGGTTACAATACTTGAAGAAAGTGAGGTTCTTGGTGGAATATCGCAGACGGTAAGGTATCATGGGAATAGGATGGATATAGGAGGTCACCGTTTCTTTTCAAAGGATGATACGATAATGAAATGGTGGTCGGATATGCTTCCGGTTCAGGGGAAACCGTCGTTTGATGACAAAATTCTTGGCAGACAGAAAGAATTTGTAAATGGCGGACCTGACCCGGAAAAAGAAGATGAGGTTATGCTTGTAAGAGAAAGAGTTTCGAGAATATACTATAATCGTCATTTTTTCGATTACCCTATATCAATGAAGCCTGAAACCATAAAAAATATGGGATTTTTTACCACATTTAAGGCGGATATAAGTTATATCTGTTCATGCATAAAAAAAAGACCTGAGACAAATCTTGAAAATTTCTATATAAATCGTTTTGGAAAAGTATTGTACAGTATGTTCTTTGAGGGATATACCGAAAAACTCTGGGGCAGGCATCCGAGAGAAATATCGGCAGACTGGGGTGCACAGAGAGTAAAAGGACTTTCAATTTGCGCCATTATAAAAGATATATTTTCTAAAATATTCGGAAAGAAAGACAATAAAAATGCAGAGACATCACTTATAGAACAGTTTTGGTATCCAAAGTACGGGCCAGGGCAGCTTTGGGAACTTACTGGAAAAAAGATAGAGGAAAAAGGTGGAAGCATATTATATAATCACAGTGTTAAAAAGATAAACAAAAAAGACGGAAAAATAATATCGGTAATCTGTGATACTCCTGAGGGAGAAAAGGAAATATCAGGAGATATATTTATTTCGTCAATGTCTGTAAAAAATCTTGTCGAGGGAATGAATGATGTTCCGGATGATATAAAGAAAACAGCAGAGGGACTTCCATACAGGGATTTTGTTACAATTGGTCTGCTTGTGAAAAAACTGGAGCTCATAAATAAAACTGATAAAAAAACATTATCGGATATTGTACCGGATTGTTGGATATATGTTCAGGACAAAGGTTATAAGCTTGGAAGAATACAGATTTTTAACAATTGGTCACCATATATGGTTGAAAAACCAGAAGATACAGTATGGATAGGACTTGAGTATTTCTGTGCCGAGGGCGATGAATTTTGGAATATGTCAGATGAAGAATGCATATCATTTGCAAAAGATGAACTTGTGCGCATGGGAGTTATAAAAGAAGATGCGGTACTTGATGCACATAGGGAAAGGGTAAAGAAGGCATATCCGGCATATTTTGATACATACAGTAATTTTGACAGTCTTGTTAAATATCTTGATGGGTATGACAATTTTTTCTGTGTCGGAAGAAATGGACAGCACAGATATAACAATATGGATCATTCGATGCTTACTGCAATAAATGCAGCGAAAGCTGTCAAAAATAATATTACTGATAAGAGAATAATCTGGAATGTAAATACGGAGAAAGAATATCATGAGTCAAAGTAATTTTATAGTTTTTGGAGAAATCAGAAAGAAAATAATTTCCCAAATTGCTGTTTATCCGTACCTGATAATGTTTATAATCTGCCTTACAGCCAATGCATTATGTTTAGGCTCAGAGGGAAACACACCTCAGAATTCACTTTACATAGAGGCATTGTTTATTTTCATGATTACGGCAGTATTTGGAAAAATTCTTGTAAAAAAATATGTCAATACTGCTGTCGGTGCTGTAAAAAATAAAAAGATTTCGTTTAATGTTAATGCGGTGTTAATGTTTATATATGCTACAGTTATCACATATGCTGCATATTGTTATAATAAATCAGCTTACAAGGGAATCTGGCTGTTTTGTGCGGGGACATTGCTATTGCTTGCGGTTTGTGTTTTATTGTATGATAACGGACTCAAAATGCAGGTTGTATCACTTGCAATAATTGGAGAAAGTTTTCTGATTAAATTTTATTATATTTTTTACACATCCGTATATATGAGGCAAAATGATGTTGGTGAATTTGGCGGTGTTCAGGGACATTACGGATATATCGAGTACATATTATTTAATCATAGACTGCCGGATTTTGACCCGAGAGAAGTATGGTCATTTTGCCATCCGCCACTGCATCATTTTTTATCGGCAGTATGGATAGGAATAAATCAATATGTTTTAGGTATTGATTTGAATGCGGCGAGAGAATCGCTTCAGACACTGACATTATTTTATTCAATGGTCGTAATTATAGCTTCGTATCAGATTTTGAGATATTTTAAGTTAAAAGGTGCGGCGCTGTATATCCCGCTTGCAATCATTGCATTTCATCCGTCATTCACATATCTTGCTGGAAGTGTAAATAATGATATACTGTCTATCGCACTTATGATGTATGCGGTTGTATGTACAATGAAATGGTATGAAAAACAAACAATGGGAAATATATTAAAAATTGCGTTCAGCATAGGTTTTGCGATGATGACAAAGCTTTCATCCGGTCTTGTAGCACCTTCTGTTGCTATAGTATTTTTATATGTATTTATAAAAAAAGGAAAAGGCAATTTTAAAAAATATATAACACAATTTATTTGTTTTAGTGCTGTGTGCGTACTGCTTGGTATGTGGTTTGAGATAAAGAATCTTATATTGTATAAAATGCCTGTCACATATGTACAGGAAGTTGAGAAAGGTGTACCACAGGATTTAAGTAATCAAAGTTTTATATCGAGAATAACTGATTTTTCCACAAAGCATTTTACAAGTGTATTTGAACAGTGGCTAAGTGTTGATGGAGACGGAAAAATCACAGGGTTTAACGACAATAATCCGATTATAACACTATTTAAAAATTCACTGTTTGGTGAATATGTCAATGAGAGTACATTTGGGAAAAATACATTTGCAATGAATTTGTGTAAACCATACTTTTGGCTGTGTGTTTTACTGGCTGCGTTATTTTTGATAATGATGATAAGAGTGATTTTTAGAAAAAAAGGTATGCAGTTTATATGGAAAGCGTTTTTCGGAGTATTTTATCTTGTCATTATGGTAAACATATACAAGATGTCAGAAGATTATCCCATGGTGTGTACCATGAATTTCAGATATATAACACCGACAGTGATAATTTCGGCATTGTTTTGCGGAATATGGCTTTCAAGTTATTGTGGAAAGAACGAAAAAGAGAACAGATCTCAAAATGTTGAAAAAAGTATTGAAACTAATATGGAAATACGGGAAAATACTGTAAAAAACAATTCGTCAAAAACCCAGTTTGGAGTATTTGGAAGTGTTTTATTGGCGCTGACAATGATATATGCTGCAGCAGGAACTTTTATATGGATTGTTATTTGTTATAATACAAGAGGTTAGAAAATGGAGGAAAATAGGATAGTATGGTTTTTTTATGTACATCATTGATGATACTTTTTGCAATTTTGTGGGTGATAACATTTATTACAAAACTTGCAGGAAAGAATAATATACTGGCAAATACTTTTGTGCCTAAGGGTGAGAAAGTAACAAAAGAAGAAATTATAAAAGTATTTTTGTACGCTCTTTTATTCAGAATAGGAATTTATATTGTTGGCGTAGTAATATCAATGATATTTTCGGAAGAGACAGGTTTTACATTTTCTGATTTTTTATCAAACTGGAACAGATGGGATTCACAGCATTATATTGATTTGGCAGGTAAAGGTTATGCAGGCTGTGTAGAAAACGGACAGCATCTTTTTCTAGTATTTTTCCCGCTTTGCCCGTGGCTTCTTAAAATAGTTCATTTTATTATAAGAGACTGGCAGCTTGCATTTCTTATACTTTCGACAATAGCCTATTGTGTCGGAGCAGTATTCTTTTATATTTGCATATCTGAGGAATACGGGAAGAAAACGGCACAGAAGGCACTTACACTTATAAGCGTGTGGCCATTTGCCTTTTTCTTCGGAGGGATGATGACAGAAAGTCTGTTTTTTGCAACGCTTTCGATAGGTTTTTATTTTATAAAAAAGCACAATTGGTTTGCTGTCGGTTTGACAGGTCTGTTTTGTTCACTTTGCAGAGTACAGGGAATACTCCTCTTAGGAGTTGCCGGTGTTGAATTTCTACAGACATATTCACCGGTAATTATGTGGAAAGAGAAAAAAATCGCTCTGTTTTTTAAAGAGGTATTTACTAAGGGAATATATTTGTTATTGATACCTGTAGGAAATCTGATATATTTTTATTTGAATTATAAAGTAGAGGGAAATCCGTTTAAATTTCAGGAATATCAGAAAAATCACTGGAATCATGAGGTTACTTCTTTTAATAAAGGATTTGGAGATGTTTGGAATTATTTTAAAGACTCAGGTACGACAAACAGCATGAAACTGAGCATATGGCTGCCCGAGGTTATTGTAGTCATCCTTGTTATTGTGGTATTATTTTATGCACTTAAAACACAGCCGCTTAAATATACAGCGTATCTGTGGGTGTATACTATGGTTTGTTACGGAGTGACTTTCCTCATAAGCGGTGGAAGATATATGCTTTGTGCACTTCCGATATTTATCATTGCAGGAGATTTTTTTGAGCGGCATGAAATGCTTTATAAACTTGCGGTGATATTGTCAACGGCACTTATGGCAGTGTATATGGCAGGATATTTTAATGGAAAGCAGATAATGTAAGAGTACAAAAAATATTCTTGACAAATCAATTTACAAGGGTATATACTTTTAAACAGTTAAATAAATTGAAACCGTTGATGTGGAGATAAAAATAAAAGAGGCGCTTACAGAGAGCAGGGGATGCTGAGAACCCGCAGAAAGCTGTTTATTAAATGGACCACTGAGGGCATAGTCAAAGGAATTTTATTCCGAGTATTCTATGACGTGGGGGTATGCGTTAGTTGCCGGGAATATGTTAGTATTTCGCTAAGAGTGTGGGCAGACCATAAAGCAAGGTGGCACCGCGGTATTATTATTGTATAACCGTCCTTGGATATTATTATTTTATAGTAATATTCAGGGACTTTTTTGATTACCTTGAATGAATGTAATTTTCAAAGGAAAAATAATGTATGCTTGCATACAATTATTCTTTCTTTGGAAATTATATGAGTGAAACGAACAGCGAGAAAAATTTTTTTTCGAGCTGGACATTCATTCAGAAAGCTGTTAAGGAGGAAAAGCATGATTACATTTGAAGAAGCAAAAGAATTATCAAAGGGGTATAAAGTTGTACCAATCAGCATGGAAATTATGTCAGATATAAGAACACCGATGCAGGTACTTCGTGTTTTGAAAGGTGTAAGCTCACACTGTTATATGTTGGAGAGCGTGGAAAATCAGGAAAAATGGGGAAGATATACATTCCTTGGATATGACCCTAAGCTGGAAATCACATGTACTAACGGGGTGATGAAAGTTAAGAATGGAAAGACTGAGATAAGCGAGGTTAAACATCCGGGTGAGAAAATAAAAGAGATTTTAAAAGAATACACAAGTCCTAAGGTAAAAGAACTTCCAACATTTACAGGCGGTCTTGTAGGTTATTTTTCATATGATTACATAAAATACAGTGAGCCGAAGTTAAATCTTGACGCAGATGATGAGGAAGGCTTTAAAGATGTTGATTTGATGCTTTTTGACAAGGTTATAGCATTTGACAATTTCAGCCAGAAGATAATTGTTATAGCAAATGCAAGAACTGAGAATTTAGAAGAAGATTATAACAAATGTGTTAATGAGATAAACAAGATAATAGAACTTATAAAAACAGGAGAGATGGTTGACGTTAATCCGGGAAAGATAACATCTGAGTTCAGACCATTATTTACTGAGAAAGAATATTGTGAAATGGTTGAGAAGGCAAAACATTATATATATGAAGGAGATATTTTCCAGGTTGTGCTTTCAAACAGACTGGAGGCAGATTATGAGGGAAGTCTGCTTAATGCATACAGAGTATTAAGAACGATAAATCCTTCGCCATATATGTTCTATTTCAGCAGTGATGACATAGAGGTGGCAGGTGCTTCTCCAGAAACTTTAGTAAAACTTGAGGATGGCGTTCTTCATACATTTCCTCTTGCCGGTACAAAACCGAGAGGAAAGACTAAAGAAGAGGATGACGAACTTGAAAGAAAACTTCTCAGTGATGAGAAGGAGAGAGCTGAACATAACATGCTTGTTGACCTCGGAAGAAATGACATAGGAAAGATAAGCAGATTTGGAACTGTCGAAGTTGAAAATTATATGGATATATTAAGATATTCGCATGTAATGCATATCGGTTCAACAGTAAAAGGTGAGATAAGGGATGATAAAACAAGTCTTGATGCTGTAGATGCCGTACTTCCGGCAGGAACACTTTCGGGAGCACCAAAAATCCGTGCGATGGAAATAATAAACGAACTTGAAAACAATAAGCGTGGAATTTACGGTGGTGCGATAGGATATATAGATTTTACGGGAAATCTTGATACATGTATAGCAATAAGAACAGCTTTTAAAAAGAATGGAAAAGTTTTTGTGCGTTCGGGTGCAGGAATTGTTGCAGACAGCATACCTGAGAGTGAGTATAACGAATGTATAAATAAAGCCAAAGCAGTTATGAATGCTGTTTCAATGGGACAGGAAGAAATGTAAAAACATATGCGTGTTTTTTCATATTGTATGCAAAAAAAGGAGGTTTATATGATATTACTTATAGACAATTATGACAGTTTTTCTTACAATCTGTTTCAGTTTGTGGGAACTATAAATCCTGATATAAAGGTGATAAGAAATGATGAGATGACGGTTAGTGAAATAGAAAAACTTGCACCAAGTCATATACTTATATCACCGGGACCCGGAAAACCTTCTGATGCAGGGATATGCGAGGATGTTATAAAATATTTTAAAGGAAAGATTCCAATTCTCGGTGTCTGTCTTGGTCATCAGGCAATATGTGAGACATTTGGAGCAGAGGTTACATATGCACCGAAACTTATGCATGGCAAACAGTCAGAGGTTAAGCTTGATGATACATGTAAAATTTTTAAGGGAATAGGAGAGAGGGCAAAAGTTGCGAGATACCATTCTCTTATCGCAAAAAAAGATACAATACCTGATGAACTTACAGTAACGGCAGTTACCGATGACGGAGAGGTGATGGCTGTAAAACACAGGGATTACGAGATATATGGTGTTCAGTTTCATCCTGAATCAATAATGACACCTGATGGAATGAAAATGCTTAAAAATTTCTTTGAATAAAATGGAGGGCTATTATGATTAAAGAGGCAATAAGTACACTTGTAAACGGTGAAAATCTTACTGATGAGGTAATGACACAGGTAATGGAAGAAATTATGACAGGAGAGGCAACAGATGCACAGAAAGCATCATTCCTTACAGCACTCAGTATAAAAGGCGAGACAATCGATGAGATAACAGCAGCAGCGAAAGTAATGTCATCAAAATGTACACCTTTTCATAATGATGGGGACGCACTTGAGATAGTAGGAACAGGCGGGGATAAAGCTAATTCATTTAACATATCAACACTTTCGGCAATAGTAGCTGCGGCAGCAGGTGTTCATGTCGCAAAGCATGGGAACAGAGCTGCTTCAAGCAAGTGCGGAACTGCTGATTGTCTTGAAGCACTCGGAGTAAAGATTGATATTGAACCAAAACAGAGTGAAAAACTGTTGAAAGAAGACGGAATATGTTTCCTGTTTGCACAGAAGTATCATCCGGCAATGCGTTTTGTCGGTGCAGTAAGAAAAGAGATGGGAATCCGTACAATGTTTAATGTACTCGGACCTCTTTCAAACCCTGCAAGAGCAAATATGCAGCTTATGGGTGTATATGATGAAAAACTTGTAGAGCCGCTTGCACATGTACTTAAAAATTTAGGTTTGAAAAAGCTTATGGTTGTTTATGGAATGGATTGTCTTGATGAAATTTCACTTTCTGCACCTACAAAGGTATGTGAATATAGAGATGGTGAGTTTAAAAATTATGAAATAACACCGGAGCAGTTTGGATTTAAGCGATGCACAAAGGATGACCTTGTCGGTGGAGAGCCTGCAGTAAATGCACAGATAGCAAGAGAAATTTTAGATGGAGTGGAAGGACCAAAAATGGATGCGGTTCTTTTAAATGCAGGAGCTGCAATCTACATTGCAACAGATGGAATTACAATAGAGCAGGGAATTGAAAAGGCAAGGGAAATGATAAAGAGCGGAAAGGCTAAAACTAAACTTGAACAGTTTATAAAAGACAGTAATTGTTAATACAGAGAAATGGAGAAATTTTAGCGTTGAATATATTAGAAGAGATTGCGGCAAAGACAAGGGAACGTGTAGCAGAGGCGAAAAAGAAAACTTCACTCGAGGACATGAAAAAGAAAGCAGAGAGTCTTGAAAGTAATACTGGATTTCCGTTTGAAAATGCCATTAAGGAGGGAAGCCTTTCTTTTATATGTGAGGCGAAAAAAGCTTCACCGTCCAAGGGACTTATAGCGGAAAATTTTCCTTATGTCGAGATTGCCAGGGAATATGAAAAAGGCGGTGCAAGTGCCATATCGGTACTTACCGAACCGTTCTGGTTTATGGGGAGTAATGAGTATTTAAAGGAAATAAGGGCAGAAGTAAATATTCCTATTATAAGAAAAGATTTCACTGTTGATGAGTATATGATATATGAAGCCAAGGTTATCGGTGCAGATGCGGTACTTCTCATATGTGCCATACTTGATGATGAAAGCCTTAAAAAATATATGCAGATAGCAGACAGTCTGGGACTTAGTGCTCTTGTTGAAACCCATGATGAAGAGGAAGTAAAAAGAGCGATAGCGGCAGGGGCAAGACTTATAGGTGTAAATAACAGGGACTTGAGGAATTTTACCGTTGATATAAACAACAGCTTAAGACTTAGAAATCTTGTGCCTGAAGATATTACTTTTGTTTCTGAAAGTGGTATAAAAGGCGAGAAAGAGATTAGAGAGCTTGCAATAGGAAAAGTTGACGGTGTACTTATCGGTGAGACGATGATGCGTGCAGGAGAGAGTCGTATAGAAACTCTGAAATCACTTATAAAAGCAGGACAGGTCTAAAATTGATATGATGAAAACCGGCTGAAATATTCAGTTAGATTATGGAGGATAAAAAGGATGAGTAAAGGAAGATTTGGTGTTCACGGTGGGCAGTACATACCTGAAACACTTATGAATGAGATACAAAAACTTGAAGAAGCATATGAATTTTATAAGAAGGATGAGCAGTTTAACAAAGAACTCGATACACTTCTTAGAGAATATGCAGGCAGACCGTCACTTCTTTATTATGCTGAGAAGATGACAAGAGATTTAGGCGGAGCAAAGATTTATTTTAAAAGAGAAGACTTAAATCATACCGGTTCACATAAGATAAACAATGTACTTGGTCAGGCACTTCTCGCAAAGAAGATGGGCAAGACAAGAATTATTGCAGAGACAGGTGCAGGTCAGCATGGTGTTGCAACAGCGACAGCAGCAGCACTTCTCGACCTTGAATGTGAGATATACATGGGGAAGGAAGATACAATTCGTCAGGCACTTAATGTATATCGTATGGAACTTCTTGGAGCAAAAGTTCATCCTGTTGAAACAGGAACAAAAACTCTTAAAGACGCCGTAAACGAATGTATGAGAGAGTGGACTAACAGGGTTGATGACACACTCTATGTTCTCGGTTCGGTTATGGGACCACATCCTTTCCCTACTATAGTAAGAGATTTTCAGAGTGTTATAAGCCGTGAGGCCAGAGCGCAGATACTTGAAAAGGAAGGCAGACTGCCTGATGTCGTAATGGCTTGTGTAGGCGGTGGAAGTAATTCAATGGGAATGTTCTATGAATTTATCAATGACAAAGATGTAAAGCTTATAGGATGTGAAGCGGCAGGTCTTGGAGTTGATACTGACAGAACGGCTGCGACAATGGCAACAGGTTCAGAAGGAATATTCCATGGAATGAAATCATATTTTTGTCAGGATGAATATGGACAAATAGCACCTGTTTACTCGATTTCAGCCGGGCTTGATTATCCGGGAGTGGGTCCTGAGCACGCATATCTTAAGGATATAGGAAGAGCTGAGTATGTTCCGGTAACTGACGAGGAGGCTGTAAACGCATTTGAATATATTGCAAAAGAAGAGGGAATTATCGCAGCTATTGAGAGTTCACATGCAGTAGCACATGTGATGAAGATAGCACCAAAGATGGATAAAGATCAGATAATAATATGTTGTCTTTCAGGACGTGGTGATAAAGATGTAGCAGCAATTGCAAGATACAGGGGGATTGATTTACATGAATAGAATAAGTAAAGCATTTGAAAATAAAAAAGCATTTATACCGTTTATAACAGCAGGAGATCCAAACCTTGAAAAGACTGAGGAATTTATTCTTGAGATGGAAAAAGCAGGAGCAGCACTTGTTGAGATAGGAATACCATTCTCAGATCCGATAGCAGAGGGACCTGTTATTCAGGATGCAAATATAAGATCACTTTCAGGCGGATGTACAACAGATAAAATTTTTGAGATGGTGAAATCACTTCGTACTAAAACGGACATACCGCTTGTATTTATGGGATATGCAAACTCGCTTTACAAGTATGGTTATGATAAATTCTGTGCAAAATGTCAGGAAGTAGGAATAGACGGACTTATAATACCTGATATTCCATATGAGGAAAAGAATGAACTTGCGCCGATAGCAGAAAAATACGGAATGTATCTTATTTCAATGATAGCCCCTACATCAGAGAAACGTATCCAGATGATAGCAAAAGAAGCAAAAGGCTTTATCTATGTTGTTTCATCAATGGGTGTAACAGGTGTCAGAAGTGAGATAAAAACTGACATTGAAAGTATAGTTAAATCAATAAAGGAAGTTACAGATACACCAGCAGCAGTAGGTTTTGGAATAAACACACCGGAGCAGGTAAATAAATATACAAAAATTGCAGACGGTGCGATAGTCGGAAGTGCAATCATAAAAATTGTGGCAAAATACGGAGAAGAAGCAGGAAAGTATATCTATGATTATGTAAAAGAAATGACAGGCGGACTTTCAGAATAATATAATGCAAGGGTCAAAAGCGATAGCAATGAAGCAATCCGTGGCATTAGTTGTGGTCAAAATAGTTTTTGGCTCCAACATCATAATATAAGAATTAAATGATTTAATGAATTTATAAAAACTGGCAGGCTTAAAATTAGTCTGTCAGTTTTTTTGGAAAATTTATGATATAATTATTTCAAAACACATATATGAAATGGAGCTGAAAATATGTCTGATTTACATGTAATAGTTATGGATATGGATGGTACACTTCTTAATGACAATAAAGAAGTGAGTGAATATACAAAAAATGTTTTGAGGAGACAGAAAGAAAAGGGAATGAAGATAGGTATAGCATCAGGGCGTCCTATACTTGGGGTCAGGAGAACTGTAGAGAATTTGGGAATTTCTGATATTATACAGTTTATGGTTGCATCAAACGGGGCAGAACTTTATGATGTTTCAGACGGAGAGGAAAGAGGTTTTTTTAAACTCGATGTGCGGACAATTTTTGAGATAATTGAAACATATAAACATTTTGATTTAAATCCCTATGTTTATCAGGGTGAGGATTGTTATGCGGTAAGAAACGATTCTACCATTGAGAGGGCGGCAAAAAATAATTTTCTTGGAATTCATTTGTGCGATATGAGAAAAGAGGTCAAAACTCCCCAAAGTAAACTTGTATTGAGTACACCACCTGAAAAAATGAGTGATGTGGAAAAATTTTATGAGGCACATAAATCTGAAAAGTATCGTGCATTCAAATCTCAGACCGATATGTTTGAATTTGTCCACCTGGAATTGTCAAAAGTATATGGGATTAAATATTATTGCGAAAAATATGGATATGATATTTCAAAAGTTATTGCATTTGGCGATACTACAAATGACCTTGAAATGGTTGATGAGTGCGGTGTTGGCGTCTGCATGTGCAACGGGACTGATGATGTAAAAGCCGTTGCCGATATTATTACTGAGTTTAGCAATGATGATGACGGACTTGCAAAGGAACTTGAGAAGCTAATGTAATGTTATGATGCAAGGGTTAAAAGCAGATGTAATATTAAGAGTGTGTAAAATTTTCATGATAGAGAAAAGAGGGATGGTATGGTTTGTATAAAGGCAAATGATGAGATTGTTAAAGTTTATCAGAGAATAATAGCGGCGATGAGAGAGCGCGTAGAGTGGAACGGGGACATTATTATACGAAAAAATACTATGATACTTGTGGGAAGAGTGCGCTCAATGTATTTTGAACTTGCAGCAAGAAGAGTTTATTCAGATATTGAAGAATTGGAATTTGACAGGGCAAATGCTTTTGAGATGGGAAACAATAAACTTATTACCAATATTATAAATATGCTTTTATATCCGTTTGGTAAGTGGGGAGCTATAAAGGGATTGAATGTTGAACAGGATTATATGGTTCTTGCTGCACTTTTTTCGCAGATTTATAAAGAAATAGATGTAGAGACATATTTCACAAAGACAAGTTTTAAATTTTTTATAAACGGTATTCAGATTACATTTGAAGATGCAATGGAAAAGTGTATTGATTATATACAAAAACAGCGTGATATAAAGCGTGAAGCTGCAAACCCAAAAGAGGATAACGGTAAGAACGAAACAGAGAAAAAGACTAAAGAGGATAACAGTAGGAACAGTACAGAGAAAGATACAGAAGATACAACCGGAATAAATGTCGAAGAAGAAAGAAAAGGTACGGGTTTGTGGCACAATATGAAATGGAACTCGGGAAAATTTCAGTTTAACCGTGAAGATGTTGATAAAAAATATGCAAACTCGCACAGAATAGGAAATAATTTTTATATGGTTCCGTATGAGTGTCCGGATTGTGGGGAACATCTGCACATGGTTGTTTATCCTCAGAGAAAAGAAAATGTAATAGATACTGATGACGGACGTGTTTATATAACGAGAGCTTATACATGTGACAACTGCAAAAAATTTTATACGGCAAAGCCGGGGAAACTTTTAAGAGAAGGTGAAGCATATGTTCTTGATTTTGACAATGATGAATATGCGGCAAGGGATTACGTTCTGCTTTTAGGAAAAAAAGGTGCCAAAACAGGAAACTGTAATTTTAATATGTATGAGGCTGATTATGAAAAGAATGTATCGTCACTTGGAAAACGGCTTAGTGAGCGATGCAGAAAAATGGAACTTCTGACGGATGAAGAACTTGAACAGATACTTGCCCAGATGGATGAAGGTTTCTTTTCTGATTATGAAAAGGAGAGATTTCTTGCGATAATAGAACAGGAACTTGAGTATCGTGAAAAGATGAGAAATAAAAAAATGGGAGAGTTTGGCAGAAGAAGTAACGAGAGGGAGGATGATGAAAAGGAAAGTGATGAAGTAAAGGGGGATAATGCGTGTGATGGAGAGGTCTTATCAGAAGAGAATAAAGAAGACAATACACAATTAAATAGTGAACAGCAAGTTGTTGAAAATGTGGCTCAGACAACTTTAAAAGAAGATGCTTATTCAGAAGATGAAATATCAGAAGCGGATGCAGCTTCTGATGCATTTGAGAATAAAAAGACAAAATCTTTGGAAAAAGATAAAAATTCACGAAATAAAAATAAAGAAAAAAGCAAAGGCAAGGGTATATTTTTCGGAAGGAATGCTAAAAAAACGGAAAATAAAACACTGTCTGAGCCTGATTTAAAAAATAAAGATACCGAGGAAATTAAAAACGGCAGTGAAGAAAAATCAGTATCAGTAACAGAAAAAGAAAATGAAACAATAAAAGAAAGTCATAATGATAACAATAGAGAAAATGAAATAAAAAAAGAAAATGACAGTCATGGAGACAACGAAACTGAAATAACAGAACAAAATCAAAAAGAGGAAAATATAGAAGATGATGAGTCTGCTAAAAAAGAGGTCAAAGAGGATGGTAAAACGGCAGACAACAGGGTATCATTTTTTGACAGGATAACAGACGAGAGCAGAACAGCAAAGTATTCGGAGATAGTTGAAAATATTAAAAAGGTTAAGGCATCAAATGGAAGTGAGCAGGAGAAAAATCATTATATTGAAGTGCTGACAAAGCTTTGCAAGGCGGCAGCAAAAAGAGAAATAGAATATATGCTTTCACATCTTCCGGGAAATATAAATTTTGACAGATATAAAAGAACAAAAGAAAAACTTATGACATATACGCAGATAGATGTCAATCCATATATAAAAATTGTTGATACAAAACGTGATAAAGTTGAGTTTGATGAATTAAATAAGCTTGTTGGCAGTGTTGACAGAGATAACAGAAATGATTTGTTGGAAATGATGGAGAAAATAAAGAACGGAGAGTATGAGAAACGCAATTCCGACAGATTTGTGGAGGGACTTAGAAAGCGTGTTTATGCGATTGATGAGGCAAAACTCAGGGGAATATGTCCAAATCCCGAGGATATAACATTTGATGAGGGCGTTAAGGCACTTAAAGAAATTGAAAAAGGAATTTTTCTGCCTGAACTCAAATCAAATATGCTCCAGCTTATAGACAAGAAACTGACGGCACTAAAAACGGAGGAATGTGAGCTTCTTGTAAAAAAACTTAAACGTGACCTTGATGGAAAAATATCGGATATGTCAAAGCTTCATTTTTATGACATCAGGAAAATGAGAGATGAGGATAAAGGTGATAAGGAAACTTCGTTTGTAAAGGTTGCAGTAAGTACATACGCTTATGCGACAGGTACATATGAGTATCCGATTGTCATATGTGATTCGTCAATGTTTGGAAGTGGAAAAGAAGGATTTATAATTACACCTGACCATGTATTTTACAAGGGACTTATAAAATCAGGTTCTATAGATGTGAAAAATATAGACAGAGTTTTTTCAGAAAAGAAAGGTCTTATGATTGAGCACTCTTCAAAAGGAAGTGTAAAAATGCCGTGTACATTAAATAAGAACGATGAAAAAAACATGGCAGAGGTACTTGATGGATTTGTTGATTATCTGAAACTGAAACCGGAATCAAGAAGTGTTGAATATATGTCAAAGCAGGAGCATAAGGTGAAGTGCTGTTACCGTTGTGGCCACGTCTTTACAAAGGGTAACATATGTCCGAAATGCGGAAGCAGATTTGAACAATAAAAGTTACTGTTCACACACAATAAAAAGCTTTAATCGGTTGACAATCGTCATGGATATGGTACAATGTAGTAATGAAAACTACATGAAATGGAAATTGACACAAAGTTGATTGAAATTTAAATAAATGATTAAAATGGATTTACCGTTTAATCGATAAGTTGAACGAATCGGAATATGGAGGATTTGCCATGGATTATCAGATAATCAGTGACAGCTCTTGCGACCTTGAGCAGAGTTTAAGAGAAAAATACGATATAGAAGTTGTACCTTTTTATATATCATTTGACGAAGAGAATTACCAGAAAGAAGTAGAAGAGATTGCAATAGATGATGTTTACAGGAAAATGGTTGATTTCCCAAAACAGTATCCTAAGACTTCACTGCCTTCAGTACAGAATTATGTGGATGCATTTACTCCTCATGCGAAAGAGGGCAGAGCTGTTATTTGTGTATGTATTACGACATCTTTAAGCGGTTCGTATAATTCAGCGTGCAATGCAAAAGAGATTGTTTGTGAAGAATATCCGGATGCAAAGATCACGGTTATTAACTCACTCGGTGCGACTGTATTGCAGGGACTTTATGTAATAGAAGCGGCAAAATTAAAGAAGTCCGGAGCAACTTATGAGGAAGCTGTAGAAAAGCTTACATCACCGGAGTACCTTGCAACGGGAAGAATATTTTTTACCGTAGGAAACACTGATTATCTTAAACATGGAGGAAGAATAGGAAAAGTAGCGAGTGTGGCATCAAGCGCATTGAATTTAAAGCCAATAATTACGCTTAAAGATGGTTCAATAGATGCATCAGGCATTGCGAGAAGCCGCAAAAAATCGATACTTAAAACATATGAATTATTTAAAAATTATTTTGCGGAAAATGGCGAGGACCCAAATGACTATGTCTATACAGTAGGATATGGATATGACAGGGAAGAGGGACTTGAATACAAGAAAGAGTTTGACAAAGTTATGCGTGAATTGGGTCTTAAAGAGGAAACTAATATCGCACATATCGGTGCAACAATATGTGTTCACACAGGACCTTATGCCATAGGTGCAGGTCTTATTAAGAAAATTATTTAAAAAAATTTAAGAATATTCTTTAAGAAAAAAACTTGAAAAAATCCTGACATGATGTTATAGTGTGTTAGGATTTTTTTGATACGGAGGTGAATTTCATGGACAGTAATGACAGTTTTGGACGAGGTATTAACAACAGTGTTTTATATCGTGAACAAGTGGCATGGCTGTCGCATGAGATTTTTAGCCATGTTTATAAATGATGCACATTTTGTTGAAATAGTGATGTGATTTCATAAATATTGTTCATGTAGAAAGCACTGTTTAGGGTGCTTTTTTATGTTATTAGGAAACTTCTCGTTTCCTATAACATAAAAAACACTCCGTGAGGATGCGCATTTCGCGGAAAAGAAATAAATGCTACGCATTCTGCTCAAGCGCGAAAGAGTCGCAAGCGACTCTTTGTTCCTTTTACACATTTTACGGAGGTGTTACACATGAACAGAAAATATTTTGACATCATAAACATTATAAGAAAGAACAAAAATGACAATGAAATTTTGGAGTGTCTGTCAAATTATCATGAAAATGATATAGCGGATATAATAGCACAGCTTACAGAAAATGAGCGAAAAAAATATACGGTCTGTTAGGATTTCAGAAAACAGCGGAAATATTTGCATATCTGGACGAACCGGAAAGATATTTAGAAGAAATTTCGATTGAAGATGCGGCAAAGATAATCTCATTTATGGACTCGGATGATGCGGTTGAAATTCTTGAAAAGCTTGATACAGAGATAAAAAATGAGATAGAAAAAAGACTTGATGATGACGCGGCGGCAGACGTGAAAATGCTTCTCTCATATGATGAGGATGAAATCGGCAGATACATGACGACGAATTATGTCTGCATAAAGAAAGGGCTTTCAGTAAGACAGGCAATGAGTGAACTTGTTCGTCAGGCAGGCGATAACGATAATATCATGACTATATATGTTGAGGACGAGTCAGAGAGGTTTGCTGGGGCAATAGATTTAAAAGATCTTATCATAGCGAGAGAAAATGATAACCTTGAAGAGATAGTTATCAACTCTTATCCTTATGTGACAGACCATGAGTTACTTGATGAATGTATAGAACAGATTGTGGATTATTCAGAAGACTCAATTCCTGTATTGTCGAAGGAAAAAAAGTTGTTAGGAGTAATAACATCAGAAGATATTGTTGATATTGTCGATGATGAAATGGGAGAAGATTATGCTAAACTGGCAGGTCTTACAGCAGAGGAAGATTTGAAAGAAACAACTGTTCAAAGCATGAAAAAGAGACTGCCGTGGCTGATAATACTTTTGTTTTTAGGTGTTTTGGTATCATCAGTTGTAGGAATGTTTGAAAATGTGGTAGCGGTGCTTCCGATAGTTATATGTTTTCAGTCGCTGGTACTTGACATGGCGGGAAATGTCGGAACACAGTCACTTGCTGTTACTATCCGTGTTTTGATGGATGAAAATCTTACCGGAAAACAAAAACTGTTTTTGCTTGTGAAAGAAATGAGAGTTGGTCTTTTAAACGGTGGAATACTCGGTGTTATGGCACTTACATTGCTGGGTGCATATATCCATATGTTTAAAGGATACAGTATTATGGGAGCGTTTGCAATTTCAGGATGTGTAGGCGTTTCACTTATGGCTGCGATGTTGATTTCAAGTATGGTAGGAACTGTAATTCCTATGTTTTTCCACAAGATAAAAATTGACCCGGCAGTAGCATCAGGCCCACTTATCACAACGGTAAATGACCTTGTTGCCGTTGTAACTTATTATGGTCTTGCTTACATTTTTTTGATACAATTGTAATAGAATTAAAAGTGTATATAACAAGCATCTGGATTTGGAAAGAAGGGGAAAATTTGACATTACAACAGCTAAGATATGTGACGATGGTTGCAAAAACGGGAACGATTACCGAGGCGGCAAATAAACTGTATATTTCACAGCCGAGCCTTACGAGTGCGATACATGAACTTGAAAATGAGATGAACATAGTTATTTTCAATAGAACAAATAAAGGCATAAGCATTACAAAAGAGGGCGAAGATTTTTTGGGATATGCAAGACAGGTGCTAGAGCAGGCGGCAATTTTGGAGGATAAATACAAGAAAAATGCAGGTGGAAAGAAGCAGTTCTGTGTATCGACACAGCATTATTCATTTGCGGTAAATGCATTTGTAGACCTTATAAAAAAATACGGACAGGACGAATATGATTTTTCGCTAAGAGAGACGCAGACTTACGAAATAATTGAAGATGTCGCAAAAATGAGAAGTGAGTTAGGTATTCTTTTTCTGAATGATTTTAATGAGACAGTCATAAATAAAATTTTAAAAACTCATGAACTTAAATTTACGCAGTTATTTGTGGCAAAACCGCATGTGTTCATAAGCAGGAAACATCCGCTTGCAGATAAAAAGATAATTACGAACAGTGAACTTGAACTGTACCCATATCTTTCATTTGAACAGGGAGAGCACAACTCATTCTATTTTTCGGAGGAAATTTTCTCGGCATCTGAGAGGAAGAAAAATATACGAGTGAGGGACAGAGCGACACTGTTTAATCTGCTCATAGGACTAAACGGTTATACCGTTTGCAGTGGAGTTATAGACAAAAAATTAAACGGTAAGGATATAATAGCAGTACCGTTAGCGGATGAGGGGGATATGCGCATAGGTTATATTATGCATAAGAAAGGAATGCTTAGCAGACTAGGTGAGACTTACCTTGAGTCTTTGAAAAAATATTTAGGGTGATTTTATTTAACGGCTTTATCCTGTTTTGTGAAAGATGGGATAGAGCCATTTTTACGTTATTAGGAAAATTCTCATAACATCCATTTTTAAATGTTACTTGATATAGTTTAAAACTATGGCTAACCCATTTTTTTATGTATTATACGATTGCGGGAAATTTAATTATAATAAAGTCACTGAAAAGATGCTGTTTTTCTCAGAGATTGAGGGGGGGCAGTTTTTTGGAGTATTTGGGATAGAGATTGCATAAATGGAGGTTAGAGATGAAAACATCAGTTATTGGTTTCCCGAGAATCGGAACATTGAGAGAGCTTAAATTTGCTTCTGAAAAATATTTTAGAAATGAAATTGATGAGGAGCTGTTAAAACAGACAGCGGCTGAACTTAGAAAAACACACTGGAATATGCAGAAAAGTGCGGGAATTGATTTTATTTCAAGTAATGATTTCTCGTTTTATGATATTGTGCTCGACACAGCAGTATTGTTAAATATTATACCAAAAAGATACAAAGAACTGGGATTGTCAGAACTCGATACATATTTTTCAATGGCAAGAGGATATCAGGGAGAGCATGGTGATGTTAAAGCACTTGCTATGAAGAAATGGTTCAATACAAATTATCATTATATTGTGCCTGAGGTTGAAGATGATACACAGATAAAACTGTCAGGCAACAAGATTTGGAATGAATATGACGAGGCAGAGGAACTTGGAATTACAACTAAGCCTATGCTTACGGGTGCGTATACAATGTTAAAATTGTGCAGATATACAGGAAATAAATCGGCAGCAGATTATGTAGGCGATATTGTGAAGGCATACAAAGAACTGTTACAGACATGTGAGAAAAAGCAGATTGCATGGGTTCAGTTTGATGAGCCGGCACTTGTACTTGACATGAGTGACGAGGATAAAAAATTATTCCATGAAATTTATGATGAGTTGCTTGCTTGCAGTACAGATACAAAAATATTACTGCAGACATATTTTGGAGATATACGTGACATTTATGAGGATGTTATAAAAATGTCATTTGCAGGAATCGGAATTGATTTTATTGAGGGAAAACAGTCATATGAACTTGTTTCAAAATTTGGTTTTCCAAAGGATAAGGTGCTTTTTGCCGGTCTTGTAAACGGTAAAAATATCTGGAAAAATCATTATGACAAAACATTAAAGGTTGTAAATGAATTAGCAGATAAAGGCATTGACACAGTGATTTCAACATCATGCTCACTTCTTCATGTGCCATATACATTAGATAATGAAGAAAAACTTTCAAAAGAGTATACTGCATATTTTTCATTTGCTAAGGAAAAGCTTGTTGAACTTAATGAACTTGGAAAACTTGCTGACAATAAAAATTATTGTGATGATGAAGCATACAAGAAAAATCATGAACTTTTCAACGGTAACAGAAATTGTACAAACGCAAGTGTAAGTGAGCGTCTTTCAAAGGTAGGAGAAGATGATTATGTAAGACTTCCAAAGAGAAGTGAGCGTCAGAAACTTCAGAAGGAAGAGTTTAAGCTTCCTGAATTTCCAACAACTACAATAGGTTCGTTTCCGCAGACAAAGGATGTTAAGGCAAACCGTTCTGCATTTAAGAGAGGGGAAAAGACAGAGCAGGAGTATATTGAATTTAATAAGAAGAAGATTGCCGAATGTGTAAGCTGGCAGGAAGAAATAGGTATTGATGTACTTGTACACGGTGAATATGAACGAAACGACATGGTAGAATATTTCGGAGAGTCGCTTGGAGGATTTTTGTTTACGCAGAAAGCATGGGTTCAGTCGTATGGAACAAGATGTGTTAAACCGCCTGTCATATGGGGAGATGTGTACAGAGATAAGCCTATAACAGTAGAATGGTCAGTTTATGCACAGTCACTTACAAAGAAGCTTATGAAGGGTATGCTTACAGGGCCTGTTACAATACTTAACTGGTCATTCCCTAGAGAGGACATATCTATAAAAGAGTCAATATCACAGATTGCATTGGCGATAAGGGATGAGGTTCTCGACCTTGAAGCAAATGGCATCAAAGTGATACAGATAGATGAGGCGGCTTTAAGAGAAAAACTTCCACTTAGAAAAACAGACTGGTATAAGGAATATCTTGATTTTGCAATACCTGCATTTCGTCTTACCCACAGTGGTGTAAAGCCTGAAACTCAGATACACACGCATATGTGCTACAGTGAATTTACAGATATAATTCCTGCTATTGACGATATGGATGCGGATGTAATCACATTTGAGGCATCACGCTCAGACCTCCAGATATTGGATTCACTCAGAGAAAACAATTTCGAGACAGAAGTAGGCCCCGGAGTATATGATATTCATTCACCTAGAGTACCGTCAGTCGAGGAGATAACAAATGTATTAAAAATCATGCTTACAAAAATAGAAAGAGATAAACTCTGGGTAAATCCTGACTGTGGATTAAAGACAAGAGGAATGAAAGAGTCAGATGCAAGTCTTAGAAATATGGTGCTTGCAGCCAAAAAACTAAGAGAAGAAGCATAAAATGATTTGACATAATAGTGAAAAAAGTTTCTTTGAAAAGCTGCTTGGGTTGTTTGGAATGTAGGAAAGATTATGGTGTGGCAGAGAGTTCCGCTTGTGGAACTCTCTGTTGGCATTTATAATAAACCTAATTTAAGTGACAGATAGTCAAGGAGATTGTATGATACATCCGATATTACTAATGATAATGTATTGGGAGTTTTTGATTATATATTGAGGGAAAAAAGGTGCTTATAGGATAATGCAGGTTTCACAAATGCATATTTTATAGTATATGGAGGAAAGAAAAATGGACACACAGATAAATATAAGAGCAGCAAAAATAGAAGATGCAGAAAGATTGCTTGAAATATATGGTTATTATGTAAAAGAAACAGCTATTACTTATGAGTACGAAGTACCGTCACTTGACGAATTTAAGCAAAGAATTTCAAATACGCTTAAAACACATCCATATATTGTTGCGGAGTCAGATGGAGAAATCATTGGATATGCCTATGCTGGAAAGTATCATCCGAGAGCTGCATATAGCTGGGATGCAGAGATGACTATATATCTTGATCACAATGCCAGGGAAAACGGTGTTGGCAGAAAACTATATTCGTATCTTGAGGAAATTCTTAAGGCGCAGGGGATTGTAAAAGCAATTGCGCTTATCACACCGCCTATGACAGAAGCAGACAATGATGTTTACAGAAGTGTGCATTTCCATGAGAGTATGGGATATAAACTTTCAGGAAAGCTTGCATACAGCGGATATAAGTTTGACAGGTGGTTTGACACGGTATTTATGGATAAGATATTGTGTGAGCCGCATGAAAATATGCAGCCTGTAAAGACTTTTGATGAAGTCAGAGGAAAGTTTGGGATATAGATAAACGCTTAAACGAAAAAATGATTGACAATTCCAATGATACCATTATATAATCATTCTAGTTATGCAAATGCGACGACGGAGAGAAGTAGCATGATTTATCGTTCAAAGCGAGTGAAGGATGGTGAGAGCTTCGCAAAGTGAATTCATGTGAATAACACTCTATCAGCAGCAAACTGAACACAGCATTGGCTGTCAGTAGGTGAGCCGTAAGCTGCACGAAAGACAGCATATAAGTGACTGACAAGACAGTAATTCGGGTGGTACCGCGGACAATGATATGTTCGTCCTGAACTTTTAAGTTTAGGGCGGACTTTTTTCTTTATCAAATATTTTCTTGTCTGATTTTTTAGGAGGTAAAAATGAACGTAGGAAACATTTATCGTGACAAAACATTGAACGACATTAGCGAGAGCAATGTCGGTGAAACATTAAGACTTGCCGGATGGGTTGAAAATATTCGTGACCATGGTGGTGTATCATTTGTTGACCTTAGAGATATGTATGGTGTTATGCAGGTGGTTATGCGTGACACAAAACTCCTTGAGGGAATAAGCAAAGAGGATTGTATCTCAGTTGAAGGTGTTGTAGAACATAGAGATGAGGAGACATACAATCCTAAAATCCCTACAGGAACTATCGAGCTTGAGGCACACAAAGTTGAAGTGCTTGGAAGAGTTTACAGACAGCTTCCTTTTGAGATAATGACATCAAAAGAGACAAGAGAAGATGTTCGTCTTAAATATCGTTATCTTGACCTTAGAAATGCAAAGGTTCGTGACAATATGATATTCCGCTCAAATGTTATCAGTTTTCTTCGTCAGAAGATGACAGACATGGGATTTTTAGAGATTCAGACACCTATTCTTTGTGCATCATCACCTGAGGGTGCAAGAGATTATATCGTTCCATCGCGTAAATTTAAGGGTAAATTCTATGCATTGCCACAGGCACCACAGCAGTATAAGCAGCTTCTTATGGTGTCAGGTTTTGATAAGTATTTCCAGATAGCACCTTGTTTCAGAGATGAGGATGCGAGAGCAGACCGTTCACCGGGAGAATTTTATCAGCTTGACTTTGAGATGAGCTTTGCAACACAGGAAGATGTATTTAAAGTTGGCGAGGAAGTTCTTACGGCAGCATTTGAAAAATTTGCACCTGAAGGATATGAAGTTACGCAGGCTCCTTATCCTATCATCAGCTACAAACAGGCTATGCTTGAGTTTGGTTCAGATAAGCCTGACCTTAGAAATCCGCTTCGTATCGTCGATGTTACAGACTTCTTCCAGAGATGTACATTTAAACCTTTCCACGGAAAGACAGTTCGTGCAATAAATGTTCATGCAAAACTTTCAAAAGGTCAGCATGAAAAGCTTCTTAAATTTGCTCAGTCTATCGGAATGGGTGGTCTTGGTTATCTTGAAGTGCTTGAAGATAAGTCATACAAGGGACCTATTGATAAGTTCATCCCTGATGATATGAAACAGGAAATCGCAGATATAGCGGGACTTACACCGGGAGATACTATCTTCTTTATCGCAGACAGAGAAGCACAGGCAGCCCTTTATGCAGGACAGATTCGTACAGAGCTTGGAAACAGACTTGACCTTATCGAGAAGAACAGCTATAGATTCTGTTATATAAATGATTTCCCAATGTATGAGTATGACAATGAGGAGAAGAAATATATCTTTACTCACAACCCATTCTCAATGCCACAGGGAGGGCTTGAAGCATTAAATACAAAAGAGCCTTCAGAAATCCTTGCATATCAGTATGATATTGTATGTAATGGAATCGAGCTCTCATCAGGAGCAGTTCGTAATCATGACCTTGACATTATGGTTAAGGCATTTGAAATAGCAGGTTATACAGAAGAAGATTTGAAAGAAAAATTTGGAGCACTCTATAATGCATTCCAGTTTGGAGCACCACCACATGCAGGAATGGCACCGGGAGTAGACCGTATGATAATGCTTCTTCGTAATGAAGAAAATATTCGTGAGATAATACCATTCCCAATGAATGGAAACGCACAGGATCTTATGTGTGGAGCACCAAACGAAGTAAGCGAGCAGCAGCTTCGTGAAGTACACATAAAGGTAAGACAATAGTGCGAAAAAATAAGCTTGATAGCTTATTTTCGCACGGCTATTTGCTTCTGAACGAAGGCAAATAGCATTGTTATGAAAGACACAAATTAAAAAAGCTGTCATATTGCAGATATTATTTTAAATATTTGCAATGTGGCAGCTTTTTTCTTTTAGTTAATTTATTTTTTGAATGTTGAAAATAAAAAATGTAACACAATGGATATTGTGTTACATTTTTTTCTTACACATTATTTATCGGCAGTCAAAATTGATACTTTAGCATTTTTTGAAAATTATTAAAAAAAATATAAAAAGTTGAAAGGATGGATTTACAGAGATGAAAACTACTCAGCCTATTCGAGATATTGTGGAATTGAATAAGATAAGAGAATATTATTCTGAGGTAAAACCTAATAAAAGAAACAGCCTTCTTATAATATGCGGGCTTAATACGGCTTTGCGTATTTCAGATATATTAAAACTTCGTTGGAAAGATGTATATAATGAAAGTTTGTTGTCATTCAAATCTCATATTGATATTAAAGAACAGAAAACAGGCAAAAAAACTATTGTATTTATCAATAATAATCTGAAAGAGGCTTTGGCTTCATTTCTAAAAGAACTCATTTCAAAGAAAAAGAAATTATGTGAAATAATGGAGCAGTTTATTTTTCTTGGTCAGAAATCTACAGACAAGCCTATCAGCAGGATTCAAGCATTTCGGATAATATCAGATGCGGCAGAAAAATGTATGATTGGTCATAGGGTGAGCAGTCATTCACTCAGAAAAACTTTTGGATATCATGCATGGAAAAAGGGAGTATCGCCGGCACTTCTTACAAGTATTTATAACCATTCATCATATAAGATAACAACAAGATATCTGGGAATAGAACAGGACGACAGGGACGAAGTTTTTGAACTTGTAAATTTATAATTATACTAAATAGAAAAACAAATAAAATTTTGATACAGACACATAATTTATATGACTGTTTTTGAGGTTATGTGTCTGTTTGCCATATTAAAAAATCTTTTATTCTGCATATTTTTTCATAAAATCATATATCAAATTATTTCATAATAATAAATTTCAGCTATATCAAATTTTTCTATAAATATCCAAATAAATATACAAAGTATTTGTCTTTAAATATAAAAGAACATTTCTAAAACAATCTCCAAAAATATAAAAAATGTAACACAATATCCATTCTGTTACATTTTGATTTACAAGGCAAGGATACAGCAGTTTTGGGTTATAGATAAGTATTCCCTTAAAAGTTTTTTTGATTCAGTCTGATAAAAAATAGAAAGTCAGAGCGTTGGAGAAAAAGACTGCCGGACATTAAATACAAGGAGGTAATGTAAATGTTAAGACTTTCAGTTGAGAACAAAGAATATCTGATGGTTGGTGATGATGTGAAAATCATTTTTCTCGGTGGTACGGGGAATCATCACAGAATAATGATTGATGCACCTAAAGATGTAAAGATAGTCAGAAGCAAGGCTCTTAGAAAGCATATGAAAGAAAACGGGATAGAGTGTGAAGCTCCTTCTTATTATGAAGAAAAAGAGCACCCGGAGAAATACCGCAGGAAGTAAAAATAAGAAATTACATTTAATTTTAAGGAATTACATTGAATGCGGATGATTTAAGTTTTCTTAGTTTGATAATGAATCAGTGAACCTAGGCATTGATTTTATTATATATAAAAATAAAAATACAAAGCAGATTTTAGAATACGCTTTCAAACGGATTTGGAGCGTAGGACAAGTTGCCAGCCGCACTACAGGTGCGAATGGCAACGGAAAAACACGGAGGTAATTATTATGGCAATGATAGTACAGCACAATATGTCAGCAATGAATGCTAACAGAATGTTAGGAGTAACAAGCAGCTCGCTTTCAAAATCAACAGAAAAACTTTCTTCTGGTTATAGAATTAACCGTGCAGCAGATGATGCGGCAGGACTTTCTATTTCAGAGAAGATGAGAAGCCAGATTCGTGGTTTAAATAAAGCTTCTGCAAATGCACAGGATGGTATCTCACTTATACAGACAGCAGAAGGTGCATTAAATGAATCACACTCAATTCTCCAGAGAATGAGAGAACTTTCAGTACAGGCATCAAACGGTACAGAGACAGATGATGACCGTGAGGCAGTACAGAAGGAAATCAGTCAGCTTCAGGAAGAGCTTACAAGAATTTCAAGCACAACAGAATTCAATACAATGAAGCTTCTTGATGGAAGCCAGGGTGGAAGCTCATCTACAACAGGTTCTGGACCAAAGTTTGGTGTAGTTGATGCTACATTAGATGGTGCACTTGTTACTTCAAATGTAGCAGGAATTAAGGTGGCAACTACTACTACAGCAACAACAAAAGTTGGTCAGGAGACAGCAATTTGGGGCAAAGATGGAAAAACATTAACTTTAAATCTTTCTCTCAATAAAGTTTATACTCAGGATGAGATTGATGATATTATATCAAACGCAAAGCAGGAAGACAGCACGGCAACAGGTGCTCCAGCAGAAGTAAAAGTGACATTAAAGAATGGAATTTTGAATGCAGATGCAGCAGCTGCTGGAACAGCAACGGAAGCAGGTGTTAAGGCATCTTCTGATGCAGTAGAGGTCGCTGCTGATACATTTGTAGGTGCTAACAAGATTAAATTTACATCTAACAAATATGGAGCAGAATTTAATGAAACTACATTTGATTTTGCTTTTGACAAGGAAGCTGGTAAAGAAGAGGTAGAAACAACTACAGCAATTACTACTGATGCTGCTAATGCTATTACAAAAGGTGCGTATAAAATTCATCTTGCTGCCGGTAAAGAGTACACAGCTGAGGATTTAGAGGATATTCTTAAATCAGCAGGATTTGATTTCGATGTAACTTTAAGCGGAGCAACTCCAGATGCTCCAAATACATTGTTTGCAACAAGTGGAGCTACTACAGTTGGTCAGCTTACAATGGCGGATGGAGCAGGACTTGGAAGTACAAAAGCATTATGGGGACAGGATGGATATGATGGTGTTTCTTCAAATGCAGGAATTACTCTCCAGATTGGTGCCAATGAAGGTCAGACAATGAGCTTTACTATTGACGATATGAGTGCAAGATCACTCGGTGTAGATGCAAATAAGATTGACATTGCTACTCAGGATGGTGCTAAGAAAGCTACTACAACTATTGATGCAGCTATCAAGAAAGTATCTGCACAGAGAAGTAAACTCGGTGCTGTTCAGAATCGTCTTGAGCATACAATAGCAAACCTTGATACAGCTGCTGAGAATACTCAGACATCAGAGTCTCGTATCCGTGATACAGATATGGCTTCTGAAATGGTTGTATACAGCAAGAATAACATTCTTTTACAGGCAGGTCAGTCTATGCTTGCACAGGCTAATCAGTCTAATCAGGGTGTACTTTCACTTCTTCAGTAATGAAGTGATATAAGATGTTTGTGGGATTGCGTGAATTGTCAGGCAATGAAGCAATCTGTAACATCAGTTTAGCGTAAAATAGACTATTTCATACAAAGTAAAAAATCGCTATGGGATATTATGATTATTATCAGATATTCTGTGGCGATTTTATTATGTTATAGGAAACTTGTCGTTTCTTATAACATAATAAATGCTACGCATTCCGCTCAAGCGCGAAAGAGTCGCAAGCGAGTCTTTGTTATGCATGAAAATTTATATTGACGAACATACATTCAGATGCTATTATAGATGTACGAACAAATGTTTAGTGATGGTTATATTTTGAGTGTGTTATCATTCTGTATCTAGTACAACGAAAATTTAGGCAAGTTATTTAGCTAAATAGCAACAGGTCAACACACTGGGGTTATAGACAATGATTATGTGGAATTGCATTTTGGATATACGGTATGTATAATGTATGAAAGGAGACATGTATGGGGAAAGTCGATATAGCAACAAAACAGTATATGTCGCATAGAGATGTAATAGCGGATTTTTTTAATTTTTATATTTATGATGGCAGACAGGTTATAAAACCTGAAAAATTACAGAAGATAGATACGGCAGAGGTTGCATTGCCTTATGGCAATGATGCAGAAATAGCAGTGCAGAAGTTAAGGGACAATATTATGCTGTGGACAATGGCAATGGATGATAAGGCAGCGTATGCTGTTCTAGGAATAGAAAATCAGGACAAAATCCATTATGCAATGGCAGTAAAAAATATGCTTTATGATGCGTTGCAGTATGCAAAGCAAGTGGAAGAGGCTAAGAGGTCATATAGGAATGGGTTAAATAAAAAAAGAATTAAGTTAAATTCAGAGGAATTTTTGTCCGGATTAAAAAAGGCTGACAGACTTATGCCTGTAATCACATTAGTAGTGTATTTTGGTGACAAGGATTGGGATGGAGCCAAAAGTATACATGAGATGTTATCAGTGGATGATGATGAGTTATTGTCATATGTTCCGAATTATAAGATAAATCTTATAGAACCGGCAAAGATTTCAGATGAGGACTATGATAAATTTAAGACGGATGTTGGTTCGGTTTTGCAATTTATAAAGCATCAATCTGATGAAGATGGCAGCTGGATAAAGGGAAAAACAAGATTTAAACATGTTGAAAAAGAAGCTGTGGAGTTGATAAATCTGATAACCGGTTCAAAAATAACCGGAGAAGAGAAAGAGGAGGTGGTTGATATGTGCAGAGCATGGGAAAATTCTATAAATAATGCAATGCGTGAAGGAATGCGTGAAGGTGAACTTAAAGGAAAAATTGAAATTTTATATGAAGAATGTAATATGTCTATACATGATATAGCGAGAAAAGTTTCAAAGCCAGAGGAGTATGTAAGAGAAGTTATTAGGAAAATGTCACAGCGTACCTGTAGAGAAAAAAATTGCTAAAAAGACGGTAGAAAGTGTGGTGGCAAATGCACTGGATGCAAAAAAGCATGGTTTGAGGCGGTGTATACTGCATAAAATAAAAAAATATGTAAACAGCAGAGATTGATATAAACTTTTCAGCGAATGGCGTTAGAGGCAGAGAGCCGTCCATTAGCCGTAAAGTTTATATCAATTTTTGCGTTAAAAAGCCACAGCAAAAATAATTCGAAATATGTCTAATACTTGAAATTTTTCCGCATACATATTATTATTAAGACTAGGAGTATCAATGGAAAGGAATGTTTATGAGAGAGGTAGAAGAAAAAAGGATAATAGATGCAGCATTTGATGTATTTGTAAGAGAAAAAATCGAAGTTGCAAGTATGGCGGAGATTGCAAGGGAAGCAGGTGTTGGGAGAGCTACTGTATTTCGTCATTATCCCAGTAAACTTGATCTTGTTATCGCAGTCAATTCTGCAAAGTGGAAAGAGTATTTAGATGAGCTGGATAGAAACAGACCGATTTCATCAGTAGGTGAGATTCCTGCTATTGACAGATTTATATTTACGATGGATTGCTATATTGACATGTATGTGAATCATAAAGCACTTTTGCAATTTAATGACAATTTTAATCACTTTGTTTCGCATTCAGGTGTCGATAGAAAAAAGCTTAAAGGTTTTAATGCTTCATTGCTGTCTGCGGATACAAGATTTATTAAAATGTATGAAAAAGCAAAAGAAGACCATACACTTAGAACTGATATACCATTTGAAGAATTTATGCGTGAGACGGTTCATGTTATGATGGCTGTCTGTACCTACTATGCCAACGGTTTTATATGGGGGTCAGACAGGAATAAAGATTATATTACTGAACTTACGAGAATCAAGGAAATGCTTGTTTCTTTTGCGAAAGATAAAAGATAACGGTTGTTAAAGATAAAGAACAGTTTGTGATGATTAATCTGAGGAGAATATGCAAATGAAAAATAAAAAAGAATATATGATAATTTTTGCGGCTGTGGCGGCATTACTTATTGATATTTTGGGCAGGAAATTTGCCGTAAAATTGGTATTACCGATGTGGTTTGATTCGATAGGAACATTTTTGATTGCATATCTGTATGGACCTGTCTGTGGGGCATTTGTTGGATTTACCAACAATATCATTTATGGAATATTTGTTGACCAGGAGTTGGTTTATTGTATTGTTGGGACTCTGTTGGGTATTATTGTAGGTTATTATTCAAAAAAGAAAGTTTTTGATAAACAGTTTACAACGATGACTTTAGGTATGGGACTTGCCGTCTTTTCAACAGTTACGGCGGTTATGATAAATGCAATGTTATATAGCGGAAAGATAAGCAATGTATGGGGAAATCAGGTTATGATGTTGTGTGTTGATAAAGGCCTGCCAAAATTTATTTCTTATATAGCCGGTCAGTTTTGTGTGGAATTTATGGATAAGATGCTGACTGTGGAGATAATATATTTATTGCTCAAAATTGCTCATTATGTCAGAAAAAAATTCAAAAAAAGATTTAAAACAATAACAGAAATAATCATTTTAGCTGTAGTTGCAGCAGGAGCCTGTTGCGGAAAAACAGATACTTCAATGGCAGCAGAAACAAAATCAATGAAAGTTTCAGAGATGAAATCGGGGAAAATTTCCAAAACAGATTCAGGGAAAATTTCAAAATCAAAATCAGAAAATAATTCGGAAGGATATTTAGAGTATAATTCCTATATACAGACGCAGTATTCAAAGGAAGAGGGGCTTTTGTCCGGTGAAGCGAATGATATCACCCAGACAAAGGATGGAAAGCTGTGGATAGGTACTTATGCAGGACTGTTTAAGTATGATGGAGCGAAGTTTGTCTGCTTTCAGGATGTAAGTTCTGTCAAGAGTGTAAATTGTCTGTATGTAGATGAGGAGGGACGATTATGGGTAGGAACAAATGATAACGGTGTTACTATTTTTATCAATGAGGATGCTGTTAATGTTGTGGATGACCAAAATGGACTGCTTTCAAATTCAGTAAAAAAAATAGTATGTGATTCACATGGAAATTATTATATAGGGACTTCAGAGGCGTTGTCGGTTGTATCTCTCAGTGGAGGCGTAAAGGTTACAAAAACATTTAAAAATATAAAAAATGTGGTGTCGATGACTGCTGATGATAAAGGAAATGTTGTTGGTGTAACTGAAAGAGGAGAAGTATTCTGGGTACGTGACGGAAAAATTATAAATACGCCTAAAGGCATCAGCATGTTTAAAGATTGCAATGAGGTTTGTTTTTTAAAAGATGGGCAGTTGTATATGGGGACAACCGGAAATTTAATATACATATTTGATATGAAATCAGGACAGCCCAGGCTTAAAGATAAAATAGGGATAAAAGGTTTTGAATCTGTAAATTGTTTTTACCAGACGGAAAATGATAAAATATTTGTCTGCTCAGATACAGGAGTAGCGGTTCTGGATAAAAATGGAGACTGCCACAGATTGAATACCAATAATTTCAACAGCTCGATTGACAGTATGCTCGTTGATTATCAGGGAAATCTGTGGTTTAGTTCGTCAAGACTTGGTCTGCTTGAAATGAGTAAATCCTCGTTTGAGGAGATATTTCAAAATATCGGTATGACGGCTGTTGTCAATTCTACAGAAAAATGGGATGGATCGCTGTTTTGTGGTACTGATGACGGGCTGGTGGCTGTCAGGGGAAGAAAAAAAGTAAATAATTCACTTACAAAACAGCTTAAGAATGTCAGAATAAGATGTTTGAAAGCAGACAGCAAAAATGCATTGTGGATAGCTACAACTGAAATGGGAGTATATAAAGTTACGATAAATAAAAAGGGCAGATATAATGTTAAAAACTTTACTGACAAACAGGGAATACCGGGTATGCGTTTTAGAAATATAATCGAATGCAGCGATGGCAGGATTATGATTGCAGGGGATTACGGTGTTGCCGTTATATCAGGGGACAAGGTTGTAAATGTTTTGGACTTAGAACATGGAATGCTCAATGAAAAGTCATTATGTCTGCTGGAATATAAAGATGCCTGTTACGTCGGTTCGGATGGCGGTGGAATAACAAAGATTGATAAAGGCGGTAAAGTGACACAGATAACAAAAAAGGACGGTTTGTCATCAGATGTTGTGTTGAGAATGGTTAGTGAGCCGGTCTATGGCGGGATGTTAATTGTTACGAGCAATGGTCTTTGTTATATGTCTAAAGACGGTAAGATAAAAAGTCTTGATAAATTTCCATATAGCAATAATTATGATATTGTGTGCAATAAGAATGGAAGCTGCTGGGTATTAGGCAGTGCAGGAATTTATGAGGCAAAGATAGAAGATCTGATTGAAAATGTGAGAAGAGATTATCTATTGATAAATTCAAAACGTGGCTTTAGGTCATCACTTGTTGCAAATTCATGGACATGCAGGGAAAACGACGCCCTGTATCTTTGTTGTGATACAGGTGTGGTAAAGGTAAATATGTCAGATGATAATAGGGTAGACGATTCGTACCGCATGATAATGAATTACGTTGAGGTTGATGGTGAAAAGGTTGCAATAGATCGTATAGATACATTGAAACTGTCAGCGGATTCAAGGCAGATTACATTTGCACCAGAAATATTGAATTATTCAGTTAAAGACCCTTATATAAGTGTTATGCTAAAAGGACATGACACCAAAGAACGGACATGCCTGCTTAGTGAGTTTGATAAGATAACATATACTGATTTAAAAACAGGCAGATATGTGTTTAAAATATCAATTTTGGATGGTTATGATGGAAATGTTATAGAGTCTGGAAGATATATTATTGATAAAGAGAACGAAATGTACCAATATTGGTGGTTTAGACTTTACATCTGTGTTATAGCAGGACTGGTGCTTATATGGTTCACATGGTTTATCACAAGAACCTGTATGCAGAGAACAATGATTAAACAGAAGCTTGAATTGGAATATGCAAAGAAACAGATTAAGATGAGCAATGAAACGATTCTTTCAATCGCACGCACCGTTGATGCAAAAGATACTAATACAAGTGAACATTCGTACAGGGTATCGGAATATTCGGTTGCGATAGCAAAGAAACTTGGTTTTTCTGATGAAAAATGTGAAAATCTCCGCAAGATGGCTTTGCTCCACGATATTGGAAAAATCGGAATACCGGATGCTATTCTGAATAAGCCGGCACGACTGACGGATGAAGAGTATAAGATTATGAAGACTCATGTAACTCTTGGTGCTGAGATATTAAAGGATTTTACGCTGATAGATAACGTGGACATCGGAGCCTTGTATCACCATGAAAAGTATGATGGAACAGGTTACTGTCATGGGTTAAAAGGCGAGGAGATTCCTATTGAAGCGCGCATTATCGGTATTGCGGATGCGTTTGATGCAATGACGGCAAATCGTGTATATCGAAAACAGCTTGATATTGATTATGTGACAAACGAATTAAGGCGTTGCAGTGGGACACAGTTTGATCCGAAACTGGTTAAGATAATGTTGTCACTGATTGATGAGGGTATCATTGATGTAGAAAGTCTATATGCAAAATCAAAAGGAGAATCAAACTAATGAAAAAAAGATATGCATTGTGTCTGATAACCTGTATTGTTATGACCTTATGTTTGTTTGGAATACACAGGTTTACAAAAACAAAGGAAAAACATATTAAGGTTGGGTTCATATTTGTGGGAGATGAAATTACGCCTTATACAAATAACTTTATAAAGGCAAGAAATCATATCAAGGAGGTGTATGGTGACAGTATAGAATGTGTGACTATATATAATGTGACAGAGGGACAGATTGAAAAACCTCTGCAGAAGCTTATCGACGGAGGATGCGATTATATAATTGCTGCAAGCTATGGCTATGGACCGGATGTCAAGGCAAAAGCAAAAAAATATCCGGATATACAGTTTTGTGTACCTACGGGAGATAACGCAAATGAAAAGCCGGTTCTGTCTAATTATCATAATTGCTTTGGTGAGGTTTATCAGGGCAGATATGTATGCGGCAAAGTGGCAGGAATGAAGATAAAACAGATGATAGATGAAAAGATAATTACTCCGAAACAGGCAAAAATCGGTTACGTGGCAGCGTTTCCATTGCCGGAAGTTATATCGGGATATACATCATTTTATCTCGGTGTGAGGTCGGTTGTACCTGAGGCTGTCATGACAGTAAAATATACAAATACATGGTCGAGCTATTCTTTGGAAAAACAGGCCGCAAAAGAGCTGGCTGATGAGGATTGTGTTGTCATATCACAACATTCAGATACGGTCGGACCTGCAGCTATATGTGAGAGCACAGAAAGAGATATACCGGTATATCATGTTGGATATAATCAGAGTATGACTGATATTGCGCCGACCAGATCGTTAGTAAGCTGTTGTGTTGATTATTCAAGTTATTTTGAACAGTCTGTTTATGCATTGCTGCATGATAAAAAAATAGAAGAATGTATTGACGGTCGTACTTATAAGCAGGATGCTATGGCAGGAATTGATAAAGGCTGGGTAAGGATACTTGATATAAATGAAGCGATAGTTCCAAAAGGAACAAAGGAGATGGTAGAAGACACCATAAAAAAAATTGAAAAAGGAAAACTGGAAGTTTTTTCAGGTCCGTTTACCGGTGTGAGTGTATTTGACCCGGATGACAAAATAGACCTTAATATTCCGTATAAAGAAAATGAGAATTCGTCTTCGCCGTCTTTTTGCTATGTACTTGATAATGTTATCAATATTGAAGCTATGAATGAAGAGTAAGTTGGTTGTATTTACATTTTTATCTTGCTTTTCCCATAAACATTTGTTATATTTAACTATATAAAAGTATAAATTATTTTAAGTTTTTGTTAAATATAACAATGAACACGGAAATATTTGGAGGAAAGTATGAATAAACTTAGTAGAAAATTTGTGAGTTTAGGCACATGTATAGCTATATGCAGTACTGCTGTTTTGACAGGAGGATGCAGCAGTTCAAAAAGTTCATCAAACGGAGGAAAAATTGATATGGAAGCACTTGAAAAAGAGGAGAATGAATTAAAACCTGATTATACGGTAAATTATGACGGCATAAAGACTGCATCCATAAATGCAGGTGTAAGTGTACATGATCCTTCTATATTAAAAGTGGACGATACATACTATATTTATGGTTCGCATATGTCTACGGCAAAGTCTACAGATCTTAGAAACTGGACAAGCATCGGCGATGGTTATGATGTAAACAATCCGGTTTATAAAAATTTACTGAAAAATGATGATGCATTTAAATATGCAGGTGGAGCATTTAGTGCGATACCAACCGATGACCAAGGAACCCATGTATGGGCACCTGATGTAGTATATAATAAGAAACAGAAAAAATATTTTATGTATTTTTGTACTTCGTCAACATGGAATGCATCAAATCTCTGTTATGCGACGTCAGATTCACCAGAGGGACCGTTTGAGTGGCAGGGTGCTTTGATATATTCGGGTTTTACATCTGCTACACTTAAAGATACGGATGTACTTGACTATGTGAGCGAAGATTATGCAAAAGAACATTATATAAATAACAATGGCGGCATAGAAGAATACAATTATAATGAATGCCCTAATGCTATTGACCCTACCACATTTTATGATGAGGACGGAAAGATGTGGATGGTTTATGGCTCATGGTCAGGAGGAATTTTCCTTCTTGAGATTGACGAGAACACCGGAAAAGTAATTCATCCTGAAGCCGATGAGAAGAATAATGTCGATGCATATTTTGGAAAAAGACTTATCGGTGGAGGACATGTGGCTATAGAGGGACCGTGGATAGAATATGACAAAGAAGCCGGATATTATTATCTGTTCGTGTCATATGGTTCACTTGTAAGTGATGGCGGATATCAGATAAGAGTATTCCGCTCAAAGAAGGTTGACGGTGACTATGTAGATATGAAAGGAAACACACCAAAGCCTGATTCAGGAGACGAATCGTTTTTTGGACTTAAACTCTCCGGAAATTATATGCTTCCGAGTCTTGAAAAAGCTTATATGGCAACGGGACATAATTCAGCACTTATAGATACTGATGGAAAGAGATACATTGTAAACCATACAAGATTTGATGACGGTACAGAGGCACATGAACCTAGAGTTCACCAGTATCTTCTTAATGAAGATGGATGGCCATGCATGCTTCCGTATGCAACAGATGGGGAGACTGTTTCAGAAAAAGGCTATGATAATGAAAAAATTACCGGAGATTATTATGTTGTAGATCAGGACACAACAGTTGATGGAAACATAGCAGAGCCGTTTAAACTTATTTTTACAGATAAGGGAAGTGTCTTTGGGAAAGACATAAAAGGAGTATGGACAGTCAAAGACGGTACATATTATGTAACAATAAAATATAATGACGATGAATTTAAAGGTGTATTTTGTGAAATGAATGATGAGGCAGGAACAAAGTGCATGACATTCTCAGCAGTAGGCAAAAACAAGAGTCTTTGGGGCGTAAAATATTATAAGTAGAATAAAAAACAGCGTTTTTATTCACAAATCAGAGGCTGCAAAAATATTTATATTTTTCAGCCAACTGGAAATCGATTTCAAGGGAGGAAAAAGCAGTGGCAAAGAAAATGGATGCAAAGTTAAAAAGACAGATAATAGATGTGAGCAAAAGTGTAGCGGCGTGGGTGTTTGTGACGGCGGCATCATTTGGTTACTGGCTTGTGGTACTGCTTATAGCTTCGCTTGTACTGCTAAATGTATGGCATGTAACATTTGATTCGATTTTGAAATATTCATTTGTACTTATGATAATAACATCGGTTGTTTATCTTGGAATGCAGATTAGAAAATGGGTAAGGTGATATTGGTGTTGAGTTTAAGATAAATTTTAAAATAAAAATCTCAAATTTAAAATAATTTGGGATTTTTTATTTTCTGTTTTTTTATTAAATTTTAATTATTGAGATAAAAGTAAAATAAAATGAATTTTGTTTAGTTGTTTCTAAAATTTTTTTTTGAAACAAATTATTAAATTGTATTGTGCAAGGTGTATTAAGAAAGATGGTGCTATCAGGTGGTTTTTGTGTGCAAATTGCTAAAAAGTAACTAAAATTTGTTATCAACGTGAAAGAAATATACAACAATTTGACTATAATTGGCATTGACTTTTGTTCAAAATAATAGTAATATAAAATAAACTAAAGTAATTTATGAAAATATAAAAATACTTGAGCAAGAATTCTTTAAGGAGGAAGTTATGCGGCACAGAAAAATTGGAGGTAAGTTTAAGAAAACGGTCGCTGTTGGTTTGGTTGTGTCAATGGCATTAGGCTCTGCAACACTTAGGAGCTTTGCTAAGGATGTGACAGAGGATACATCAACAACATCTGAATCTGACAGTTCAGATAAGAAAGAATCATCAGTGACTTCTGAGGAGTATTCCAGCGAGAGAATAGCTACTATCTATTCCAATATAAGCAAGGATTATACTGCATCAGATTATACCGGCGAGCCTGTGACTGTTTCGGAAGAAAATTCAGTTACGGCAGGTGGTAAAAAGTACCTTACAACTAAAGTTAAAGGGTATGAAAAAAGTGACAAAGTTCTGGATTTGACAAGCGGCAAAAAAGTCACACTTGATTTCGATGTTCCGGAGGACGGACTTTATTATATGAATTTTGATTATCTTTCATATGATGACTCGATTCTTCCGGTATCAATGAAAATGAAGGTTGATGGAAAATATCCGTTTTATGAATGTCGAAGTCTTGAGTTTGAAACTACATGGAAACTCAGCGAAGAGAAAGCATATGACAGATATGACAATGAAACTGTTACTATCCCGAATAAGCAGATTCAGTGGGAAAGCAAGTATCTGATGGATTCAAGTTATCGTCATTCAGAACCGCTTAAAGTTCAGCTTACAAAAGGAAAACATTCGATTGAACTCAGTGTTGATGAAGGTAACTTCCTTTTAGGAAATATCTCATTGGAAGCACCTACATCTGTTGAAGAGTATAAGGGTTCTTCAGATAAGGCAGATGGTGATGAACTTATTACTATTCAGGGTGAGGATTATACTTCAACAAATAATTCATCAATCCACGGTGTAGCAGAGTATGATACAAGCGTAGACCCATATCAGGCTAAGGATACGGTTTTAAATACACTTGATTCTGATTCTTTCAATACAGCGGGTCAGAAGGTATCGTATGAGTTTGAAGTTAAAGTGGCAGGAAACTATAAGATAGCAGCAAATTACCGTCAGTCAGAAAAAACGGACTTCCCGGTATTCTGTGATGTTGCAATCGACGGAAAAATTCCAAACACTGCTTTTAAAGATTACAGCATGGCATATTCTACAAAGTATAAGACGGCTACAATGCAGGATTCAAAAGGTGAAGATTTAAGTGTATATCTTAAAGAAGGTAAACACACAATCTCATACACGATAAGTATGAATCCAATATCTTATATTATGGAAGAAATTGATGAGGTCATGTCAGATGTAAATGACCTTGCACTTGAAATTACAAAAGTTGCCGGTACAAACGCAGATAAGTATCGTGACCTTAAACTTTCAAAGTATATTCCGAATTTGGAAAAAACACTTTACGGTTATTCAGACAGACTCACTAAGCTTGAAAAGAGTGCTGTTAAGTGGAGTGACAGTGATAAGAACGTAGCTGTTATGTCATCGCTTCTTATTGCTGCAAAGCAGTTGAAGAGTCTTGCAGACAGCCCTGATTCAATACCTTATCGTATAGACGAGTTGTCAACAAGCTCAAACTCAGTAAACCATTATCTTGCAACAACAATTGATAACCTTATAGCAAATGACCTTGCTATTGACCGTATTTATATTTATCAGGATGGAGCAAAGCTTCCGTCTAAGCCGGGATTTTTCAAATCATGTGCAATGAGTGTATCAAGATTTGTTGCTTCGTTTACAGATCAGGCTTATTCAACTAAAAATACTAATGAAGACCATATTCAGGTATGGGTAAACCGTTCAAGCCAGTATGTACAGATAATGCAGAAGATGATTGACGAGAAATTTACACCTCAGACAGGAATTAATGTTGATATAAGTATTATGCCTGACCAGTACAAACTTGTACTTTCAAATTCATCGGGAAATGCACCTGATGTTGCAACCGGTATCAACTATACTATACCTTACGAGCTTGGTATAAGAGGTGCTCTTGTAAATATGGCACAGTATGATGACTTTAAAGAGTCTACAGATGGTTATGAGCCGGGATTTTTCATGACAGGTTCGATAGGTGACGGAATTTATTCAATGCCTGAGACAATGAACTTCTGGGTACTGTTCTACAGGTCAGACGTTCTTGAAAAACTTAATCTTGAAGTTCCACAGACAATGGATGATGTAATAGCAATGCTTCCAAAACTTCAGATGAGAGGTTTGAATTTCTACTATCCGACAGCGGGTATGACACTTATGAGAAACTTCCATGGTACTACACCTCTTATTGTGCAGAATGATGGTTCACTTTATGCTAAGACAGCAGCAGAGGGTACAGCACTTGGAAATGAGAAATCAGTTAACGGTTTCACAAAACTTACAGATTTGTTTACAGTTTACAATATGCCTGTAAATGTTGATAACTTCTATCAGCATTTCAGAAACGGTGATATGCCTATAGGTATTGCCGATTATGCAACATTTAACATGCTTACAAATGCAGCTCCTGAACTTTCAAGTTCATGGAAAGTTGCACTTATTCCGGGAACTAAGAAATCAGATGGAACAATCGACCGTTCAGTCTGTGGATGTGCCGAGAGTAGCGTAATCTTTAAGAGTAACACTGAGAGACAGAAGAAAGCCTGGGAATTTGTTAAATGGTGGTCATCAACAGAGACACAGGCTGAGTTCGGACAGACAATTCAGATTACATATGGTGATGAATATATCTGGCCGACAGCAAATACAAAGGCATTTGCTCAGCTTCCTATAAACTCAGACACAAAGAGTGTTGTTGAACAGACAGCAAAAAATGTTAAGGACGTTGCGAGAGTTCCGGGTACATATCTTCTTGAGCGTGAAATCAGTAACACATTCAACGATATTGCCGTAAACGGTAACAATGAACAGACACGTATAGACAAAGCGGTTAAGACCGTAAACCACGAGTTTGAAAGAAAACTTGAGGAATTTGGATATAATGACAGTGATGGCAAAGTAATAAAAGATTATAATATTCCGACTTATGAGTCTGTAAAGAAACTGCTTGACAGAACAGATAGCGATGAATAGTATAATCGGAGGGATGAGAAAGAATATGGCTAACGAGAATAAAGAAAAATTAGTTAAAAAGCCCGGTAAAAAGAAAACCGGCATTAGAAAAAGAGAAAATTCAAACACAAACGGTTATCTCTTTATGCTGCCATATGCTCTTATGTTTGTGGTATTCATATTACTTCCGACAGTGTTGGCGGTTGTACTTTCATTCACAAACTTTAATGCAATTCAGTTTCCGTCTTTTGTAGGATTTTTGAATTACATTACACTTATTACGAGTGATGAAGTATTTATGCAGTATGTATTGCCAAATACCGTATTGTATGCGGTTGTTGTAGGTATCGGAGGATATATTTTATCCTTCGTGCTTGCATGGGCACTTTGTAACCTTACAAAACTTCCAAGAACAATATTTGCTTTGATATTGTACTCACCTAGTATGACAGCAGGTGTAGCCATGACCGTACTTTGGAAGGTTATTTTCTCAGGAGATCAGACAGGTCTTTTAAATGCATGGCTTATGAATCTTGGTCTTATAGACGAACCAATCATATGGCTTGTAAATACAAAATACCTTTTACCTATAGTTATCATCATTGGTCTTTGGTCATCAATGGGTGTAGGTTTCCTCTCAATGATAGCAGGTATCTTAAATTCAAACGAAGAGCTTTATGAAGCAGCTGCCATTGACGGAATTAAGAACCGTTTCCAGGAAATGATATACATAACAATTCCACAGATGAAACCGCAGATGTTGTTTGCGGCAGTTATGGCTATCGTAAATGCGTTCCAGAATGGTCTTATATCTACACAGCTTACAGGTAATCCTTCACCGGGATATGCGGCACAGCTTATTGTAAACCATATCGAAGATTATGGTTTCCTCAGATATGAGATGGGATATGCAGCAGCAGTTTCAGTAGTATTGTTGTTAATCGTTCAGATTTTCTCAAAGGCAGCAAATGCGCTTTTGACTGAAAAAGACGATTTTTAAAAGAGGAGGAAAAAAGAAATGGCATATAAAGGCAAGAGAATTAATCCTCAGAAGTTTGAAAGAGGACAAATTAAGATTATCGCCATATTATTACCTCTTGTAATATTCATGGCATTACCAATCGTGTTTATCGCAAACCATGCGTTTAAGCCTATGGATGAGTTGTTTGCATTCCCACCTACATTCTTTGTAAGAAATGCAACACTTGAAAACTTTACAAAACTTATCAAGTTCAGCCGTACGGCAGGTGTTCCACTCAGCCGTTATGTATTTAACAGTTTGCTTGTTACAGGTCTTACAGTAGGATTATCACTCCTGTTTACAACATTCGCTGCATTTGCACTTGCAAAGTTAAAATTCAAGGGCAGACAGCTTATGATGGATATCAACCAGCTTGCATTGATGTTCGTTGCAACAGCAGTTCTTATTCCAAGATACCTTGTTATCTGTAAAGTAGGACTTATTGACAGCATCTGGGCTCATATTTTACCACTGCTCGCTTATCCGGTAGCACTTTTCCTTGTTAAGCAGTTCGTAGAGCAGGTTCCTGATTCGCTTATCGAAGCAGCTTACATCGATGGTGCGACAGACTGGACGGTTTACAGAAAAATCATTATTCCGATGATAAAACCGGCCATAGCAACAGCAGCTATTCTTGTTTTCCAGCAGGTTTGGGTAAATATGGAAACATCAAACTATTATGTAAATGATGACAGTATGAAGACGTTGACGTTCTATATGAACTCACTTGTCAATGTAAATAACACAGTATCCGGTCAGGGTATGGCGGCGGCAGCCTCACTTATTTTGTTTGTTCCTAACCTCGTGTTGTTTATCATACTTCAGAATAATGTCATGAACACAATGGCACATTCAGGTATCAAGTAAAATGCAGCTAGAGGAGGAGAAGGAACAGACATTATGAAAAAGAATAATAAATTATTTAGAATTGTTTCTGTATTGCTCTTAGCATTCGTTATTACGCTGACTTCCGGAGCCGGTTCTGCATTAGTATCTGCAGAAACACCATACCGAACATTTACAAATGACGGTTATGGAAGAACGATGGAAACTCAGACAGCGTACCTTGCAAAAAAGACACTCATAAAATTCGGTGAAGAATTTATGAGCAACCCGAATGACATGTACATTACAGAGGACGGCACAATATATGTAGCCGACACCGGAAATGGAAGAATTCTGGTTGGTACAGCAGATGGAAAATTATTAAAAATTATCGGTAAAGGAAAGTTAAAAACTCCTACAGGAGTATTTGTAACTGAGAACAAAAACATTTATGTAGCCGATAGAGACGGAAAAGCCGTTTATGTATTTGGTCAGGACGGAAAAGTAATTAACAAATATACAAAACCTGACAGTCCGCTTTATGGTGACGGACTTGACTTCCTTCCACAGAAGATAGTCGTAAATGATGCGGGTGTTATGTATATTGTGTGTCAGTCAAATACAAACGGTATCGTAGAAATTTCACCTGAAGAAGGAGGAACATTCCTCGGATACTTCGGTACAAACTATGCTGCAGTAAGTCTTCAGACAATGATTTATCGTGCAATTCTTACTGATGAGCAGAGAGCAAAGATGGTAAGTAATATGCCATCAACACCTGACAACCTTTCGATTGATTCAAAGGGACTTATCTACACTGTAACTCGTGGTGATGAAAATCTTACACTCAAAAGACTTAACATCGCAGGTACAAACCTTATCAAAGGTGGTGTGGATGATTATGATGAGTCACCTGCTGCAGTTACAACAGGTAATCATGATAATATCTATGTGGCATCATCACAGGGTTATATCTATGAGTACAATAAGCAGGGTGAACTTCTTTATGTATTCGCAGGAACTGATGACGGTACACAGCGTGTAGGTCTTTCTACACAGGTTACAAGTATTCAGGTAGATTCAAAGGATAATATTTATATTCTTGATTCTGAAAAGAAACAGATTCAGGTATATGAGCCTTCTGAATTTACACAGCTTTTACATAATGCACTTTACCTTTACTCAAAGGGTCATTACACAGAGAGTAAAAAACCTTTACAGCAGGTTCTTCAGATGAACAGCATGTTTGATTATGCTAACAAGGCTATGGGACGTGCATATTTCCAGGAAGAAAATTACAAGATGGCACTTAAGTATGCCAGACTTGCAAAAGATTATGAAGGATATTCAGATGCTTTCTGGGAAATAAGAAATGAGTGGCTGAAAAAGAATATCGTTGCAGTACTTCTTATAATAGTTGCACTTTGGGCGGCATACAAGGTTGTTATGGTTCTTGACCGAAAGAAAGCAATTCTTGCCAAACCGAAAGCGGCTGTGGCTAAATTTAAGGAAAACAAATTTGTATCCAATGTATGTTACTCTAAATATTATATGAGACATCCTATAGATGGTTCGTATGGTATAGCGAGAGAGGGCAGGGCATCATGGTCTGCACCGTCATTTATACTTGTTATATTCATGCTTGAGTATATCATCAATAAATATCTTTGCGGATTCTTGCAAAAGACTATAAGAGAAGGAAGATATGAGATATTCTCAGATATAGGAAAGATAGTTATTGTAATGCTTGCAGTTACACTTTGTAATTATCTTGTATGTACTATCAATGAAGGTGAAGGTACAGTGAAGAAGATTTATACATACTTCTGCTATTCACTTCTTCCATATGTAGTATATATACCATTTAGTTTTATTTTGTCACACATTCTTACAACAAACGAGCAGTTCCTTATTACATTACTTAACTATGTAATTGTAGGATGGATAGTTGTTCTTATAATACTTGGTATAAAAGAGGTAAACAACTACACGGCAAAAGAAACAGCCAAAGTTATCTTTATAACGATATTTACAATTTTAATAATGGCACTCATCATATTCATTATTTATGTATTATGGGCTCAGGTATTTGAGTTTATCAGTGCTGTATTTGGAGAGGTGGTGTACCGATTTGGCTAAGAATAAGAAAAAAATCATAGCAATACTTAGTGCATTGGCACTTATAGTTACGGCAGTACCTGTTATCTCACATGCTACAAATGTTGACTCAGATAACGATGCAACATCAGAGTCAACGGATGCTTCAAGCTCAACAGATGCTTCATCAGAGAAAAAAGATGAAAATACAAATCAGGTCAAGGGTGACGGAGAGGTTGTCCAGGATGGTGCCGTAGGTAAGGTTGACAAGTCAAAATGGATAACACTTAAAGATTACAAGCTTGTTGCCGAAAACGACACATACAAAATGTACTTATATGAGCCTCGTCTTTCAATAATGCTTCAGAATAAAAAGACAGGAAAGATAATGGAGTCTACACTCAGCGATGAGAAAGATGACGGTAACAGTAACAGTATATGGAATGGTTATATGAAATCAGGTATTGTTATCAATGCAATCAAAGATGCAAAGAACACATATCAGGTTGACCTTATAAACAATTCAAATACAATAAATGTAAACAAGGAATCTGATGGATTCACGGCTGACATCTATTTTGATGAATATCAGTTCGGACTTTCGGTAAGCGTTAAGCTTGATGGCGAAGATGTTGTAGTATCAGTTCCTGACAAATCAATCAAAGAAGATGCAGATGGAATTTATATTTCAACTATAAGTTTATTCCCACTCATGGGCTATACATATCTTGATGATGAGCAGGGATACATGCTTATTCCTGACGGAAACGGAGCACTTATCAATCTCGACAATAAAGAGGGAAGATATACTACAGGATTTTCTCAGAACATTTACGGAAATGATGCCGGATTTGATGATTCGGAAGTAAAGACATATCTCTGGGATAAGATTGATATGGTAGAGGATGCAAACGAAGTAATTGCACCAATTTTTGGTATGGCTCATACAAAGCAGCAGCTTGGATATATCGCAGTTGTAGAAAGCGGTGATAAGCGTGCGAGCATTGAAGCTCATCCAAACGGAGTTATGGTAAACTATAATCGTTGTTTCGCAAAGTTTAAGTTGAGAGATATTTATGTACAGCCTCTTAACAACTCAAATTCAGGAACAATTACAAAAGCAGAAGATAAGCGTACACACATGGATATGACAGTAAGATACATGCTGCTTTCAGGTAATGATGCAAATTATTCTGCAATGGCAACAAGATATCGTAACTATCTTCTTGATAATGGTCTTCTTGAAAAGAAAGATGATTCTTACAACACAAGAGTAGATTTCCTTGGAACAGACAGAGAAGAATTCCTTGTTGGAACTAAAGCTGTTACGATGACAACAACAGAAAATATTTCCGAGATATTCGGTGAGTTAAAGAAGAATGGTGTTTCAAGTCTTATCTCAATGTACAAGGGATGGCAGAAAGGTGGTCTTTACAATGTGCCTATCACAAAGTATAAAGCTGACAGACATATTGGAGGCACATCAAAACTTACAAATCTTATAAAAGATTCAGCGAAGGATAATTACCAGGTGTATCTTTACAATGATGCATTAAGACTTAATCCTTCAACAAACAAGCTTACATACGATATGATAAAGCAGGTTAACAAGAGAACTTTCAAAGAGGAAGAAAAGAAAGAAGTTTATGATACTTTCTATTATCTCACACCGACAAAAGCTAATGATGACCTCAAAAAGTTTGTATCATCATATACAGATGATGGAGTTAAGAATCTTGCAGTAGCAGGACTTAGCAATACAATCTTTTCATACAGCTTGAAGGGAAATTATTATACAAGATGCAATACAGCAGAGAGTAATGAAAAACTCATAAATGATGTTGCAAAGAATACTAATCTTGTACTTGAACAGCCTGTATCTTACTTATGGAAAGATACAAATGCATTCCTTGATATGCCTCTCGGTTCATCTGATTATATGTATATTGATGAGGAAGTACCTTTTATTTCAATGGTACTCAAGGGAATTATTCCAATGTATTCAGATTATGTAAACTTTGAAGCTAACAAACAGGAATTCCTCTTACAGATGGTTGAAGCCGGTGTATACCCTTCATTCTATGTAACTTATGAAAATTCATCAGACCTTATCTATACAAACTCATCAGATCTTTACAGTACAGAGTACAAGACATACAAAGATACTATTGTTGAGTATGATAAGGATTTAAGAGCAGTAAACGAACTCACAAAGGGTTCAACTATTAAGAATCATGAGAAACTTAAAAACGGAGTTACGGTTGTAACCTATGACAATGGAGTAAAGATTTTTGTGAACTACACGGACATTACAAGAACGGTAGACGGAGTTAAAGTTGGACCTATGTCATATTCATATAAGGCAGGTGAGACGAATGAGTGAAGAAATGAGTAAGAAGAAAAAATTGACAAAAGAAGAAAAGCAGCAGTTAAAACAGCTTAAAAAGAGTGCGAAACCCGGAAAACTTGCAAAAAGGGATGCAATTACGGGAATACTCTTTATATCTCCATGGATAGTCGGAGCACTTTTATTCCTTGCTTACCCATTGATCACATCATTCAGGTATGCATTAAATAATATCCGTATTACTCCAATGGGAATGAATTTTACATTTGTAGGTTACGGTAACTTTACACAGATACTTTTATCAGAGTCAGACTTTTTGACAAAATTGATAGATTATGTGGTATCAACAGTAGTTTCAGTACCTATCATCGTGGTATTTGCACTCATAATTTCCATGATGCTTAACCAGAAGATAAAAGGAAAAGGATTTTTCAGACTTATCTTTTTCCTTCCGGTTATCATCGTAAGCGGACCTATCCTCGGAATGTTAAATGCTCAGGGAGCAGGAAGTATTACATCAATTGATACACAGGCTATTACAGAAGCAATCAAAGGCTTCCTGCCAAGTGCACTTGCAACACCTATTTCAGAACTTTTTGAAAACATGGTAACAATTCTTTGGTATTCGGGTGTACAGATTCTTATATTCCTGTCAGCATTACAGAAGATTGACAGAGCAATGTATGAAGCTGCTAAGATTGATGGTGGTTCAGGCTGGGAATGTTTCTGGAAGATAACACTTCCAAACATCAAGCCGATGATACTTTTGAATCTTGTTTATACTATAGTATTTATATCAAACAACGACCAAAACTCAATTATAGGATTGATAAAGGATGCCATGTTCTCCGGAACAGAGGAAAAAGGATATGGATATGCATCAGCAATGGCTTGGTTATATTCATTAGTAGTTCTTATTATAGTAGGTCTGTTCTCGCTTGTATTCTTTGCTAAGAAAGATGTATATGAGAAGCAGGTTAAGAGAGCTAAGAAAGCACATAAGAAAGAGCAGCGTCAGTTGAAGAAGATAGAAAGGAGGAGCGCAAGAAATGCTAAAAAGAACGCAAAAGCAGCAGCCTAGTAATGGGGCAGCACAGGCAGTAGTTTCTACTCAGCCTAAATTCACAAAAGAGAAACTTCGTAAATTCCTTTTGGGTTCAAAGGAAAGGGAAGGTTTCTTAAAAGTATTCGTAATATATGCACTCCTCATCTGTATCGGATTTATATATATTTATCCTATTCTTTACATGGTGAGCCAAAGCTTTATGACACTTGATGATTTGCTTGATTCTTCAATCAACTGGATACCATCAAAACTCAATTTAGACAACTATAAGCAGGCTGCACAGAGTATGGATTTCTGGAAGTCATTCGGACAGAGTATTATTATCGCAGGAGCGCCTACACTTTGTAATCTTCTTTCTTGTTCCGTTATCGGATACGGACTTGCACGTTTCGAGTTCCCTGGAAAGAAAGTTGTACTTGGAATAATTATTTTCACATTCATTCTTCCAAGTCAGATAACAATGATTCCTACATATGTACTTTACTCAAACATGGGTATTCTTGGTACTATTTGGTCATTTGTACTTCCCGCACTTCTCGGTATGGGAATAAATGCACCGATATTTATACTGATATTCTGGCAGTTCTTCAGGCAGGTACCGAAGGTGCTTATAGAAGCTGCACAGATAGACGGAGCCGGATATCTTAAATCATTCTTTAAGATTTCACTTCCGTCAGCATCACCTGCAATCATCACAGTATCACTTTTCTCATTTGTATGGTACTGGAATGAGTCATATCTCACACAGATGTATGTATCAGGTGTTACAACAAAATCAGGCTGGTCATCACTTGTAATTAAACTTGGTGATTTCGCTTCAAACTACTCAGAATATGCGCAGACGGCTACAACGGCTGTAACGAGCATAAACGAATCAATCAATATGGCAGGAACAATGCTCAGTATCCTCCCACTTCTTGTAATGTACTTCGTACTTCAGAGATACTTTGTTGAAAGTATTGATAGAACAGGTATTACGGGTGAATAAAGTGTGAAGACTACTTCTTAAAGGCTGCAAAGAACGCAGCCTTAGAAGTAGTAACTTCCCACCGAAAAACGCAAAGACAGCGTTTTTCCAAGCTTTTATTATTTTGGATGCAAGTTTTTTTGCATAGATTATATTAAAATCTAAAGAAGTTTTAAAATACCACTAACATGAGGTTTGTTGTTAGTGGTATTTTTGTGTTTTTAACATACAAAAATGTATAAATTGTAAATGAATTCATAAAAAGTTAAAATATTTCACAAAAAACTATAGCAATTGTGAAAAAAGTGTGATATAATATACAACAACAAGTGAGATACTAGATATCGAAATTTTTAAGGAGGAATATTATGAGGAAAAAACTTATGGCACTTCTGCTTGCTGCATCTATGGTTGTAGGTATGACAGCTTGTGGAGGTAACAAAAACGGTGGCAGCTCTACAAACAGCGCATCAAAAGTTTCCGGTGAGTACGATGAGAAGGAGTTCAACGGAATCAAGTATAAAAAGGCAAAGGATATTACAAAGGACAATATCGAACTTACATATTATCACTTTGATCAGGACGAGACTGTTCAGTACCTTGCAGATCGTTTCCAGGAAATCTATCCAAACATCAAAGTACATGTAAAATATCAGGCTGTAAGCAAATACAATGATTCATTGCTTACAATGGTATCAAACAAGGAAGCTCCTGATGTAATCATGTTCTCAGATGCAGATTTCGCTCTTACAAACATGCTTGTACAGGATATTTCACCATATTGGAACTCAGATCCTGAGACAAAGGAATTAGCATCAACAGTTAATGACTGCGGTCTTGGATGCTACGGAACAGATAAGAGATATGCAGTACCTGTTAAGTTCTTCCCTGGTGTTATGTACATTGACAGAAACGTATTAACACAGCTTAATGTAAAAGAGCCGGCAAGAAACTGGACATGGGATGATATGATTAAACTCATCAAAGATTGTACAGTTAAGAAGTCTTCAGACGGTATGGCATATTATGGATGTGGTTATTACAACAGACTTGACTCATACTATGGAATCGCTGCTAAGCAGACAGTACAGGGTGAGTTTGGTTTCGACGGAACACAGTTTGACCTTTCAGCATGGGCTAAAGGTGAGCAGCAGTTCGCAGAACTTAAACAGGGTGGATATATCGCACCTCAGACACAGACACTTGATATGGAGAACTGGATGGGAGATGCCACAGCATGGTGTGGTGCTTCAAGCCATGTAGCACTCTTCACAGAAGCATTCTGGACATATCAGGGAACATGGGCTACAAAAGCATTCAAGAAATACAACCTTGATATCGTACCTTATGTAATTCCTGCAGTAAGCAAGGATGACGCAACAAAAGATCATCACTCAATCGCAACTATCGACTTTGGTGGTGTTACAACATCTTGTAAATATCCTCGTGAAGCATATGAGCTTCTTAAATTCATGAGCTTTGGCCAGGACGGATGGAAGACAAGAATCGAGCTTTACAACGACGAGACACAGAAGAACTCTAAGGGTCTTGCACTTAAATATGACGTTATGCCGGCACCTATTACAACTAACTCAGAAATTTGGGATGATTACATCAAGATGTACTGCAAGGGCATGGATGACGAGCATGTTAAACTTTGGAAAGAATACTTTGCAAGCTGCATGCAGCCAATTCCTTATGGCTGGACAAGTATCGCAGGATACTGGAACTACTGTAATGAATACTTCAACAAGATTGATATTCATACAAAAGTTGACAGCGGAGAAAAGAAAGCTGCTGACTATGTAGACGAGGCAACTTCAAAGGCAAATTACTATCATGCAAAAGCAATGCTTAAGTATTTCGGAAAGAGCGGATATAATGTTCTCTCAGATGAAGATGTTGCTAAGTATGAGAAGATGGAAAAAGAAAATAAATAATTAAGCAAGCGGAAGCGAGGCATATTTCTAAAACGGCAGTTGGCAGTTTTAGAGCATGATACAGATAAGGGAGACACCTATTGTGGTGTCTCTCTTATTTTTTAGTTTATAGGAAACTTTCATGGATCACATAAAGCAGAAAAGCTGTTTAGAGATAATATTTGTATTAAAAAAACGCTCAAAATTGTAAAAAAAAATAACAAAAACAGTTGTAAATTATTATGATTTAAGGTATAATTTAATTGATATTAAAATACTTTAGTAAAAAGTAAAATTAAAAAGGAAAAGGAGAAAACAAATGGCAGAGAACAAGGAAGTTAAATACAATGAACCGTGGATATTACAGAGAGCTGATCCGTTTGTGTGCAAAAAGGATGGCTGGTATTATTTTACGGCATCAATACCAAGTTACGATTGTATAGCACTTAGACGTTCAAAGACACTTAACGGTCTTAAAGACGCGGAGGAAGTTGTTGTTTGGAAAAAGCATGAGAGCGGAATCATGAGCAAACATATATGGGCGCCTGAGCTTCATTATCTGTTCGGAAAGTGGTACATTTATTTTGCGGCAGGTGAGGCAGAAAATATATGGAATATACGTCCGTATGTACTTGAGTGTCAGGGTGATGACCCTATAAATGACGAGTGGGTCGAGAGAGGAAAAATGCAGAGAGCCGATGATGATATATTCTCATTTGAGGCATTTTCTCTTGATGCAACTATCTTTGAAAATAAAGGAAAATATTATTATGTATGGGCTGAAAAAGTAAGTGTAGGTCCACAGATATCAAATCTTTATATTGCTGAGATGGAATCCGGATATAAACTTAAAACTGTTCAGGTACTTCTTACAACACCTGATTATGACTGGGAGCGTCATGGATTTTGGGTAAATGAGGGACCGGCTGTGATCAAGCATGACGGAAAACTTTTCCTGACATATTCAGCAAGCGATACAGGTGTAAATTATTGTATGGGTATGCTTACAGCAGATGAAAACTCAGATGTACTTGATCCTTTATCATGGAAAAAAGAGAGATATCCGGTTCTTAAGACAAATGAAGAACTTGAGATATACGGACCGGGACACAATTCATTTACAGTAGACGAAGATGGAAATGATGTCATGGTATATCATGCAAGAAAAGAAGCTGAAATAGAGGGTGATCCTCTCTACAATCCTAACAGACATGCAATGCTTATGAAAATTCGCTGGGATGAAAATGGAAGACCTGTATTTTCGTATAAAGATTGATGGAGGAGTAAAATGGCAAAACTTATTATTAATGAGAATAAAGAATTAAGCACAATTGAGCCGGAAATTTATGGCCACTTTTCAGAGCACCTCGGAAGATGTATCTATGAGGGAATTTATGTCGGAGAAAACTCAGAAATTCCTAATGTAAACGGTATGCGCACAGATGTAGTTGAGGCACTCAAGGAGTTGAAAGTGCCGATGCTTCGCTGGCCGGGCGGCTGCTTTGCTGATGAGTATCATTGGAAAGACGGAATCGGACCAAAAGAGACAAGAAAGAAAATGATTAATACTCATTGGGGTGGAGTTGTTGAGGATAACAGCTTTGGAACACATGAGTTTATGGAACTTTGCCGTCAGATAGGCTGTAAGACATATGTAAACGGAAACCTCGGAAGCGGAACGGTTCAGGAAATGTCTGAGTGGGTTGAATACATGACATTCAATGGTGTTTCTCCTATGGCAGACCTCAGAAAGAAAAACGGACATGAACAGCCTTGGAAGGTTGACTTCTTTGGTGTAGGCAATGAAAACTGGGGCTGCGGCGGAAATATGACACCTGAATTTTATGCGAATGAATATCGCCGTTATCAGACATACGTAAGAAATTATGACCCTGAAAAACCTATTAAAAAGGTTTGCTGTGGAGCCAATGTCGATGATTATTTCTGGACAGAGGGTGTAATGAAAACATGTTTCAGCCATGCTGAGTGGGCACATGGATTTATGGATTATCTCTCACTCCATTATTATGTACATCCGGAAGGCTGGGAGATAAAAGGAAGTTCAACAGACTTTGACGGTGAAGTATGGTATAAGACACTTAACAAGGCACTTCATATGGACGAACTTATTACAAGACATGGAACTATCATGGATAAATATGACCCTGAAAAGAAGGTTGGAATGTGTGTAGATGAGTGGGGAGCATGGTATACATGTGAGCCTGGAACAAATCCGGGATTTTTATATCAGCAGAATACAGTGAGAGATGCACTTATAGCCGGAATTACGCTCAATATATTTAATAAGCACAGCGACAGAGTAAAGATAGCTGCACTTGCGCAGATGGTAAATGTTCTTCAGTCAGTTCTTCTTACAGAAGGTGACAAGATGATAAAGACACCTACATATCATGTAATGCATATGTACAGACATCATCAGGGTGCAAAGCTTCTTGAAAGCAGTGTTACGGGAATTGACGAGATTGGAACTGATGAGTGGAAAGTGCCAAAGGTAACAGAGTCAGTATCAAAGGACAAAGACGGAATTATCACAATTACACTTAACAATCTCTCAATCGAATCGGCAGAGGACGTGGAAGTACAGCTTGCAAACGGTGTTTATAAGGTTGTTGAGGCAAGAATTGTAACAAACAGCGATATGCATGCTCACAATACATTTGAAGCACCTGAGGAAGTAACAGAGAAAGACTTTAATGACTATGAAGTTAAAGGTGAGAACATCTCAGTAAAACTTCCTGCAAATTCTGTTGTTGAGATGAGACTTCAGAAATAAGAATAAATAGATTACAAATAAAAATGTACTGTATTGTCTGCATTATGAAAATGCAGGCGACACAGTACATTTATTATATATGGGAAAAGAGGACTGTTATGGCACATATCTGTAAAAAATGTTTTCTGCGTGAGATGGCAGAAGAAGATGCCAAAATGATAGAAAAATATAAGAATGGCATAAAAGAGATTGACCGGGTGACGGAAGAAATTTATGAGTCACGGCTTGCTGTTTGTAAAGAATGTGAACTTTTAAACGCAGGTACCTGTGGTGCCTGTGGATGTTATGTGGAACTTCGGGCTGCTGCTAAAGTGGGTAGGTGCCCACATAAATTGTGGTAGTGAAATATTACTCTATGGATATATGTGACACTTGATACCGTGGCAGCAGAGATTGGTTCAGCATTGAGAAACGAAAACGAACAATAAAAGCAAACCTGCAGCTTTGTCTTTATGACAGAACTGCAGGTTTTGCCCTTTTTTATTGAGTCGATAGAAAAGGTTTTTGTATAGTATGTGTTATTTTAACGAAAGTCATTGATATATCATACTAGCAAAATCTTCTAAGCCATGTGTACATTTCGCCGGCACCTCTGTTGCCCCAGTTAGCATAAGGAACAAATGTGATTTCTTTGTATTCAAGTTCAGTCGGTGCGTCTAAGTAAAGTCCTTCGTTATCGTACTTTTCAGGATGTTTAACAGTCTTTCCATGTGCTTTTATGACTGTAATGCCTCCTAAGATATTATCGTCCCAGTATTCATTTATAGGCTTAGTTATATCAATCATTATAGAAGAAAGATTTTCGCCATTGTCAACCTGTTCTGCACAGTAAACAAGAGGGCCTTTTTTGATTGCAACCTTTCCTGCATCTGCACGTACTTTAGGATTGGCGTAAACAAAATGCGCAGGCATTTCAAAAGTTATTTCAATGCTTGTACCTTTCCAGGCAGATGCAATATCATCTTTAGACAATACGGCATATCCGTTTTTAGTTTTATAGTTTATATCACAGCCGTTGATTTTTATCTTATAATTCTGTGCATATTCAGGAATTCTCACATATATTTTTTTGTCTGAAGGTGCATCGTCATCTGTACTCTTTTCAGCAATATCGGATATTGATATTGTTATTTTTCCTTCGAATGGGAATTTGGTTTCGATATTCAAGCGTTTATATCCGCCAAGAGCTGTTGTCTTGTATTCGCCGCCGGCAAACATGTTGATAAACAGTCCGTCATCGTTTAGCATGAAGAGATATTCTCCGAGTGAACTTAAAGTTCTTGCGATATTAGGAGGGCAGCATGCACAGCCGAACCATTTTTGTCTTACTGCTTTTACATGGTTTTTGTCAGTGGCAGGCATACAATTGTCGGGCCATACTTCGAGTGGATTTACATAGAAGAAACTTTTTCCGTCCATTGCAATACCGGCAAGTACAGTATTCATAAGTGCAAGTTCCATTGTATCTATATATTTGCTGTCTCCTGTTATCTGAGCCATTCTGCGGCAGAATAATGCAAGTCCTATAGAAGCGCAGCTCTCCGAATAGTTAGTGTCATTTGGAAGGTCATAATCGGTTGTGAAACGTTCCATTACACCTGAACTTCCGATACCGCCTGTTATGTACATTCTTTTGTTTACGATATTGTTATAAAGGTTTTCGCAGGCTTCAAATAATGACTCATCCTGATATTTTTGAGCAATATCAGCCATTGCACAATATAAATATGTTGCTCTTACGGCATGTCCTTCAGCAGTTTTTTGTTTTCTAACCGGAAGATGATTTTGACCGTATTCATTTATATATGGGTTTGGGTCATGCCATACATCAATGAAATCATCATTTTTATTCTCGTTGAATAAATAATTAGGTTCAGTTCCTCTTCTGTCAATAAAATCTTTTGCCATGTCTGCATATTTATCATCACCTGTAACAGTGGCAAGTTTCATAAGTGCAAGTTCGATTTCTTCATGTCCGGGAACTGCATTTTTGTATTTTTCAGTATGGAATACATCGCATATAAGGTCAGCATTTTTCTTCATTATATTAAGAAATTTATCTTTGCCGGTTACTTCATAATATGCAATTGCAGCTTCAATAAAATGGCCTGTTGTATAGAGTTCGTGGCCTTCTTTTAAATTACAATACTGTTTGCCGGGATGAAGAATGGTAAAATGAGTATTTATATATCCGTTTTTCTGCTGGGCTTTTCCGACAAGCTCTATAGCATCATCGGCAAGTTTTTCAAGTGCTTCGTTTGGCTCATAAGAAAGAGAGTATGCGACGGCTTCAAGCCATTTAGCCAAATCGGTATCCTGAAAAACCCATCCGTGGAAAGTTCCCTCTTTTAGCCCTGCTGCAACCTTGAAATTGTCGATACAGTAACTTGGTTCAGCATCGGCTACTTCGTCATTGAGTGCTTTCCACTGGTATGGGATAATTTCTTTTGTGACAAGTCCTGTATATTTATTCCAAAAGAAATCATTTACTTTAAGTGCTTTAAGTGGTAAAAGGTCTAATTTTTTTGTTTTCATACTAATCCTCCATTCTTGCATAGCTTTTTATGGCATAGCAAACCTAAACTTTTACGATATACAAAAATATATTTATTTGAATCTAAAGTAATTTAATTATATCTAAAACTACATGAAATATCAATCGAAAAATGTTGCAATAAGTGTATTTATTTCAGATAGTATTTATTTGTTTTTAGTAGTAAATTCTTGCTATTTCGACAAAAAGTAAAATGATTTAGTATATTATTGACTAATTAATGATTATTATGTATAATAAATATGCAAAATGCTATATTATATTTGTGAAAGTCTGTATTTTTTGTTAAAAATAGTAAAAAATCCTACATTATTACATATAATGTTTTAGCTGTTTATAAACAAAAAATAAATGCTTTCTCAAAATTTATACTAAAAATGAAAAAAGATTGTTGTTACTTGATTATCTAAAAGTAGAAAATTAAATGGAAAAGAGGTAGACATAGTGTTACACATTACATCATTGGATGAGGGGCTTGAAATCTTCAAGGCATTAGGTTCGGATGTTAGAATCCAGATATTAAATATACTGCTTGAAAACAGCAATATGAGTATGAAAGATTTGGCTGCGAGACTCAATATTACAAATGGAGCGCTTACGGGACATATAAAAAAGCTTGAGAGTTGTGGTTTGATTACAACATCTGCAGAATCTGTAGTTCATGGAAATCAAAAAATATGTTCTGTTCACTGGGACAGAATTGTTATTGACCTTGAAAAGCAGGTTGAAGATGAAAATGTATACAACACGGAAGTAAAAGTTGGGCATTATTCAAATTATGACATTACACCGACATGTGGTCTTGCTTCAAGTAAAGCACTTATAGGAGAAGTTGATGATGCGAGGTATTTCGAGCATCCTGACAGATATAATGCTGAGATACTTTGGTTTACAAATGGTTTTGTTGAGTATGTCATCCCAAACTTTATTCCTGGATTTCAGAAAATTACACAGATTTCGATAACAATGGAGCTTAGTTCAGAAGCACCGGGGGTAAATAGCGACTGGCCGTCTGATATAGAATTTTATCTTAATGACAAACCACTTGGCTGCTGGACTTCACCGGGAGACTTTGGAGATGTGAAAGGACTCTTCACGCCGACCTGGTGGCCTGAAAACTGGAATCAGTATGGGCTTTTAAAACTTCTTGTTATCAATAAAAAAGGAACATTCATTGATGGACTTAAAATATCGGATGTTACAATAAACGATTTTAATCTTGATTATAGAAGTAATATTAGATTTAAGCTTGGTGTAGACGAGAATGCAACTCACAAGGGTGGACTTACACTTTTTGGAAAGTCATTCGGAAATTACGGACAGGATATAAATGTTGCAATAAGTTATACGCCGATGGCGGAAGATGAGATATAAAGATATAAATATTGGAAAATAAAGAGGGTGTGCATTGACGGATAAACCCAGTCAATGCACACCCACTATTTTTGTTGTATTACAGTTAAAAAATTATTTTACAGTTACCTTATATGTAACTTTGAACTTTCCGCTTTTAGCTGTAATTGTTGCTGTTCCTTTTTTATTAGCAGTAACTTTTCCTGATTTATTTACAGAAAGTACAGCAGGTTTGCTTGATGTCCATTTGACACCTGATAATTTAACTCCATAACCTTTTACCTTAAATTTAGCTGTTTTCTTTACTTTTAGTGAAGCTTTTTTGCTTGTAAATTTGATATAAGCTTTTTTTACTGTAAATGTCTTTGTGAGTTTCTTTGTTTTATCACCGGCGGTGACCGTAGCAGTAATTGTTGTAGTTCCGACTTTTTTAGCTGTAATCTGTCCGGCATTTGTAACTGATGCAACATTAGGATTTGATGAAACATATGTTACAGTCTTTGTTACGGAAGGTGTTGAAGAAACAGAAAGTTTAGCTGTTTTTCCGGTATTTCCACCAACGTAAAGTGTTTTTGTGGAAGCATTAAATGTAAGTGTAGGATATTCTGCTTTTTCCTGCTTATATTTAGCTTTTATATCATTTTCCGAAAGAGCAGTTGAATAAAATTCAATATTGTCAAACTGGGCATTTTGTACATCGGAGCTGCTTGCAAGTGTACCGCTTCCAATTCTGATATCATTAATGGCTGAAAGCTTATTATCAGAAAGAGCGTTTGAAAGATCGGCTTCCTGATTTGTGATAAGATCACCGTTGATATATGTCTTAATACCATCTTCAGAAACAGTATAAACTACATGACTCCATAAGCCTGTAATAAGTGATACCATATAACTGCCCTTTGATGAACCATCAAGGCTTACAAAATCAGCATAAACACTGGAATGAAGTGATGTATAAGGATAGTTGTTTCGGCTGGTCGTTGACTTGGCTTCAAATAAAGCTGTTTCATCATTTGTCTGTGAACCTGTTTTTACCCACATACCTACAGTGAAACCTGATTTGTCGATGTTTTTAAATAAATCAGCAGGAAGTGATAAATAGCTTTCCTCCTGTTTTTTGTTTTTGATATTAAGTATGTTTCCGTACCATGCATCTTTGCTTACCGTGGCATTGCCCATAAGTGTTGCATCTGCAACAGATTTTCCGCTGCTTGTTACGGATTTATTATTTACCGTCTCAAAATCATATTTATAGTCAGGTGTAAGTGAAGCAGCGAGAACAGTTGTCTTATAAGCTTTTGATACTGTTTCATTGCCTGATTTAATAGTTGCTGTAAGTGTTACTTCTGTTTCTTCAGAGGCTTTTGTGACTTTTCCTTCGTTTGATATGATATCAGTGTTGCTTGAAGTCCATGTTATAGTTGAACCTTTAAAGCCTTCGGTAGGAAGTGAAATATCAGAAGTTGTTTTTGATAATACAGGACAATTTGAATCGAGATTTTCGGCAGCTCTTTCAACTATGTCCTTATCGGTATATTTATATGATTCTTTTCTTACACCCCAGATAGACTGGTTGTTTGTACCGATGGCAGAAAAAGTCATAACCTTCTTACATTCCTTTGACTCATCATGCTGAAGGAAGAATACACCACTGTAAGTTACTTTATTTATAGTGGCATTCATATAGTATGTACCGTCTTTAGCTGTCCATGTACCTGTCACATCGCCTGAGATAGTGCCATCGGCATTTAATTTTATAGACTGTGTTTTTGCAGTAGCTGTTCCGACTTTTCCGTGATTTACGAATTCATATTCTCCGACGATTTCATCTTTTGCATATCCTGTTTCTGAAATTTTATCACCTTTATTTTCAAAAGGAGCTGTTACCGGCCAGCCATCTTCATTCTGGAACTGCTGATGAACTCTTAACTGATGATATTCTCCGCTGTCTGAAAATCTTGTGTGGTAGAAAAGGTACATCTGACCGTCATCATCAATCATGGCTGAGTTGTGACCCTCTGCCTTATAATATTTATCAAGACATGAGAATTTGTATGTTCCCATAACTTTAATGCCGACATCGTTGTGGTCTTTTTTTGAAGATACAAACATGTTTGCGTTGTTTCCAGCAGCATCAAGGAATGGGCCGTCAGGATTTTTTGAACGGAAGAGTCGCATATTATATCCCTCGTCAGCTCGAAGTCCGTCATATGTCATATATAAATAGAAGTAATCAGTTTTTTCATCATAAAGCATGAAAGGACCTTCGCCTGACTTTCCGTTGCCTCCTGCTATTCGTGTACCGAAATACTGGTCTACCAAAAGTCCATCATCTCTTGTATAAGTTTTTCCGGGATATTTTGCCTTGCCTGTTGCAGGGTCAATTTCAAGTGTAAAAATACCACCAGACCATGATCCGTAAGTCATCCACATTTTACCATCTTTATCATAGTAGATTTCAGGATCAATTGCATTTGGGGCATAACCGTTATTGTAGGAATCCCCGGAAGACCATGTTGTATCATATTTTTCAATCTGACCACTTTTTATAAGCTCAGGAATATTTGTATTTGTGTAGCTTATGTCTTTAGCACCTTCAAAAATAGGTTTGTTTTTAGTGAAGCCGGAATATATAAGTGTGTCTACACATGTGAAAGGACCTTCAATACTCTTTGAAACACCGAAAGCTATAACAGAACGGATATAAGAGGAACTTGTACAGAAATAAATCATGTATGCTCCCTTTGTTCCGTCATCATTAACATAGTCAGGATTCCAAAAAACATCAGGAGCCCATACGTTGTAAAAAGATGCATCCTGATCGTGATCACCTGCCCATTTAAACGGCTTTTGAAGATTTGTAGGCATATTTCCGAAAACAAAATTATTTGTTGCTGTTGAAGGGTTACCGGCATTCAAATCTGTTGAAAGCTGCGTCCAGTTTACAAGGTCAGTAGATTTTGCTACTGCCGTATGTGAACCATATACGTAATAAGTTCCGTCTGATGACTTAGTAATAGATGGGTCATGTACAGAAACTCTGTTTGGAGAGCTTGAGACATTAGTTACGCTTGCTGCTTTTGCAACACTTTCATTATTAAATAAGGAAAGCTGTGGAATTGAAGCAGAAGCACTGGAGAATGCAAGTGCTGTCGAAAGCATGATAGCACCGACACGCTTAAAGTTTTTCTTCATGATATTACCTCCGTAAAAATCTTAAGTTTAAAATAGTTAATTTCATATAAAAGAATATCATATGTATTCAATATTTACAACAAAAATGCTGTTTTATTTTGCGAAAAGCTAAAATAAAAGCAATATTTGTATGTAAAATACATAAAAATAGCAAAAAATATCAAGGTTTATATTGCAAATTTTATATGTGTTGTATATAATGTTAAACAAAATATAAAATATTTTTAGTTTTATTAAAAATATTAAAAAAATGTAACTATTCTAAAAAATAGCAGCTCTGATTTTAGAAGAAATGTATTATTGAGAGGAGAAAGAGTATGAGAAAGACAAAATTATTTGCCGGCGTGCTCGCACTCAGTCTTGCAGTTACTTCTGTACCTGCAATAAACAGTTTTGTGGGTGTGGATAAGGCTGAAGCATCTGAGAGTGATATGGCATCTGCAGCTTCAGGAAGCAGCATTACTAAAGAACCGCTTGGTGAAGGTGAGGTTGAAGTTGCAAAGAGCCAGTACACAAATCCTATCGGAGGTTATGACAACGAAGGTAAGCTTACATATGGTGGTGACCCGTCTGCCATGGTAGATGGAGATACTGTATATCTTTATACCGGACACGATATAGCTACAGGTGATTCATATGTTATCGACGGATGGATTTGCTATTCTACTAAGGACTTGCTCAATTGGAAATATGAAGGCGAGATTATGAATGCGAAAAATATTCCGTGGGCAAGTAATAAGACATCAGCCTGGGCGGCTCAGACTGTTAAACACAATGGAAAATATTATTTCTACTACTGTACATGGGATAAAACTACAAGTGATGGACAGCAGTCTATAGGTGTTGCAGTTTCAGACAGCCCTACAGGACCGTTTGAAGATATAGGAAAACCTATTGTAAGCGGTAAGGTTACAGATATAGGTACTGAGTCAAGTACATGGAATGATATCGACCCTACAGTATGGATTGAGAATGATGAAAATGGTGTAGAACATCGTTATCTTGCATGGGGAAATGGAAACTTCTACATTTGTGAATTAAATGATGATATGATTTCAGTTAAAGATCAGAATGGTGACGGAAAGATTACAGGCGGTAAATCAGTTAAAAATGCTGATGTTATTCAGAAGGATTCACCTGAAGGTCCTTATACAGAGGCACCATGGCTTTACAGAAGACAGGATGAAAACGGAAACTATTATGGAAAATATTACCTTTTCTATGCATCAGGCTGGCGAGAGGGAATGGCTTACTCTACAACAGATGACCTTATGAACGGACAGTGGGAATTTGGAAAAGAGATAGCAAGACCAAACGTAACATCAAATACAAACCATATGGCAGTTATTGATTTTAAGGGAAAGACATATTTTATTTACCACAATGGTGCACTTGCAGGTGGAAATGGCTACCGCAGAGTTGCTAATATCACTGAACTTAAATTCAATGAAGACGGAAGTATTGATGAAGTACCTGAGACTACAGCAGGTATAGCAGGTACAACTACTAAGATTTATACAAAAGCTGGTGCAGGAGTGCTTGCCCATGAGAATTTTCTGAATTCAATATCTGATGCTGATTATCCATATAAAAACGTATATGTAGGTGCTATGGGATACTCAGATGTAAAGGATGCACAGTGGGTTCTTACAGATGGAAAGGCAGACAAGACAAAACCGGCGTATGTTTCAATTCAGTCTGAAAACAAGTCAGGTCTTTATCTTACGGTAAATGACAATGGAAAAGTAACTCTTGATCAGGATTCAGATGGAAAAGAGGAGACAGCTAAACGTCAGACATTCAGAAGCATAAAGGCTCTTGACGGCTCAGAAGATGGTGTTTCGTTTGAAAGCGTATATAAGCCGGGACAGTATCTTACTATTGTAAATGATGCATTAAAGATTACTGATGGTTCAGATAAGACAGCAGCAACATTTATTGTTGGAGAAAACAGCGAAACAACAGTGCTTCGTGGTATCAGTGTAACAGCCGGTATAAATGTTGTTACGCAGGGAGACAAGATTAAGAAAATCAATCTTAAAAGTGTAAAGGCTGTCTATTCAGATGAAACACAGAAGAAAGTTACTGATTACAAAGTTGATTACTCAAAAATAAATGTTAACAAAATAGGAACACAGTATGCAATTGTTTCATATACAGAAGGAAATATTACAAAGAGTGCCTCTGTAGCAGTTTCAATTCTTCCAAAACTTAAAGCAGTTACAAAGCTTAAGGCGAAAGTTACAAAGAAAAAGAATGCTAAAAAAGCAAAAGTTGTACTTTCATGGAAAGGTGTATCAAAAGTAGACGGATACGAAGTATACTATAAAGCAAGCAAGAACGGTAAGTTCAAGTATGTGACAGAGGCATCAGGCACAAAATGCACTGTATCTGAGGATGCATCTTTTAAAGCAGGTAAGACATACTGGGTAGGTGTAAAGGCTTATAGAGAATATAATGGAAAGACACTTACAGGTCCTATGAAATCTTTGAAGGTAAAGATTGCCAAATAATGGCGTATTGAATAAATATACAATTTAAAGTTATATTTACGAAATGTTAATAATTTAGTCATAAACTGTTGACAAATAGATGAATAAATGCTAAAATAATTTACAAATCAATAAAGAAATAAATTCTTTTAATAAAGGGAGGAATAAAAATGTATAAGAAATTTTTAAGTGGTGTTTTAGCAGCAGCTATGGTTATAGGTGGAGCTGCATATGCAGCAAAACCTGCATCAGTTGATGCAGCAGGCGCTCCAAAGCCTAAGTACACATTCAGCATGAATGGTGCAAGCAAAAATGTAGTTGGTGTTGCTCGTAAGGGTGATACAAGTGCCGGCGGTACAGGAAATACAAAGACAGGTGTTGTTCCAACAGCAAACAAGAAAGCTAAACTTCAGTACAAGAAGGGTAAACATGGAAAAGCTCTTTACATTTCAAGAACTGTTGGTGGAAAAGCAGCTTCTATGGGTGCTCAGCTTAAAGGTGTTAAGCTTGGTTCTAAGTCTTGGACAGTTTCATTCTGGGTTAAACCTGATACAGACCTTTCAAACTTCATGTCAATGTTCTTCACAGGAAACCACATTGCAGATCCTAAGAATACAAAATGGCTTTCAATCACAAAGGATTCATGGTTAGACAATAAAGCTAATTCACCTACAATCTGGTCACACAGCGTTACAAAAGGAAAGAACGATCAGTTCCCATGGTACGGATATCAGAACAAGAAAGGTACTTGGCAGGCAAATTTAGCAGTTAAAGCTAATAAGTGGACACACATCACACTCGTTGTAAATACAAAGCAGACATGTGAATACGGTACAAAGGGTAAATCAGGATATGTTAAATCATATCATGCATGGACATATGTAAATGGTAAACTCTTCGGAAACGGAACAGTTGCTAAGGGAACTATGTCAAACTCTAACTCATTCTTCCTCGGACTCAATGCTTGGGATATGGGATTCAAGGGATACTTTGATGATGTTAAACTTTGGGACAAGGCTCTTACAGCTAAACAGGTAAAAGCTATCGCTAAATAATATAGGTTTAAAGGCAGATAGCAGCCTATGGCGTTACATATGAAATTTGTTTAGTATAAATTGCATATAAAATAAAAACTGGCGCATGGTAAATTTGTATAGAATTTACCATGCGCTTTTTGTGGATGAAGTCAGTTTATGCATAATGTTCAAAAAAATATTAAAATATTATATTTTTATGTTGACATTTAGCTATTTGCATGTTATTATAATAAAAACTAAAATAGTTTACGAAAATATTAAAAAGATTCGAGAGGAGAATAAGTCATGAGAAAAAAAATTTTAGCAATCGCACTTGCAACTACAATGGCATTTTCTACAGCAGTTGTAGCAGTACCAAGTTATAAGAATGTTGCAGTAGCACAGGCAGCAGAGGAAGAGACAGGAGCACAGACATTTGACGGATGGTGGACTGCTCATACATTAGGTGATGAGATTACAGAGACAGAAAAGACAGTGAATTTCAAAGCCATCACAGACAATGACCCTACAGCTATCAACAACTGGAACACACCAAGTTTTGTTATTTATTATGGCGATAAAAATGAAGTACAGAGACCTGATGATTATATCGTGGATGGATATGATGAAGTAGCAGTTATTCGTTCAGATCTTTGGTCATGGTCAGCAGGTGGAGATATTACAAATCCTGAAGGATATGCAGGAACAAACGAGCTTACATTCACAACAGAAAATGCACCGGCAGATTGGGCTGCATGGCTTGCAGATAATAAGAAGGGTGTAGATGTATCATACACAACATCTATTAAAGACGGTGTAGTTACAGTTAAAGTAATAAACGATGGTATTATCGGTACAGCTACATTTAAATATGATGAGTCAAAAGGAAAGAAACTTTATATTTCAGTTACAGGTGAGAAGTGTACTATTGGAAAATTCCCTAAGGCACTTATCACAAAAGCTTGTGATGACCCATTTGAAAAGAGCAATGACAATACAAATACAACAAAGAAAAAATCAATGTCTGTAAAGAAAGTTACAGCTAAAGCAGGCACAAAGGTTGTTAAAGGAACAGTTTCAGTTGCAAATGCAAAAGTTAAAGTAACTGTTGGAAAAGCTAAAGCAAAAACAGCTAAGGTTAGTGGAAAGAACTTTACATTAAAGGTTTCTTCTGCACTTAAGAAGAACACAAAGATTACTGTAAAGGTTACAAAGTCTGGCTACAAGACAGTAACAAAGACTGTAAAAGTTAAATAGGTTATAAGTTTATATTTGTAACATAAATTTTCTCATTTATTATCCAAAATGGAGAGTCGGTTATGCCGGCTCTCTATTTTGTTTTGTAAAAATATTATTTTTAATTATTATGTGACAATACTTTTTGATAAGTTTTATTCAATAAGGAAAAAGTGTTTGACTTCATACTATATGCGAAATATAATGATTGATGTTCAAGTGAGTTATGACTTACCAAACTTAGAAAGAGGTAACAAAAATGACTGGGACAAAAATATGATATAAGATTCAAAATATCTTTTGAACCCAATATCATAATATTAAAATTATACACATGATAGGAGACAGCAATGAGGAAACTTATTAAAAAAAGTGTGGCAGCAGCATTATCGACAGCGCTTCTTGTAACATTGGGACCTGTAGCAGATATTTCAACAGTTAAGGCAGCAGATGATTATACATATCTTTATGCCGGACTTACATGGGAGCAGTATTGGGATGCAGAGGGAATTTATCTGCAGAGTGATAAGACTATGACAGATTCTAATGCTGAGGCTGATGCAAGAGGAGAGATGGATAAGGGTGCTTTTGATGCAGTTTCAAGAGCTACTACAAATCATGGACTTCATAGAGGAAGTTATCAGTGTAATGCAGTAATTTACGGTGAGGACGGAAGTGAATTTAGCGTATCTCACTGGTCAGATGACGGAAAGACACTTTATCTTACAGATGGAACAAGTGTAGCATATGCAAAGGGTACTATCACAAAAGCAGACGGTACACAGACAACTTTAAAGGAATACAAAGTTTACGGACTCAAATATGTTCCTGTTGCAGTAAAAACATCAGAACTTGACGATTTTAAAAAAACTTATCAGGTTGTTGAAAATGACGGTGAACTTGTTGGAGGATACAGTGAGATGAATCTTTCAGCATATGATTTAAAGGCTAATGTAACAGCAGATACAAACGGTCTTAAAACAGCGACAGAGGAAAAAGACGGTACATTTAAGTTCAGTGCCAGAAAGACAGGAACAGCTTCAGGTATCAAAGAGCAGACACTTGCAAAGGCATCTAAACTTAAAGTTGAGGTTAAAGAAGCAAACGGAAGTTATGGTGAGTTCCTTCGTGTAGATATAAACAATGCAGATGATGCAGACACATCAAAGGGAGAGGGTTACGGTGCTCTTGGTGCAAAAATGCAGGCTGTAAAGTGGACATACTATGGAAATGATTCAGAGCGCAAGACGGCAATTGCAAACTTCGGAACTAAGTTTGCAGCAGATAACTGGATGCATAAAGCAATGGGTATTCAGCTTGGTCTTACAGATTCATACAGAGCAGCACTTCCGGGAGGAACAGATGGAACAGGTTACTGGAGTCTTACAGTATATGCTCTCGGATATGAGGATGAGACGGTAAACTTTGAGGTGACGAAAGACAATATAGTTGACACAGTAAATATAACTGAAAATGCAGATACAACAAAATTAAGCGACCTTGTAAAAGATGCCAAAGGATTAAAAGAGTCTGATTACACGACGGCAAGCTGGAAAGATTTTGTCGGAGAACTTGAGGAAGCTGAGGAAGAACTTGCAAAGCCAAATCATTATCAGGCAATGGTAGATGAAGCATATAATCATCTTAGTGCTGCAATTAAAGCACTTGTAAAAGAAGAAAAAGCATTGAATGCCCCTGCATCAGTAAAAGTGGCAGCAAAGAAGAAATCATTTACTGTTACATGGAAAAAAGTAAACGGTGCAAAAGGATATCAGGTTCAGTATTCTCTTACAAAGAACTTTAAGAAAGCGGCTGTCAAGAATGTTACAAAGACAACATTAACAGTTAAAAAGTTAAAGTCAGGCAAAAAGTATTTTGTGAGAGTTAAGGCAGTAGCTTCAGATAAAAAACTTAACAGTGGCTGGTCAGCAGCAAAGACAGTTAAAGTAAAATAATTTGCAGAAGAGATTGTTTTGGGATATTAATAATGTGCAAAAGGGAAGGTTGTTTTTAACCTTCCGTTTTGTGCGTTATAGAATAAATTTTGAAACGAGGGTATAGATGATTAAGAAAATATTAAGTCTTATTTTGTGTGCGGCACTTTTCACGGGGTGTCAGAATAATGGAAATAAAGCCGGTGAGACAAAACAAAATAGCGAAAAAAGTGAGGCTTTAGAGGCTCAAAAAGAAATTTTTGCGATGGATACATATATGACAATCAAGACATATGGTGACAAGGCAGATGAAGCAGCAGAGGCGGCAGTAGATGAGACAAACCGACTTGATAAGCTTTTTAGTACGGGAAACAATGAGAGTGAAATTGCGATTTTGAATGAAAGCGGAAGTGAAATATTATCGGAAGAGACATTTTCTCTTGTTGAAAAGTCATGTGAATTGTATAAGAGCACAGCAGGTGCGTTTAATATAGCAGTTTATCCGCTTATGAAGGAGTGGGGATTTACAAACGAAAAATATAATGTTCCGGATGAGAAAATCATAAAAAAATTTTTAAAATATATTGATGTTTCAAAGATTGAATATGATGCAAATACAAGACAGGTAGTATTGCCGCAAAATTATGAAATAGATTTAGGCGGAATAGCTAAGGGTTACACATCAGCAAGGCTTATGCAGATATTTAAGAAATATGGACTTTCCGGGGGAATTGTTTCTCTTGGGGGAAATGTTCAGACTTATGGTTACAAATCTGAAAATAAAAAATGGAAAGTAGCTGTTGAAAATCCGGAGACATCGCCGCTTGATGGAGATTATCTGGGAGTGCTTGACATTACCGACAAAGCAGTTATTACGTCGGGAGGATATGAGAGATATTTTGAAAAGGATGGAAAGAGGTATCATCATATTTTAAATCCAAAAACCGGAAAACCGGCAGACAGTGGACTTATAAGTGTGTCAATAATCAGTAGTGATGGAACACTTGCCGATGGACTTTCTACATCCCTGTTTATAATGGGTAAACAAAAGGGAATAAAATATTGGCAGAAAAATAAAGATAAATTTGATGTGATATGGCTTGAAAATGATGGGACAGTGACAATTACAGATGGAATAGAGAATGTTTTTTCGTCTGATTTTAAATACAGTGTTGTGAAGTGAATAGATTGGAGGCCGCAGGATGACTGAAAAAATTAAAGAGAAAGTTAGTGCGTATATAGAACAGTTTAAACCGGCTGTTTTTGTTTTGCCGTCTGTTATTATTGCGGCATTTTGTGTTGGTGGCTTTTATATTGGAAGCAGCAGTGCAATAAAAAACAGTATGTATAATAAAGGTACAAATAGCAGTGTAGAAGAAGGCTGGAATAGCAAAAATAATACTGAAAGTGTTGACGATGCAGATGCGAGTGAAAAGGCAAAGAAAACTGTTTCAGGGAATATGGTAAAGAAAGTTGATGCTACAGTGAAAAAGGCAAAGAGTGGAAAACCTGCAGATGGTGTGTTTGAAGGCAGTAGTGTCTGCGAGAAGTTCGGTTATACGGTAAGTCTTAAGGCAAAGTTTAAAGATGGAAAACCGGTAGCACTTTATGGAATAAAAATGCTTAATAATAGTGACAGTTCAAATGATGTATATATGGCTAGAGCATGGCGTGAAATGGTAAAACGGATAATAGGAGAGGTAGCAGGTAACGGAACTGTATCTGATGTAGACAGTGTATCAGGAGCAACATATTCATCAAATGCGATTGTCAGTGCTTATCTTGACGCGCGCAATAAAGCTGTTGCAAAAGCTAAAGGCAGAAAATTGAAAGCTACACCAAAAGAGGCAGCGGTTCCTTCAAAAAAGCCTGCAGCAGTAAAAGTACCAAAACCTGACAAAATTCCGAGTGGTGATTTGGCTGACGGAAAATACAGGGTGAGCGCAGTATGTGAACCGGATGAAGACGAGGATTTTGAAAAATATACACTTAGCGCATCATTTACTTTTAAAAGTGGAAAATGTACTGCCATATCTGATTTTTCATCAACAGCCCAAAGCAATAAAAATTATTATATGAAAGCTGCAAAGGGAAATGATAAAGCAAAGGGAATGGTAACACAGATAATACAAAAACAATCGGTGGACGGCATAAGTGCGGTGTCAGGAGCGACATGTTCTTCTAAAACAATAGTTGAACTTTATGTTAAAGCATTAGAGAAAGCTGCGAAAAAAGCGGGAGTAAAAAGCACCCCGATACCGAGCCAGAGTGCGGTACCGACATCAAAACCGTGGGAAACAGATTCGCCTGAAAATACTGCTTCTCCGATGCCGACAAAGGCACCTGAACCGGGTCAGAGCGTGGAACCTGAACCGACACCAAGTCTTGTACCGTTAAATCCGGGCACATATAAGGAAACGGTAACGGTATATCCTGATGAATCAAATGATTTTGAAGAGTATATGCTTACAGCAGATGTTATATTTAATGATAACCATTTCTGCAGTTTTGACAATGTAATATTATCTGATGAGACAAACAGATTTTATTACAATAAGGCAGTAAACGGAACAAAAACAAAGCCGGGACTTATTTCGCAAATAAATGCAAAACAGAATGACGAACTGGACGGCGTATCGGGAGCAACGTGCACGTCAAATGCACTTATAGAATTGTTTTCAAAGGCATGGAATGAGGCTAAGAAAAGAGGTTTGGAATAAATGAAGATATTTATTGCAAAGAGTATAAATCTGATACTCATTATAGGAATTGTATATGTATACTGTACACAGGCAGGAAAATTTCAAAAAAATATGGCAGATGCAGGGAGTGCGGCACAGTCACATTTTGCAGATGATGGTGTATATGAAGGCAGTGGTGACGGGTTTGGCGGAAAGATAACTGTTCGCCTTACGGTAAAGAACGAGAGACTTCAAAAAGCAGAAATAATATCGGCAAAAAACGAGACAAAAGATTATCTTGAATCGGCAAAAAAAATACTTGAGGATGCTGTAAAACAACAGTCGACAGATGTAGATACGGTATCGGGAGCAACATTATCATCAAATGGGATAATTGTGGCGATGAAGAATGCACTCGTAAACGGAAAGGAACAATAGATAAATGGTAAATGTAAAAACTAAATTAAAGCGTCTGCAAATAGTAAGAACACTGATACAAATAGTTTTTTTTGTATTTATGCCATCACTTTTTTCACAGGCATTTGCAGGAATAAAGGAATCTGTATCCCTTATGGGAAAAGGACAGCCATTAAAAATGTCTGATTTTTTGATAAAATTTATTGTTTTGTGTCTGCTTACGACAATATTAGGAAGAATTTTCTGTGGTTTCATGTGCTCATTTGGAGCAATCGGAGACTGGTTTTATATGTTCTCAGGATTTATTCAGAAAAAAATCGGAGTGAAATTTCCGTCAATGTCTGAAAAAGCACAGATTAACATGCAAAAATTCAAATATATTGTGCTGTTGTTGATAGTTCTGCTTTGTTTTAGTGAAAATGGAGAGTATGTTGCAAAATATAGTCCGTGGACGGTGTTTTCACTTATAACACAGCGTAACTTTAAAATAGGTACATATATTATAGGAAGTGTATTGCTTGTTTTTATAATAATAGGAATGATGTTTAAGGAAAGGTTTTTTTGTCAGTTTATATGCCCGCTTGGAGCAGTATTTTCGTTCCTGCCTAAAAATTTTTTGTTCCATGTAAAGAAAAAAGAGGAAAAATGTTTTAATGGATGTAAGGCATGCACAAATAAGTGCCCGGTTCATTTAAAATATGATGAAGCGGGGATGAGGGAAGGTGAGTGTATAAGCTGTGGACGCTGCTTTATGGTCTGCCCTCATAGGATGAAGAAAAAATAACCTAAAAGAGTTAGTACACAAAAAGTCATACAGGGTATATTTTTTCAGGTGATGAATATTATTTAACGTGCAGTCTTTGTTGGAGGTGCAGATGCTTAATTATATATGGGCATTTATGATACTTGGAGGATTATCGTATGGTGTGGCATGTGGTCAGGCGAAAGCGTTGTCAGATTCTATTATTGACAGTTCAGGAGAGGCCGTCTCACTTGCGATAACAATGCTTGGCGTTATGGCTATGTGGTGTGGAATAATGGAGATCGCAAGACAGTCCGGACTTATGGATAAAATGACAAAATTATTGTCTCCGATTGTACGTTTTTTATTTCCTGAAATTGATGAGAAGCATGTAGTAAATGAATATATAACGGCAAATATGGTTGCTAATATACTTGGTCTCGGCTGGGCAGCGACACCTATGGGACTGAAAGCGATAAAGGAGATGGCAAAGATAGAACGTGCGCGTCTCGCAGAAAAAAATGTTGATATATCAAAAGTGAAATTAAGGGCGAGCAATGAAATGTGTACGTTCCTTGTAATAAATATATCATCACTTCAGTTGATACCGGTAAATATAATAGCGTATAGAAGCCGGTATGGCAGCGTAAATCCGGTGGGGATAGTCGTTCCTGGACTTATAGCAACGGGTGTGAGTACACTGGCAGCAGTCATTTTTTGCAAAATTGCGAGCAGAAAAAAACATCAAAAGGGAAAGTGACGAAACTGGACTTTATATATGGTATATGTTAAACTGCAATAGTAGTTTTTGTTTGACAGGGGGTGCGTTTGTGCTTAGAAAACCATCGGCAAGAAGAGCTCTTGCATCATATATAGACAGTCAGGAAAGAGTGGATATAAAAGTCTTTATAATTTTACTGATGTTAAACATTTTTGGGATAATTATGATATACAGTGCATCAAGCTACAGATGCAGTCTCGGCCCTAAATATAATTATGATAATATGTATTTTGCAAAAAAGCAGATTGCGTATGTTATACTTGGATTTATTGGTATGCTTATATTGAGGGTTTGCAATTATAACAATTTTAATATACTTAATTTTTCAAGGATACCTTTATTAAAGAAGATAAAAGGACTTAAAGATGTAAAAATATCAATGTCATGGATTATATATCTGTTATCAATATGTATGACATTGACATTATATACACCACTTGCAGTTTCAGCAAAAGGTGCAGTGAGATGGATAAAAATAGGTTCGATGTCATTGCAGGTTGCGGAAGTTTCAAAAATTCTTATAATACTTTGGATAGGAACAAGAATATCAAGATATACAAAAAATAGAAACAGATACAGAATATTGTGGTTTATATGGCTTCCGGCAGGAGTATCTGCATTGTTTCTTTGTGCCAAAAGTTCTAATCTGTCAACATTGATTATACTTTGTGGCATTATTTTTGGAATGACTATAATAATGACACCGTTTAACAAAACGCATATAGCAGTATTTGCGGCAGCGGCGGGCGGGGTTGCGCTTGTTATAAATCACATTTACAGCATTATAAATTCAAACACTGCTTTTAAAGATTTCAGATACGGCAGAATAGGAGCATGGCTTGCACCTGAAAAGTTTTCGGGAGATGAGAGTTATCAGTCGCTTCAGGCATTGTATGCAGTTGCCTCAGGAGGATTTTCGGGAAAGGGACTCGGAAACAGTGTGCAGAAGCTTTCAAGAATACCGGAAGCGCAGAATGACATGATATTTGCGGTAATATGTGAAGAACTTGGGATTTTAGGTGCATTTATACTGCTTGGAATGTTTCTGTATCTTATTTTCCAGCTCTTTAAGATTGCCAGCAGAGCAGAAACCATATTTGGCAGAGCCGTTGTAACAGGAATAGCAATACATATTTCTTTACAGGTTATAGTAAATATATTTGTAGTGTTGATGATTTTTCCAAACACTGGAGTATCGCTGCCGTTTATAAGTTACGGAGGTTCGGCGGTTATATTTACAATGGCTGAAATGGGAATAGCGCTGTCAGTTGACAGAGAACATTTTAGAGCTAAGGTTGAAAGAAAAGCAAAGCAGATTATAGAAGAAAAAGAACTTCCGGAATATTAAGAGAAAAATGTCCAAAATAAAACAAAATATTCAGGATGCTGATAAAGCAAAATTAGGGTTGCACACCAAAAAGAAATATGATAAAGTTAATCTAGTTATATAACTGACGGAAGTGGAAGTGACCACAGGGAGTATAACAGTTTGACAGCCGACCGTCTGGGCAGAGAAGTCCGGGATAGTGTCGGTTTTTTCTTTGTCAAAATTTATCTTTTTATTTACGAAAGGAGATTATCCAATGAACGAAATTCAGTTAAAGTATGGATGTAACCCAAATCAGAAACCAGCAAGAGTATTTATGAAGGATGGAAGTGATCTTCCTTTTGAAGTATTAAATGGAAATCCCGGATATATAAATCTTTTGGATGCATTTAACAGCTGGCAGCTTGTTAAGGAAGTAAAAGAAGCTACAGGTCACGTTGCGGCGGCTTCTTTTAAGCATGTAAGTCCGGCAGGGGCTGCTATAGATGTTCCGCTTACAGATACTATGAAAAAAGTTTATTTTGTAGATGATGATATTGAACTTACTCCTATGGCCACAGCTTATATCAGAGCAAGAGGTGCAGACAGAATGTCATCATTTGGAGATTTTGTTGCACTTTCAGATGAGTGTGATGTTGCTACAGCAAAGTATCTTAAGACACTTGTATCTGACGGTATTATTGCACCTTCATATTCGGATGAGGCTCTTGAAATTCTCAAAGGAAAGAAACGTGGAAATTATTGTGTTATTAAGATTGACCCGGATTACGAAGCAGCACCGCTTGAGACAAAAGATGTATTCGGAATTACATTTGAGCAGGGACACAATACAGTAAAGACAACAAAAGAACTTTTTGAAAATATTGTAACTGAAAAGAAAGAGCTTTCAGAAGATGCACTTAACGATATGATAATTGCAAATATCGTACTTAAATATACACAGTCAAATTCAGTATGTTATGTAAAAGACGGTCAGGCAATCGGAATCGGTGCAGGACAGCAGTCACGTATTCACTGTACAAGACTTGCAGGTGATAAGGCTGATAAGTGGTTCCTTCGTCAGTCGCCAAAGGCACTTAATCTTCCGTTCAAAGCTGACATCAGAAAGCCTGACAGAGATAATACTATCGACGTATATCTTTCAGATGATTATCAGGATGTTCTTGCAGATGGAAAATGGGAACAGTTCTTTACTGAAAAGCCTGAACCGATGACAAGAGAAGAGCGTGCAGAGTGGATTAAAAATCTTGATGGAGTTACACTTGGTTCAGATGCATTTATTCCGTTTAGCGACAATATTGAGCGTGCAAACAAGAGTGGCGTTAAATATGTAGCACAGGCAGGCGGTTCAAAGAATGACCAGTCGGTTATTGATGCATGTAACGAATTTGGAATACTTATGGCATTTACAGGCCTCAGACTTTTCCATCACTAGTTCAATGTATCAATTATTAATTATACGTTGTACTGGAATAAAAATAACATATCGGAGGTTTTTATGGAAAAAATATCTTTAAAAAATGAATTAACTTCAAATGCATATCCGGGCCGTGGCATTGTTGTAGGAAAGACTGCTGACGGAAAGCATGCAGCTATTGCATATTTTATCATGGGCAGAAGTGAAAACAGCAGAAACAGAGTGTTTGTAACAGACGGTGACGGAATTCGTACACAGGCATTTGACCCTTCAAAACTTACAGACCCAAGTCTTATAATATATGCACCTGTCCGTGTCCTAGACAATGACACAATCGTAACAAATGGTGACCAGACAGATACTGTATATGACCTTATGCAGGACGGCTCAACTTTTGAGCAGTCGCTTTGTACAAGAGAGTTTGAGCCGGATGAGCCAAACTTTACACCTAGAATTTCAGCTATTCTTCATGTTGAGGACGGTGGATTTGACTATTCAATGTCTATTCTTAAGAGCAACAATGGAAATCCTGATTGCTGTAACAGATATACATTCGATTATGAAAATCCAATAGCAGGTGAGGGAAGATTTATTCATACATATATGCATGACGGAAATCCGCTTCCAAGTTTTGAGGGAGAGCCTAAACTTGTGGATATACCAAATGATATGGATGAATTTGGTGACCTTGTATGGAACAGTTTGAATGCTGATAACAAGGTATCGCTTTTTATCAGATTTATAAATATTGAAGATGGAACATTTGAAAGCAAAATTTACAATAAGAATGCGTAAAGCAGAGAAACTTATTGTTAGGATAGGATGTTCATAAAAAAGTATATGTAAATAGAAGAGATTGATATAAACTTTTCAGCGAATGGCGATGGAGGCGGTTGGCACTTTGTTTCGGTCGCTGCATAAAACCTATTAGCAGGAAAGTTTATATCAATTTTTGCTTTAAATAACCACAATGAAATTTTTTATCGTTGTAAAGTTCTTTCCTGTTTTGTTTTTTGGTGGTATAGTGATATAAACTACACAACAAGGAGGCACCGCAATGGATATCGAAGAAAACATAAGATTATTTCAACAATACCAGAAAAGCAACAAACTTGAGAAGGCATCGGAAATAGTTGATGAGATAGCTAAAGAGCTTAAAGCAGGTGACAAGCCGGTTTTATGTGCAAATCATATTTTGGAATTTTACCTGTTTGAATACTACTTTAAGACGAGAGATTATGAGGCAGTCAGATATCCGGTGCATCGTATGTATCATTCTCTTGCAAAAAAATATATGGAGAGAATGCATTTTGATAAAGCATATGAAAAGCTTGTGAAAGCAGCAGAATGGAATGCTGTGGATATGGATATATACTGGGAAAAAACTGAATGTTTAAAGCAGCTCGGTGAACTTAAAAAACTTAAAGAAACAACAAAGGAACTTCATAAATTTATATACACGAGAGCAGATATTGCTCATTTTTACAGAAATATAGGGTATTATTATGTAGAGAAGAAAGAACCCGAGAAAGCCATGGTGCTTTACACATACAGCAATATGTTCAGCCACAGCAAAACGGCTGACAGTGAACTAAACTTTTTGGAAACGGCTCTTGAAAGAGAGTGCCCTGAGTATACAGTGGATAAAATTCAAAAAGAGATAAGAAAATTAAAACTGCCCGATGGAATATCAGAGACAACGCTTACTATCATTCTTAGGGCTGGACAGCTTGAGATTGAGCAGGGTGATAAGACTTCGGGAGTTGAATGCATGGAACTATTGTATCAGGTAACAGGTGATGAGCATATAAGAAAGATTATCGAGGCAGAATCATGACAGGAGTATTATTTGAGGGTGGTTCATTCAGACCGGTTTTCAGCTGCGGCATTATGGATGCATTGCTTGAAGAAAACATTATGTTTCCGTATTGTATAGGGGTATCGGCAGGGGCGGCAGATGCAGCGTCATATATATCAAGGCAGCCGGAGCGCAATATCAGAATACTTGAGAAGTATCGAAATGATAAACGTTATTTGAGTAAGAGAAATTTTTTGAAGGAAAGAAGTATTTTCGGACTGGATTTTGTATTTAGGGAGATACCAAATAAACTTGATGTTTTTGATATGAAAACATTCAAAGAATATGATGGAAGATTTGTTATTGTAACTACAGATGCAAAAACAGGAAAAGTACATTATTTTGACCAGAAGGATGTAGATGAGACATTTGAGGTTTTTTGTGCCACATGTGCACTTCCGGGAGCATGCCCACCGGCAAAGATAAATGGCAGAAAATATTATGACGGAGGTCTGTCAAACCCTATTCCGATAGACAAATGTCTTGAGGACGGATGCGATAAAATGCTTATAGTTCTTACACAGCCTGAAGGATTTATAAAAACACCGAGAAAATCGGAAAAGAATATGGCTAAAGTAATCAAGTTAAAGTATCCTGCAATTGCAGATGAACTATTAAACAGATGTGACAAATATAACGAGTCGGTACGTTTATGTGAAAAGCTTGAAAAAGCAGGCAAGGCAGTTATACTCAGACCAAAATATAAATTAAACAGTCTTGAAAGCGATACGGGTAAGTTAAGGCAGACATATGAGATGGGCAAAGAGATTGCAAAAGAAAATATGGATAAGATAAAATTCTTATGCGAAAAATGATTTGATTTTTATAAGAAATAGTATATAATAAAACTGATTGAGAGTAGTTTTGCCTGAAAAGTCCTGAATTATGGGATTTAGGTAATTAAAGTTCCTGTATCAAATCAGGGACAAGTCTAAAGATGGAGGATTATAAAATGAGTAGATTAGTTTCAGCAAAAGAAATGCTTACAAAGGCTAAAGCAGGTAAGTATGCAGTAGGTCAGTTCAATATCAATAACTTAGAGTGGACAAAGTCTATTTTACAGACAGCAGAGGAATTACAGTCACCTGTTATCCTTGGTGTATCTGAGGGTGCAGGAAAGTATATGTGTGGTTATAAAACAATCGTTGGTATGGTAGAGGGAATGCTTGAAGAGTTAAACATCACTGTTCCTGTAGCACTTCACCTTGACCACGGTTCATTTGAAGGTGCAAAAGCTTGTATCAATGCAGGATTTTCTTCAATCATGTTTGATGGTTCAAGCCTTCCAATCGAAGAGAATGTTCAGAAAACAACAGAGTTAGTAAATACATGTAATATTCTTGGTCTTTCTCTTGAAGCAGAAGTAGGTTCTATCGGTGGAGAAGAGGACGGAGTTATCGGTGCCGGTGAGTGTGCAGATCCTGATGAGTGTAAGAAGGTTGCAGACCTCGGTGTTACAATGCTTGCAGCAGGTATCGGAAACATTCATGGTAAATATCCTGAAAACTGGGCAGGACTCAGCTTTGAGACACTTGATGCTATTCAGGCTAAGACAGGAGATATGCCACTTGTTCTTCATGGTGGTACAGGAATCCCTGCTGATATGATTAAGAAAGCTATTTCACTTGGTGTTGCAAAGATCAATGTAAACACAGAGTGCCAGTTAGCATTCCAGGAAGCTACGCGTAAATACATCGAAGCAGGCAAGGACTTAGAAGGAAAGGGATTTGACCCTCGTAAACTTCTTGCTCCTGGTGCTGAAGCAATCAAAGCAACTGTTAAAGAAAAGATGGAACTCTTCGGATCAGTTGGAAAAGCTAAATAAATCAATCCGTAAGGACAAAACAAAGTATTATCTGACAGCTTTGCAGCATTTATTGTTGCAAAGTTGTTTTTCCTTTATAAAGATTATAAAATTTTGATTATGGAAACTTAAACTTTTTTAAAACTATAATGCCAGGAAGGAGAGTTTATATGACTAAAAATGAATTTTTATCCATACTTAGGGATAGCTTGGCGGGAAATGTACCTTCTGACGTTATCAATGAAAATATAGGTTATTATAAAGACTATATTGAAAATAATGATAAAACGGAAAGTCAGGTTCTTGAAGAACTCGGAGACCCGAGACTTATCGCAAGAACCATTACAGACAGTTTTATTGCCGAAAAAGGTCCAATGGCTGATTTTTATACAAAGCAGGCAAGGGAAGAATATCGTGGAGACAGCAGTTATACTTCTTCATATGATGATGACAATTATAGGAATGAGTATCATCATTTTTCTTTAAAATGGTATGATAAATTGCTGGGAATTATAATAATTGTTATTGTGGCTATGCTTGTTTTGGCATTGGGGGCAGTAGCGATAGGAATTTTCTTTAGGATAATCCTTCCTCTTATAGTTATTTATTTTATAGTTAAGTTTATTATGGAGAGGTTGACATAGATGTGTATTGAGTGTTAATATCCTTAGTGCATATAAAATGGGCGGTAGTAGTGACAGGATTTTTACATTTTATATTTTACACGGAAAATCGAAAAAGAATGGAGTAAATATGTATAAAATATTATGTAAGGACGGCAGTGCTAAAAGAGGCCGTCTTGAAACGGTACATGGAACGATAGAAACACCTGTATTTATGAATGTTGCAACAGTTGGTGCGATGAAAGGTGCTGTATCAACTGAAGATTTACAGCACTTAAAGACACAGGTTGTTCTTAGTAATACTTATCATCTTCATGTGAGACCGGGTGATGAAATAGTCAAAAAAATGGGTGGTCTTCACAAATTTATGGTTTGGGACAAACCTATTCTTACCGATTCAGGTGGATTTCAGGTTTTTTCACTTGCAGGACTCAGAAAAATAAAAGAAGAAGGGGTTTATTTTAACTCTCATATAGATGGAAGAAAAATATTTATGGGACCAGAACAGAGCATGCAGATTCAGTCCAATATTGCTTCTACAATTGCAATGGCATTTGATGAGTGTCCACCGCATCCTGCTACGAGACAGTATATGCAGAATTCTGTTGACAGGACTACAAGATGGCTTGAGAGATGTAAAAAGGAAATGGACAGACTTAATTCTCTTGATACTACTATAAATAAATCTCAGCTTCTTTTTGGAATAAATCAGGGCGGAACTTTTGAAGATATAAGAATAGAACATGCAAAGAGAATATCAGAGTTAAATCTTGATGGTTATGCGCTTGGAGGACTTGCGGTAGGCGAAAGTCATGCAGAAATGTATGATATTATTGAAAAGACAGTGCCGTATCTGCCGGAAGATAAACCTACATATTTGATGGGAGTTGGTACTCCTGCAAATATATTGGAATCTGTAGAGCGTGGCGTTGACTTTTTTGATTGTGTATATCCGGCAAGAAACGGTCGTCACGGTCATGCTTATACAAATCATGGAAAGATGAATCTAATGAATAAAAAGTATGAGCTTGATGACAGACCTTTGGACGAAACATGTGATTGTCCGACATGCCGTAAATACAGCAGAGCATATATAAGACATCTTTTGAAGGCAAAAGAAATGTTGGGACTCAGACTTATGGTAACTCATAATCTTTATTTCTATAATAATATGATGGAAGAAATTCGTGACGCCATTGAAAAAGGGTGTTTTAAAGAATATAAAAAGAAGAAATTAGAACAGCTTGAGGAGGAAGCAAAATGAATTTGACAACAATATTGGCAGCAAAAGCAGGCGGAGCACAGAGTATAATAAGCATGGTTGTAATTTATGCAGCTATCATTGCGATTTTCTGGTTCTTTGCTATCAGACCACAGAAGAAACAGCAGAAAGAGCATGATGCACTTGTATCTACACTTGCAGTAGGGGACAGTATACTTACAACAAGCGGATTTTTCGGTGTTGTAATAGATATTATGGATGAAGTTGTTATAGTTGAATTTGGAAACAATAAGAATTGCCGTATCCCAATGAAAAAAGAGAACATCGTTGAGATAGATAAGCAGGAAGAAGAAATTAAGACAACAAAGAAATAATTTCTTTCAATTGAAATTATCTAAAATAATCTTAATAACAAAAAGCTGTAATATCACATAAGGTTATGTGTTTACAGCTTTTTTATTATACTTTTTGTTTTTTATGAATTTTTTTCAGCAAAATCCAAAACTTTTTTTGTAAATTCAGACGTTTTTGCAGCTTTGGCGATGTTGATAAGGTACTCAAAAGGTACACTTAAAGTTCCGCGGCCGGTACCCATATCTATTGCCGGTTTGTTGGTACCATGAAAATCTGAACCACCGCTTGGAAGCAGTTCATATTTATTGCAGAGTTTTCTGACATAAGTTTCATCCTGAGCAGTATGGTTTGAATATTTTGCTTCCATACCTTTCAGACCAGCTGCTTTCAGACGTTCGATAAGGGCTTCAAGTTCTTTTTCTTCAAGTTTATAGTGAAGGGGATGTGCAAGTATTGGAACGCCGCCTGATTCGAGAATAAGGTCAATACCTTCTTCAGGAGTTATATATTTTCTTGGGACATAGTAAGGACAATGTATGTCAAGATATTTGTCAAAAGCCTCGGCAGAGTTTTTGACTACACCGTGGCTGATAAGCCATCTTGCAAAGTGTGCCCTTGTGATTACAGTGTCAGGATTTCCTTCTTGGAGTTCCTCGTAAGTCATATTTATTGAAGCTGCCTGAAATTTGGCAACCATTTCTTTGTTTCTCTCAACTCGTCTTTCAACCAGAAGATTAGAAATTTTTGTAAATGCAGGATTTTTGTAATCAATAAAAAGTCCTACTATATGAATATCTCCATCTTTATAACCGACAGAAAGCTCGGTTCCCGGGACAAATAAGACAGGAGCATTTTGGTTTTTTATGGCAGCAGCGGCACTATCTATACCGCCAACAGCATCATGGTCAGTAAGTGCAAATGCAGTGAGCCCTTTTTCAACTGCTTTTTTAACAAGTTCTTCGGGTGAAAATGTTCCATCGGAGAAAGTTGAATGTGTATGTAAATCTACGGTTCTTTTTGAATTATTCATTTATAACCTCTTTTCTGCGCACATTTTAATAAATTTATGTTGATGTTCACATAATTTATGAACAGTAGAGAGTGCGTTTATTTTTTCTTTTTATGAAGTTTAACATAAAATTGCGACAAAATGAATAGATATTGAAAAAAAGGGGTTTTATCAGCGTGGAAAAAGTGATTAAAAATATTGTTATTATTCTTTTGATACAAATTATGCTTACGGCAGTGATATTATTTGTTTCATCGGGAATAATATGGAAGTATGCTTATGATGAAAAAGCGATAAGTGCAGTTGTAATAGGAACATATATAGTAGTAAATATTCTGGGTGGAATAATAGCGGGAAAGTTGTTTAAGAAAAATAAATTCTTGTGGGGACTTGCGGCAGGAATTATATATTTTTCGGTATTGCTGTTATTTGGAACAGTTATATTTAAAACAGGAATCCCCGGGATAAATATTGTCGGAAATGCACTTATTTGTGCTGTATCGGGAATGACAGGAGGAATGCTTGGGGCGAGTATTCACAAACAGACATGATAAGCAAAACTTAACAGAAATGTAATCACATATTATGAAAAGTGTGTTATTATGAATTACGAAATATATGAGTGGAGGCAGGGAACTTTATGAGACAAAATAATGAAATAAGAAAAGAAAGTTACCGGGACAGGGAGATGAGGAGCAGAAGACGCAGGGAGCGTGAACTTAGAAAAACAAAAATGATACTTATAAATGCTGCTATTGCGCTTGTTGTTATCCTTGTCGTGTTTATTGTTGCTATTATAAAATTAAATGGAAAAAATAATTCAGATATAAAAAATTATTCGGATAAAAGCATAAATGAAAAGAGAAGTGAAGAAAATAAAGAAAAAAAAGACAAAACCAAAAAAAGTAAGCCTACCGCTGCACCGACCGCCACTGTGAAAGAAGATAATTCCATGGGAAGCGGCAGTAAAAAATGGATAAGAAAAAATCTTGATAAGGATAAACCGATGATTGCCTTAACTTTTGATGACGGACCTTATACACCTGTCACAGGCAAAATATTAAGAGTTCTGAAAAAATATGATTCGAGAGCTACGTTTTTCGTTGTCGGAAACAGAGTTAATGCTTACAGCAAAGTTTTAAAGGCATCGTACAATATGGGAAATCAGATAGCAAGCCACACTTTTGACCACGAGGACTTAAGTAAAATGACAAAGAAACAGTTATCGGCAGAGATGACGAAAACAAATAATGCATTGCAGTCGGTTATAGGATGTCATGCTACACTTGTAAGACCGCCATATGGAAACATAAGCGATGTGATGCGTAAAAATATTAAAATCCCGATGATGTATTGGAGTATCGATACTGATGACTGGAAATGGAGAAATGCATCAAAGGTTTTGGCAGAGTGTAAAAATGTAAAGGACGGTGATATAATTCTGATGCACGATTTGTATCCGAGTACGGCAGAGGCAGTGAAAAGGTTGGTGCCACGGCTTAAAAAGAAAGGTTATCAGCTTGTTACGGTGGATGAAATGTTTTACTACAAAGGCATAAAAGCTGAAGCCGGCAAGGTATATGCAAGTGGCAGACAATAGGAAATATATTGCCAAAACTAAAAAGTTTTAAGAAAAAGTAAAAAAATTTGCATTCATGTTGTTCTCTATGTTATAATGCAATTTAGCGTGGCTTATTGTACGGTAAACCGCGAAATCATGTTATAAGTATTAAGTTAAAGGAGAAAAACAGCATGAAGGACAAGAAAAAAGGATTATTGCATTTACTCATAATAATAGCAGTAATCGGACTCTGTACTTATACAACATTAGTTGGTATCACTAGTGCGCATAAGGGCAGTGCCAAAAACATTAAACTTGGTTTGGACTTAGCTGGTGGCGTAAGTATTACTTATGAGGCAACTAAGGGCAATCCTACGGCAACAGAAATGAAAGATACCATTCAGATGATGCAGCAGCGTGCTGAAGTTTACAGTACGGAATCTTCAGTAGTACAGGTCGGGGATGACCGTATTGAAATCGATATACCTGGTGTTGAGAATGCTGATGACGTTCTTAAATCACTCGGTAAAGAGGGTTCACTCGATTTTGTAGCAGAAGATGATATGTCATTTGATAAAAACAATAATCCTCAGTATACAAAGACAGTATGTACAGGAAAGCATATTAAAAAGGCAGAAGCCGGTACACAGCAGGATGAAGTTACAAAAAACAAGGAATATGTTGTACAGCTTACATTCAATGCTAAGGGTACAAAGTTGTTTGCAAATGCAACAGCAGAAGCATATCCTTCTAAAAAGAAAATCTATATTGTATATGATGGAAAAGTTCTTTCAGCACCAAATGTTCAGGTTGAGATTACAGACGGAAAAGCCGTTATCTCAGGAAGTTTTGAAACATATGAGTCAGCAGAAGAACTTGCGTCAATGATTCGTATCGGAGCTCTTCCGGTAGAACTTAAGGAAATTCAGTCACAGGTAGTAGGAGCACAGCTTGGTCAGGATGCTATTCAGACAAGTTTACTTGCAGGTGCGATAGGATTTGCACTTGTAGTTATATTTATGCTTATATTCTATAGACTTCCTGGAGTTGCAGCATCTATAGCACTTGTATTTTATCTTGTGTTAATGCTTGTAGCACTCAATGGATTGAATATAACGCTGACACTTCCTGGTGTGGCAGGTATCATATTGAACATAGGTATGGCGGTAGATGCTAACGTTATCATATTTACACGTATTAAAGAGGAATTGGCGAAAGGCAAGTCAGTTCAGACAAGTATTAAACTTGGTTTTGAGAAAGCACTTTCTGCTATCATTGATGGTAACGTGACAACTCTTATCGCAGCATTTGTACTTTACATAAAAGGTTCAGGAACAATAAGAGGATTTGCAACAACACTTGCACTTGGTATTATTCTTTCAATGTTCACAGCCCTTTATGTTACAAAGTATATCCTTAAAGCTATGTATTCTCTTGGTGTTGACGATGTCAAGTACTTTGGTGTTGAGAAACCGAGAAGACAGATTAAATTTGTACAGAACAGAGTTAAATTCTTTGTTATCTCAGGCGTGCTTATTCTCGCTTGTGTAGTATGCCTTATTGTTAATAAAACTACTTCAGGAAACATTCTTAATTATGGACTTGATTTCCTTGGTGGAACAACATATGATATTCCATTTGGAAATGATACAAAAATTGATGCAAGTCTCAAGAAAGAAGTTGAGTCGATATTTGCAAAGAACAGCAGTTCAAGTGATATCGTTATCTCAGAAGTTGCAGGTTCAAATGAACTCAATGTTAAGACAGTTGAACTTACAGAGACACAGAGAGCAAATGTTACTGATGAACTTGCAAAGAAATACAATATAAAAGAAAGCAGCATTCAGATACAGAGTATCAGTGCTTCGGTATCAGGAGAGATGAAACGTGATGCCGTACTTGCCGTAATTATAGCTGCAATTTGTATGCTTATCTATATTTGGTTCAGATTTAAAGATGTTGTATTTGCGGGAAGTGCCGTACTTGCATTGCTTCATGATGTACTTGTGGTTCTTTTGGTATATGCAGCAGCAAGAATTTCAGTAGGTAACACATTCATTGCTTGTATGCTTACAATAGTAGGTTACTCAATAAATGCAACAATCGTCATATTCGACCGTATCCGTGAGAATATGGGTGGACGTTCATCAATCAGTGAAGAAAGAATGACAGAGATTGTAAATGACAGTATAACTCAGACATTGACAAGAAGTATAAATACATCACTTACAACATTCTTCATGGTATTTATGCTTGCAATTCTTGGAGTAGAATCAGTACGAGAATTTGCTATACCACTTCTTGCAGGTATCATATGTGGTGCATATTCATCAGTATGTATAACAGGAACACTTTGGTATACAATCAAAAAAGCAACACACAATAAAACAGGAAAAGCAGTCAAAAAGACTAAATAAGTTTTTCTGAATTATATTAAAAAAACAGCGGGATATCTAAAGATGATATCCTGCTGTTTTTTTAACTGCGTTTGCAGACAAAGGAAACCCATTCGCCAAGAGTATTTCGTTCGATAATCTCAAAATTGTTTTTAAGAAGTGCTTCTTCGACAAGGTCAGCTTTTTCATTAAGTATTCCGGATGAGATAAAAAGACCTCCGGGTTTTATAAAGTCGGCAATACAGTCGGAAAGCGGAATGATAACATCGGCAAGTATATTTGCTACTGCTATGTCAACGGGCTCTTTCAATTCATTTCGTACATTTTTTGTATCCTCAAGTATATTTAAATGTGCTGCTTTTATGCGGCTTTCGTCTATATTATTTAATTTTGCGTTTTCAATAGCAGCCTCGACAGCATATGGGTCTATATCAAGGCAGAAAGCAGATTTTGCACCGCATAGCAGTGAGCAGATTGCAAGTATTCCACTGCCGCATCCTGCATCAAGGATTGTTGTTTTGGGAGTAATATATTTCCTGAGTGATAAAAGACAAAGTTTTGTTGTTTCATGAGTGCCTGTTCCAAAAGCGGAACCGGGGTCTATCTGCATGATTATATCATTTTCGGAAGCATCTTCAGGAATTTCTTCCCATGTAGGTTTTATGATAATATCATCGGCAACTCTGAATGCTTTAAAATTATCTTTCCATTTGTCTTTCCATTGACTGTCATCCTCGATGGAATAGTTTATTTGCGGCATTTTTATATGTGTAAATTTTTTAATTTTCTTGATTTTCTTTTTTAATCTTTTTATAAGAACTTCGGGTTCTAAAACTTCTTTATTTTTATCTGTCAGATTTTCGTCTCTTATGGAAGAGCCGGTACTGAAAAAATCAAGGTTTTCCTCACCGGGGACTTCTGTGTAAAAAGTGAGAATCGAACTTCCGTCATCAACGCCCATATCAGCAGGAATATCAGTATACATTTGCTTTTCTTCTTTTTCAGTAAGTGGAACATGGTCTGTTATCTCATATCCGTCAATACCCATGGAACATAGAATGTTTCCTATTATGGGAGCATCATGTGTATTTGTATGTAATTCGTATTTGAGCCAGTTCATAAGTGAAATCCTTTCGTGTTTTTTGATAATGCAAGGGTCAAAAGCAGATAGCAATGAAGCAATCCGTTGCATTAGTTGTGGTCAAAATATCTTTTGACCACAACATCATATTATAATACTATCATAGATATTTTGAAATGTCTCCTAAAAATGATAATTGTATATGTTTGGACGGTTTAGTATAATAAACAGGTAAAAGAATATTTAAAACAGCAGGAGATTTCCGATGAAACAGTGGATGTATAAAAAATGCAATGCTGATACTGCGGCTATTGCAAAAAGATATAATATTTCAGAAGTATTTGCCAGAGTCCTCGTAAACAGAGGACTTTATACATGGAAAGATATGGATGCCTATCTTTTTCCGGATATGGAAAAAATGTATAAACCCGAGCTTATGAAAGATGTTACAAAGGCGGCAGAAATTTTACTGGATGCGATAAAAAATAATGTGAAGATAAGGGTTATAGGGGATTATGATGTTGATGGTGTTATGTCATCTTATATTTTATACAGAGGGATTGTGATGCTTGGTGGAGAAGTGTCGTGTCGTATTCCGCACAGAGTAAGAGACGGATATGGCATTCGTGATTATATGGTTGATGAAGCAAAAGAGGACGGAATTGGGCTTATCATTACATGTGATAATGGAATATCGGCTGTAAGTGCTGCAAGCAGGGCAAAGGAACTGGGGATTACATATATTCTTACAGATCATCATGAAGTCCCGGACAATGCCGGAACGGAGATAATTCCAGATGCCGACGCAGTTGTAAATCCAAAACAGAAAGAATGTGAATATCCTTATAATATGCTTTGTGGTGCTGGTGTTGTTTATAAACTTATGAGTTATATTTTTGAAAAGAAAAATGATAAATCATATATAGATGAGCTTCTTCCTTTTGCGGCAATTGCGACGGTATGTGATGTTGTTCCACTTGCCGATGAAAATCGTATTATTGTAAGCAACGGTTTAAAAATATTGAATGATACACAACATCTGAAAAATCTGGGAATGCGGAAAATGTTAGAAATTCTTGAATTATCAGAGCATGTCAGATCAGGTGATTTGGGATTTCGTATAGGACCGTGTATAAATGCCGCAGGCAGACTTGAAGATGCTGCACTTGGACTAAAGATGCTTATAACAAAAGATGAAAGGGAAGTTGTAAAACTGGTAAATGAACTTATAACACTCAATGAAGAAAGAAAGGAACTTACGGCACAGGCAACAAATGAAGCGATAGCTCAGATTGAAGAGAGGAAAGCTCTTGCCAAACCGGTGCTTGTAATTTATCTGAAAGATTGTCATGAGAGTGTTGCAGGGATAGTTGCAGGACGGATAAGAGAGAAATATTACAGACCGACATATGTGCTTACTGACGGAGAAAAAGGGCTTAAAGGCTCCGGACGCTCCATTCCCGGGTATCATATGCAGCAGGCTTTGCAAAATTGTCAGGAACTTTTAACGGAATTTGGAGGCCATGCATTGGCGGCGGGTTTTTCATTGCCAAAAGAAAATCTTGCTAAATTCAGGGACACTTTAAATGAACAATGTAATCTTACTGACGAAGAACTGGTTGAGAAAATAAGTTTTGATATGGAACTTGAATTATTGGAAGCAACAAAAAATCTTGTAGAACAATTGCATTATATGGAACCTTTTGGAGAGTCAAACGATAGTGCTGTCTTTGCAAGAGGAAAACTTAAAGTAAAATCAATATATCTTTGTGGAAAAGAAAATCAGATAGCAAAATTGAAACTTGAGGACGATGGTCTGCTCTACGAAGCGATAGATTTTCATGCGGACAACTGTCTTTCACGAGTGATAGAAGAAAAATACGGCAAAGATGAGTGGGAACAGATGAAACAGGGAAAATACGGACAGCAGATAAGCATATTGTATCAGCCTGAGATAAATAATTGGAGTGGAAATGTCCAGATGAAAATAATTGATTGCATGTAAAATAGATTTTGTTTTCAGTGTTTTAACGCAGTAAATATCTTCTGTTTACTTATTGCTGTTTTAGCACAATAATGTTATTATAAGTATATATAAAAGTTACAGGGGGTAAATATGTCAGACTTATCAGCATTATCGTCTATTTCAGGACTTAGCGGTTTAAACGAAAGAGATTCATATTATCAGTATCTTATAAATAACAATTCAACAAGTACGATGCTAAATGCATTGTCAGGTGATTCAAGTGACAGTGACAGCAGCGGATTATCAGGAATTTCAAACCTATTAAGTCAGGCATCAGGAATTACAGGTGCGTCATCGCTTACGGGGTTATCATCATTAATTGGAAATTCATCAACGGACAGTGACGGTTCGTCGCTTAGTGCACTTACAAGTTTTTCACAGATATTAAGGACATATCTTTCTTCAGAACAGACAGAAGCGGCAAATATGGCTGAAAGTATGTCAAATGCACTTGATGAGGCTGACACCAACGGTGAAGATAAGACCTCCGTTACATATAAAACAGTTCAGGAACTTTATAATTATTTTACTGAAAAGGCAAAAGCAGAGGGAACATCAAATATTGCATCAGCATCGGGAACATCAGCCACAGCAAGCACGTCAAATACTTCAGGTACACAGGAAGGTACTTTACAGCAGGCAGCTGAATCTGTAGGCGGAGAGTTCGATTTTGATGCATTTGAGAGTGATGTTGACAGTATGCTGGAAGCTTCAATGCAGTCAACCGGAGTAAATATGTAGAATAAAAATAACAAAATAGAAATCAGAAAAACATTTATTTGGCACTTAAATATAAAACAGGAACGGTTTGAAACTATAATCAAATAGTTTTAAACCGTTTTTTATATATATGAAAAATTATATTTTCATATTCATAAAATCAATATGTAATTTTATTTTAAACAGAATACTTCCTAAAAATCTTGATAAGATGTATACGATAAGTATAAAACTGGGAACAATATTTTTGGGGTAACTGAAAATACCGGCTTTGTTCAAAGTAAATTGCCAGACAAAAAGAAGAATTGTTATAAGTATAAAATTATAAGATTCACAGCGGTATTTTGCATATGTAAATTTATACTTTTTGGCTGTTGGATAAAGAGTGAAATCTTTGATGGCAATGCTGTCATTTTTGCCGTCAGATGAATTATCATATATGGCGAATTTTAATGCAGCAGGAAAAACAATGCCTGCAAGAAGTATATATGCAGGTATTATCTTCATTGGATACAGAGTTAATATTAAAAGTAAAAATAAAATATATTTGGATGTCAGGATACCGAGATACCTGCTTATAATATGTAGTTCATGGCTGCTGTTTTTGTTATCTGACATGTGATTGCTCCTTATTCTGATAAAAATATATATAAAGAATATAAACAGTATAGCAAATTTAGTAAAAAATGACAAAAATATTACAATTCGTTTTAAAATTGAAAAGGGACTTTTAAATTGAAAGAAAATAGTATATAATGAATTGGAATATGTAGAAATATGAAGAAAAATAAAAATAATAAAGTTATAAATGTATCGAAAGGAGAACAGAGATGGTAGGTAGCGATATCGGAATAGATCTTGGTACAGCAAATGTACTTGTTTATATAAAAGGAAAAGGCGTTGTTTTAAGGGAGCCTTCAGTAGTAGCTTTTGACAGAGATACAAATAAGATTAAGGCGATAGGTGAGGATGCAAGACTTATGCTTGGACGTACACCCGGAAATATCGTAGCAGTTCGTCCTCTTCGTCAGGGCGTTATTTCAGATTATACTGTTACAGAGAAAATGCTTAGATATTTTATTCAGAAGTCATGCGGAAAAAGCCGTTTCAGAAAACCTCGTATCAGTGTATGTGTACCTAGTGGTGTTACGGAAGTTGAAAAGAAAGCAGTTGAGGATGCTACCTACGAAGCTGGTGCAAGAGAAGTTGCCATCATCGAAGAACCTATAGCTGCTGCAATCGGTGCAGGAATAGATATTTCAAAACCATGTGGAAATATGATAGTTGATATAGGTGGTGGTACAGCCGATATAGCTGTTATTTCCCTTGGTGGAACAGTTGTAAGTACCTCTATAAAAGTTGCCGGTGACAATTTTGATGATGCCATTGTAAGATACATGAGAAAAACTCATAACCTTCTTATCGGTGAGAGAACAGCAGAAGAGATAAAGATAAAGATTGGTTCAGCATATCAGCGTCCTGAAGTTGTAACTATGGATGTAAGAGGAAGAAATCTTGTTACAGGTCTTCCAAAGACTATTACAGTTACATCTGATGAGACACTTGAAGCACTCAAAGAGATTACATCGCAGATAGTTGAAGCAGTTCACAGTGTTCTTGAAAAGACTCCACCTGAACTTGCAGCCGATGTATCAGACAGAGGTATTGTTCTTACAGGAGGCGGAAGTTTGTTGTATGGTCTTGAAGAACTTATAGAAGAAAAAACAGGCATCACAACAATGACAGCAGAAGAACCAATGACAGCAGTTGCAATTGGTACAGGAAAATTTGTTGAATTTTTGAGTGGAAAACGTGATGATGACTAAATATATATATTGATTTTGACGATATATATTTATATTAGGAAAATAAATGTGTTTTTTGTTCCTTTAGAAAGGGGATAGTAGATGGTTAGAGGATTATATACTGCCTACACGGGTATGGTAAATGAACAAAAGAGACTTGACATTATATCAAACAATCTTGCAAACTCTGCGACAGTAGGATACAAAGAGGAAAATGTTACCAGCAGATCATTTAAAGACTACATGATGACAAAGATAAAAGATGGTTCTGAGGCGTTTCTTGACAGAGAGATAGGAGTATCAAATCCCGGTGTGAAAATCGGTGAAACATACATGAACTGGGATCAGGGTTCACTTCGTGAAACTGACAACACATATGATATGGCTATTCAGGGAGATGGATTTTTTGCAATAAAGGTTGTTGATGCAAATGGAGATTCAACAATCAAATATACACGAAATGGCCAGTTTACGATTACAAATGACGGTTATATAGTTGATGTTGATGGAAACAGACTCCAGGGTGCCAATGGTGACGTTCAAATTCCGATAGATGCTACTGATATTGCAATTAAACTCAACGGTGCAATATATGCTGATGGAGTGCAGGTAGATACCATTACACTTACGGATTTTGATGATTATAATTATCTTGAATTATATGGAGACAATATGTATACGGCAGTTGATGGAGCTACGACTAAAAGTTCCACAGCGACTATCCTTCAGGGATTTACAGAGCAGTCAAATGTAAATGTTGTTGATGAGATGGTTTCTATGATTACAATCACACGTGCATATGAAGCAGGACAGAAGATGATTAAGACACAGGATGATTTACTTAGTCAGGCGGTTTCAAGTGTAGGTAAGGTATAATTATAAACTATATAGAATTGTTGGTTTATGTATAAGTTTTTTATTATACATATGACAGAGATAGTTTTCTGTACAGAGAATAGTCTATACAGTGACAGAAATGGAGAGTCAATATGATGAGATCACTTTGGACTGCTGCATCAGGTATGAAAGCCCAGCAGACAAGTCTTGATACAATATCAAATAACTTATCAAATATAAATACTACAGGTTACAAGAGAGAGACAACGGAGTTTCGTTCTCTTTTATACCAGTCAATACAGAAAGAAACTACGGATACAAACGGTCAGCAGAAACCGATAGGAGCACAGGTTGGTCTTGGTGTAAAAGTTGCAGCAATCGGAACATCTTTCAAACAGGGAAATATGTTACATACAGAAGGTCAGTTTGATTTTGCGATTGAGGGTAAGGGATTCTTTATGATTGAACAGCCTGATGGAAGTATATCATATACACGAAACGGAAACTTCCAGCTTGCTGTAAATGCAGCAGGAGGACTTTCACTTTGTACATCAGATGGAAATGCTGTATTGGATTCGACAGGAAATCCTATTACTTTCGATGCGAACATAAACACAAATAAGCTTGTTTTTGACAACTATGGAAACATAAAATATACAGATGCGGCGGGAAATGCGCAGAATCTTGGAATTTCTATCGGAATTGCACAGTATAACAATCCGGCAGGACTTGAAAAAATGGGAGACAGTTATTATAGGGAATCGGCTGCATCAGGTACTCCAAGAATAGAAGGACAGGATGCAAATCTTCAGAGAAGTATTGTTAAAAATGGTTATCTCGAAGGCTCAAGTGTACAGGCTGTAGACGAGATGGTAGACATGATTGTTACACAGAGGGCATATGAAATGAACTCAAAGGCAATTACAGCATCGGATGAGATGCTTCAGCAGGCAAATAATTTGAGGTCATAATCAGGAGGTAGAGTATGAGTTCTGTTTTAGATGTTTCATCAATGTACAATTCATATTCATCAAAGCTTAGTTCTACTTCAGCTGATGCTTTGGAAAGCACATTGAATAGTACAAATTCTTCATCGGATGATGAAAAACTGATGGAAGTGTGCAAAGATTTTGAGTCATATTTTGTTCAGAAAATTATTGAAGAGTCTAAGAAAACTTTGGATAATGAGGATGAGCAGGGAGAATATATGCAGTATTTTTCTGATACATTAAATCAGGAGTATGCCAACATTGTTACAGACAACGGTGGAATTGGTTTGGCACAGCAGTTATATGATTCATTAAAAGGTACATACAATATAAAATAAAAACATAGAGATTCGTGAGCGAATTTAAAAATGAGCCGCTGCACATTTTGTGTGGTGGCTTTATTTTATGATATAGGAAACTTCTCGTTTCCTATATTATAATAAACACTCCGTGAGGATGCGCATTTCGCGGAAAAGAAATAAATGTTACGCATTCCGCTCAAGCGCGAAAGAGTCGCAAGCGACTCTTTGTTCTAAACTTTTTTGAAATGAGGAATATCATACATGAAACAGGTAGAGGGATATGTAGAGAGAATTACATATAGAAATGAAGAAAATGGTTATAGTGTTATTTATCTTTCAAATCCGGAACCGAACGATGATGAGGATGATGAGATATGCTGCGTGGGATATTTTTCTTTTGTATCAGAGGGAGAGTATCTTGTAATAAACGGCAGAGAGACAGTACATAAAAGCTATGGACCTCAAATCCAGGTTGAAAGTTATGAGACAAAACGGCCAAACAGTTCAATTGCAATAGAAAAATATCTTGGTTCGGGTGCTATCAAGGGGATTGGTGCAGCACTGGCAGCGAGGATTGTAAGAAGATTTGGTGAGAAAACATTTGAAATAATTGAGAAAGAGCCGGAGAGACTTGCCGAGATAAAGGGCATCAGCATGAAAATGGCGGTAAGTATTGCCGAGCAGTTTAATGATAAAAGGCAGATGCGCCAGTCTGTAATATATCTTCAGGAATATGGAATATCTGTAAATATGGCTGTAAAGATTTATAAATATTACGGAGAAAAAATTTATGAAATTATGGAGAAAAATCCATATAAGCTTGCAGAAGATATAGCAGGAATTGGTTTTAAAATTGCTGATGCGATAGCATTAAAAGCGGGATTTTATCAGGACAGTGAGTATAGAATAAAAGCAGGAATATTATATGTTCTGCAGCAATCGGGTTCAAACGGTCATTGTTATCTTCCGGAGAATGAACTTGTCGAAGAGACAGCATATCTGCTTGGCATAGAGAAAGAAAATGTTGAGAGGGAGTTAGATAATCTTACATTAAATAAAGAGCTTGTCATAGAAGAATATAACGGTGAGAGAATGCTTTACCAGAGTAATCTTTATTATATGGAGATGAATTGTGCCAGAATGCTGCATGATTTAAATATTGCGTATAAGATAAAACCGGCTGTACTTGAAAAGAAAATAGCTGTAATAGAGAAAAAAGATAATATAAAACTTGATAAATTACAGAAGGATGCTGTTTTTCAAGCTGTGCAGAATGGTATTATGATAATTACCGGTGGACCGGGAACAGGTAAAACAACGACTATAAATACTATTATTCAGATTATGGAGAGTGAGGGATTTGATATACTTCTCGCCGCACCTACGGGCAGAGCAGCAAAAAGAATGTCGGAAACTTCCGGAATGGAAGCACAGACGATACACAGAATGCTTGAAATAGACGGTGGTTCTTTGGATGAGGATAAAGGCGGAATGCATTTTCAACGAAATGAAACGAAACCTCTTGAAGCAGATGTGATAATAGTAGACGAGTTTTCAATGGTAGACATTTATATGTTATATGCGCTTTTAAAAGCTATTGTACCGGGTACGAGGCTTATTATGGTTGGTGATGTAAACCAGCTTCCGTCTGTAGGCCCGGGAAATGTTCTTAAGGATATGATAAAATCAGAGTTTTGTAATGTAGTAAAATTGAGCAGGATATTCAGACAGGCAGCGGAGAGTCAGATTGTAACAAATGCGCATAAAATAAATGCCGGAGAGCAGATAAAACTCGACAATAAAAATATGGATTTCTTTCACTTGGAGAGAAATAACAGTCAGGATGTCATAAATGTAACGATTCAGCTCATAATGAAAAATCTGCCGCCATATGTCGATGCAACAAGTTATGATATTCAGGTACTCACACCGATGAGGAAAGGTGAACTTGGAGTAGAAAATTTAAACAAGGTATTACAGGCATACATGAATCCTAAAATGCAGGGGAAAAATGAACATGAGTTTCATGGTGTTGTTTTCAGAGAGAATGATAAAGTCATGCAAATAAAAAATAATTATCAGATAAAATGGCAGAAAAAAAACAGATTTGATGATGTTATTGACGAGGGGACAGGAGTTTTTAACGGTGATACCGGAATAATAAAACAGATAATAGAAACAGCAGAAATAGTCTATGTTGAATATGAAGAAGGGAAAATTGTCGAATATGGTTTCGGTGATATGGATGAGATGGAATTAGCTTATGCCATAACAATACATAAATCGCAGGGAAGTGAATATCCGGCGGTAATTCTGCCAATTATATCGGGACCCAGGATGCTCCTAAACAGAAACCTGCTGTATACGGCAGTAACAAGGGCGAAAAAATGTGTCACTATAGTTGGAAGTGCTGATACGATAAGGAAGATGATACAAAATGTCAATGAGCAGAAAAGATATTCAACGCTCTGCAGACGTATAATAGAAATGGAGGAGTATAAATAATTACAAATAATACATTTAAGAATATTACAAAAAGCGTGCTTGATATATTTTATCCTCACAGATGTCCCATATGTGATGACGTACTGCCGGCCGGAAGTGATAGTACGGCATGTATAAAATGCGAGAGGATAGTGCAAAAAGTAGCCGGTCCGTACTGTCTGAAGTGTGGAAAACCGATAGGTGATGAGAGAAAAGAATTTTGTACAGATTGTACAAAGAGAGAATATTTTTATATACAGGGTAAAGCGGCATTTGTCTATGATAAATATATGAAAAAATCAATTGCAGCTTTCAAATACAGAGGAAGAAGGGAATATGGAAATTACTATGCAGAGCAGATTGTGAAAAAACACAAAAAATGGATAGATGGCATAGAAGCACAATGTCTAATTCCGGTACCTATACATCATGAAAGATATAGAAAAAGAGGATATAATCAGGCGAAGATAATAGCAGATGAGATTGGAAAGAGAGTGGAACTTCCTGTTATTGATAAATTTATTGAGAGAAATAAAAATACAGAAGCATTGAAAGATTTAAGTGAAGCCAAGAGGAGAGAGTGTCTGAAAGATGCATTTTTTATATCAGAAACTTCCAAATTGTTGTATCGGGATTTAAGGTGTGTTATACTTGTAGATGATATATATACAACAGGAAACACTATAAATGAATGTACTGCTGTATTAAAAAGGGCAGGTGTGAAAAAAGTTTATTTTCTATGTGCCTGCATAGGAAAGGATGACCAAGGAGGGGAATAGATATGGATGTACGAAATTGTAAAAACTGCGGGAAGTTGTTTCAGTATGTAGGAAAACCGATATGTCCTGCATGCAATAAAAAACTTGAAGATAAATTTTTTGAAGTCAGGGATTATATATATGAGAATCCTACGGCAAATATGGGTAAGGTATCAGAGGAAATGGATGTGCCGATTCAGCAGATTAAGAAGTGGGTTAGAGAAGAAAGACTTGCATTCTCAAAAGATTCAGGCATAACTATCTCATGTGAAAAATGTGGAAGAGCTATTTTGACAGGTCGATTTTGTAAGGAGTGCAAAAACAGCATGCGTGATGACCTTTCAAAAATGTATGGAACCGAGAACAAAGTTAATAAGAAAAAGACAACGGCTGATCCAAACGGTAAAATGCGTTTCCTGAAGAATTAGTTTTCCGTCTTATGAAAGGGGGATTGCATTGACTGATGTGAAGGTAGAAGAAATTTTTGATGACGCATTTGTTAATGTTTCAAGAAAGATAGTTTCATTGAAACTTGACAGAAAGGCAGAAAAAAAAGCAGATATAAAATATTTGGAATTGGTACATACTAAAGGAAGGTTTGTATCAACTATAGTATGCGGCTTTTCGTCGATGATGTTTGATATCATTATAAAAAATATGAATGGTGGAAAGATGCCTTCAGAAGATGAAAAGGTATTGTATATAAATGAATATGTAAATATCGTATGTGGAAGGGCATTATCTGAAATAAATAATCAGATGGGAGTTTCATCAAGACTTACTGTCCCTACATTATCTTTAGATGTTGATGGTATAAGTGTTGAACCGGGAAAAACGGGGAATGAAATTTTATATTATGAATCAGAGTTTGGGCAGATTAAGATTTCAATTCATTATACAATCACAGATTAATTTGTTGGTCAAAGGAGGACATAAAATGGATAAAACAACTATAATTGTAGTAGATGATTCACCATTTGCTTCAAAGCAGATAAAAGACTTAGTTGAAGAAAACGGATATGAGGTGATTGGCTATGCCAAAAGTGGTGAAGAAGGAATAAAAATGTATGAGGAACTTCATCCTGACATAGTTATTCTTGACATTATCATGCCGGGAATTGATGGAATAGAAACAGCAGAAATCCTGGAGAAGAGTGACCCTGATGTAACTATTCTTATGCTTAGTTCATTATGTGATGCAGGAACATTGGAAGAAGTCAGAGCAATAGGTGTCAAATATCTTATACCTAAGCCTTGGGAAGATGATGTTTTGCTTGCTACACTTGAACTTTTAAAAAAGCATAAAGAAGAGAGTAAAAAAGAAGACAATAATTAAAATATGTGATATGGTTTTCAAAACTATTTTATATGGAAAGTAAAAACTTTGAATATCAAAACAAATACCATAAAGAGAAAATGAAAAATAAAAGAGTTGTATTTTTTGTTGATTGTGCACAAAAATGCAACTCTTTTATTGTGAAAAAACACAATAAAAGTATGGTTGACGAATTGGTAGATTTTAGAATATACTTTTTATTGTTTGATAAAGTTTGATATACAAACTATTTTGGTGAAAATTAGTAGTGCTGTATGTTGGTAAAGGAAAAACAAATGAATAATGTTTTAGGATCTATAAGTGCTAATTTAATAAAATTATTTGATAATATTATGGAGGTCGAAGCGTTTACGATAAGAAATGAATACGGCGATAAGATTTCCATGACGGAAGTTCATACTATTGCGGCAATAGGTGTTGCAGAATTAAAAAGCATGAGTGAACTTGCAGCACAGTTAAGTATTACTGTCGGGACACTGACAGTTGCCATAAATAATCTTGTAAAAAAAGGATTTGTAGAACGCTATAAAACTGAGAGGGATAGGAGAATTGTCAAGGTAGCCCTGACAAAAGAAGGAAAAAAAATATATTCATTGCATGAAAAATTTCATAATGATATAGTATTTGCTCTTATAAAGGGATTGAGTGAAAATGAAATGGATGTTGTGGCGAAAGCATTGGATAATCTTGACAGTTTTGTTGAAAAGCGTTTTGAGAATGGAGAAATAAAATGATTACGACGAGAATTATTTCGACAGGTGCAAGTGTACCTGAACAGGTTATAACAAATGATGATTTGTCAAAAATAGTTGATACAAGTGATGAGTGGATTACGCAGAGAACAGGAATAAAGAAGAGACATATATCAAGCGGAGAGAATACTTCGCATTTTGCAATAAATACGGCAAGACAGGTATTAGAGAGAGCTGAGGTTGAGGCTGAGGACGTTGACCTTATCATAGTTGCAAGCGTTACAGCCGATTATGGAACACCGTCGCTTGCGTGCATGGTACAAAAGGAGATTGGAGCTGTAAATGCAGTTGCGTTTGATGTAAATGCTGCATGCAGCGGTTTTATGTTTGCACTCAGCATAGCAGACAAATACATAAAAACAGGAATGTACGAAAATGCAATAGTTATAGGTGCAGAGACATTGTCAAAAATTGTCGATTGGAAAGACAGAGCAACTTGTGTATTGTTCGGAGACGGTTCCGGCGGTGCATATGTAGAGAAATCAGAGGATGTGGGTATATTAGAAGAAGAACTCGGTGCAAAAGGAGAACTTTGGGATATATTGACACAGGGGTATGTTGGATGTTCAAATGCATTTAATGATATTGAGCATGAGAAAGATAATCTTTGGTATGTGAATATGGATGGAAGGGCAGTATTTAAATTTGCGACTAAAGCTGTCACGAAGAGTATAGAAAGAGTTATGGACTCTGCAGGAGTAAAAGCAGGTGAAATAAAATATGTTGTACCACATCAGGCAAATGCAAGGATTGTTGATATTATTTCAAGAAAACTTGGGATAAGCTATGATAAGTGTTACATGAATATGTCCGAGTATGGAAATACTTCATCGGCAAGTATTCCGATAGTTTTAAATGAACTTAATGAGAAAGGGCTTATAGAAAGAGGAGATAAGCTTCTGCTTACAGGTTTTGGTGGTGGAATGACTTGGGGAACCATGCTCATTTCATGGTAAAAGGTTATTAGAGAATTTTATTTTAGACATTATGGTGAGATTATCCGTCAGGTAAATTTTTATCATAAGTTTGTCTGATAAAGTTTTCATAACAAAAATATATATATTTTAATCTATTTTTAGGAGGAAAAACCATGGTATTTGAGAAAATCAGAGAAATTATTGCTGAGCAGACAGGTAAGGATGTTGATGAAATCACATTGGAGACAAATGTAAAAGAGGATCTTGATGCAGATTCTTTAGACTTATTCCAGATTATCAACGATATTGAAGATGAATTTGATGTATCAGTTGAAGACCCTGAGTCAATTGTCACAGTTCAGGATGCAGTTAATTTTGTAGAAAGCCATAAGAACTAGTACAACGTAAATTAAATCTTTGATATATCGATTAGTAATTATGCGTTGTATTAGTACAAATTAGAATAGCTGGGTGGTGGCGCTGGAGGTTGATAATTATATCCGCCTTCTGGCGCTATATCTTTACTTTTTTTATGTAATATAAAAGATTTCGGGTTGAAAATGGAATGACTTAATTAAATATATAGATATATGGATTTTATTCCTGAAGATGGAGGAAATTGTAAATGAAAACAGTATTTATGTTTAGCGGACAGGGTGCACAGTATGCAGGCATGGGAAAAGATTTATATGATAATTATGCAGTTGCAAAGGAAGTTTTTGACAGAGCAGATGAGGTTTTGGGATATTCAATAAAAGATATATGTTTTTCTGATGAGGAGAAACTGGGACTTACAGAGTTTACACAGCCGGCAATACTTACAATGAGCATTGCAGCTATGAAAGTTATGCAGGAAAATGGTATAAATGCTGATATGACAGCAGGACTTAGTCTTGGAGAGTATTCGGCACTTGTTGCAAGTGGTGCAATGAAATTTGAGGAAGCAGTAGCACTTGTGCAAAAAAGAGGAAAATTTATGGCAGAGGCAGTTCCGAATGGTAAAGGAGGAATGTTTGCGATAATAGGTCTTGATACAGAACTTGTAGAAAAGTCGTGTGAGGAAGCGGTTCAGCAAATTGGAGGAGTCGCAGTTCCTGCAAATTATAATGCACCGGGTCAGATAGTAATCGGAGGAGATGCGGTTACAGTTGAGAAAGCAGCAGAGATAGCAAAGGAAAAAGGTGCAAAAATGGCTGTCAAACTTAAAGTAAGCGGACCTTTCCATACCAGTCTTTTGCAGCCGGCAGCAGACAAACTTCTGCCTGAACTCGAAAAGATGAACATAGGAAAGATGGAAATTCCGGTATATACAAATGTGACAGCAGAAATACTTGAAAATGAAAGTGAGATAGTTCCTACATTGGCAAAACAGGTAGTATCACCTGTTCGCTGGGAGCATATAATAAAAAATATGTATGATGCGGGAGCAGATACATTTATAGAATTGGGACCAGGCAAGACTCTTTGCGGATTTGTAAAGAGAACCGTAAAGGGCGTTATAAACGTGAATGTTGAGGATACGGCATCACTTGAAAAGGCTCTTAAAAAAATCAGAGAGCAGTAAAATATTATGATGCAATGGAGCAATCCGTGGCATCAATTGGTGTCGAAATATTTTTTGGCATCAACATCATATTATGACAGATGAAAATATACAAAGATTAGCATAGATGGAAAAGTAACAGGATTTTAGATTAGGAGGGACAAGATGTTAAATGGAAAGACAGTGATAGTGACAGGTGCTGCCAAGGGTATTGGTAAGGCAATTGCTGTTGCTTTTGCTAAAGAGGGCTGCAACATTGTTCTTAATTATCACAGCAATGTGTCTGATGATACTATTAAGGAGATTGAAGATTGTGGAGTTAAATGCATGCCTGTTCAGGGGGATGTGAGCGATTTTGATTTTGCAAAAAATCTTATAAAAGATGTTAAAAAAGAGTTTGGCACAATCGATGTTCTTGTAAATAACGCAGGTATTACAAATGATATGCTTCTTATGAGAATGTCAGAGGAACAGTTTGATTCTGTTATCAATACGAATCTTAAAGGTTCATTCAATATGATACGTCATGCAAGCAGTGTGATGCTTAAACAGAGAAGTGGCGCAATAATAAACATGTCATCAGTTTCAGGAGTTGCAGGAAACATAGGTCAGGCAAATTATGCAGCATCTAAAGCAGGAGTTATCGGTCTTACAAAAGCGACTGCTAAGGAACTTGCACAGAGAGGTGTTACATGCAATGCGATAGCACCGGGATTTATAGAAACAGATATGACGGCAGTTTTAGCTGATGAGACAAAGGATGCAATCCTTAATTCTATTCCGCTTGGAAGAGGCGGAAAACCGGAAGATGTAGCAAATGCGGCAGTATTTTTGGCTAAAAACAATTACATTACAGGACAGGTCTTAAATGTAGACGGCGGCATGATAATGTAGAGTATATATAAATAAGATAATGATTTAGATTAACAAAATCAGCAATGAGCTGTAGAAATGGGGGAATTATGTCAAGAAGATGTGTAATAACCGGAATGGGTGTTGTAAGTCCGCTTGGAAGTACAGTTGACAGCATGTGGGAAAATGCCAAAAACGGTGTATGTGGAATTGGGAATATCACAAAGTTTGATGCTACTGATTTTAAGGTAAAGGTAGCCGGAGAGGTTAAGGATTTTGACCCTGAAAAATATATGACAAAAAAAGATATAAAGAGAAATGACTCTTTTGCTGTATATGCGATGGGTGCTGCTGTACAGGCAATGGATGACAGTGGCATTGATATGGAGAAAGAGGTTGCATCAAGGGTCGGAGTAATATTTGGTTCAGGTGTTGGTGGTCTTGGAACAATGCAGGATCAGGTTACAAGAATGAGAGAAAAAGGGCCTTCAAGGGTTTCTCCTATGTTTATTCCTATGACAATCGGAAATATGGCAGCAGGAAACATAGCCATAAGATTTGGAGCAAAGGGAATTAACGAGGATATAGTTACAGCATGTGCAACAGCTACAAGCAGTATAGGTGCAGCTTTCAGAAATATTATTCACGGTTATGCAGATGTTGTTATTACAGGTGGTGCAGAGGCAGGACTTTGCGAGATTGGTATTGCAGGATTTACTAATCTTACTGCTCTCTCAACAAATCCTGATCCAAAAGATGCTTGTAAGCCTTTTGACAAGAACAGGGATGGTTTCGTACTTGGTGACGGAGCAGGAGCACTTGTCGTAGAGGAACTTGAACATGCACTTGCGAGAAATGCAACAATATATGGAGAGATAGTCGGATATGGTGCAACAAGTGATGCATATCATATTACACTTCCTGAAAAGAGCGGAGCGGGTGCTGCAAAGGCTATGGAGATTGCCATGGAGGAAGCCGGCATAAAACCTGAGCAGGTTTCATATATTAATGCGCACGGAACAAGTACACCGGCAAATGACTCTACAGAGACAAATGCCATAAAATTAGCATTCGGTGATGCGGCAAAGAACGTGGCAATAAGTTCGACAAAATCCATGACAGGACATCTGCTTGGAGCTGCCGGAGCGGTTGAGGCAATTATGTGTGTTAAAGCATTGCAGGAAGATATTCTTCCACCGACAATAAATTACAAGACACCTGATGAAGAGTGTAATCTTGATTACATTCCAAATGAGGCAAGAAAGGTTGAAAAAGCTGAATATGCGTTATCAAATTCACTTGGATTTGGTGGACATAATGC
>CAKRFU010000011.1 GCA_934320845.1 uncultured Lachnospiraceae bacterium
TTTATTTATTTGCTACATTCCATTTCTCCTCCAAGAGAAACTACATTTCGCAAATGAGGCCTCTAGGCCTATACAAATAAAAAGTAACCCACAAGTTCACAACTTGTAAGTTACTTTCTACAATAATTACATTATCCTGTCAAAATCATCTCACCGGTTTAAATCTGCTATAATCAAGTGCACTTATATCTACTACTGTTTCCTCTCCGACTACCATCTGTGCAAGCATAAGTCCTACAGCGGGTGCCGTTCCAAATCCATGTCCTGTAAATCCACAGGCAAGTATAAGTCCCGGTGCTTCTTCTACCGGACTGAGGAAAGGTACTCCGTCAAATGCATTGTCAAGCCATCCGCACCAGCTTCTCACAATCTTTGCATCTTTAAGTGCAGGTATGTAGCTCTGGATTGCCCTGCAGCTTGCCGATAATGTCATGGAATTTGTGATAAGCTTTGAAGGGTCTGCCGTATTTGTTGAAGGGTCTACCATCTCATCTACCGCCTCCCAGCCTGAATCTGAGCCAAACACAAATGAGCCGTGGTGTGTCTGATGTCCATAGAAATCCGCTGTCGCACATCCAAACATTACATCTATCATATGAGGCTGCATTTCAGTTACAAGACATTCATCTATAAGTCTTGTCATAGGTACATCGATGCCTATTGTCCTTGCTATCTCCCTGCTTTCATAGCCTGCTACAAGTATTACTGTCCCGCCCTCAAATACTGTACCGTCATTTAATATTACTTTTCTTACTTTACCTTTAACTTTCTGCAGTGCTTTTACAGGTGCATCTGTATAAAATTTCACTCCCATTTCAAGTGCTCTCTTATAATATCCGAGTGTTGTTGTGAGAGGGTTTGCATGACCGTCTGTCGGACACCAGCTTGCCCCGATTACATCCTCTGAAAGATAAGGACAAATCTCCTTAACTTCTTTTTTATCAATCATTCTTACATCAAGACCTACTGATTTTGCATTGTCGGCAAGCGTCTGAAGTTTTTTCAGATGTTCCTCTGTCTTACCCATTCTTAAATTTCCTTTTTGAGTGTACTCCGTATCTACCCCAAGTTCCTCTGATAATGCAGGCCACAAATTTTTAATTCCATACATCGCATACGGAAGTTCTCTAACATCACGTCCCGACTGGCGTACACCGCCTCCATTTCTCGATGAACCACCATGTCCTATACTGTTTGTTGCTTCTAATACGACCACATCCTTAACACCTTTTTTTGCAAGATAATAAGCTGCGGCACATCCGTTTATTCCTCCACCGATAATTACTACATCTGCTGTTTTATTCATGGCTTGCACCTCCATCCTCTGCTAATATACACATTTCTATTGGTCTCATTGGAGCTCTTGAACTTGCAGGTACAACCTCAGACGGAGATACTTTAAGTTCAGATGCAATAATTGATTTAACCATTTTTCCACATGTCTGTCCCTGGCAAAGACCCATTCCTGACCTTAAATATCTTCTCATTTCTTCCAATGTAAATATTCCCTCATGAACCGCTTTTCTTATCTGTCCTTTAGTAACTTCCTCGCAACGGCATACCAGAAGGCTGTCGTCAGCACCTTCAACAAATGGTCCTATTTCTTTTAATTTTGCCTGAATGTCTGTCATAACTAAACCCTCCTTATGCTTCTTTTTTATAAAATCTTGCTTTCATAACCATGTCATTCGGAACTTTTATTGTAAGAAGATTCGTATGGTCAAATGCAGGAGCTGTCCTAACTTTAGTAACCTCTGCCTTACATACCTCTTTTCCGTTTCTTCCAAGTGCAATACCTTTATCTCCTACTTCTGGAACCGGTAAAAACTCATACGGCATTGTCACTTCGCCAAATCCCGGCTCTACATCCTCTTCTACAAGGAAAATTGACTGACCTGAACATGACGCAACACACATACCGCATCCGATACATTTTTTCTCCTCATCAATTGCAGGAAGTGAAGTTATATTCCTGCCGATGCGGATACATCCCATCTTACAGGCATCCTGACATGGATTACAAGGAATATTCTGTGTACATTCAATAACAGGATGTATTCCTTTCTGGTGTGTAACACCCGGAAATCTCTCTATCTCATCATCAGCTACAAAACCTTTATTTAAAAGATTCATTGAAACATCTATTCCCTCGTCTGTCTTTTCGACAAGCTTACCTCTGTTCTTTGGTGCAAACATACCCTGTCTCAATGTTTCAAGCTGATTTTCAAGTTCCTCTATTCTTGCATCTCTCTCTTCCTCTGTCATATATCCAAGATAACATGCAATTGATGCTCCTGACATTCTTCCTTCTATCATTGCTGAACTTGCTTCCTCAATACCGGAAACATCACCTGCGGCATATATTCCCGGAACACTTGTTGCACCGTATTTATCGATTTCAGGGACATGACCGCCTTTTGTGTCATTCATTTTTACTTCTGCCTGTTTTAAAAGCTGTGACATCGGAGACAATCCAACGGCAAGACATACTGTATCAACATCAAAATGTTTTTCGGTTCCCGGTATTATCTTCCAATCAGGGCCTACCTGCCCGATAACAACTCCCGTAACCGCATCTCCGCCTTCAACTCTCACAATAGTATGTGACAGATAAAACGGAACACCACACCTTGCAATCTTTGCAGCGTGAACACCGTATCCTCCAACTCTTGGAGCCGCATCTGCAAGTGCCACAACCTCACACCCTGCCTGTAAAAGCTGGTAGCTTACAACAAGTCCTACATTTCCTGAACCAAGCATCAATATTCTGTTTCCGGGTTTAATGTGATGAAGATTCATCATTGTCTGTGCCGCACCTGCACCGATAACACCAGGCTTTGTCCATCCCTCAAAATTAACCATGTTTTCACTAGCTCCGGTTGCAACCAAAACTGCATCACCTTTATAATGCTTAACGCTGTCACCAACCTTTACCGTAACTTCCTTTTCAGGGTAGAGACCTACAACAGTCGCATTTAAAATTACTTCAACACCATATTGCTCTGCCTCGCTGAGAAGCTCTTCCCCAATCTTAAAACCTCTTACCTTTGCTTTGTGTTCCTTTGAACCAAAAAATTTATGTATCTGTTTAAAAAGCTGTCCGCCCGGCTTTGCATTTTCATCAAATACAATAGGTTTTAAACCTTTCTTCGCCGCCTCGATTGCTGCCGATAAACCTGCCGGACCTGCACCAATTACTATCATGTCATATCGTTCTATTTTCATAATGTACCTCTTTTCTGAACAATTTATTGTTACAAAGTTACAAACTCTAAAATATCAGTTGTCAATACTTCTTGTTTTATAATTCTTTTATTCTTCCGGTTTTGCAGAAACGCCATACTGTGTCTGCACGACCATTCCTGCCTCAAGAGGTGTAATGCATGTTCTGATATTAGGCTTACCGTCAACTATCATTACACAATCCGTACATCTTCCTATTGCACAAAAGATTCCTCTTGGCTCATGATTTCTCGCCGTATATCTGTGAGCCATAACACCTGCTGCCTTCAACGCTGTTGCAATCGGCTCGCCTTCATATCCCTCTAAAAGTTTTCCATCATAACTGAAAGTTACTTTTTTACGCTTAGGTGTCTCACCTAAAATCGGATGATTTTCTATTCTTTCCATATATATCAGACCTCCTTAATTTCCCGAAAACAAAAGACGCCTGTTATCTCTAACAGACGCCTTTGTCTTAATCATTTGTTGATTAGACTTTATCATTAAATTATTTAGTTGTATTGTAAAAAACGATATAACTCCTTCCGCCGCCTTATTTAAATTATATCCTGCTGCCCTCCGCCGCAAGCTCAGCGACAATTTCGCTGTTATCTGCCAAATCATTAACGGCATTTGCCGAATACTTTTTACTGAATTTTATATTCCAGTTTAAATATTCAGCCATGCACTTAAACTGTTTTTCAATAAGTTCATACTGGACATTGTCTGTCGGTGCACCGCCTATCACGATAAATCCAACATCTTTTCCTTTTAACTGCACACCTCTGCAATAACATTTATCTATCACCAGTTTTAATTGTGCTGTCATTCCCCACCAGTAAACAGGTGTTGCAAATACTATCATATCTGCATCAACCAGCTTATCAATTGTCTCATTGGTATCATCCTTTGCCACACAGCCCTTACTGCACTGACAGACACCACATCCCTTACAGCCGCTTATATTTAACCTGTCAGCTCGTATTATATCAATCTCATTATTTTTTCCTGCTCCTGAAACCAATGCTTCAATTGCCGCGTTTGTATTACCTTTTCTTGGACTTCCGTTTACTATTACAATCTTCATAATTTTAACTCTCCTTCTATATTCTACAATTCATCACTATCCAGCAACACTGTAAATGGCCCGTCATTTACAAGTTCAACTTTCATATCTGCACCAAACTCTCCCTGCTCTACGACTTCAATCTCATCTTTGCATTTTGATATTATATATTCATACAGAGACTTAGCCATATCGGGAGCACCAGCTTTAACAAATGACGGTCTGTTTCCTCTCTTACAGTCAGCATATAATGTGAACTGCGAGATAAGCAGCAGACTCCCACCAACATCTTTTAATCCCAGGTTTGTCTTACCATTCTCATCTTCAAAAATACGCAGATTTATCATTTTGCGAATCATTTTATCCGCTGTCTCTACAGTGTCCCCTTCCCCAACACCTATGAGAACCATAAAGCCTTTTCCTATCTGACCTCTTATTTTACCATCAATCGTCACTTTTGAATTCATCACTCTTTGAATTACAAAACGCATTGTAAGTTCCTCCTGTTAATTTATTTATCTTCTGCCCAGGCAAGTGCACAGCGTACTGCTCTTTCCCAGCCTGCTAACTTCTGTTTCCGCAACTCCTGTGGCATATCAGCTTCAAACAATCTTGAAAGTGCCCAGTTATTGCGTATATCCTCAAGGTCTTTCCAATAGCCGACTGCAAGGCCTGCCAAATAAGCTGCTCCTAATGCTGTAGTCTCCACACATTCAGGTCGAAGAACATTTACATCAAGCACATCCGCCTGAAACTGCATCAGGAAATTATTTTTTGATGCTCCTCCATCGACTTTAAGGCTCACAATATCCACACCGGACTCCTTTTCCATTATCTTTAAAATATCATATGTCTGATAAGCCATTGCTTCTAATACCGCACGCACAAAATGTTCTTTTTTGCAGCCTCTTGTCAGACCCACAATCGTTCCTCTCGCATACGGATTCCAATACGGTGCACCTAGTCCGGTGAATGCAGGTACCACATAAACTCCATTCGTATCCTCCACGGAAGCTGCATATTTTTCCGTCTCGGATGCATCCCTAAACAAGTCCATCTCGTCACGCATCCACTGCACTCCGGCTCCTGCCACAAAAATACTTCCCTCCAACGCATATTGTACATTATTTTCAAAGCTTGCCGCAATCGTTGTAAGCAGACCGTTTTTAGAATTTACAGCCTGTTCTCCCGTATTCATCAGCAGAAAACAACCTGTCCCATATGTATTTTTGACTTCTCCTTCTGAAAAACAGCATTGACCAAACAACGCTGCCTGCTGGTCTCCCGCTGCCCCTGCAATTGGAATTTTGCTGCCAAGTATTCCCGAATCAGTATATCCATACACCTTGCTTGACGGACACACCTTTGGAAGCATTGACTTTGGAATGCCAAAATATGCAAGTATCTTTTCATCCCAGCATAAATTGTGAATATCAAACATCATTGTTCTGGACGCATTTGTATAATCCGTCACATGAACCGAGCCTTTCGTCAAATTCCAAATCAGCCAAGTGTCAATCGTTCCAAACAACAAATCTCCGGCTTCAGCCTTCTTCCTTGCCCCTTCCACATTATCTAATATCCATGCAATTTTAGACGCAGAAAAATATGCATCAGGAACAAGACCTGTAGTTTTTTGTATATAATCTGACCATCCGTCTTTTACCATTTCTTTAATGCGCTCTGCTGTCCTTCGGCATTGCCAGACAATCGCATTGTAAACAGGCACCCCTGTATGACGATTCCATACAATTGTTGTTTCTCTTTGATTTGTAATTCCAATACCTTCTATATTTTCTCCTGCTGCACCAATTTTACTGATAGCTTCTGTTGCAACCGATAACTGTGATGCCCAGATTTCCATAGGGTCATGTTCTACCCAGCCGGCATGCGGATAAATCTGTTCAAACTCTTTTTGCGCCATACTGCAGATATTTCCCTGCTTATCAAATAAAATACAGCGTGAACTTGTCGTTCCCTGGTCTAATGCTAAAATATATTTTTTCATGCAAAATCTCCCAATAATATATTATTTATAGTTTATTATTTCCATTATATTATTTATTTTTTTCTTGTGCAATAACTCTGTGATAACTTGACATTTTTATCTTTTTGTCTCATAATACATACTTAGCATCATTAACAGTTAGTTTCCTAACTATTAGAATACTAATTGTCTATATGTCTTTTTACATTATTCTTCATATCAACATGAAAGGGGCTAATCAATATGAGTGAATCTCTTCACTATCTTCTTATGACCGACCACCTGATGGTTCAAAAGTCACTTATTGCAAGTGTGAAAGATACAGGACTTACACCCGGTCAGCCAAAAGTTCTCGACTATCTGAAAAACCATGATGGTGCCGTACAAAAGGAAATCGCAATAAACTGCCATATAGAACCGGCATCTCTTACAACAATATTAAACGGCATGGAAAACAAGGGGTATATAAGAAGAAGCATCTGTACCACAAACAGAAAATACTTAAATGTATTTCTGACTGAACTTGGTCGAAAATATGTAGAACGTCTTGAGACTGAATTTGCAGAAATCGAGAAATCGGCACTGAAATCTTTTACTGCCGATGAAAAAGAACAACTTATTTATCTTCTCGAAAAACTCTATGATAATCTTTCAGGAATGAGAAAGGAAGGAACTTCAAAATGAAACAAAAACATATGCAAATCAGAATTCCAATGTATTTTATCGGTCTTTTTATAATGACTGCCGGAGTCGCATTATCGGTTAAATCTAATCTCGGCGTATCTCCTGTCAGTTCAATCCCATACACTATAACCTGTGTCTGGGGAATAGAAATGGGTAAAGCCACTATACTGTTTCATATCGTACTTGTCATACTCCAGATTCTTTTACTTAGGAAAAACTTTAAAGCAATAAATCTGCTTCAGGTAATCGTAGGTATTATCTTTGGATACTTTACGACATTTTGTAACTATATGGCTTCATTTCTTCCAACACCTGACAACTACCCTGTCCGCATGGCAATGATGCTTATAAGCACTATTCTTGTCGCTTTTGGAATTTTCAAAAGTAAAAGTACGTTTTGACTGCAGACTACATTTTGAAAGATTATAAAAAATCATACCATATTTTTATCAATGCCGATGTATCCGCTGAAATTGAAAAAACTATGCAGCGTGAAAATATAACGTCAAAAGAAGCTGAACATAAAGTCAAAGAGGTTAACCGTCAAAGAGCCAACCACTGTAAATATTTCACGAAAACAGACTGGGGCAAAGCGGCAAATTACAATCTCATGATTCGTTCAAGTGATTTGGGTTACGAGCAGACAGCAAACATAATAATTAATGCATTTAAAGCAAGGTTTAATATCTAGTACAACGTCAAATTCTCCCCTTTTCTTTTCAAACATGCTATGATGCAAGGAGCAAAACATCTTTTTATTCCAACTGATGCTACGGATTGCTCCATTGCAGCATATTATCAAAAAACGATGTTTCTATGACTTTGTATACATGGAAACATCGTTTTTTTAATTGCATTTATATCTTTTATTGATTATCGTTGTTCAATGATAAAGTATATTAATACTCTTCAACTTTTGCATTAATTTCTGCAAACATCTTTTCTTTAAGTCCCTTGATGTATTCAAATGCCTCTTCAACAGGAATCATTTCCTTTACTGACTTGTCTCTTGTCGTAATCTCAACACATGATTCCTTGAGGTTTCTCGGACTTACAACCACTCTTATAGGTGCTCCAAGCAAATCGGCATCTGAGAACATTGCTCCCGGACGTACATCTCTGTCATCATACAAAGTTTCTACTGAGGCTGACTGCAAATCTTTGTATAATTTATCTGCAACTTCTTTTGTCTGTTCATCATCCACACGCAGACAGCACACTTCAACTTCCCAAGGTGCTATTGAAATAGGCCAGATAGGACCATACTCATCATGCTTTGCTTCACATACTGACGCTGCAAGTCTTCCTACACCAATTCCGTAACATCCCATAACAGGATTCTTTGTCTCTCCGTTCTCATCAGTGTATGTCATATTCATAGCTTTTGTATATTTTGTTCCGAGCTGGAATATATTTCCAACCTCGATACCACGCTTAATGCTGATTGAATGTTTCTTACAGCATGGACATATTCCACCCTCTTTAACTTTCGCAATATCAACATAATTAACTTCGCCAAGGTCTCTCTCAAGATTGAGTCCCTTATAGTGATATCCCTCTTTGTTTGCTCCGGCAACCATTCCTTCTACACCTTTAAGAGAAGAATCAATATAAACCGTAACTTCCTTTGAGATATTGTATGGTCCGATATAACCTGCAACAAGCGGATCATCTTCCGTAATCTGTGCAACATGTATAGGCTCTCCAACAATATTACGAAGCTTTGTCTCGTTTACCTCATAGTCTCCACGCACAAATGCCACAACAAACGAATCATCAGCATTTCTCTGATATACAACAGCCTTACATGATGTCTCTACAGAACTGTGAAGAAACTCACATACATCCTCGATAGTCTTGCAATCCGGTGTTTCTATACATTCCAATTCAGAAACAATACCTGTCTTTTCATCAGGCATTATGTTTTCGGCAGCTTCCATGTTTGCTCTGTAATCACACTCTGTACATATAACAATTGAATCCTCTCCTACAGGTGTAAGAAGCATGTATTCATGTGATACACTTCCACCCATCATACCTGAATCAGATGCTACAGTAACAACTTCCGGAACTCCCGCTTTCTGGAAAATTCTATTGTATGCCTTATAACATACATCATAATATTTCTCAAGATCCTCCTGAGAAGTATGGAATGAATAAGCATCTTTCATTGTAAACTCACGCACACGGATCATACCCGCTCTAGGTCTTGCCTCATCTCTGAATTTACGCTGAATCTGATATATCATAAATGGATAATTATTGTATGACTGGCCATACTCACGAACAAGCTGAACAGATGCCTCCTCATGTGTCATACCAAGAACAAGTTTAGAACCGCTTCTGTCCTTAAGTCTTACAAGCTCATTTCCGACACTCTCGTATCTTCCTGACTCTTCCCAAAGTTCAGCCGGCATAACAACAGGAAATAATACTTCCTGACCGTCTATAGCGTTCATCTCTTCACGAATAATCTTTTCAATTTTTGCTGTTACTCTTCTGAGTGTAGGAAATTCAGAATAAATTCCGTTTCCTACATATTTCATATATCCGCCTCGAACCATAAGTGCATGACTGTCAATTACACAATCAGCAGGTTTTTCTTTAAATCTTAATCCAACTAACTTTGATACTTTCATTTTATTTTCCTCCATATTTTTCTATAACAATAGTACAAAGAGTCGCTTGCAACTCTTTCACGCTTGAGCGGAATGCGTAGCATTTGTTTCCTATAACATAAAAAAGTCCTAAACAATAATGTTCAGGACGAAATAGACTTCCGCGGTACCACCTAAATTTATATATTAAATAAACATTTAATAATACACACTTTATGCCATAATAACGGTGGCTTTCCGGCAGGTTTTTGATTCCTGCAGCTCCCAGGCTGGTTCAATATTTTTATGTCAGGACTTTTCAGCAGCCAGTCCCTCTCTAAAGACTCCAAATATTTACTATTCTGTTCAAAGCTTTTTATTATATACAAAAAACCTGTAAGCCATAAATGACTCACAAGTTTTTTTCGGGTTGGGCTGATTTTCATCAGAGCAGTCTGTAGGGGAATCGAACCCCTGTTTTCGCCGTGAGAGGGCGACGTCTTAGCCGCTTGACCAACAGACCATATATTTAATTTTGACAAAATCAAAATGATATTTCACATCATCTGATTTCTACCGACATATTTGCCGAAGCAGTCTGTAGGGGAATCGAACCCCTGTTTTCGCCGTGAGAGGGCGACGTCTTAGCCGCTTGACCAACAGACCATATATTTAATTTTGACAAAATCAAAATGATATTTCACATCATCTGATTTCTACCGACATATTTGCCGAAGCAGTCTGTAGGGGAATCGAACCCCTGTTTTCGCCGTGAGAGGGCGACGTCTTAGCCGCTTGACCAACAGACCATATCGCTTGCCGACAGAAAAACATCCCTGTCGCGCCGACAAGCAATACTATACATCATTTTGTTGCAAAATGCAAGCATTTTTTTATTTTTTTTTCAATTTTTTACTATTTTTGATTTTCAGCCATTTCACGCATACCCTTACTGCGTATAGATAGCTTCTTCTCGTGGATGATTTGGATTTTTTTCAACAAGCTTAACAGCTTGATATACACATGAGGTTATCTCGGCATCAGATTGTGCTGTTGAAGCATTAAATCTGTGAATAAGCTTTCCCTGAAGTGAATGCACATATCTCGGCGGCAGTCTGTTAAGCGCATATGTCGCTATATCGAGTCTGCATTTCTGACATTTACATCCATCTGTTGTCTCCCACAACTCATCAATCTTCTTTAATACAGTTTCCTCCATCATGTTAACTAAACCTTCCATCTTTCTCCTCCATTCATACCCGTACCTTAAATAATCATACACTATGATGTATGCCACGGATTGCTTCATTGCTATGCAATTTTCGCAATCCTGCAAACACCTCCAATCACACTATTTAAAGTATGTGTCAATTCCATCTGCAATTCCTTTTGCCATTTTTGTCTGAAATTTTGACTTTTGCATTTTTCTGTCCTCTGCCGGATTGCTCATAAATCCCATTTCAATAAGCGAAACAGGTATCTTACTCCAGTTTGTTCCGGTAAGGTCATCCCTTGTCACCACCCCCCTGTTTCTAATCTTAGTCTCTTTGCAATATGCTTTAAGAAGGCATTCTGACAGCTTCTTTGATTTTGAGCTAAGCTTTGAAACATATTTGTTTGACTTTGACGGATACAATCCACTTGCACCTGTTACAGCTCTTGAAGCAGAACTGTCACCGTGAAGTCTTATATAAATATCTGAACCACTCTTGTTGGCAAGCTGGGCACGTTTTTTATTACTGATATTTACGTTATTTTTTGTTCTTATCATATAAACCTGATAGCCTCTGTTTTGAAGTTCCTTCTGAAGCTTCTTAGCTACTGCTAAAGTAAGTTTATACTCAGGTACATGTGTCGCAACTCCTGTTGCACCTCCTGCCACTTTTGCCTTTCTTGTTGAAGAACCCGGTCCAACAGGCTCTGTCGCTGAATTTCCTCTTGCCTGATGTCCCGCATCAATAGCAATTTTAATATTTTTCTTGCTTTTTGCAGTTACTGTCTCCTGTTTTGCCACTGTCACATGATTTATACATAAAACAGCCACCAAAGACATACATAAAATCTTTTTTAATTTTCCTCTCATAATCAATTTTTCCTCCTTTTTATTTTAATGTACTCTCGAAATTCTTCGTTCAGAAGATTCCGGAAATACATTTTAAACATAACAAGGACAGATAAAAATCTGCCCTTGTTATAAATCTAATACTTTTTCGCTTACAATGCGTTATTTAAATGTACCAAACTCAGACAACGGCGAAATTCTCAAAATTGCTCTGCCTGCTATATTCTTTCTCTTAACCGGTCCTACATCCTCGTACCTGCTGTCATCACTTATCTCCCTATTGTCACCGAGAACAAAGAATTCATCATTTGCAAGTTTTAAAGGCTTTTCTGCGATGCCGGATTCTGTCATTGGATCCTTACCATAATTTTCTTTTATCGCCTTTCCGTTGATATATATGGTATTTCCCTTAATCTGTATAGTTTCGCCCGGAAGTCCTATAACTCTTTTTATATAATAATCACTGCTCTGTCTTCCGTGTGGGTAAAACACTATGACATCAAATCTCTTAGGGTCTGAAATACGATATGTAACTTTTTCAACAAGGAGATTGTCTCCATCAGAAAGTGTATCCATCATAGATGTACCGTCAACTATTGTTCTCTGTAATACATATTTTGGAACAACACATACACACATTATTATGATAGCGGCATATATGATAAGTTCAGTGATAACACCCTTTATTTTCTTTTTCTTTGGTTCTTCATCCCCGTCAGGATTTTCTATAGGCTCTCCATAAGAATCAAGTTCTCTTTCTTTATCATCAGCTTTTTCATCACTTTGCTCAGCCTGATTCGGAGCTTCGAGACTTTTTTCCTGTTCTTCGTCTTGATTTTTGTATTCGTTATCCATGTCAAAACCTCTACTACTCTTCTTCATCAAATGAGAAAGTCATCTCACTCATTGCTTTTTTCTCTTCTTCTTCAGCAGCTTTTTTGGCTTCGATTTCTGCTGCTTCCTCTTCACTTAAAATTCTAATCTTTGAATTGTATAATTCATCGACTGCAATTGAAAGAGGCTTTGGACATCTGATATCAATAAGCGGATCAGCACCTGCTATGAGCTGGCGTGCTCTTTTTGCGCTTGCAAGTACAATAGAATAACGGCTGTTTACAACAGGAGCCTCTCCTGTTTCAACTTCACTGTTAATAACTTTCATAAGATCTGTATAAGATGGATGTAACATAATTATTTCTTCCTTTCATGTTATATATTATTATTTAAATTTTTTTAGCTCTTCTGTTATTTTTTCAATAAGCTCAGACTGATTTTCTTTAGCATTATGTATTGCCTGTAAAAGTCTGTGTATCTCGTCAACACACTCGTCTAAGTCATCATTTACAACTATATAATCATACTTGTTCATGTAATCACATTCGTCAACTGCTCTTGACATTCTCTTATCAATCTGTTCAATTGTCTCTGTACCTCGTCCGACAAGTCTTTTCTTCAATTCGTCTGCCGACGGTGGTGTAATAAAAATCAAAGCAGTTTCAGGAAACTTTTCTTTAACTTTAAGTGCTCCCTGCATCTCAATTTCTAATATAACATCATAGCCTTCTTCTAACTTTTTAAAAACATAATCTCTAGGTGTTCCATAATAATTTCCCACATATTCAGCATACTCTATAAGCTGATTATTTTCAATCATATTTTCAAACTCATCCCTGCTTTTGAAAAAATAATTTTTCCCGTCAACTTCCCCCTGTCTCGGTTCACGAGTCGTCGCAGAAATCGATACCGCATAATTATCTTTTTCTAAAAGTTTATTTACAACAGTACCTTTACCCGCACCGGAAAATCCTGAAATAATCGCAAGAATACCTCTTTTATTCATTGATTCTGCTCCTCTCTGTATTGATTTTCATTCACACGGTTTTCAATAGTATCCGGCAGAAGTGCCGACAATACAACATGACCGCTGTCCATAACAAGGATACATTTTGTCTTTCTGCCACATGTGGCATCTATAGCCATATTGTTGTCCTTTGCAACCTGTATCATTCTTTTTATCGGTGCTGCTTCTGTTCTTATAATACTGACAACCTTATCCATATTTACAATATTGCCGTATCCCACATTTATAAGCATTGTTAGCACCTCATATCTATTCAATATTCTGTATCTGTTCTCTTATCTTCTCTATCTCTGTCTTTAACTCAATAGCTTCCGCTGAAAGTTTCATGTCATTTGCCTTAGAGAGAATAGTATTTGCCTCTCTGTTCATTTCCTGTGCGAGAAAATCAAGCTTTCTTCCTATCGGCTCATCCTTAGATAAAGTATCTTCCATATTTTTTATATGACTGTGAAGCCTTACGGTTTCCTCATCCACACATACTTTGTCAGCAAAAACGGTAAGTTCCGTAGCCAAAACTGCATCATCTATCTGTTTATTTCCTAAGAGTTCTTCAACTTTATTCATGATTTTCTGCTTATATTCAGCTAAAATCTCAGGCGATCTTTGTTCAATCTTTTCTACAAGTTCATGTATATACACAAGTTTTTGCTTTATATCATTTTTAAGATGTTCACCCTCTTTTTGTCTTGCTTCTTTAAACATTTTGCATGCTTCTTCAAAAGTATCCTCAACAGCCTTCTCAAGAGATTCGTCTATAGTATCATTGACTTCAAGCGTCACAACCTCCGGAAGCCTTATAAGTTCTGTTGCTGTCGGATATTTCAACTCTGCCCCCGGAAACTTTTCCCCATATGAAGCAGCCGCTTTCTCAAGTGCATCCATATATCCTTTTGCAACATTTTCATGATATCTTACTTCGACATTGTTCTCAGAATAATCTTCATATAGAACATAAACATCTATCTTTCCTCTTGCTGCATATTTTTTCATAATGTTTCTAAGATTATTTTCATATGCATTAAATTTTTTAGGAAGTTTAATATTCAAATCACAATACCTGTGATTTACTGATTTTATTTCTATTGAAATCTTATAGTCATTAGTTACTGTTTCAAATCGACCAAATCCGGTCATGCTTTTTATCATAATATTCCTCGTTCCTACCCAAATAATATAATACAACTAATTAATTGTATATTAAAATGTATTTTTAGTCAAGTTTGACATTCATTTCAGCCATCGTCAACAGCAATTATTTTTTATAAATAATACCCACTGTATGGCTGGCAGCAGCTATTTTTCATCATTTTTATCTTTTGATGTCTGTTTTGAATACGTAACTTTTCTCATGATTTTCTTTAATATTGACGCCAAACCACCGTTCTTTGTCTTTGAATCCGACCTTTTCTTATTCTGCTTTCCGTTAATCTCAGATACTGAGTATTCTATATATTCATACCCATCTCTGCCATCCTCAATCGTTTTTAGATTGACATATGTCTGCGTATCCGTTGATAATTTTCTCTTTTCAAGACAATAATTAATAAAATCTTTTGCAATCGTATATATAACCGCAAAAAGAGGACAGCCGACAAGCATCCCCGCAATTCCCCAAAATCCGCCAAAAAACAAAATTGAGAAAAGCACCCAGAACGCTGACAATCCCGTAGATTCCCCAAGTATTGCAGGCCCTATAATATTTCCATCTACCTGTTGAAGTATCGCAACAAGTATAATAAAATACAATGCCTGCACAGGACTTACAAGAAGTATCAAAAGTGCACTCGGTATAGCTCCTATATATGGTCCAAACACCGGAATAACATTCGTAACACCTACGATGACACTTACAAGAAGTGCATATGGCAGCCTAAAAACGGTCATAAGAACAAAACATATAATTCCTATAATCGTTGAATCAACTATTTTTCCTGAAATAAATCCACTGAACATATTATTGGAAATACGCACATAATGAATAATTGTGTCTGCTGTTTTCTTTCTGCATACACCATAAGTTATCTTTTTTGCCTGCGCCGCAAATACTCTTTTCCCTTTTAATAAATAGATTGCAACTATTATACCTATAAAAAGATTGTATAATACGTTTACAAAACTCATAACACCGTTTGCAAACTGCTTTGCATAGATATTTAAATTAGGCAGCAGCTCACTTTTAAGCCAAGGAAACAAAGCATTATTCATAATGTTATCCATATATTTTGTTGCCTGCAAAACTGTATCCTGCATTCTCGACGCAATATATTTATTACTCTGTATCTTCTCTGTGATGTAATTATAATAATCGTTTGCCTGTGATGGAACTGTTTCTATAAGTGAAATAACCGTTGTAATAAGCTGCGGTATAACAAGCCAGCAAAGAATCGCAATAATCAAAACTCCTGTCAGCAGAGCAAATACTATAGTCATGCTTTCCATAATCCGGACAGTTTTGTCTGACGGACTTCTGCCTTTTTTCTCATATCCTTTTGACAGCAGACGATAATACATTTTTGTAAGCGGATTTAAAAGATATGCAATAATCATACCGTAAATTACAGGTTTCAAAACACCGAGCATAAACATAATTCTCGAAAAAATATCATCGAGATTTATAATCAGCAGATAAACTGCCGCCGCTGAAATCAGCACCAAAAAAAGTCCAAACCACTTTCCAAATGCTTCTTTTATTGTTATTCTTTCGTTTTCATCTTTTTTATTCTGAGCCACTATATACCTCCTGATAATTTTCTCACGGAAATTTTCTTTTTTCTATAAACGAATGTCAAGGCTTTTGACACTTCTTTTCCCTGCCGATCGTTTTATTCATTCGTGCTCATTGTACCACAAATTCGTTTCTTCGTTCAAGTTTTCGTCTGCGTAAAAAAGTGAAAAAAGAAACCACATAATAAATTATGCAGTTTCTCTTTTCTTCATTATATATATTTTGGGAATATTAATATGAAAGCAATTCTATAAGTATGTATTATACTTCAAACAATAAATCACCATATGATGGTACAGGCCAAAATTCCTGATCTACTATCATCTCTAATTCATCAATTGGTTCACGGAGTTCTTCCATTGCAGTAAATACTGTATTCTTAAAGAACAATGCCTGCTCCTGTCCCTCTTCTTTATCTGCTGCTTCAGCAGTTACCTTTTCAAGATTTGCAAGTGCTTTCTGAGCCTTAGCAAGGAGTGAAGAGCATTTTGTAAGAAGCTCTGTCTGTACTGACACATCTGCCTCGGCACATGCTGCTGTAACAGTATTTACTGAGTCAGCAAGGCTTGTTACATATGAGATAACAGCAGGGATAAACTGTTTTCCAGCCATATCAATCATAGTCTTAGCTTCGATATTTATTGTCTTTGAATAATTCTCATAGTTGATTTCAGCTCTTGATTCAAGCTCTGCCTTAGAAAGTACATTCTGTCTCTCAAAAAGAGCAATTGATTTGTCTGTTACAAGATATGGTACAGCTTCAACCATAGACTTAACATTTGGAAGTCCTCTTCTCTCAGCTTCTGCTACCCATTCGTCTGAATATCCGTCACCATTGAAGATAACTCTCTGATGCTCTGTAACAGCCTTTTTGATGAGTTCCTTAACTGCTTTATCGAAATCGGCAGCTCCTTCAAGTTCATCTGCAAACTGCTGTAATGTATCAGCAACGATAGTGTTAAGTACGAAGTTTGCACCTGCGATAGACATTGATGAACCAAGCATTCTGAACTCGAACTTGTTTCCTGTAAATGCAAATGGCGAAGTACGGTTTCTGTCTGTTGCATCTTTCTTAAGAACAGGAAGTACATGAACACCTGTGTCAAGTTTGCTTCCCTGAATTGATGATGAAACATCACCCTTAACAATCTGCTCAACAACATCTTCAAGCTGCTCACCGAGGAACATAGAGATGATTGCTGGAGGTGCCTCATTTGCTCCAAGTCTGTGGTCATTTCCAGGATTTGAAGCTGAAAGTCTGAGAAGTTCTGCATTCTCATCTACTGCCTTGATAATTGCTGCAAGGAAAAGAAGGAATATTGTATTCTCGTGTGGCTTCTTTCCGGGATCAAGAAGATTTACACCTGTATCAGTAACGATTGACCAGTTATTATGTTTACCTGAACCATTTACACCTGCAAATGGTTTCTCATGAAGAAGGCACTCAAGATTATGTCTCTTTGCCACTTTCTTCATAATCTCCATTACTAACTGATTGTGATCTGTTGAAATATTTGCTGTTGTAAAGATAGGTGCCATCTCGTGCTGTGCAGGAGCAACCTCATTGTGCTGTGTCTTTGAAAGAATACCAAGTTTCCAAAGTTCAATGTTAAGGTCTTTCATAAATGAAGCAATACGCTCTTTGATTGCGCCAAAGTAATGGTCATCAAGTTCCTGTCCCTTAGGAGCAGGTGCACCAAACAATGTACGGCCTGTAAAGATAAGATCCTTACGCTGTAAATATTTATCTCTGTCTACAAGGAAGTATTCCTGCTCAGGTCCCACTGAACAAGATACTTTCTTGACATCATCCATGCCAAACATTTTAACAATACGAACAGCCTGCTTGCTGATTGCTTCCATTGAGCGAAGGAGCGGAGTCTTTTTATCAAGTGCCTCACCTGTATATGAACAGAATGCTGTAGGAATACAAAGTGTAACACCTGCCGCATCCTCCTGAAGGAATGCCGGTGATGTACAATCCCATGCTGTATATCCTCTTGCCTCAAATGTTGCACGAAGACCTCCTGAAGGGAATGAAGAAGCATCCGGCTCACCCTTTATAAGTTCTTTTCCTGAAAATTCAAGAACAGGCTTGCTCTCTGATGCAGGGCTGAGGAATGAATCATGCTTTTCTGCTGTAACGCCTGTCATTGGCTGGAACCAATGAGTATAGTGTGTAGCGCCGTGCTCAAGTGCCCACTCTTTCATTGCATGTGCAACTACATTTGCAATCTCAATGTCAAGGTCTGCTCCACTCTCAAGTGTTTTCTTCCAAGATTTGTATACATCTTTTGGAAGCTTAGCCTGCATTACTTCATCATTAAATACGTCTTTCCCAAAAACCTGTTCGATAACATTATTTTCCATTTCGTTACCTTCCTTTCATATTAATATTTTAATATTCTAATATTCTATAATAGTCAAAAGAATTTACTCCTTTAAACTATTTTATTATATAAAGTGTCCGGAATAATTATGTCATTCCTATGCTGTCGCCCGGGCACCATATAAGTTGTGGTACAGCTTATGTCATTCGTTCTAGCAAAAAAGGCGCACTCAATTATTTAAATTGAGAACGCCCTTGTTCTGTACTTCTTTATCAACTGATTTGAAGTATATCATACTAACTTTAATTTGAAAAGCCTTTTATTACATTTTTTTACTTTTTTGACACATTGCACATTCACATTTGAAAATGCAGTCGATTTTTGTAGTTTTTATACAACGCAGATTAAACCACCAAATAGAAATTAGTATGTAAACATCCACTGCTGTCTGCTTTTAAACCTAGTGTACTGTATCATATCATTCCTTTATAATCAAACATATCAAATTTTACAGCTTTCATATTTTCTTTTCCGTTTCCGCTTGCATAGAGGGCAATATAATTTCCGGTAAATCTTCCTCCAACTTCTGTTGTCAGATAAGCAGCCTCACCTTCCCCGGCTTTAATCCACTTTTCATCCTCATTGTAGCTGAAACGATAAAGATTTTCACCATTTTCGCTTTTCAACGCCTCAAGTCTCACATAAATCATATTGTTATTCAACGTCGTAATTTTTTCTTCATGTATAATCGAACCTATACATCTTCTGAAAATAAGCCATTTTATTTCATCAATCATTGTAACCGCAAGCTCATAATGATGCTTATTATTCATATAAACAGTAAGCCCTGCCTCGTCTCCGTCAAATATATTCCCAAAATCAATACATGTTTCTGCCGTAAACTCATGATGTTTTTGTCTGTAACCGACCCAGGAAACCTCATCACTTGATGTAACAGGTGATTTTGTTCCATATAAAAGCAGGCCGCCATCTTTATCCAAAGACGCATATTTTGTTGTAGTATTATAAATAAAGTTCCAGTCCTGTTTTAATTTATCTCCCCTAAAATCATCATGAAAATGTTTTCCCTCTTCTGTCATCGACTTTTGAACAACCCCCTCAAGAAGTTTTCTTTCAGTCTCTATTTTCTCGTCAAGCAGACCGCCTCTTCCAATAACGGGCCAGCCATCTTCATCCCATATCATAGGCACCAGAAAAGTCTCTCTTCCAAGATTGTGTTTAAACGGATATGTAATAGGACGGTTTCCAAGACATACTCCCCACCAGTCTCCAAATTTATCACAAACTATATCCATATGACCTGTTCCTTTAATAGGAAGTGATGTTGACCTGTTGCTAAAAACAGGATTGCGGGGACACGATTCATATTTTCCAAAAATATCCCTGCTGCGCGCAATTGTTATCATATGGCAGAATTCAGTACCTCCTTCAGAAATAAGCAGGTAATACCATCCGTTTATTTTATAAAGATGCGGTCCCTCAGGGTCATTTCCACCGGTACCATTCCATATTACTTTTCTATCTGAGACAACATCACATGAAATATCCATGACCTTTCCATTCTCATCATATTTATATGAAAATTTAAGTTCACTCATAAATATTCCATTATCAAATGCGCCCGTATAATACACTCTGCCATCATCATCAAAAAAAAGTGAAGAATCAATTCCCGGCAAGTCAATAAAAACCGGGTCTGACCACTCACCGTAAGGATTGTCAGTCCATACTATAAAATTTCCCTCATCTTTTCCGCCATAAGCAACATTTGTAGAAATCACATAAAAAATACCCTCATGGTATCTTATAGTCGGTGCATAAATCCCCACACAATTTGGTACTCCCTGTCTGAGCGCAAGCTGCTCCGGTCTTGATATACAATACCCTATCTGTTCCCAGTTTATCAAATCTTTGCTGTGAAAAACAGGAATTCCCGGAAAATACTCAAATGAACTGTTTACCAGATAAAAATCATCCCCAACCCTACATATGCTCGGGTCAGGATAAAACCCCGAAATTATCGGATTTATATATTCCATATATTTTATACCTCATTTTAATTTAAAATATTCTGTTGCCTATACTTATATTCTATTTAACAATTTTTCCATATAAAATTACAATTAAATTTTCGCATATCTCACCTTCATACGCAACATCAACTTTTAGATACATGATACATTAATTATAATATTTACTTTTCCAAAACATATTCTCTTATATTCCAAAATGTTGTATAATAAGCACATCCTATTACTTTCGGAGGGATAGCCATGCTCAATTTTAATGAAAAAACTTTTTTTAAAAAAATAATCAACAATTATAATGCTGTTTATTTTCTTAACAAAACCACAAATTCCTATGAAACTTATTGTTCTGACAATAATTTTAAAAATATTGTACCTGATACGGGATCCTTTGACGATTTATACAGCAGTATCTTTGCCATGAATAAAAATAACGCTGAAAATACTTCTAAAGAATATTCTGTTTTTTTTGACAGTTCAATATTTTTTAGAAAAAATTTCAGTGGCAGATTATATCTCTGCATAAATTCTGAAACAAAAAATTATGATTATAAAATATTTGAGATTGATGAGCAATACAATATCATTTTAATAAGTATAAATGAATACAACTTTGAAGCTGATTCTATTGAACGTCAGAAAATGAATACAATACAGGAAGATTACCTTTTTTCAATGATAGTCAACCTTAAAGAAGATTCTTGTCAAAACTCAAACACAACTGAAATGAGTACCGAAAACCAAAATTATCTGGATATAAAATACTCACAATGGAGAGTATTTATATCTGATATGTTTTTACCTGACGATAAAATAATATTTATGAAAATGACTGAACCTGATTACATCATAAAACAGCTCAACAAAAGTAATCAATTTAGTTTTGATATTAAAATGCTAAATATGCAGGGCACTTATATTTGGGTAAGGCTTATGTTTAAAGCCTTGAACAATTTTTCAAAAGACACTCCGATATTTGTATATACTGTTAAAGATGTTGATAGAGAACTATCAAGAATCTTAAAACAGGAAAACATCATTGAAGAAATTAAAAAACAGAATGAACAGCTTGACAATATCAACAAATCAAAGAGTCTTTTCATTTCTAATATGTCTCATGAAATAAGAACTCCTATAAATGCTGTTCTTGGAATGGATGAAATGATACTAAGAGAGGCAACAGACAAGCATATACTATCCTATGCCAAAGATATTCAAAGTGCAGGCAAAATGCTTCTCAGCATAATTAATGATATACTGGATTATTCAAAAATTGAAGCTGATAAAATGGAACTGATTTCTGTTGATTATAATATTGGATCATTAATTTCAGATATTAACAAAATGATTGCAATAAAAGCAAAAGAAAAAAAGCTTGCTTATCATGTTGAGGTAAACACACAAATTCCATCTATTTTACATGGTGACGAGATTCGTATAAAGCAGATTATCATAAATCTTCTTACAAATGCAGTTAAATATACTGACAATGGTCATGTATATTTTTCCGTTGATTTTGAATCCGATAACAGCCAACCCGATTTTTGCTATATTATTGTAAACGTTAAAGATACCGGTATAGGCATTAAACCAAACGATATCCAAAATCTATATTCAGAATATGCAAGACTTGATGAAAAGCGCAACAGAAACATTGAAGGAACAGGACTTGGAATGAGTATTGTTGTAAGGCTTCTGAAAAAAATGGGAAGTAATCTTAAAGTTGAAAGTACATATGGTAAAGGATCCGTTTTTTCATTCAAACTCAAGCAAAAAATAGCCAATGCAACATCTCTTCATGACTATAACAAGAAAAACAGCACTTCCAATGCCAACACAAATCATGATGAAGATATTCTTAAAAAACCTTATGCCAAAATTCTTGTGGTAGATGATAACCATATAAACCTTCAAGTTATGAAATGCCTTTTAAAAAGAAATCTTGTTCAGGTAGACAGTGCATACAGTGGAAAAGAGTGTCTAACAAAAATGCAGTCTAACAAATATGACCTTGTATTCCTTGATCACATAATGCCTGAAATGGATGGAATACAAACTCTGTCATTTATACGAAAACTCCATGGCAGCAATGCTTCAACCCCTGTTATTGCATTAACAGCAAATGTTATGTCCGGCGCCCGTGAAAAATACATAAATTGCGGCTTTAATGATTTCATCGAAAAACCTATATCACCCGAAAAACTTGAAATAACACTAAAGAAGTATCTAATATAATTTAGCAAGAATCATTCCTTGCTTGAATTTATTTATGTGTCATGTTAAAATTATATAATATTCAGACTAAAAAGGTATAAAAATTTACAAAATAAATATAAGATTGGAGATTTTATTATGGGAAAGAAAATTGTCGTAGCACTTGGACACAGTGCACTCGGAAAAACATTTCCGGAACAAAAAGAAGCCGTTAAAAATGCTGCATCAGCTATCGCAGATTTGGTTGAAGCAAAATATGATATAGTTATCACACACAGCAATGGTACACAGGTAGGCATGATTCACTCTGCCATGAGAGAATACAGCCGTCTTGAACCTACAAACACTGTTGCTCCAATGTCTATTTGCAGTGCCATGAGCCAGGGATACATAGGTTATGATCTTCAGAACGAAATTCGTACAGAACTTTTAAACAGAGGTATATATAAGCCTGTATCTACTATTATCACTCAGGTAAGAGTTGATCCTTTCGATACTGCTTTCTCTTATCCTACAAAGGAAATCGGCAGATATATGACAGCCGATGAAGCTAAAACTGAAGAAGAAAAAGGAAATCATGTAGTTGAAATCGAAGGAAAAGGATTCAGAAGAGTTATCGCAGCACCACGCCCGATGGAAATATACGAAATAGATGCCATCAAAACACTTATGGATGCCGGACAGATAGTAATCGCAGCAGGTGGCGGTGGAATCCCTGTATTACAGCAGGGCACACGACTTAAAGGTGCAAGTGCCGTTATCGAAAAAGATGTGACAAGCGCATGTCTCGCCGAAGAACTCGGTGCAGACGCACTCCTTCTTCTCACGGGTGTTGAAAAAGTTGCATTAAACTTTGGCACTGACAATGAGAAACCACTTGATTCGATGACTGTTGAAGAAGCTACAAAATATATTGCAGATAAACAGTTCAACGAAGGTGGCATGCTCCCTAAAGTTGAAGCTGCTGTTTCATTTGCATCTTCATCAAAAGAACATAAAGCTATTATCACAAGCATTGATACAGCTCTTGAAGGAATATCAGGAAAAACAGGTACAGTTATCACATGCTAAAACACAACTCAATACAATCATAATACTAATAATAAACAATATAAATACCATACTCAAAAAACTCAGATTTTATTCTAGTTTTCAGAGTATGGTATTTTTTAGTGCAAGAACTTTTTATTACTATTGACAAAAAATAAATATCAATATAACATATAATTACTAATTAGAATTCTAATTAGTAATTTAATTTATAATATAGATGGAGGATTTAAAAGTTATGAAAAAAAATTTCACTAAGCTTCTCAGCATCACATTAATAGCTGCTAATGTATTGTCGTTATCATTACAGCCTGCTATTTCAACAAATGCAAATTCAAACCAAAAGCCTGTTTTAAGTCACAAAAAAATGACACTTACTACAGGACAGAGTAAAAAAATCAAATTAAAAAATGTTTCCATTTCAAAAGCAAAACTGATAAAATGGAAATCAAGTAATAAATCTGTTGTTACCATTACTGCTAATGGAACAATACATGCCAAAAAGAAAGGTAAGGCTAAAATCATGGCAAAATATAATAAAAAGACCTACAGCTGTGCTGTTACAGTGAAAAATAAATCAGTTACAAAACCAGATCCGTATGACGGAGATACAAATTATCCGGTCTCATTTGCATACACTGAAAGAGACAACAGTATAACTTACGGCAAAGTAAAATATGATACATACTTTTCAACTACAACCAATAAAATGCGAACCTGTGCCATCATTTTGCCGCCAAACTATGATAAAAACAAGGCATATCCTGTATGTTATCTTTTGCATGGTCTTGGACAGGATCACACCGACTGGCTCAATGCAAATGCCGACACTATTATCGGAAACATGATTGCAGCAAAAACAGCCAGGGAAATGATATTAGTCCTTCCAAACTGTCGTGCCAGAGCTAACGATACATATGTTGCCGACCAGTTTTCACTTGACAATTATCGTGCATTTGACAATTTCATAAATGATCTTCGTGACAATCTTATGCCTTATATAAAAGAAAATTATTCGGTAGCAGAAGGTCGTGAAAACACAGCAATTGCCGGTTTTTCAATGGGTGGACGCACTGCACTTTATATCGGTCTTTCAATGCAGGACACTTTTGGATATATAGGAGGTTTCTGCCCTGCTCCCGGACTTTTTGCATATGAAATGAACGGAATAGCTGAAGACGGTCTTTTTAAAACAGATACATTTAAGTTAAACGATGAATATGCCGACAACACTCTTTTAATGATTGTTGCAGCCAAAAACGATACAGTTGTTTTTGACATTCCTGAAACATATCACAATGCACTTGTTAAAAACAACACTAATCATATATGGTACAAAACAACCGGTGGGCATGATGCTACAGTAATGGATCACGGTTTTTACAATTTTGCAAAAAGACTTTTTAACAATTAATAGTTAATAGTAACAGTTAATATTTACTATCAAACGAGGATTTTACATATGAATGAGAAATTTTTCTTAAAACTGCTTGAACTTTCCGCAGCACACGCAAAACGCAGCCAGGCCATTTTTGAAAGGCTTAATCTTTCAAATGCACAGCCAAAAGTTTTGTATATACTCCGAAAGACAGACGGATACACCCAGAAAGAACTTGCCTCTATCTGCAGAATAACTCCCCCATCTATGACATCCATACTTAATAACATGGAAAAAGCTGATTTTATATATCGTGAAAAAGTATTAACTGCAGGTCAAAAACACGCACATAAAATTTATCTTACGACAAAAGGGAAAAAAACTGCTGAAGAAGTTTATTCCGAATTTGAAAAGCTTGAAGAGATATGCCTTAATGGTTTTTCGGAGAAGGAAAAAATTTATGTATTTGATATTTTTGACAAAATAATTAACAATCTTTCATAATTTCATAACGATAAAAATATCGTTAAACATTTATATCTTGTATAACTTTGCATTAAAAACAATAAGCCGTATTCTAAATATCATTATCATTTTAGAATACGGCTTATTTATTTAACTTAATATGTATATTTATAGCTGTAATATGCCGTCTGCAGATTTATATCCGAAGTAAAAGCATTATTTCTCAAATCTATAGTATGTTTCATTTTACTGTTTTTTGATACTGTTACCGTTATCGTTTTTGAACTGTATGCTTTCATATTCACTTTCTTATTAATCACTCTCTGGTGCAGACATCCGCCATTTGCATATATTTTTACATCAAGTGCCTTTATAACTTTTAATTTTCTGTCAGTATATGTATTATATAATTTTATCTTGACTTTAAGTTTGTTCCCTGAAAAATATGTCTTTACAACATGATAATATATCCTGTCGAGAAGCATATCTTTAATTTTTGCAGAGGGCTGTGTATATACATTCTTATGTACTGTGACTTTCTTCTTTATTGTAATGCCATTTACCTTACATTTCAATGTTGCAACACCCGTTTTTTTAGCTGTTATCTTTCCATTTTTCACCGTTAATATCTTTTTATTTGATGATGACCATCTTTCTTTTTTTGATGAATTTGATCCTATAATTCGCATTTTGCAACTAAGCCCCTCTGTCATATTACCATCCATTCCAATCATATACGGTGTATCAACAGTAACATTGCAAGTTAATTTAACTCCGTCAACTTTGCATATAATCAAAGCATTACCTCGTTTTTTTGCTGTAATTTTTCCACTCTTTGATACAGTGGCTACTTTATAGTCATTCGTTGATCTTCATAATCATTTTTATTGTACCACATATTTACAAAAAAATCTCCTAACAGCATACAACATAATACTTATTTCCTCTTTCTATTTTTTCATATATGAATAATATCCGTCATTTTCCTTTCGCACTGTCATATTAAATCCATCTGATATTTTATGTCCCTTTTCTTTAAATTTCACATTTATTTCTGACAGCTTTATATCTTCCTCCGACTGCTGTTTTTTTGTCATATTGGCTGTAAACATCAGCTTTGTTCCAGATTTACACACAACTTTTACTTTTTTATTTTCTTTCCAATTGCTGTCTTTGTCAGATGAAACTTTTTTTTCTATCGACATACTGGCATTTATCTCTTTAACATTGCAAATATATGTGTCTCCATCACCAGCTTTGCCAAATTGCAATATAAATTGGATTTTTATTATCTCTCCGTCTTTTGTTGCATGGACTTTTAATTTCTGTTTTTTGTTAGTTCTTATTTCTGTACCATCAGCACAATTGTCCTCACTTTTAACCGAACCACTGGTTTTTTCCTCCGTTTTATCATAATCTGTACTTACATCATCTTCTGTCCCACTTTTTTTATTTTTCTGCGTGTCGGATATATTTTCATCATATCCTGCTGCTATATCCCGGAACACGCTGGTTCGTGTTCCGTCAGAGTCCTGTGTTTCTTCCTCTGTTATCTCAGGATTATAGATATGTATATTTTCTGACGCATAATTAAATGTCTCACTCTCATCCATAGAATCATCATTCTTGCTTTTATCATAGTTTTTTTCAATATTCTGCCCTGTCGGCCTTAAATCATTTTTATATGACTTTTTCGGTTTTTCATATACAAGTAACGCACAACCTATAACTGCTGCGGCTGTCCCGATGGCAAATACCGTTTTTGCATATTTTTTTAATCTCTTTTGTCTAAAAGACATCTTTTTGATATTTTCTGAATAATCCTCTGCTTCTTTTAGCATTTCTTCTGAAACATCGCCAATGGCATACATCAACTTTTCTGCCTCTTTTTCGCTCACACTACCGCCTCCTTTTCAAGCCATACGGCAAGTTTCTTTCTCATACGGCTAAGGATTGATTTTACCGTACCCTCTTTTATATCAAGCTCCTCAGCGATTTCCTTAATATCCATAACATAGAAATATCGTTTCAAAAAGACGGTACGGTTTCTCTTAGTCTGTTTCCACAAAAAATCTTCTATCGACTCTGTAAGAAGTTTATATTCCATGTCTTTTTCCACGGTCTTTCCGTCAGTTATACATTCATTAAGTTCCTCTATCGCAATATTCACACTACTCCCTCCTCTTTTTAATGCGTGCATATCCCTATACCTGTTAAGCGACAGATTTCTAACTATCTTGGCAAGAAATGTACTAAGCACTGACGGGCGGCTTGGTGGAATCGTATTCCATGTCCTTAGCCATGTATCATTTACACACTCTTTTGCATCTTCCTCATCATGTACAATACGCTCTGAAATACAAAAACAATAACGGTCATATTTTTCAGATAATTCGTTAATACCGTTTTCATTTCTGTCCCATATCAACTGTACTATTTTCTCATCTTCCATGTATCTCCTTTTTGTTAATTAAAAATAGGCGTTTGCGAAACTATCATAAATCTTGATTAAATTGTGCAGATATAACAAATAGTGTTAGTCGGCATTTTTGTCGTCGTCAGCACTTAATCAGCGTTTTTTGCTGATTTATGTACTGCTACGAACGACAACATAGCGAAAGCGTGCCGACGATATTATTTGTTATATGTGTGCAATTGACACAACATATAGTTAGTTTCGCAATTATCTATGCAACTCTATTTACTGCTCCCATAAATATCGGAAGACCGTCACTTGTTGAAACTATTATAATAAATGGTCTGTTACAATTCATTGTGACAGTATCCTTTTTTTCGTCTGCAAACCCCACAAGGGCAACCTCTGTATATGAGGCCATACTGCATCCGTTTTCGTCTATCGTCAGCCTGCTTTTTTGTTTTGCTTTACTAACATAAATTCCACCTTCTGATTTATTTTCTCCATCTGACACAAACATTTTAGAAAAATCTGCTTTTTTCCCATCAAAAATATTTTTTATACCCATATCCTGCATCAATGGATTTAATTCAAGTTCACTTTTAAAATCCAGTTTAGGCATTGAAAATCTTACTATCTTAGAATAATCCCATTTTTTATTGAATTTGTTACACAATGAAATTATCTGCTTTGCATCCTTTTTATTTATGAGTTTGTCTGCTGCCACATTTTCCTTTGGCAGTATTATATTCATATTTGCATTTGTCATGGGTATCGAAACTGCCTGATACCTGCCATTCTCGGTATAGGCATAAGCATACTCTGAATTTAAAAAGCTGCATTTTTCCTTATCAATCTTTTCCTCCTCAGTTGTATTGCCACAGGTGTATCTAGACTGACCGTAGAATATACCTGTCTTTGTATTATCTTTATCAAATCTGACATTCCACTGCTCCTTAAAATTTACGGCCGACAACATTAGCATAGCCATGTCTTTATTTGTTTTCAGATTACCTTTTATCTTACCACCTGTCTGCTCATCAATCCATTTATTTATTTTATTATTAAAACTTTTACTTCCCATCTCTCCCGTTAAACTATACGCATTATAATCATTTTTAAGTATTGTGTCGACTCCTCCGGAATAATCATATTTATCACTTTGCCATACTGAATTACCCAAAGAACAATTTTCGGATTTTATTTTGCCGCTTATATACCCCATCATCTTTCTTACTATCTTCTGTTCTTCCTCCCTTTCTTTCTCCTCTCTGTCATTTGCATTTATGTAATCCGAAACAGCTGCTCTAAACATATTTTTGCTAAATGAATTTAATATCTGTTCCCGACTCTGCCCTGCAGTCATTTCCGAGAGCATTCCGCTTGCAAGATACATATTGATGTTTGAGCAGGCAACAAGCCCCTGTTGTGGATTATCCCCCCAGCTCTGTTTAAGAAAATGATATAAAAGACTGCTGTTATAATCTTTATAAATCTGTTTATAGTTTTTAACTTCTTTCTTTGACAAATTTACAGGTAATTTTTTCTTTTTTCCAACAAGTTTCTTTTTCTTGTCTTGTACTTCACTACTTAATGACTCACCATCCTTTTTCTGATTATCAGATATTTTTTGCGTATCTACATTTTTGTTTCCTTTTTCATTAAGACTTGTCTTTCTGCCGCCACATCCGGTCGTCGTTCCTGCTATTACAAGTGTCATAAATAATGCAAATACCTTTGCAATCATGTCTTTTCTCATAAAAAAACCTCCTTTAAACTTCCGTTATTATTGAAAACAAACATCATAAGAAATTAAACTTATGACAATTTTGCTTTCTACTTATAATAACCCGGTTATTTAAAGAAGGTTGCATTTTTTTATAAATTTTTTAACACAATTTGCAAAAGCAATGCAATAGCATCATCAAGGATACCACGACATCATTTTACACCTCGTGCTGCTCTGAGATAGTAGCCACATCTACGATAGAAAGCTTATCATTGCCCTCTGTCTCAAGTGATGTAAGAAGTGCTGCTGCCGTATCAAGTGATGTAAGACAATTCACACCTGTCTCGATAGCAGTTCTTCTGATAAGGAAACCATCTTTAAGCTTGTCATCATGTGTAGGTGTATCTATTACAAGATCTATCTGGTGTTCAAGCAAAAGGTCCATAAGTGTAGGTGCTTCTTCATTTATACGGTTTACAGGGATTGCAAGAACTCCTGCTTCATTAAACACTTTAGCTGTTCCTCTTGTAGAGAATATGTCATATCCAAGCTTCTTAAAGCGTTTAGCAATCTCGATTCCCTCTTCCTTGTCTGCATCGTTAAGAGTAATTATCATCTTCTTATGCTTTGGAAGATCAACTCCTGCTCCCTTAAACGCCTTGTAAAGTGCTTCGTTGAAGTCTTTTGAAATACCGAGACACTCACCTGTTGATTTCATCTCAGGTCCAAGACTTATCTCTGCGCCTCTAAGCTTCTCAAACGAGAATACAGGCATCTTGATGGCAATATATTTTGATTTCTTTGCAAGACCTGTTCCGTAACCAAAATCCTTAACCTTAGCACCGAGGATAACCTTAGTTGCGAGGTCTACAATTGGTATTCCAGTAACTTTGCTTATATATGGTACTGTACGGCTTGAACGAGGATTTACCTCGATTACATATACCTGGTCATGGTAAACGATAAACTGTATGTTGATAAGACCGATTACATGAAGTGACTTAGCAAGTTTTCTTGTGTAGTCGACAAGCATGTCCTGAATTCTCTCTGTAATAGTCTGCGCCGGATATACTGAAATACTGTCACCAGAATGAATACCGGCTCTCTCGATATGCTCCATAATACCAGGAATAAGAATATCCTCACCATCACATACCGCATCTACTTCTATCTCTTTACCCATAAGGTACTTGTCGATAAGGATAGGATGCTCCTGATGGTATCTTGTAACTACCTGCATGAACTTTTTAATATCATCATCAGATACTGCAATCTGCATTCCCTGTCCGCCAAGTACATATGAAGGGCGGATAAGTACAGGATAACCGAGTTCATTTGCAACCTTGAGTGCTTCTTCGGTAGTAAATACCGTGTCACCTTTTGCTCTAGGTATCTTGCACTCTTCAAGAATCTGGTCAAATAATTCTCTGTCCTCTGCAGCATCTACATCCTCTGCACTTGTTCCAAGAATCTTGACACCCATCTTCATAAGTGACTCAGTAAGGTTGATAGCTGTCTGTCCACCGAACTGAACTACTGCTCCGTCAGGTTTTTCAAGGCGGACAATATTTTCAACATCTTCCGGTGTAAGCGGCTCAAAATAAAGTTTATCTGCTATATCAAAGTCAGTACTTACTGTCTCAGGGTTATTGTTTACGATAATTGTCTCATAACCTTCCTGTTTGAGTGCCCATACACTGTGAACTGAGCAATAATCAAATTCGATACCCTGTCCGATTCTTATAGGGCCTGAACCAAGTACCATGATTTTTTTCTTTTCCGTTGTATCTTCAACTTCGTTCATTCCATCGAAACAGCTATAATAATATGGTGTCTCAGATGCAAACTCTGCTGCACATGTATCAACCATCTTAAATGCTGCTGTAATGCCGTATTCATAACGAAGATTTTTAATTTCTTCCTCTGTTTTTCCTGTCCAGCGTGCAATTACATTGTCAGGGAACTCAAGTCTCTTTGCCTCTTTTAATAATTCCTTGTCAAGATTTCCATTTGAAGCTTTAATCTTCTTTTCCATTTCAACAAGAATTGCAAGTTTATCGATAAACCATTTGTCAATCTTTGTAACTTCATGAATTTCATCATAAGATGCGATTCCACGGCGGAGAATTTCTGCGATAAGGTAAATTCTGCGGTCATCTACAACTGAAAGGTGCTCAAGCACTTCCTCATCAGACATATTATCGTAATCTCCTGTCTCGAGACAGTCAACATGCTGTGAAAGTGATCTTATGGCTTTCATAAGTCCGCCTTCAAAGTTCGTACAGATACTCATAACCTCACCGGTTGCTTTCATCTGTGTAGTAAGAGTTCTCTTTGCACTGATAAACTTATCAAATGGAAGACGAGGTATCTTAACCACTACATAGTCAAGTGCAGGCTCAAAACTTGCATATGTCTTTCCTGTTACGGCATTTGGTATCTCGTCAAGTGTATAACCGAGTGCAATCTTTGCCGAAACTTTTGCAATAGGATATCCTGTTGCTTTTGAAGCGAGAGCTGAAGAACGGCTTACACGAGGGTTTACCTCGATTACTATATATTCAAATGATGTAGGATGAAGTGCAAACTGTACATTACATCCACCTGTAATTCCAAGTTCATCAATAATCTTTAATGCAGATGTACGAAGCATCTGATACTCTTTATCTGATAATGTCTGAGATGGTGCAACTACGATACTGTCACCTGTATGAACTCCGACAGGATCAAGGTTTTCCATGTTGCAGACAGTGATACATGTTCCGTTGCTGTCACGCATTACCTCATACTCGATTTCTTTCCATCCGGCAATACATCTCTCTACAAGTACCTGGCCTACTCTTGAAAGTCTGAGACCGTTTGAAAGAATTTCAACAAGTTCTTCCTCGTTGTGTGCTATACCGCCGCCTGAACCTCCAAGTGTATACGCCGGTCTTAAAACAACCGGATAACCAATCTTATTTGCAAATGCAATACCATCCTCGATATTTTCTACAAGTTCAGATGATGCACATGGCTCTCCGATTCTTTCCATAAGGTCTTTAAACTCCTGACGACCCTCTGCGTTTCTGATAGTTTCAGCCGTTGTTCCAAGAAGTTTTACTCCATGACTGTCAAGAAATCCTGATTCTGCAAGTTCCATACCAAGATTAAGTCCTGCCTGTCCACCCATATTAGGAAGAAGACTGTCCGGTTTTTCAACTTCAATGATATGCTGTAACACCTCTGTTGTAAGTGGTTCTATGTAAACCTTATCTGCAATATCTTTATCTGTCATAATAGTTGCAGGATTGGAATTGACAAGGATAACTTCCATTCCCTCCTCTTTAAGAGAACGGCATGCCTGTGTTCCTGCATAATCAAACTCTGCGGCCTGTCCGATTACAATAGGACCTGAACCGATTACAAGTACTCTCTTGATTCCTTCCATCTTTGGCATTATTTATTTCCTCCAATCATCTTCATAAATTCATCAAACAACATCTCTGAGTCTTTAGGGCCTGCATTTGCTTCCGGATGAAACTGTACTGTTTTTACAGGCTTACCAATGTATTCAAGTCCCTCAATAGTTCCGTCATTTACGTTTACGAACCAAGGCTTTGCAACTGATGCGTCTATTCCGTCTGCATCTACTACATATCCATGATTCTGTGAAGATATATATACTTTTCCTGTCTCAAGATTTTTAACAGGATGGTTTGCTCCTCTATGTCCATATTTCATCTTATATGTCTTTGCATCATGTGCAAGTGCCATGAGCTGATGACCGAGACAGATTGCAAAAACAGGAATTCCCGAATCAGCAAGTTTCTTTACCTGTGCGATAATGTCAACGCACTCTGCAGGATCTCCCGGTCCGTTTGTTATCATAATTCCGTCAGGTTTTGACGCAATAACTTCATCCGCATCAAAATCACAAGGATAAACTGTTACATTACATCCTCTGTTCAAAAGACATCTTATAATGTTTTTCTTTGTTCCTACATCTATAACTGCAATGTTTTTATCAGCAGCAGCTTTCTCTGAACCGATATCCCCCGGAACATATTTTTCTATTTCATCACATGAAACTTTTTTTACAACTCCCGTAACAGTATACTCTTTAAGTTTCGGAATAATCTCATCAAGATTATAATTCTCATTTGTCGTTATCATTCCGTTCATTGTACCTTTTTCACGAAGAATTTTTGTCAGTGCTCTTGTATCAATAGAGCTGATACCCGGAATATCATTTTCTTCAAGGAAATGCTGTACAGTATCTTCTGAGCGGAAGTTGCTAGGCATTCTCGCAAGTTCTCTTACTATAAATCCGTCCGGCCAGCCTTTTCTTGATTCCATGTCCTTATAACATACGCCGTAATTACCGATAAGCGGATATGTCATTGTGACCGCCTGTCCTGCATAACTTGGGTCTGTCAGAACCTCTAAATAACCTGTCATCGATGTATTGAAAACTATCTCTGAAATTATCTCTTTGTCTGCGCCAATACTTTTTCCTTCAAATACTGTTCCATCTTCTAATATAAGAAACGCCTTCTTCATACTAAAGTTCCCATTCCTTTCCATTAAGTTCTAATATCATTTCAGCGGTTTCTACCATATTTGTACCACTGTCCATACTAAGTTTTTGAATATAATGATGTGCTTCATCTTCTGTCATTTGATTACGTTCCATCAAAAGCTCTTTAGCCGTCGTAATCACTTTTCGGTCATTTTCAGATCTGACTTTCGGTTTTTTCTTCTGTTTCTTCTTCCATCTGTTGTACTGAACCATCATCATTTCCAGTGTGTTCAGCAAATCCTGTACCTTAAAAGGCATAGCAAGAGAAACGATACCGTCTAAGTCACAATCCGCAAGTTTTGCAGGAGACGCAAGTAACAGCATGCTAAATCCCTTTGGCAGATAATTATTTATCTCCGAATAATGCATATCCGAAAATTTGTATCCGGAAATAACAATACCCCCATCAAGCTCATTTACTGCACTTACTATTTGTGCTCCACTATCACAAACCATGTTTACATCATAACCATTACGAACAAGAAGCTTTCTTAAGTTTTTCGCATCGTCCAATTTAGGAAAAGCTATAATTAAATCTGCCATGCAGAAACCTCCTGTCTGTTACTTTATAAACGATTAGTTCTATAAACTGGTCAGATATCTTTTTGTCTCCCAAAGAGTTACCTGTGTGCAGTATTCATTCCATTCCTGATCTTTACTCTTTATCAGATGCTCGGAAATATGTGCACCGACAACCTCCTGCAGAAAATCATCTTCTTCAAAGAGTTTGACTGCTTCATAAAGTGTCCTTGGAAGAGTTTCACATCTTTTTGCCTCTTTCTCAGATAAGTCATCCATACAGACCGGAGGTTCAAGTCCCTCTTTTATTCCTTCTAATCCTGCCGCCAGACATGCCGCGATAACAAGATAGGGATTTGATGCCCCGTCAGGACTTCTAAGAACTATCCTTGCTCCGTCACTTCCTATGGAAGTAAGTCTTATAAGAGGACTTGAATTGGTAGATGACCATCCCACGGTAACAGGTGCAAGATATCCCGGTATCAATCTTTTATAAGAGTTAACTATAGGATTATTTATAAGAGACATATTCGCAATATGGCTTAAAATTCCTGCCATAAACTGATATCCCTCTTTGCTTACACCAAGGTCATCATTTTCATCATTAAAAACATTTTTTCCATCCTTATATAAAGTAAATGTATAATGTGCCCCGGAACCTTTTGTATCCTTCTTTGGCTTTGGCATAAACGTAGCATTCACACCATGTCTTTTTGCAACGGTACGAATAACAAGCCTTGAGGTCATAATATTGTCTGCCATGTCGAGTGCATCCGCATAGCTTAAATCAAGAACATGCTGTGCCGCCTCATCCGAATGATAAGAAGTCTCAACACTTATTCCCATATCCGCAAGATAAAGCACCATATCACGCCTTGCATTTTCACCGCCATCAGCAGGCCCAACATCAAAATAGCCGCCCTGTTCACTTGAATGATTGGTCGGCTCTCCATTTTCACCGAGGTCAAAAAGGAAGAACTCATTCTTGATGGCTACCCTAAATTCGTATCCAAGTTCCTTTGCCTCTGAAATAACTTTCTTTAAAATATATCTGCTGTCACCGTCAAACGGTGTGCCATCAGGTTTGACAACATCACATAAAAAACGTGCAACCTTGCCGTGCTGTGGACGCCAAGGAAATATAACAAATGTATCTAAATCCGGAACTAAAAATAATTCTTCATATCCAGTACCACGGAAACCTTCAATAGCTGCACAATCGAACTTATAATGTCCGTCTAAAATCTTGTCAAGCTGATCAATTGTAGTGGCCATGTTCTTTAAATTTCCGGATATATCTGTAAATTGAAGACGTATAAATTCTATATCTTCATCATCTATCAAATCTAATATATCCTGTCTGGTATATTTTGCCATCATTCTTCCTCCTTGTATCATTTATATATGTCTACACATTGTTCCTATTATACATAAAAAACGTCAATGTGTCAAAGCAATTTGCAATTATTTTTATTCATTTTTCAGTTATATTTATTCATTTATATTTTACACAAATACAGCCTCGTTTTTTTAATATCATAACTAACCGTATAAATCCAAATAAACAGGAGTACCGGCTGTTATGCGGCACCCCTGTTTCAATAAATTATATTTATATTACAATATTTTTATGGCAATTTTTTTATGCAAGATTTGTGTAACCCATAAGGAACTCATCTACCTCTTTCGCTACATGTCGTCCCTCATTTATTCCCCATACTACAAGCGACTGGCCTCGATGCATATCTCCCGCCGTAAATACCCTATCTACTGACGTTTTATAGCTACCATCAGCTGTCTCAACATTTGTACGGGCATTTAATTTTACTCCAAACGCTTTTGCAACATACTCCTGAGTTCCAAGAAAACCTGCTGCGATAAGCACATAGTCTGCCGGTATCTCAAACTCACTTCCCGGTATTTCGACCATATTTAATCTGCCTGTCTTTGCATCTTTCTTTGGTTCAAGTTTTACAAGTTTAACTTTCTTTAATTTACCGCTTTTATCAGCAATGAACTCTTTTACTGTTGCCTGATAAATTCTCGGGTCTTTTCCAAATACCGCAATTGCTTCTTCCTGACCATAATCAGTCTTGCAGACACGCGGCCATTCAGGCCACGGATTGTTCGCTGCTCTCTCATCCGGAAGTTTAGGCATCATCTCTATCTGTACTACTGATTTTGCGCCCTGTCTTACTGCTGTACCAACGCAGTCATTACCTGTATCACCTCCACCGATAACAACTACATTTTTTCCTTTAGTGTCTACCCATCCGTCTTTTTTGCCGGTAAGTACATGTTTTGTAGAACGTGTAAGAAAATCAACTGCAAAATAAATTCCGTCGGCTTCACGTCCCGTTGCTTTAATATCTCTTGGATTTGATGCTCCGCATGCAAGAATAACACTGTCATAGTCTTTAACGATGTCTTCTGCCTTTACATTCTTTCCAACATCCGCATTTACTACAAACTTAACGCCCTCTTCTTCCATGACTTTCTGTTTTCTGTCGATAACCCATTTTTCAAGCTTCATATTAGGAATACCATACATGAGAAGTCCGCCAATGTGGTCGTTTCTCTCAAACACAGTCACATCATGACCTCTTCTGTTAAGCTGGTCTGCTGCCGCAAGTCCTGAAGGACCTGAACCGATAACAGCCACTTTTTTTCCTGTACGGACTTTAGGTTTTCTTGCCTCCATAAGTCCGTTAGCATAGCCGTACTCAACAATGGCATTTTCATTTGCCTTACATGTTACCGGCGAATCATTGAGTCCGCATGTGCAGGCAGCTTCACAAAGTGCCGGACAAACTCTCGAAGTAAACTCCGGAAAGTTGTTTGTCTGGCGAAGCATCTGGAGTGCCTCCTTCATGCATCCGTGATAAAGAAGGTCATTCCACTCAGGCACAAGATTATTCAAAGGACAACCTGATGCCATTCCGTTTATCATCATACCTGACTGACAGAACGGAACACCACAGTTCATACATCTTGAAGCCTGCTCTTTTCTATCTTTATCACTCATAGGTGTGTGAAATTCATTAAAGTTCTTTATTCTCTCTAAAGGCTCTACTGCCTTGTTATTTTTTCTCTCATATTCAAGAAATCCGGTTGGTTTGCCCATAATTATCCTCCTTATCCTGTCACTCAACATTCCCGCACAGCCTGACCGGATGTCAGGCCTGCGTATAAACAGTATCTCTTATCGATTATGCCTGATTTTTGTGTGCATAAAATGCTTCTATCTGTGCCTGCTCGTAGCTTAAACCTCTCTCTTCCATCTGAGCAATAAGCTGAAGCATCTTGCTGTAATCATAAGAAATGATTTTCTTAAATTTAGGAAGATAATCGCTAAAGTTTTCAAGGATATTCTTTCCTTTTTCTGAATTTGTAGCTTCAACATGCTCCTCTATGATTTTCTTTAACTCAAGTACATCATATTTGTCAGTAACAGGCTGTGATGATACAAGTTCTTTGTTAAGTTTAAGGTATAAATCACTGTTTTCATCAAGTACATACGCAACACCGCCACTCATACCTGCTGCAAAGTTCTTTCCTGTAGGTCCAAGTATTACTACACGTCCACCTGTCATGTATTCACATCCGTGGTCTCCGACACCTTCAACAACTGCTGTAGCACCTGAGTTACGAACACAGAAACGCTCACCCGCAATACCGTTTATAAATGCCTTACCGCTTGTAGCACCGTACAGTGCAACGTTACCGATAATTATATTATCTTCAGCCTTGAATTTAGAACCGGCCTGAGGGTATACAACAATCTTTCCGCCTGAAAGACCTTTTCCAAGATAATCGTTTGAATCGCCGACAAGTTCAAGTTTAAGTCCCTTTGGAATAAATGCTCCAAAGCTCTGTCCGCCACTTCCGTGACACTCAACTGTAATCGTGTCCTCCTCAAGCGTATCACTGAATTTCTTTGTAATCTCAGAACCAAGTATTGTACCAAATGTACGGTTTATATTTGTAACATCTACAGTAACTTTAGCAGGCTCACCTGTCTGAAGTGACTTTTTAAGTTTAGGAAGTAAAACTTTCTCATCTATTGTCTTTTCAAGTTCAAAGTTAAATACATTCTTTGGATTGAATTTGTTTTCTTTTCTCTCACCGGCAAATGATGAATCAATTATCTCATTAAAGTTGATATGATGTTCCTTAACCTTAGGGTCATCCTTCACTTTGAGAAGGTCTGTACGTCCGATAAGGTCATCGACTTTCTTAATTCCAAGTAAAGCCATGTACTCACGAAGTTCCTGTGCAATAAACTTCATAAAGTTCTCAACATATTCAGGCTTTCCTTTAAATCTCTTTCTGAGTTCAGGATTCTGTGTTGCAACACCTACAGGACATGTATCAAGGTTACATACACGCATCATTACACAACCCATTGTTACAAGCGGTGCTGTTGCAAAACCATATTCCTCTGCTCCGAGAAGTGCAGCCACAAGTACATCACGGCCAGTCATAAGTTTACCGTCTGTCTCAATGCGGACACGCGAACGAAGTCCGTTCATTATAAGTGTCTGGTGTGTTTCTGCAAGACCGAGTTCCCAAGGAAGTCCTGCATTGTAGATTGAGCTTCTAGGTGCTGCTCCTGTACCTCCGTCATATCCTGAAATAAGAATAACTGCTGCTCCTGCTTTTGCAACACCTGCTGCTACCGTTCCTACTCCTGCTTCTGAAACAAGCTTAACTGATATTCTTGCATCTTTATTACTATTCTTAAGGTCGTAGATAAGCTGTGCCAAATCTTCGATAGAATAGATGTCATGATGTGGTGGAGGTGAGATAAGACTTACACCCGGTGTTGAATGTCTTGTTTTGGCTACCCAAGGATAAACCTTTCCGCCTGGAAGATGTCCGCCTTCACCAGGCTTAGCTCCCTGTGCCATTTTAATCTGAATTTCTTTTGCACTGACAAGATAACGTGATGTAACACCAAAACGTCCTGATGCAACCTGTTTGATTGCTGAACATCTGTCCTCCGGCTGTCCTGCTGTAAGAAGTCTGTCAAGACTTTCACCACCCTCACCACTGTTTGATTTACCGTGAAGGTGATTCATTGCAATGGCAAGTGTCTCATGTGCTTCCTGAGAAATTGAACCATATGACATAGCTCCTGTCTTAAATCTCTTAACTATCTCGTCAACGCTCTCAACCTCATCAATTGAAATTCCTTTTTTAGGATAATTGAAATCAAGCATGCTTCTAAGTGTTACATTATGCTCTTTTTCATCTATGCATTTTGAATACTGTTTAAACAGTTCATAACTTCCTGTCCATGCAGCCTGCTGTAAAAGATGGATTGTCTCAGGATTATATAAATGTTCCTCTTTGTGTCCTCTTTCTTTATGCTGGCCACGGCTTTCAAGGTTCATATCCGTCTCAAGTCCGAGTGGATCAAATGCTGCTGAATGAAGGGCATCAACCTGTTTTTCAATATCCTCAAGTGTAATATCTCCTGCACAGCATACTGTATCAGTAAAGTATTTCTCAATAACATCCTCTGATATACCAATTGCCTCAAAAATTTTTGAACCCTGATATGACTGAATTGTAGAAATACCCATTTTAGAAGTAATCTTTACAATTCCGTGAAGAACTGCCGAATCATAATCATCAACTGCTGCATAATAGTCTTTATCAAGAAGATTCTGGTCAATAAGTTCTTTTATTGTGCTATGTGCAAGATAAGGATTTATCGCACATGCTCCATATCCTAAGATTGTCGCAAAGTGATGTACTTCTCTTGGTTCTGCCGATTCAAGAATCATTGCCACGCTTGTTCTCTTCTTTGTAGTTACAAGATGCTGCTGCATTGAAGCAACTGCAAGAAGTGACGGAATAGCTACATGGTTTTCATCAACTCCCCTGTCAGTAAGAATAAGGATATTAGCACCCTCCTTGTAAGCTCTGTCAGCTTCAAGGCACATACGGTCAAGTGCTTTTTTAAGTGATGTATTCTTATAATAAGTAATAGGAATATCTACACACTTAAATCCCTCTTTATCCATATATTTAATCTTCATAAGGTCTGTATCCGTAAGAATAGGATTGCGGATTTTAAGCACCTTACAGTTATCTGCTTTTTCTTCAAGAAGGTTTCCGTCCTCACCGATATAAACGCTTGTTGATGTTACGATTTCTTCTCTTATTGCATCGATAGGCGGGTTTGTAACCTGCGCAAAAAGCTGTTTGAAGTAGTTGAACAAAGGCTGAGGCTTATCTGAAAGCATAGGAAGCGGTGTGTCAGTACCCATTGAAGCAATAGGCTCTGCACCTTTCTGTGCCATCGGAAGAATTGACTCTTTGTAATCCTCGTAAGTATATCCAAATGCTTTCTGAAGTCTTGCTCTTTCTTCGTCTGTAAATTCCTCAACCTTTTTATTAGGAATACGAAGTTCCTTCAATGTAACAAGATTGCTGTTAAGCCACTCACCATAAGGCTGGCGTGATGCATATTTTTCTTTTAGAACCTCGTCATCGATAAGCTCACCCTTAACCGTATCAACAAGAAGCATACGTCCCGGTCTCAATCTGTCTTTCTTGACAATCTTTTCAGGTGGAATATCAAAAACACCTACTTCCGATGAAAGAATGAGCTGGTCATCAGTTGTAATGTAATAACGTGAAGGACGAAGACCGTTTCTGTCAAGAACAGCTCCCATAATGTCTCCATCAGAGAAAAGGATTGAAGCCGGTCCATCCCAAGGCTCCATCATTGTTGCATAATACTGATAGAAGTCTCTCTTTTTCTGGCTTACGCTCATATCGTGTTCCCAAGGTTCAGGTATAGTAATCATGACAGCAAGCGGAAGTTCCATACCACTCATTACAAGAAATTCAAGTGTATTATCAAGTCTTGCCGAATCCGAACCATTTGGATTTACAACCGGAAGGACCTTGTGGAAATCGTTTGCAAGAAGCGATGTCTCCATTGTCTCCTCACGCGCAAGCATCTTATCCGCATTACCTACAATAGTGTTAATCTCACCATTGTGAACAATAAATCTGTTTGGATGTGCTCTCATCCAGCTTGGATTTGTGTTTGTACTAAATCTTGAATGCACTGTTGCGATAGCAGATACATAATCAGGATCCTGAAGGTCTTTGAAGAAAAGACGAAGCTGTCCAACAAGGAACATACCCTTATAAACTATTGTACGGCTTGAAAATGAGACAACGTATGTATCATCATTACTCTGCTCAAACACACGGCGTGCAACATACAGTTTGCGGTCAAAATCAAGTCCTTTTTCAACATCCTCAGGTCTTTTAACAAATGCCTGCATAATACATGGCATGCACTCAAGTGCTTTATGTCCTAATATGTCAGGTTCAGTCGGAACTTTTCTCCATCCAAGAAGCTCAAGTCCCTCTTTTTCAATAATGACTTCAAACATTTTCTTAGCACGGTTTCTTTTAAGTTCATCCTGCGGGAAGAAAAACATTCCAATACCGTAATCTCTCTCTTCTCCAATTTCAAAACCGAGTGGTTTAACTGCTTTTTTGAAAAATTTATGTGATATCTGTAAAAGAATCCCAACACCATCACCGGTCTTACCTTCTGCATCTTTACCGGCACGATGCTCTAATTTTTCAACAATATCAAGAGCTCCCGAAACAGTATCATGTGTTTTATTTCCCTTAATATTTACAATAGAACCAATACCACAGTTATCATGTTCGTAACGAGGATCGTAAAGCCCTCTCTTTTCATGGTCAATAACTTTTGAGGCTTTTGCTAAAACCCTGCTGTTACAAGTTTCAGTATTTGTCATCATTTCTACCTCCATATCAATATTCTACAACTTTGTGTTTTTCTTTAAATACTCTTTGGATATATTTGATTTACATATAGTAAACAAAAAGAGGCTCAGCAAATAACAGAAAACACTTTTTTACATAGCAACTCCTATATAATACACATGCATATATATTAAAAACAAATATACTCTACACATATATCATATATAGAAGAAACTTTCTCAGAAAACAGATGCTGTATATACATCTGTCTGCTGATAAATGTTTTCTCATCATTTGCTGAACCCCTTTGTTCATCAAACTGGTTTGATTATATATTTTTTTGATAAAAAAAGCAATATTATTTAGTCAATTTGTGTTTTTTACTAATAAAATTAAGTGAAATTGATTTTAAGTTTATTTTCTTCACTTTATCAAACTTACATTCTAAAGATGGTATTGATAAAATTTATTTTTTTAAGAGTTTTTTTCTCTTATAACACCCACATACATCAATGTCACACAATCTGCTAAAAATGCAATATACAAATTTTTATTTGCTTTTATTCTCCACTCGTCATACAATTATCAGGAACAATAACTATAGAAACGGGGACTATCTAAATGCAACAAATTCTCATAATAGAAGATGACTTAAGCCTTAACAAAGGACTTTGCCAAGCTCTTAAATCAAGTGACAGACAGATTTTTTCGTGCACAAACCTGACACATGCAAGACAACAGCTTGCCTGCTTTAAGGCTTCGCTTATACTGCTTGACATCTCCCTGCCCGATGGAAATGGTCTTGATTTTCTCCCCGAATTAAAAGCTGATTTTCCGGACATTCCTGTCATTCTACTCACAGCCAATGATACTGACATAGATATTGTAAACGGTCTCGAACTTGGTGCTGATGACTACATTACAAAACCTTTTTCCCTTGCCATTCTTCGTGCCAGGGTAAATACCCAGCTAAGAAAACACCCCTGCCATGATTCCAAAACTGATAGTTCAGTTATAACAATAGATAACTTTTCATTCGACTTTGTACATCTTAATTTTTTCGTTTCCGGTACACCCGTTGAATTAAGCAAAACAGAACAAAAACTCCTGTGTCTGCTTGTCGAAAACCGTGGACATGTCATGACCCGTGATATTCTTACCGACCGCATATGGACTGATGGCGGCGATTATGTAGACAACAATGCTCTTTCCGTGGTAATCAAAAGATTACGTGACAAACTCGGTGCTTCTGATTACATACATACCATTTACGGAATTGGATATAAATGGGACAAAAAATAAAACACGGATTATTCTAATTACAAAACATTTATAACATACAAAACATCTGACCATAGTTCAATGTATCATTGATAAAATACACTAATACAACGAAAGGAATCCTATGATTAAAGATTTTATTATATTGGCTCAACTTATAATTATTTTATTTTGCATAACTGCAATGTTTATAAACAGACATAAAACCGACAATCTTCTTTCTTCCCTTGAAAACATGATAGATACCGCACTAAACGGTAAATTTATCGAAAATAGTTTTGATGAAAGCCGTCTCTCTGCACTTGAGACAAAATTTGCACAATACCTTTCCGGCTCTGCTCTCTCAACGCAAAATATTAAACAGGAAAAAGACAGCATCAAAACTCTTATCGCCGATATTTCACATCAGACAAAAACACCTATTGCAAACATACTTCTCTACTGTGAACTCCTTTTAGAAGATGAATTTTCCGAAAATTTAAAAAATAATCTTACTGCACTTTATTCACAAACCCAAAAACTGCGTTTTCTGATTGATTCTCTTATAAAACTGTCGCGGCTTGAAACCGGGATTATATCCCTTTCTCCTAAAATACAAAATCTGCAGCCATTACTTGATAAAGTCTTTATTCAATATAAACAAAAAGCTGAAGCAAAGGGTTTATACATAAAAAACACCAAAACTTCTGCTACAGCACTGTTTGATGCCAAATGGACGCTCGAAGCCTTGTGCAATATAGTTGATAATGCTGTCAAATACACATCCTCCGGCGGAATTTCAATTGATGTCATAGTATATGAATTTTTCGTCCGCATTGATATTTCTGATACCGGTATAGGCATTTCCAAACATGACTATTCAAAGATTTTTTCAAGATTTTACCGTTGCGAAAATGTCAATACTACAGAAGGCGTAGGAATCGGTCTTTATCTCGCAAGGAAAATAATTTCCGGTGAAAATGGATATATCAAAGCTGCTTCTTCATGCGGTCAGGGCTCTACTTTTTCTGTATTTCTTTCAAAACTGTAAGATTTCACTTTACCTCTTGAAAGATTCTAGAAAGTTTTATATGCGATACTTTTTTCTGGACAATAATAAATTTTAGATTGGGGCATTTTAGTATAAAATTATTTTATTTCTAAATATCTGTGTCTGTGCACACCTGACACAATTTTTATATGCACCCATAACGTGTGCAGAAATGAGGATTATTATGACAATACTTAAAACAGAAAATCTTACGAAAACATATGGCTCCGGCGAAAATACCGTACATGCACTGCAAAACGTAAATCTTTCTATCGAAAACGGTGAATTTGCCGCCATTGTAGGCACATCCGGCAGTGGCAAATCAACTCTTCTTCATATGCTTGGAGGACTTGACACTCCGACATCCGGCAACGTAACTGTTGACGGCAAAGACATATTTTCATTAAACGATGAAGAACTTACTATTTTCCGCAGAAGAAAAATAGGTTTCATTTTTCAGGCATATAATCTCGTGCCTGTTTTAAATCTCTATGAAAATATTGTACTTCCCCTTGAACTTGACGGAAGAAAAATTGATAAAAGTTTTATAACACAGATAACAGATACCTTAGGTTTATCAAAAAGACTTAATTCTCTCCCAAACCAGCTTTCCGGCGGTCAGCAACAGCGTGTTGCCATCGCAAGAGCCTTAGCATCCGCTCCGGCAATAATACTTGCGGATGAGCCAACCGGAAATCTCGATTCAAAAACAAGCCAGGACGTTCTAAGTCTGCTAAAAGTTTCATGCAAAAAGTTTTCCCAGACAATGGTAATGATAACCCACAACGAAGAAATAGCACAGACAGCAGACCGTATAATCCATATTGAAGACGGTCATGTAATAACTAAAGATTAGGAGGACAAACTCATGAATGTAAAAAATAAAAAATGTATCTTCCGTTTGAGTTACCGTTCTCTGCGTGCTGCAAAAAAGAGAAATATAATAGCTGTTATCGCAATTATACTTACCACTACCCTGTTTACATCACTTTTCACGATAGCACTTTCACTAAATGACAGTTATCAAACTTACTCATTCCGTCAGATGGGTGGTTATTCACACGGGACATTTAAAGATGTAACTTACGAACAGGCAGACAAACTTATCACCCATTCAAAAATAAAAGCTTACGGTAAACGAACTTGCATTGGTTCTATAAAATCAGATTATTTTGGACAGATTTCAGGCGAAGTCAGTTATATGGATGAAAACTGCTCAAAATGGAGTTATGCAACACCAACAACAGGCAGAAATCCGGAAAACTCCGATGAAATAGCAATGGATACTACGGCTTTAAAGCTCCTCGGTGCCAAAGCAAAACTTGGAACAAAGATAAAACTTACCTATACAGTACGTGACAATAAAAGTAAAACATTTGAAAAAACGGACTATTTCAAACTTACAGGTTATTACGACTATAATAGTTTAATGCCGGTTCACTATATCAATGTTTCAAAAAAATATACTGAAAATATTATCAAAGAAGCCAAAAACAATGGACTTGATGATTTTCGGACAGACTTAAATGTTATGCTTAAATCAAGCCATAATATCGAAAAACAAATGGAACAGATTGATAAAGACTTCGGGTATGACTGGCAGACACGAGACGAAAAAAACAGTGTGCGTATCGGTGTAAACTGGGGCTACACCTCTGAAAAAGTTGCAGAAAACACAGACCCCTTAACGCTTGTCGGAATTGTTGCTTTCCTTATACTTGTCATATTTACCGGATACCTTATCATCTACAATATTTTTCAGATCTCAGTAACAAATGACATACATTTTTACGGTCTTATAAAGACAATCGGTGTCACTCCACATCAGCTTCGCAGGATAATCTATATCCATGCATTGCTTCTTTGTGCAATAGGTATTCCAATCGGACTATTTATAGGATATTTCAGCGGTGTTACTCTGTTTCCTACCATAATCTCACAGACTACGATTGGTACAGAAAGCACCTCTATAAGCATATCCCCGCTTATTTTTGTGATATCAATACTTTTTTCACTATTAACCGTGCTTATGTCATGTCTGCGTCCGGGATTTATCGCCTCTAAGATTTCCCCTGTTGAAGCGTTAAAATATACGGACAATTCAAACACAAAAAAGAAGAAAAAACATACCCGAGGTGCAAAAGTTTACCAGATGGCATTTACAAATCTTGGCAGGAACAAGCTGAGCACTTTCCTTGTTGTCATATCCCTTTCACTCTCCGTAGTGCTTCTAAATACATTGTTTTTCTTTGTAAATGGAATTGATATGAACAGATTTGTTTCACGGAGTGTATGCTCTGATTTCATTGTAAGTACAAAAAGCTATTTCCGATATGAAATTGACGGTGAACACTGTATCTCAGACAAGGATATTCGCCGTATCACTGCAAATACAGATAACAAATTAACCGGATGTGGATATTTCCTGCCTTCCACTGATGTGGTAGGATGGGTTGATAAAAAGACCTATATAAATATGTGTAAAGGCACTTTCAGTCAAAAAGAATTACAACAAAACCTCAATTCAATAAGAAAAAAGAGAGATAAAGTTGCATCCGATCCACTTATTGAGGGAATTGATATAAAACTTTTAAATAAAGTTAAAGTCTTTTCTGGCAGCATTTCTCCACTTAAAGACAAAAAACAGCACAATATAGCTATAAGTGTAATGACTGATGATTACGGTAATCCACAAAACATGGGAATATACCCAAAAGTCGGCGATAAGTTCACAATGTCATATATTGATGATGCTTATTTTATTGATAATCGGACAGGCAAAAAAGTAACCGATGACACCCCCGAAAAATATATGGAATACTACATAGCCAAAGAACATGAAGTCACATATACGGTATGTGCACTTGTGAATGTTCCATATTCAATGGGATTTCGATACGGTTCTGTAACCGGATATAATGTGGTAATGTCAACCGACAGCCTGAAAAATGATAGCAGGCAAAAAATTTCACCATTATTTTATATGTTAGACTCTAAAAACAAAAAAGCTGAGATACGGACTGAGAACTACCTTAAAAATATAACTTCCGCACCTTCATCTTCACTTTCCTTTGAAAGTAAAGCTAAGGTTCGTCAGGAATTTGACAGTTTTAAAAATATATTTATATTGCTTGGCGGTCTGCTGTGTGCAGTTATAGGGATTATCGGAATACTTAATTTTGTCAATGCCGTCCTCACAGGAATCATGTCAAGAAAACATGAATTTGCAATGCTTAAATCCATAGGTATGACAAACAGACAGCTTCGCAGAATGCTTATATATGAAAGTTTATTCTATAGCGTAAGTTCATCCGTCGTATCACTCATTACTTCGGTAATATTTGTCGTACTCACTAAAAGACTGTTTGAAAATATTTTCTGGTTCTTCAACGGACATTTTGTAATACTTCCTGTATTGCTTGTCGCTCTGGTATTTATCATACTTAGCTGTATTATTCCGATGTTGATGTATGGAAATACCGAAAAACAAAGTGTTGTAGATACTTTAAGAGATTTTGTTTAAACTGTCTATATGATTTTAGATAATATGTATTCTTATCATCTAAAGACAACGACAGGACTATAATTTTTCTCTATGCTCTATTCTAAGTAATAAGTGGCTGCTGTTTACTTATACGCTTAGAATGGAGCATAGTGTTTTTTATTTACATAATAATATTTCTTTATTAAATATCTTTTGTATAATCAAAAAGCATAACAAATTTAATCAATCTGTTCCAATCAGCACCTCTTTCCCCTTGAAAGCAAATCCATAATGCCTTATATTTTCTTTCTTTACCCCTCTGCTTATAAGTTCTGCATCATAACCTTTTTCATTTATCTGCTTCAATGCTGCCGACAATGTGTCTTTTAATGTATCTTCTTTTCTGAAATTAAAAACTTTAAATTCTATTACTATCCCCGGATATTTCATATTGTTTTTTTGTATTGGTTCAAGCATTATATCATATCTGCCATATCCGCTTTCTCTGTTTGACTTTATGATATAATTTTCTATTTGATCTATCATAAGTCCTAGAACAAGCCCATGGTAAAATTTCTCAGGTTCTTCATCAGACGGTCTTTTTCCTGTATCAAAGTAACTCATCGTATTCTTTGTCACTTTTTCCATATATATATTCATACTTTCTATATCGCCCTTGAGTAACGCTTTAACAAATTCGTTATATGGAACATTCTCGCCTCCAAACCACTGTTCTATCATAGAACCAAACATACGCTCCACTTCAAAATTTGTAAGTTTTAAACCATAAACCTTTTTTTGTAGTCTGCCAACTTCGCAATATGTCTCTATCTTTAAATAACCACTTGCAAGAAGCAAACTCCAGACAGCATCACGATTTTTTCCAAGCTGCTCAAATACAATCTGCTCGTCAAGATTTTTTTCAACTACTTTCCCCGACATTAAAGTTTCCATAGTTTCTTTTATCTCCGCCGAACCTGTCCTTATCAGTTCATTAACAAGTCCATTTGAACTTGTATCTGCCCAATAAGTATCAAACTTCCTTTTGTCCAAAAAATTTATTATTGACCATGGATTATATATATCACTCCTGCTTCCAAAAGTAAAACCGTCGTACCATTCTTTTACTTCCAATTTTTTATCCAGCAGACCATACTCATTAAGTGCCAAAAAAACCTCATTTTCAGTAAATCCAAATGCTGTGGTATATTTTTCAGATGTTGTTGTAACAATCTCCAGATTATTTAAATCTGAAAAAATACTTTCTTTGGACACCCTTGTTATTCCTGTCATTATTGCTCTCTCAATATATGGATTTGTCTTGAATGTAGTATTAAATAAACTTCTCATAAACGAGACTATTTTATCCCAAAATCCATTTACATATGCCTCCTGCATAGGTGTATCATATTCATCAAGCAAAATAATTGCTTTTTTTCCATAATAACGGCTCAGATAGCTACTTAAATCATTTATGGCACTTTGCACTGTAACATCTGACATATCATTTGATATATTTTTAATATTATTCCTTTCTTCATGTGTCAGACCGTCCCAATCTTTCAAAAATATAAATGATTGATATAAGTCACATACAATTTTTTTTATTCTTGCAATAGTATCTTCATAATTATTTTGTTTTACACCTGCAAAACTAAGAAAAATCACTGGGTATGTTCCCTGAAGCTTTCTATATTTTTCATAATTCCATATTTCAAGGCCTTTAAACAAATCACCTCTTTCTGCAAATTTATTTGAAAAGAAGCAATTTAACATATCCATATTCAATGTTTTTCCAAAACGACGTGGTCGGGTAATCAATGTTACATCATCATTCTTCTCCCACCACTCTTTTATAAACATTGTCTTATCTATATAAAAACAATCGTTTACTCGAATACTTTCAAAGCTCTGTTTTCCTATACCTACTGTTTTAAACATATTTCGTCTCCATTTTCACAAAAACATATTCTATTTTTTTGATACAATTCTCATATCAACCACTATGTAAATGCTATTACAATTTTAACATATATAGCCCCAAATCACAAATTTATTAACTCGAAATGAAAAGTTGGATATTATATAAATAATAAAAAAAGAAAGAGATTAACCAAATAACCTCTTTCTGATTTCAGGATTCGACACTCAAATCCCTTACATACGATTAGTATTTGCGCTTACGAGCTGCCTCAGACTTCTTCTTACGACGAACGCTTGGCTTCTCATAATGCTCTCTTTTACGAATTTCCTGCTGGATACCAGCTTTAGCACAATTTCTTTTGAAACGACGTAAAGCGTTATCCAATGTCTCATTCTCTTTTACGATTACATTTGACATAGTCTCACACCTAACCTCCCTCCAGTTGTAGATTATGCATCAAATACACAAACAACTGTGTAGGGTATTTTTTCACAGAACCACAGTCCTGTACGCACAATAATTATTATACCACAACTTTAGCATTAGTCAACAGCTTTTTTGTATTTTTTAACATTATTTTTTTCCTCAGATTTTCCTACTGCACAATCTGCAGATACACTCTTTCACCTCTTTAGAAGGTGTTTTCGATTCACATATCTTTCTAACTGCTTTTTTATATGAAACGTCATCAATTTTCAACTTTTCTTTATCTGTCAAATAATTCCATACAGCCTTCGGATATGTGACAAACAATTCTGCAATAAGCCAGCCTGCTGCCATCTGGGTATAATACCCGTTTTCAGAGAAATCTCTGTCAACAAGCTGAAGTATTTTGTCTGTATATCTGCCCTTTTCAATATCTCTTTTATCTTCACAAGATATATCACAAACTTCAACATTCCTCTTTCTGGCAGTCTTTTTTCCTGCCATATCCACCTTTACATAATGATTAAGCAGCAGGATAAGTCCGGCTCTTGCCTCATATTCTTTTTTTGACTTTACCATCTTCTCTATTTCAGCAATAAAATCATCCCCATGCTTACCTGCTATTTTAAAAGCATTACAAAAACTGTCATTTATTGACCAGTTATCTATATAAGGAACAAACTCTGCCAGTTTTTCTTGTGCAAGCTCAACATCATCTTCCTTTGATGTTGCCATTCCTATAATAAATCCACGAAGCATTGTTTCTTCAAAATAGACATCGCCTTCTTCAAGCATTTTCTGCCAGTCCGTATTTTCCTTTAAAATCTCTTTTGCATATTTTCTTATAACAGGTACTCTTACACCTAGCATATTTTCGCATCCTGGAATAAGTGCACTTGAAAAATCTCTGTATTTTTCTTCTCTCATCGAGACAAGTTTATCCCGCACAGTTTTATTCATATTTTTCCCGCTCTCTCTTTCATTCTCTTACCGCCACGCATAAGAAAAAGCCATCTTACGATGACTTTTTCTTGTTGTCTGAATACTATAATATACATATTATAACTGGCTCTCTACAACCTCATATGCCTTTTCGATTGCTGCCGGTATTCCGTCAGGATTCTTTCCTCCTGCCTGAGCCATGTTTGGACGTCCACCGCCGCCACCGCCAACAAGTGCTGCGATTCCTTTGATAAGATTTCCGGCATGAGCACCTTTCTTAACTGCATCATCTGTTGCCATTGCGAGAAGTGTTACTTTTCCGTCAACTGCTGACGCAAGCACTACCACACCGCTTCCAATCTTTTCTTTCATCTGGTCACCAAGATTTCTAAGACCGTTCATGTCTACATCGGGAACTGCCATTGCAAGAACCTTTACGCCTTTTATCTCTTTAATCTGGCTGTCTACATCTCCTACCGCATCATTGGCAAGTTTTGCTTTAAGTTTTTCATTTTCACTTGAAAGCTCTTTTATCTCATCATGCATCGCATTAATCTTGTTTACGAGTTTTGAAGGTTCTGCCTTTGCTGCCTTTGCTGCCTCGTTAAGTTCTCTTTCAATCTCTGCATAATATTTCATAAGTCCATCGCCTGTGAGCGCTTCAATACGGCGTGTTCCTGCTGCTACACCGCTTTCAGATATAATCTTGAAGTATCCTATAACTCCTGTGTTCGCAACATGAGTACCACCACAAAGCTCTGTACTGAAATCTCCCATCTTTACAACACGGACTTTCTCACCATATTTCTCACCAAAGAGTGCCATGGCTCCTGTCTTTTTAGCTTCATCAAGTGACATAACTTCTGTCACTACCTGAAGATTTGCTGCAACTTCTTTATTTACAATATCTTCAACCTTGCTTATCTCCTCAGGTGTCATTGCTGAGAAATGTGTAAAGTCGAATCTAAGTCTGTTTGCATCATTGTATGAACCTGCCTGCTCTACGTGAGAACCTAATACTTTACGAAGTGCTTCCTGCAAAAGATGTGTTGCACTGTGGTTTTTACATGTTGCTGTACGATTTGCGGCATCAACTTTGAGTGTGACCGTATCTCCATCCTTAAACATACCCTTGACAACTTCACCAATGTGTGCGACTTTTCCACCGAGAAGTTTAACCGTATCTTTTACCTTAAACTCGCTGTCGCCACAGATGATTGTTCCTATGTCTGCCTGCTGACCGCCCATTGTTGCATAGAACGGTGTCTTGTCAACAATAATAGTTCCGCTCTGACCATCTGTAAGTGCTGCAACCACATCACTCTCAGTTGTAAGTGCAGTGATTTTTCCATCTGCCTCAAGTCTGTCATATCCGATAAACTCTGTTGTAAGTGCCGGGTCAAGCTGCTGGTAAACAGTCTCTTCTGCTCCCATGTAATTTGTAGTTTTTCTTGCACTGCGGGCTTTCTGCTTTTGCTCTTCCATAGCAGCCTCAAAGCCTTTCTCATCTACCGTGTATCCTTTTTCCTCAAGGATTTCAGTAGTGAGGTCTACAGGGAATCCATAAGTGTCATATAATTTAAATGCATCTTTTCCATCAAGTTCTTTTTTACCTGATTTTGCAAGTTCTTCCTGCATCTGATTAAGAATATTTAATCCCTGATCTATTGTCTTATCAAATTTGCTTTCTTCCTGTGAAAGAACATTTAAAATAAATTCTTTCTTTTCTTCAAGCTCCGGATAACCGTCTTTTGACTCATTTATAACTGTCTGTGCAAGCTCTGCCATAAACTGTTTGTTGATTCCAAGCATACGTCCGTGACGAACAGCTCTTCTTATAAGACGGCGGAGCACATAACCACGACCCTCGTTTGACGGCATGATTCCGTCTGAAACCATAAATGTTGAAGAACGGATGTGGTCTGTGATAAGTCTTATTGATACATCCTTTGCCTCATCTGTCTGATATGTGGTATCTGCCATCTCACATATTTTGTCTCTGATAGCTTTCATTGTATCTACATCAAATACGGAATCAACATCCTGAACGACAACTGCAAGACGCTCAAGTCCCATACCTGTATCTATGTTTTTATTTTCAAGCTCCTCATAACCGCCATGTCCGTCACCGTTAAACTGTGTGAATACATTGTTCCATACTTCCATGAAACGGTCACAATCACAGCCCACCTTACAATCAGGTTTGCCGCAGCCATACTTTTCTCCTCTGTCATAATAAATCTCTGAACATGGACCGCATGGACCTGCACCGTGCTCCCAGAAGTTGTCACACTCTCCGTTTTCATCACGGTAAAAACGTGTAATCTTTTCTCCCGGTACACCTATTTCTTTTGTCCAGATATCATACGCCTCATCATCCTCACCATAGATGGAAGGATAAAGTCTTTCAGGCTCCATTCCGATAACCTTTGTCAAAAACTCCCATGACCAGGTAATAGCCTCATGTTTGAAGTAATCACCAAAAGAAAAGTTTCCAAGCATCTCAAAGAAAGTAAGATGACGTGCTGTCTTTCCTACATTTTCAATATCACCTGTACGAACACACTTCTGGCATGTCGTAACACGTCTTCTAGGCGGAATCTCCTGACCTGTAAAATATGGCTTAAGCGGCGCCATACCTGCATTTATAAGTAATAAACTGTTATCATTGTGTGGAACGAGAGAAAAGCTTTTCATTGCAAGATGACCTTTGCTCTCGAAGAACTCTAAGTACATTCTACGAAGTTCATTAACACCGTATTTTTTCATGATTATATTCCTCCAGCTAATGTCGGGACACTTTATCATCCCTCTATTTTCATAACTTTTTCTAAGTCTTCTTATAAAAGATTAAAGTCTAATAAATAATTATAAGTTATGAAATTTAGTCTGTCAATAAATCATTCCCTTTATATTTCATATTTTTCTGATACAATATCAATAATCATACTCTTCATATGTTTCGTCTGATTGCTTCAACAATCCGTCATTTGTCAACTCAGTAATTGCAGACATAGTATTTTTTGCCTTTTTAGTTACAAGTAATATTTTCTTTAAGGCAAACTTATCTGACTCATTCACATAAAAGAATTTTCTTTCACAATCATTCATTTTATACTTTTCAGCCATAACTTCACTTACAAACGTCTTAAATTGTATCTCCGCATAATCATTACCACCTGCAGTGTTAAGGTTTAATATGTCAATATTTCCATCTGCTACATCAGCCTTAAGAGCATCGTATAATTTCTTTCTTGCTTTTTCGTCTGTAAGAACACGGGTATACCAGACATTGTCATCTTTGTCAGCATCCGTACTCCCAACATCTACATTCTGTAATTTGAAGTTCTCGTCATTATATGCCTTTGAAAAAACAGCCTCAAGTTTCTGATTGCTGCTATTTGCACATTTAATGAGTTCATCGGATATTGAACCTTTTCTTACCGGTATTGTATAAGAAAATTCACGCTTTGAGCCATTTTTTAATGTATAAATGAAGTCTATTCCACAGTTGTTTTCTTCTTCACCTACATCAAGCTTTTTATCCTCAATCTCTTTTTGTATCTCAATAAATTTACTGATGTCATCCTCATCGGTATACAAAAGTCCATTGTATGCTGAAATTTCAAGAGAACTTACATTTTTTGCATCAGGAATTTTTACACCTATAACTCCTGCCGCCTCCAAAGCAAGAAATATAAACATAACTCCAAATACAGCAAAAAAGTTAGACTTGCTGAATGTTTTCCAGACGAAAAATGTTTTCTTTAATATCATTTCACTTATAAAATAACATATTGAAACACATATCAGAACCAATATACCCGCATATATAAGCTTTCCACCCTCATAGCCCATCGAATTAAATAATGAACTGGCATTATAGAATCGTATAACCCAAAGTATAAGTGCCAAAAAGACTCCGCCTGTAATAGAAAATACTGTTCTGAATACCGGCTTACACCATGTAAACGAAACTACATCTCCTACTGTCTCAGATTTGCGGTACTTATACAGCATTAAAGAAATTACAAATATGATTATTCCAACTGCAAAAACTCCAACAAATGGCATAATATCATTTCCTGTAATCGCATATTTCTGTGAATATCCCGGAGTATACTTTCCTGCTACGGAGGTCACATTTTTTATTCCTGCCTTCTGCATGCAATATATAACGGGACTAAGCCATATAAATCTGTTTTCCAATATATCCGTAGGCGAAACATCTCTTGTTGCATAAGAGAACATCTGATTTAATGAATAGAACATCATAAACACAGCAACATAAAGGACATTTGCAACATCGTATATAACTATGGACATCATGCTGTTTCCACATACCATAACAACCGTACATGCCATACTGTAAAACAGTACTATCATGGCAAGCACTTCAAATGCAAGTAAAGCAATATCTGAAACCATTTGCGTTTTATAAACACATGCTATTTCAATGTAACTTATAAAACTTAATACATATGGTATCAGCAAGATGATTAAACCTGCCAGATAGTGTGATACAAATAGCACCTCCCTCTTAATAGGAAATGAATGCATCATATACATGTCTCTCGAATTAAATGTATAGTGAAATATAACTATTGCCACAACTATTGCGAGTACACCTATCACAATTGGATTTGACCATATTACCGAAAATTCTTTTATCTGATCTCGCACATCATCAGGTATTGCCAAAACATTATCTGCGTTTTCTTTCACTATGCTGCTGACTTTGCTCATAAGAGGCATTATAAAAGCAATTATAGAAATGAATATCTCAATTGCCCATAAAGACCAAAACTGCATCATATCCTTTTTAAATACAGCTTTGCTAAAATAAGATTTCTTTGACTTCATAATTTTCCCCTCCCAACTCATATATAAATATTTCTTCCAGCGTAAGCGGCAAAACATCCATGAGTATCGGATTTAAACTCATAATTTTCCTCTCTGCCATTTCCGGTTCACCTTTTACAATAATAGTATGAACCTTTCCCATGACAGAATGATTTACCACATTCACATATTTCTCAAGTTCCGGTACTTCATCTGCAAATGCTACCTGAACTTTTGAAACACTTCCCTGAAGTTCTGTCAAAGAACGCTCTATTATCAATTTGCCTTTATTCATAATTCCAACATAATCACAGACATCTTCAAGTTCCCTAAGATTATGTGATGATACAAGCACTGTCACACCATATTTACTTACTTCATTTAAAAGAATATTCCATATCTGTTTTCTCATAACCGGGTCAAGTCCGTCAACCGGTTCATCAAGAACAAGAATATCCGGCCGCATACTAACTGCAAGCAAAAAGGCCGACTGTTTCTGCATACCCTTTGACATTCTTCTTACACGCATCTTTCTGTCAATTGCCGGAAAACAATTACAAAGTTTTACATATAATTCTTTATCAAATTTCTTGTAAATGCCTGCATAATACTTCATCATATCATCAAGGCTCGCCTGTTTAAAATAAAATACATCATCCGGGATGAATGCAATTTTTTCTTTTACATCCGGATTTTCAAAAACATCCGCTCCTGCCACTTGTATACTTCCGCTATCCGGTTTAAATATACCTGTTATATTTCTAAGGAGTGTTGATTTACCGGCACCGTTTGGTCCCACCAATCCATATACCGAGCCTTTTTTTATATGAAATGACGCATTATCCAAAGCCTTAAACCCTTCAAAACTTTTACATACATCTTTTCCTATTATCATTTCTACCTCATTTCTGTGCATAATTCCTGCACCCGTCTGATTTGCTGCCTCATATAGTTTTTCGTGTAGCAGCTTTAATTTTCACTAAAGATTTGCTATTTGCTGTTCCATACCTTATCTATAACAGCAAAAACATCTTCTTTTTTAGTCCCCATAAATTTAAGTTCCTCCGAAATATCCGCAACCTGTTTCAAAAGTTCACTCTTCCTTGCCGAATTTTCCTCAGGAATGCCCGCAACAAAACAGCCTTTTCCCTTCACTGTATATACATAACCTTCTGCTTCCAGTTCCCTATACGCTCTTTGTATCGTGTTTGGATTAATCGTAAGTGATGTTGCCAACTCTCTTACCGATGGCAGTTTTTCATTGCTCTCCATAATCCCCTGCACAATAAGTTTTCTGATTCCGTCCTTAATCTGCTCATAAATTGGTCTTGAATCACGATAATTTATTTGAATCACTTTCTGTCACCTCCCCTCATATACGCCTAAAACGCTTATTTTTTGTCATACATCCAAATTTTAATCCTAAATCACGGATATATGACGCTGTTCCCCAATTTTTTTGATAATAAAGTCTCCCACAACCGTATTATCACAATTAACTGTATTAACATTCTTAATACAGTTAATATAATAAAGCAGGCTGACAAAATTGTCAACCCACTTTTTGATAGAATAGATTTCGCTGTGCATGTTCTAACGCCATTCGCTGAAAAGTTTATATCAATCTCTGCTGTTTACATATCAATTGCTTTCTCTATAACAACGAATGCTCAGCTCGAAAACTCCGTTTTTTCGTGGAAAATTGCATTCGTTGTTATATCATATACTTGTGCATTTTTTTGCACATAACAAAGTTTCGTAAGAAACTTTTAATATGAACACTTTAGTGTTCATTATATCATATGATAATACACACAAGTCCGCCGTTGCTGTCGTTTATAACCTTCTGTATTGTGTCTTGAAGTTTCACCTGACTCTCATCAGTCAACTTATTTACTTTCGTTTCTATTCCCTCCTCAACAAGCTGTCTTACTGTTTTTCCAAATATATTTGTATCCCATATTCCAGACTGTCCATCCTCAGAAATTATATCTTCACCACCTGCAATATATCTCACAAGATCTTCTGCCTGCTCTTTTGTTCCAACAATAGGAGCAATCTCCGTTTCTATATCTGCCTGTATCAGATGAATTGACGGACTTGTTGCTCTTAATTTAACCCCAAATTTATTGCCATGATGTATAAGCTCAGGTTCATCTATCTTTATATCCTCTATTGACGGAGTGATGACACCATATCCTTTTCTCTTTACTTCCGCTAACGAATCACTTATTTTTTCAATCTCCTGTCCTTTCTTTGCAAATTCTTTCAATATATGTATAAGTTCATATTCTCCTTTTATATCCATTCCTACAAGTTCACTTAAAATCTGATAATACTTTTCTTCATCAAATTTAACAGTAATACTGACATTTCCATTAGTCATATCAATATTATTGATATCAAACTGCCTGATATAATCACTGTCTGACAACATATTTTCCCTGTTTATGTCACCAATACAACTTACTTTTGCAAGTATCTCCCTGACTTTTGCTATAAGTTCCTGTTTAAGCCAATGGCTTGTTTTAAGCATTTCTACCCATTTTGGAAGATAAAATGAAACCTGGCTTACCGGAAATGAGTCAAGTATCTTTTTCATTATCTTCTTAACATCCTCACTGCTAAGCTGCATACAATTAAGCGCTACCGGAGTTACACCTGTTCTCTCTTTTATTTCTGCAATAACGTCTTTTGCTTTTTCTCCAAAAGGATTTGCCGAATTCACTATCACTATAAACGGTTTTCCCAAAGCTTTTAATTCAGATATTGTCTTATCCTCTGCTACTTTATAACTCTGTCTTGATATGTCACCAAAACTTCCATCTGTTGTTATAACAATTCCTATTGTCGAATGGTCATGTATAACTTTTTTTGTTCCATACTCAGCTGCTTTTGCAAAAGGCATAGGTTCTTCTGACCAGGGAGTCATAACCATGCGCTCACGCTCACCTTCCATAAGACCATTTGCATCTTCAACTATATAGCCAACACAATCTACCATTCTGACTTTTATCTCATTTCCGTCAAAAAGATTTATCCTGACTGCCTCTTTTGGAATAAATTTAGGTTCCGTTGTCATTATTGTTTTTCCTTCTGCCGACTGAGGCAGTTCATCCATTGCCCGTTTTCTGTCATTCTCGTCCTCAATTCCGGGCAGTACAAACATTTCCATAAACTTTTTTATAAATGTTGACTTTCCTGTTCTGACCGGGCCACAGACTCCTAAATAAAATTCTCCGTTTGTACGCTTTGAAATGTCATTATATACGCTATACTCTTCCATACTGCCCCCATATATATTTTTTATTATATGATGGTGAGGTCAAAAAGCATTTTGACCCTTGCATCATTATATTGTTTATTGTTATATATATGAGTTAAGAAAGAAAAAAATGAGCAAAAAATTAATTTTGCTCATTTTAATCACAAGTCCACGCATATTTTATATACAATTTTTCCATATATATGTGTATGATTTTTCATACCATTCTTTCAATAAGACACTTCCTCTCCAAAGCTTTTATCAACCTTAATATATACCGAAATACGATACATATTGTCTATAACGCAGATATAAGATTTTTCTTTTTTTAGTTTTTTAAATAGTATATTATCTAAAGCCAAAAACTGCCTCAGCCATATACTGAGACAGTTTTCAATTAACTCTTATATTTGTTTACTTCCACGCTACTCCATACTATTTAAATTATCAATAATACTCTTATAATCATCAGCCGACAAACTCGTTCCAACTACTACAAACATAACTAACATAACCACAGCTATAATAACACCGATTGCAGCACACACAAGACCGGCTATTGCCATACCTCTTCCAGGCTTATTCTTTGTGAGTACAATTATTGAAAATGCTATTGCAAGAATTGCAAATATTCCTGAAATATACCATGCACAACAGCATACTATTGATAAAATACCAAGCACTAGAGATGCTATTGCAAATCCTGACGGATTAAAAGTGCTGTTGCTTGACTGCTGTCCGTTGACATTCTGATATCCGGCATTATTCCATGAACCGTTCTGGTTTCCCATACCACCAAAATTATTTTGATTTAAATTCTGACCATCATTATATGGATTGTCAGACTGATTTAAATTTTCCTGATTCGGATTGCCATTATAAGCATTAGTATACGAACCGGCATTTTCATTATTAGCTGCTTCGTTATCATTTTTTTCCAAAGAAACCTTGTTGTTTTCGTTATCCATTATAATATAATCCTCATTTCTGCACACATTCTTTACGCATAACAATCTGTGTCAGGTGCGCACAGACACAAATTTATTTTAATAAATCTATCCCACAAACTATCAAAAGATAGTTCTTAACTAGGAATTGTACCAAAAGCACAGCCACTCCGACATACACATACCACATTTTAAATTTCATATATCCTGTGTCCTGATTAAATATGTATGCCCATGTCCCTTTTACCATAAATAATATGTAAAAACATATACAATATAACACAAAAGGATGAAAACGAAAAGACCTTAATATCTCTCCTTTAAACAAATACACGACAGCTCTCGTTCCGCCGCACCCGGGACAGTAAAGTCCGGTCAATGCATGAAACGAACATCTTATAATATGCAGAATATCAATATGCATGACTTTTATTATACATAGCAGCAATATGACTACTGCACCTGTTAACAGCCCGGCTTTATACAGTCGTTTTTCAAATACTTCATTCATTTTCACCTGACATTATCCTCTCAGCAAGTTCACGCTCCTTTGGTGTAAGCTCAGCTTTTTCTATTAAATCAGGTCTTCTTTTTGCTGTTCTGATAACAGACTGTTCTCTGTACCACTCGGCAAGTTTCTTATGGTTTCCTGACAAAAGCACAGGCGGAACCAGCTTTCCTTCCCAATTTTCAGGTCTTGTATACTGAGGATATTCTAAAAGATTGTCTGTGAACGACTCTGTCTGCGCCGACATGTCATTATTCAAAACTCCTGGAACAAGTCTTGATATTGTATCCATCATAACAAGTGCCGGAAGTTCCCCTCCCGTAAGCACATAGTCTCCTATTGAAACATAATCTGTGACTATCTCCTCAAGAACTCTCTCGTCTATGCCTTCGTAATGACCACAAAGGAATATAAGATTTTCTTCTTTAGCGAACTCTTTTGCCATTTCCTGATTAAATGTTTTTCCCTGCGGTGACAGATATATTACTCTCGTTTTCTTTTTATCTGCTAAATCTTCACCAGCATCTACTTTACAGGCATTCTCAAACTCCTCGCCGACATCAGCTTTCTTCCCGCAACAGTTTCCATCATTTACAACATTTCCGGTCGAAATCTCTTCTTCTATCGCCTTATAGCACCTGTAAACAGGACCAGCCTGCATAACCATCCCAGCTCCCCCGCCGTAAGGATAATCGTCAACCCTGTTGTGCTTATTTCCTGAAAAATCTCTTATATTTATGGCATTTACAGCTATATGCCCCGCTTTTATTGCTCGCCCTGTTATACTTTCTGACATAGCATTATTTATCATATCAGGAAATAATGTCATCACATGAAAATTCATCATAAATCAAGCAATCCTTTCATTATATGAACTGTTATTATCTTATTCTTGTCATCCACTTCTTTTACACAATCCGGAATATCAGGCAAAAGAACTTCTTTTCCATCATGTTTGACAACAAATACAAGATTTGCGCCCGTTTCAAGTATATCCACAAGTTCTCCGAATTCTTCTCCGTCTTCCGTCACAACTTTTGAATTCATAATATCGGCAAGATAAACCTCACCTTCTTCTAAAGGTATTGCATTTTCCCTTGTCACATAAAGGTCGCAGCCCTTATATTTTTCTATATCATTTATATTATCAATTCCCTTGAATTTTACAATAACAAGATTTTTGAAAAATCTCACACTTTTAACTTCAAGTTCTATTTTTTCTTTTCCGGTATCCAAAATAACGTCTTTTAATTTTTTAAATCTCTCCGGCTCCTGTGTAGTCGGGAAAACTTTTACCTCTCCCCTGACACCATGCGTATTCGCTATAACTCCTACTCTGAATAAATCTGTCATATTTCCTCCATATGATTTTACACTTTCCATAAAAAGGGCAAAACCAGCGTTTTGCCCTAGCAAGAATTTCTTTGAAATTCTTGTTGGCACACTACTACATTACAGCATTTTCCTATTCCATAAAAAGGGCAAAACCAGCGTTTTGCCCTAGCAAGAATTTCTTTGAAATTCTTGTTGGCACACTACTACATTACAGCATTTTCCTATTCCATAAAAAGGGCAAAACCAGCGTTTTGCCCTCCAAGAATTGCTTCGCAATTCTCGTTGGCTTTCCACCATGTTACGAGCATTTTCCTATTCCATTAAAGATGATGCCAGTGGCAAAAGGTATTTTGACCCTTGCATCATAAAATATATTTATACAAAATAAGCCCATACCCAAGATGGTACAGGCTAATATCTATTACTGTATTATTGCTCTATCTCAACAATAACCTTCTTATCAGTACGTGAAGCTGCCGCTTTCACCATAGCACGTATTGCTTTTGCAATGCGTCCCTGTTTTCCAATAACTTTTCCCATATCTTCTGAAGCAACCTTCAAAGTCAAAAGGATTTCATTATCCTGCTCAGTCTCTGTAACAGTTACCTGCTCCGGATGGTCAACGAGGGATTTTGCAAGAACTTCTACTAATTCTTTCATAAACCTGAAACCTCCTCTTTTTGGCAATCAGTTTATAAACGACGAAAAGACAGTCTTAAAACTGCCTGTCCGTCATGAAACTATATCCGGAAATTACTCCATGATACCTGCCTCTTTTAAAAGCTTGCCTACTGTCTCAGTTGGCTTTGCACCATTTGCGAGCCATTTCTTAGCGCTCTCCTCATCAAACTTGAATACGCTAGGATCCTGATTTGGATCATAAGTACCGATCTCCTCGATGAACTTACCGTCTCTAGGACTTCTTGAATCAGCAACAACTACTCTATAGAAAGGTGCTTTCTTCTTACCCATTCTTCTTAATCTGATCTTTACTGCCATGTTTTCACCTCCTTAAAATAATTCATCTATATCAAATTCCACATATCTTAGCTTGTGCACAGCACAAATGTAAAATCTGAAAACAATTTAAAATCCAAAAGGTAATTTCGGCATTGAAAATTTACCTTTTTTCTTTCCCTTGCCACCCATCATTCCTGACATCTGTTTCATCATCTTCTTTGACTGTTCATACTGCTTCATAAGTTTGTTTACCTCTGCAATATTTACACCTGCGCCCTTTGCAATACGGCGCTTTCTTGATGGATTTATAATAGCCGGGTTTCCTCTTTCCTCAGGTGTCATAGAATAAATAATAGCTTCTATCCCCTTAAATATGTCATCATCTATTTCAAGATCAGCAGGCAGTCCCATTCCGGGAAGCATGCTTAAAATGCTTTGAATGCCACCCATTTTTTTCATCTGCGCCATCTGATCAAGGAAATCATTAAAATCAAACTCAGCTTTGCGGAACTTACGCTCCATCTCTTTAGCTTTGTCCTGATCTATCTCCGCTTCAGCCTTCTCAATAAGTGTAAGTACATCACCCATACCAAGAATTCTTGAAGCCATACGGTCTGGATAAAACTGTTCCAAATCTGATAACTTTTCACCCATACCTACATAAAGAATAGGTTTTCCTGTAACCGCCCTGATTGAAAGAGCCGCACCACCTCTTGTATCACCGTCAAGCTTTGTGAGAATAACTCCGTCAACACCAATCTTTTCATTGAACGTGGTTGCAACATTTACTGCATCCTGTCCTGTCATGGCATCAACTACAAGAATTGTATCATCTATCTCTATGTTCTCTTTTATCTCCTGAAGTTCAGCCATCATGTCTTCATCTATATGGAGACGTCCTGCCGTATCAAGAATAACAACATTAAGATTGTTTTTCGAGGCATGTTCTATAGCCGCCTTTGCAATATCAACAGGTTTGTGGTTTGTTCCCATTGTGAACACTTCAACTTCCTGCTTTGCACCGTTTTTCTGTAACTGTTCTATAGCCGCCGGACGATAAATGTCACATGCAGCGAGCAACGGTCTTCTGCCCTTTTTCTTAAGCTTACCTGCAATCTTTGCTGTCGTTGTCGTTTTACCTGCACCCTGTAAACCACACATGAGTATAACTGAAATCTCACTTGATGGTTTAAGAGTAATCTCTGTAGTATCACTTCCCATAAGATTCACAAGCTCTTCATTAACAAGCTTGACTACCATCTGTCCGGGTGTAAGACTGTTTAGTACATCCTGTCCTACAGCTCTCTCCTGAACCGTCTTGACAAAATTCTTTACCACTTTAAAATTAACATCCGCCTCCAAAAGAGCCATCTTAACTTCTTTTAAAGCAGCTTTTACATCCGCCTCTGTAAGTCTCCCCTTACTGCGAAGGTTCTTAAAAACATTTTGTAATTTCTCTGTTAAACTATCGAATGCCATAATAACCTCCTCTTGACTAATATTTGTCAGATATCATAAAAAGAGCACTTTCTCTCTGACACCTTGAATAGTATATTACAGCAAAAAGCATTTGTCAAGTTTTTTTCTTGACAAATATTTTTTATTCTTCATCTAATATTTCATCAATAATAGAAAAAACTTCTTTAAGTTCCCCATCATCTGTATTCATCTGTTTTAATATAACATGCAATTTTTTTACAAGTTCTTTTTGTTTTTCAAACTTTGCGACAAGACCAAGTTTTTCCTCATATCCATGAAGCTGTTTACATGCTCTCTTTATTGCATCATGTACACCCTGTCTCGTAATATTTTCATCCTCTGCAATTTCCGAAAGATTATAATCGTCAAGTATACTTGCTTCAAACATACGACGTTGGTTATCCTTTAACAATGCACCATAAAAATCATATAAAAGAGAGAGTTCAACTCTCTCTTCAATACTATGTCCATTCTCCGCCATATTACTTTTCTGCCTTTCGCGGATTAATCTTGAATGAAAAATCCGGGTCATTTATATTAATCTGGATTTCTTTGCCGCCTTCTCCTATAATCCTTACATGGTCATTCTCTACATGACTGCACTTGTAAACTTTTCCCTTCATGTACCCGTCACCGTCAACATAACTTAATGCAAGGTTTATAAATGTATTTGATGCCATCAATGTTCCGGTTGCTTTATTAAACCTTGAACCTTCTGTTTTTTGATTCTGCGCTTCATTGAACGCTTCCGCAAGTCCATTTATCAATTCACCCTTTAAAGCTGAGTCGTCCATCTTATCCTCCATTTTTTCATAATTCAGTCTTTAAGTTTGTAATTCTAATTCTCAACAAAAATATTTACGCTTTGTAAAATCTCTTTACATACTTATATTTATATTATCAAGTCTTACGCCAATATGTCAATCAACATTTATGACATATTCCTGCTTATTTAGTCATTATCATTGATAACTATAATCAAACTATAAACCTTAGTCATTATTTCTTCTTCCGAAGAGCAGTACAAGTCTTAAAAGCTGAAGCAGAGTTGAAACAGTTGCGGTAATATATGTCATTGCAGCTGCCGTAAGCACCTTTCTTGCTCCCCTGACCTCATCTTTATACAACATTCCACTTTTATCAAGGATTTTTAGTGCACGTGATGAAGCATTAAATTCAACCGGCAATGTAACTATCTGAAAAACAAGTGTCAAAGCAAAAAGCAAGATTCCAATGTTTAACATATTAAATGAGCCCAATATAACACCCAATATTATGACAGGCCATGAAAGTTTTGAGCCTAAATTTACTACCGGCACAATCGCTCCTCTTATTTTAATAGGAATATAACCTACATTGTGCTGTATCGCATGACCGCATTCATGCGCTGCAACACCGACTGCTGCTATTGATGATGAACCATATACACTATCTGATAAGTTAAGTGTTTTGTTTCCGGGATTATAATTATCCGTCAAATCACCGGAAATATGTCTTATCTGCACATCATATATCCCGGCATCATGTAATATCTGCTGTGCCGCCTGTGCACCTGTTATTCCTCTTTTACTGCCATATCTGCTGTATTTTCTGAATGCTCTGTTTACGTTTGCAGATGCAATCATACATATAACAGCACCTATTATAACAAGCGAATATGTCGGATCCATCCTGTAAAACATTCCCGGAAATCCATAAAATCCCATAAAACCGTTACTGCCGGTCAATAAGCAAGAAACAAATTGCATATATCTTCCTCCTTCTGCTTAACATGCCAAGTGATTACAAAACTAAATACAGGCTATGATAATTGCACAATTTAATCATATTTTATGATAGTTTTACAAACTTCTACCTAACATATATTGCAATTCATATATTATTTAAAATTCTTAACAACTGCTTAATTTTAAAACACGCCAGACAAATCAATGTCTGGCGTATTATTTATTATTATTGTAATGAAGTTTCACTAGAAACTGCTAAGATGAACCCGCAGGACTCACTTAAAGATGAAACCTTTAGATTCAATACTTAATGGAGTTTCTTTGAAACTCCTAATATGAACCCGCAGGGTTCATGATTTATACCGGATAAGCTTTATTTTCCGTATCCGCTGCTGATGCATCAACCTTATTCTGCTGAGCTTCTCTGTATTTGAAGAACTCTGTAGCAACCTGTGGGAATAATGCATATGAAAGCACATCCTCATCCTGCTGCTTGTACTGAGCCATCTCTTTCTCAATATCAGCAAGCTGTGGCTTGATAAGGTCAGCCGGACGGCATGTGATAACTTTTGCATCATCACCGAGACATTTCTTCTGTACTTCAGGGTCAAACGGCTTAACAGTCTGTCCGAACTCTCCTGAGAGAAGTTTCTTAGACTCTTTAGTTACCATCTTATATCTCTCACCTGATACTACATTAAGTACGGCCTGTGTACCTACTATCTGTGATGAAGGTGTAACAAGTGGTGGCTCACCGAAGTCTTTACGTACTCTTGGCACTTCCTCAAGCACCTGCTCATACTTATCTTCCTGTCCCATCTCTTTAAGCTGTGATACAAGGTTACTAAGCATTCCACCAGGAACCTGATAACGAAGTGTCTGGATATTAACACCGAGTACCTTTGTATTCATAAGACCGCTCTTAAGAGCTTCTTCACGCATTGGGCGGAAGTAATCAGCGATTTCAGCAAGTTTAGACTGATCAAGACCTGTATCATAAGGAGTTCCCTTAAATGCCTCAACCATAACTTCTGTTGCAGGCTGGCTTGTACCCATTGAGAATGGAGACATAGCTGTATCAATAATATCACATCCTGCTTCTACAGCTTTCATATAAGTCATTGAAGCAACACCTGATGTGTAATGTGTATGAAGATCGATTGGAATGCTAACTGACTCTTTGAGTGCCTGAACAAGTTCTGTAGCCTTTGCTGGAACTAAAAGACCAGCCATATCTTTGATACAAAGTGATTTTGCACCCATATCTTCAATCTGCTTTGCCATATCTTTCCAATAATCAAGTGTATAAGCATCACCTAATGTATAAGAAAGTGCTATCTGTGCATGTCCATTTTCTCTATTTGCTGCATTAACTGCTGTCTTAAGGTTTCTAAGGTCATTAAGACAATCGAATATACGAATGATATCAATACCATTTGCAATTGACTTCTGTACAAAGTATTCTACAACGTCATCTGCATAATGATTGTAACCTAAGATGTTCTGACCTCTGAATAACATCTGAAGTTTTGTATTTTTAAATCCAGCTCTTAATTTACGAAGTCTCTCCCATGGATCTTCTTTAAGGAAACGAAGTGAAGCATCAAATGTTGCACCACCCCAGCACTCTACTGCATGAAATCCAACCTGATCCATTTTATCTACTATCGGAAGCATCTGCTCTGTTGTCATACGGGTAGCAATAAGAGACTGATGCGCATCACGGAGAACTGTCTCCGTAATCTTTAATGGTTTCTTTTCTATATCTGCCATGATAATCCTCCTATATTTTTAAGTTAAACGAATTACCAAAACGGATGCGGTATCCGCTTCAGCATCTTTATGAGTCAAGCAAATCCCCCACCACTTATTGCTCTGCGCAATAGGGATGGTGGATTTCCCTGATAGTATTAAATTCCGAAAATTGCCATAAATACACCGGCAGCAACTGCTGTACCGATAACACCGGCAACATTTGGTCCCATCGCATGCATGAGAAGGAAGTTTGTAGGATCTGCTTCCGCACCAACCTTCTGGGAAACTCTGGCAGCCATAGGAACGGCAGATACACCTGCTGAACCAATCAATGGGTTTACCTTTCCATGTGTAACCTTACACATAACTTTACCGAAAAGAACTCCCGCTGCTGTACCTACACAGAATGCAATAAGTCCAAGTGCAACAATCTTTAATGTTGTAACTTTAAGGAATGCCTCTGCACTTGTTGAAGCTCCTACTGATGTACCAAGTAAGATAACTACGATGTACATAAGAGCATTTGAAGCTGTCTCTGCAAGCTGTTTAACTACTCCTGACTCTTTAAAGAGGTTACCAAGCATAAGCATACCTACAAGAGGTGCTGTTGTTGGAAGAAGAAGACAAACAATAATAGTAACGATAATAGGGAATAAAATCTTCTCAAGCTTTGATACCGGACGAAGCTGAGACATCTTAATCTTACGCTCATCCTCTGTTGTGAAAAGCTTCATAATAGGCGGCTGAATAATAGGAACAAGTGACATATATGAATATGCTGCCACTGCGATAGGTCCCATGTACTCAGTCTGCTTTAATTTACCACAAAGGAAAATTGATGTAGGACCATCGGCACCACCAATGATTGATATTGCTGCGGCTGCCTTATCATTGAATCCTAAGAGGATTGCTATAAGGTAAGCTGAGAAAATACCAAACTGAGCTGCAGCTCCCAAAAGGAAACTTGCAGGATTTGCAATAAGCGGTCCGAAGTCTGTCAACGCACCTACACCTAAGAAAATAAGTGAAGGCAATATACTCCATTCATCAAGTATATAAAAATAATGTAATAATCCTCCGACACCATTTGATGTACTATCAGGATCTGCCATGATATCAGGGTAAATATTTACAAGAATCATACCAAATGCGATAGGTACCAACAATAATGGTTCGTATCCTTTTTTAATCGCTAAATAGAGAAAGATACAGCCAACCACGATCATAAGGTAATTTCCTAATGTAAGTGATGTAAACGCGGTCTGACCTGCAAGATTCTCAAGCGTTGTAATAACGTAATCCAAAGTCAGTCCCTCCTAGTTTAATGTTGCAAGTACTGCTCCTGCTTCTACTGAATCTCCTGCTGCTACATTGATGCTTGCTACTGTACCATCCTGTGGTGCAACTACTTCATTTTCCATCTTCATAGCTTCAAGGATTAAAATCACTTCACCTTTCTTTACAGCCTGTCCTGCTGATGCCTTAACTGATAAAATCTTACCAGGCATTGGTGCATTTACCTTAACTGAGCCTGCTGCTCCTGCAGGTGCTGCTGCTTTTGGTGCAGCTTTAGGAGCTGCCTTTGGTGCTGCCTTAGGAGCTGAAGCTGCTGCTCCTGCTGCTCCTTCTTCTACTGTTACATCATAAACAGTACCATTTACGGTAATTGTATAATTTTTCATGAATTTGTCCTCCATTTATTTTTCTTATCTTCTAATAATTGAACGAATAACAAGACCGTCTGCTGACTCTGTCTCACTTGCTGCTGCGATAGCTGCCGTAATAACTGCAACCAGCTCTAAGTCATCAACAAGATTTTCTTCTTCAACAGCAACAGGTGCTGCCTCAACAACAGGTTCTGCCTTAACTTCTTCTTTCTTTGCACCATTCTGGAAATTGGCAATGTGCTTAAATTGTGCAATGATAAGTGCGATAAATATAAGAACCGCAAATACGATTGCCATACTGAGAATAGTATTAAGTCCGGCTTTTGACATTTTCTGGCCAAGGCTTGTATATTCTTCTACTTTCCAAGAAGATGTCTGACCTTTTTCATCATATGTTACTGAGAATATAAGTTTCTTTCCTGATGAAGTAGTATATGTCTCTACAACTGTTGCAGAATCACTGCTGATTGTGAAATCAGTATCAACTTTCTTTCCCATCTTGCCATATTCTTTTTTAAGCTGTACTGACTCTTTATACTGATTAACTGTGTCCTCGTCAACCTGTGTTGACTGTTCATTCATAGATTTAACTGCCTTCTCAAAATCATAACTAAACCAGCTTGACACAAAAGAATCTGCATTTGTCTCAAGAGTTTTCTTATTGAAGTTTTTGTTTGTCTTTGTCAGACTAAGACTGCAGCCCGCCATCATCAGAATGCATGACACGATACAAAAAATTAAACATAATTTCTTCTTCATATAACGCTCCTTACTTAGATGGTTCCATGTTTTTTGCCGATAGGATATTCGCTTTTTGTAAACAGCATCTCAAATGCAAATAAAAGCTGTTTTCTCGCAGATTCAGGAGCGATAACAGAATCTATATATCCTCTTGCTGCGGCTGCCTCAGTACCTGACTGAGCTTCAAACTCTGCTGCCTTTGCTGCAACATCCGTATCCTCGTCATCAGCATACATAATCTTTGCTGCGACATTTGAATCCATCATTCCAACTTTTGCATCAGGAAGTGCAAATACCATGTCTGCACCAATGTGCTTTGAATTCATGGCTACATATGCGCTGCCATATGCGTTTCCTGCAATAAGATTAACCTTAGGTACATCTGCCTCAGCAAATGCACTTGTAAGTTTAGCTGCTGCACAGGCGATAGTTGTCTCTTCTTCAACTGTTGTAGCAAAACCTTCAACATTTGTAAGAGTAAGTACAGGAATATTAAATGCATCACATTTCTTAACAAATGCTGCTGCTTTTTCACAACCTGCAGTTGTAAGACGTGCATCATATTTTGCTGTGACTTTTCCATCCTCATCAAACTCTGCTGTACGGTTTGCTACCGCACCTATAGTCATGCCGTCAAGACAGATAAATCCTGTAACCATCTCTTTTGCATAACCTGCTTTTTCTTCAAGGAAGAAATTGTTATCTCCAAGATCTGCAAGTGCAACGGCAGGATCTGCAACTTCTGCTGCAAAGTTATCAACCATACGGTTAAGGTCATCCATGCACTCATCTGAGATTCCTGTCTCATTGTTATTCTGTGGAAGAATAGTAATAAGTTCTCTAACGCTGTTAAGGACTTCTTCTTCACCCTCAATAACAAAATCAACTGTTGAAGCTGTTTTCTGGAACTTAGCTGAAGCTGTGTCAAGCTTATCTGCATAGTTTCCTTCAAGTGTATTTGGTGAATTAACAAAAAGTTTTGCATTTTTCTCTTCCATGAATGTGAAATCACTCATAGCTGCAAGAACTGCCACGCCACCACCGCAATTTCCAAAAACAGCACTTATCTGTGGTACTATTCCTGATGCATCAGACTTAACTTTATAAATTTTTCCAAAGCCTGCAAGTGCATCTGTTGACTCCTGAAGGCGCATACCTGCACAATCAATAAGTCCTATAACCGGTACTCCTGTCTTCATAGCAAGCTCATATACATGCGCAATCTTCTTTGCATGCATCTCACCGATTGTACCATTCATTGCGGATGCATCCTGACTGTAGATATAGACAGGATTATTCTGAATAAGTCCGTATCCTGTGATAACTCCATCAGCCGGTACAGACTTTTCCTGCATGTTGAAATCTGTACTTCTCTTTGTTATCTTAGCACCAATTTCAACAAAACTGTTTTCGTCAACCAAAGTCTCAATACGAGCTTTTGCTGACAAAGCATTTGTGTTACTCATGTTCAGCCCTCCAATAATAGTAGAATATATTTGGTAAATCTAGTTTTAAATAATAAAAATAAACAAATTTACACCAATGATAATTTTATTACTTTTGCTCAAAAATAGCAACCTTTTTTTAGCATTTATGCCAAAAAAAACGCATATTATGTTACTGTTCACATTACTGCCGCAAGCAGCAGTAACATTATTGCAAATAAATAGCAGGAGTAATAACCATGAAATCACAATTAAATTTTATACTGTGTTTACTAAGTCTCACAATATTAAGCGTTTTCCTATATAAAACATGCTGTAAAAGTTTAAACACAAAATACTTTAACAACACACCAAAACAGCACCGCATTAACTGCGTAATAAAAAAAATAAAAGCAGATAACTGCGGTATACAAAAGCAGTCAGAAGAACCTTCCACGCTTTCCTCAACAGCCTGCTGTATAATCGAAAAAAACAGCGGTCAGATATTATATAAAAAAAATTCATTCAAAAAACTTCCTATGGCAAGTACAACAAAAATAATGACCTGCATACTTGCACTAGAAAACGGAAAACCTGATGATATAGTAAAAGTTTCTAATTATGCAGCATCAATGCCAAAAGTAAAACTTTACATGAAATCAGGTGACACATTCAGGCTCGGAGATTTATTATATTCCCTTATGCTTGAATCTCACAATGATACTGCTGTAGCTATCGCCGAGCATATAGGCGGTTCGGTAAAAGGTTTTGCAAAACTCATGAACCGCAAAGCATCTGAACTTGGCTGTAGCAGCACTCATTTTGTAACCCCTAACGGTCTTGATTCCAACGGGCATTATACCACTGCATATGAACTTTGTAAGATAGCCTCCTACGCATTAGAAAACCAAACTTTCAAAAAAATAATAACTACATCCTCATACAGTTTTTACAATATAAACGGTTCTAAACAATACAGCGTCTCAAATAAAGATGCTTTTCTATCCCAATACAACGGTGCTATCGGTGTCAAAACAGGTTTTACCGGAAAAGCAGGCTATTGCTTCTGCGGAGCAGCAACAAGGAATAATACTACGCTTATATCCGCTGTATTAGGCTGTGGCTGGCCTCCAAACAAAACATACAAATGGAAAGACACAAAAAAGCTTATGGATTATGGCTTTAACAACTTTTCAAAAGTAAACTTCAAACCCGAGGAAAAAAATTTTAAAATCAATGTCTTAAAAGGACAGACAAATTTCACCAATGTAAAAGTTTTCGATAAACCATGTATTCTTATGTTATCAAAAAACGATGAAATAACATATAAAATCAAACTTCCGTCTACTCTTACGGCACCTGTCAGTAAAAATGATATACTCGGCTTTGCAAAGCTGTACATAAACAATAAACTGTATCGTCAGACCCCTTTAAAAACTGAACGTGACATAAAAGCTGTAACCCCTGACTATATAAGGAAAATTCTCACAAAAATGTTATGTGCCGTTCCCTTATGATTTCAAACAGCTTACTGCAGCAAAGCTTTATCAAACTCTCCTTTTTGCGCAAAGTCAACCGCTGAGCATATCCTGTTGTATATAATAGAAGATATCTCTACTGACTTTTTATCCTTATACTCATCATAAAACATAGGTTTTAAATAGAAAACTTCTGTCTTTACCTTTCTTAAACTCCACAGATCAAAAACTTTCCATGAGTCAACTATTGCAACCGGAACGATGGGGGCTTTTGCCCTCATTGCACTTTTAAACGCACCGGGTTTAAATTCATCAACATAATTTCCATTCCTATGCTCATAACCGCCGGACGGAAAAATTATAAACTTGCGTCCCTCTTTCACTTCCTCGGCAACTTCTTTTATTATACCTGCCGCCTGTTTTAAATTGTCAAGTTTAAGTCTTTTTCCATCGACAAGGTCTATAAACTGTTTTACAAGAGGACCGTGGCTTCTCGCATCATCCATCACAACCGAACAGGGTTTATCATGTGTATGCATAATTCCAAGTGCATCATATTTACCCTGATGATTTGAAAACATGACATATCCTCCGTTTTTTGGAAGATTTTCCATTCCAAATCCTTCTGTTGTGATGCGCCCTGTCTTTTTCATAAGATTTATGGCGTATCTGTCGTACTCATAACGAAACTGTTCAGAATATTTCTCGGGATGTCTTGAATAATATCCCATCTTCGGAATCATCCATGCTCTATATAAATTACCTGCTATCACATAAATAAATCTCAACAAAATATTTCACCTTTTCCTTATTGCTTTTTCTTTTTCATCTGTCTGTATGTATTATATTCAAAAATGTATTGCTGTCTGCATTCTCCGCAAATAACAGTACATCTGTCTCATTTCAAAAAATCCGCAATATACAGTAACACAATCTGAAAAAATTTACAACAATATTTTTTAATGTTATAAAATTACTATGAGCAGCAAAAAATAAATTAAACTAATCTATTTATATGATGTTCTTGAATAATATGTATATTTTGTTTAAAATATGATTTATCTTATATAAAAAGAAACGAGGTTATTATATATGGCACTTGATGGAATTGTTATATCAAGTCTTGTCAATGAACTTGATACAAATATAACAGGCGGACGCATCACAAAAATTGCCCAGCCTGAAAAAGACGAACTATTACTTACAATAAAGCAGAGTAAAACAGACGAAAACGGTAAAACTGCAAGAAGCACAAAAAGGCTTACTATCTCAGTAAACCCAAGTCTGCCTCTTATCTACCTTACCGACACAAATAAAACATCACCTCTTACGGCACCGACATTCTGCATGGTATTAAGAAAACATCTGAATAATTGCAGCATAGTCTCTATATCACAAATCGGACTTGAGAGAGTTATCCGTTTTGAACTTGAACATTTAAACGAGATGGGTGACCTTTGTAAAAAATATCTTTATGTAGAACTTATGGGCAAACACAGCAATATAATTTTCTGCGATGACAGCAATAAAATAATCGACAGCATCAAACATATATCACTTCTTGTAAGTTCTGTCAGGGAAGTGCTCCCGGGAAGAGAATATTTTATACCTGATACACAGCACAAATTTAATCCGTTCTCCATTACTGAAAGCGAATTCACAGATAATGTACTCTCCAAACCGCTGCCGCTTGCAAAAGCAATTTATACTTCAATAACAGGTTTCAGTCCGCTTATGGCAAATGAACTAATATACAGAGCATCACTTTCCGAGAAAAATAATGCACTTGAATTAAGTGACATGGAAAAGCTTCATTTATATAGAAACTTTTCTGAAATGATGAATGATGTTTTAGAAAAAAACTTTGCTCCGGTTATCGCATTTAAAAACAATATGCCTGCCGAATTTACAAGCTTCGAACTTACAATGTACAAAAATGACGATGCATATACTTTAAAAAACTGTGATACCGTAAGTAATATGCTCTACGACTACTATGCTACAAAAGAAGTGATGAGCAGAATAAACCAGAAATCTTCCGACCTTAGAAAAATAACAAATACATTGTTAGAGCGAAACAACAAAAAATATGATTTACAGAATAAACAGTTAAAAGATACTGAAAAGCGTGACAAATACAAGGTATACGGAGAACTTCTCACAACATACGGTTACGAATTAAAAGGTGGCGAAAAAACACTCACATGCGAAAATTATTATACCGGCAAAGAGATAACCATTCCGCTTGACGAAACAAAATCAGCAGTTGAAAATGCAAAAAAATATTTTGATAAATACGCAAAACTTAAACGAACCTTTGAAGCATTAAACATACAGATTGCTGAAACAAAAGAAGAAATTGAACATCTTGAATCAATAAGCAATTCACTTGACATAGCACGTCAGGAATCAGATCTTGTTGCAATTAAACGTGAACTTTCAGAATGCGGATACATCAAAAAACATCACGAAAAAAATAAAGGCAGCAAAAATACCGGAAAAAGCAAGCCTCTCCACTATATATCATCAGACGGTTTTGATATGTATGTCGGAAAAAATAATTATCAGAACGATGAACTCACTTTCAAGATAGCTACGGGAAATGACTGGTGGTTTCATGCAAAAGCAAGTGCAGGCTCACATGTCATTGTAAAAACAGAGGGCAAAGAACTTCCTGACCGCACATTTGAAGAAGCTGCAAGACTTGCCGCACACTACTCAAAAGCCTGTGAGCAGGGCAAAGCCGAAATTGACTATATCCAGAAAAAACATGTCAAAAAGCCAAACGGAAGCAAACCGGGATTTGTTGTCTACTATACAAATTATTCTATGACTATTAGCACAGACATAACAGGAATAAAGGAGGTGACTGAGTAATGTTTTCAGATATTATTCATTCAGACAATCATGTACACACATATTTTTCAACAGACAGCGACACACCTATGGAAGATATGTTAAAAACCGCCATTGAAAAAGGATTTTCTTCCATATGTTTTACTGACCATATGGATTATAACTTTCCATCTGAAGGTGATACCCCTGAGTTTCTGCTTGATGTAGAGCCATATTTTGATGAAATGAAAAAACTGAGTGAAAAATACAGTGACAGGATAAAAATCCGTAAAGGCATTGAGCTAGGTCTAAAAAAAGACTGCCTTGACAAATGTCTTTCGCTTACCAAAGAGTATCCGTTTGATTTTGTCATTGGTTCAACACACCTTGTAGACAATATAGACCCGTACTATGATACATTTTGGAATGATATTAACGAAAAAAACGGAATTTTACGCTATTATGAAACTACCTTAAATAATGTAAATCTCGGTGCTGACTTTGATGTATACGGTCATATTGATTACATAATCCGCTACACTCCTAAAATGAAACAACTGAAATCGCAGGGTATTTCAGATGACACTTATATAGACAGGCTCACCTCCGATTCAATGGATATAATAGAACAAATACTGAAAACACTTATATATAACGGAAAAGGTATCGAAATAAATACCGCCGGATTCAAATACGGACTCGGACATCCGAACCCTCACGAAAAAATATTAAAACTTTATCATGAACTTGGCGGCGAGATAATCACCATAGGCTCCGATGCCCACGAATGTAAACACCTCGCCTACGATTTTGAAAAGGTTCCCGAAATATTAAAAAAGTGCGGGTTCAGGTATTATAGTGAATTCACAGACAGAAAAGCAGAGATGATAAAAATCTGATAGTTTTATTTTTGAAGTCCGGTAAAACTTTATGACCTTTAAATTAAAGTTTTACCGGAAACATCTATCATTCCCTCAAAACACTTACAGCAGCTTTTAAAATTTCCATCACACGGTCAATTTCCCTTATGGTATTTTCTTCTCCTAAAGTAAATCTTATGGTGCCATCGGCATATTCTTTTGGAACACCAATACTATCTATCACATGAGAAATTCCCGGCTCCCCTGTATTACATGCAGAGCCTGCTGAGGCACAAATTCCGTTCATGTCAAGTATAACAAGTAATGTTTCTCCCTCAATTCCCTTAAAACTTACATTTAAGTTTCCGGGCAGTCTTTCATCTCCCGGTTTTGGTCCATTTAATCTTACATCCTCAATTTCATTTTCTATTCTCGACAAAAAATAATCCCTTACATTTGCTGTCTTGAGATTTTTCTGGTACATATTTTTAAATCCCTCATTTACCGCTGCACCCATACCAACGATTCCCGGTACATTCTCCGTTCCTGCCCTCATATCACGCTCCTGCTTTCCTCCGTAAATAAATTTCTCTATATCACATCCATCCGCTATATAAAGAAACCCTGTTCCCTTCGGTCCGCAGAGCTTATGTGAGCTCACACTCATCATATGTATCCCACTCTTTTTGACATCAATAGGTACATGCATATACGCCTGAACCGCATCGGTATGAAAATAAATGTTATACTTCTTTGCAATCTGCGCAATTTCATCTATCGGCTGTATCGTTCCGATTTCATTATTAGCATACATTATCGAAATAAGTATTGTATCATTTCTTATTGCTCTTTCAAGTTCCCTCAATGAGATAATCCCTCTCTCATCAACCGGAAGATATGTCACCCTATATCCCTGCTTTTCTAACGCCTTACACGAATTAAGAATTGCATGATGTTCAATACAGCTCGTTATGATATGCCTGCCTCTTTTGCCCTTGTATCTGCATGCTCTTACTGTACCAAATAAAGCCCAGTTGTCACTTTCAGTTCCACCGCTCGTAAAATAAATTTCATCTTCAGATGCATTTATGCTCTTTGCCACCTGTTTTCTGGCAATCTCTATCTTTTCCTTACACTGCTGTGCAAATTCATATGCGCCAGACGGATTTCCGTAATATATTTCAAGACATTTTTTCATTTCAGCAACTGCCTGCGGACATACTGAAGTTGTCGCAGCATGATCAAGATATATCATATCACGCCTCCGCACCCATATTTAAAATCAATATATTCATCATATTTTTATTTGTGACTTAATAAAATGAATTAACAGGTTTGAATATGCAGAAGCGAGGAATCTTTATGAACTCAGCCGCAAAAACAAAAAGTTTTATAAAAAACAGACTCAAAAGCAATATAATAAAAGGAACTCTCATACTTTCAGCCGCAAGCATTCTTTCACGCATAATAGGTTTTATATATAGAATATACCTCGCTGATATACTCGGTGAACAGCTTCTTGGCACATACCAGCTTATATTTCCGATATATGTACTCTGTTTTACAATATATGGCGCCGGCATGCAAAGTGCCATATCACAGGTTGTAGCCACATTTTTAGGCAAATCAGATACAAACGTTAGTGATAAAACTAATACTCATCTTAAACAAAAAAATAATCTCACTCCAAACAACATCCTTTTAACAGGTATAATCATAAGCCTTACACTGGCATTGTCATTATCTGTTGTTATCAATTTAAATTCAAATTGGATAGCCTGCCATATTCTTATGGTACCCGATTGTGACATATATCTTAAACTATTAACATACCTTTTTCCATTTTGCAGTATATCTGCCTGTATATGTGGTTTTCAATACGGACTCGAAAATGCAAAACCCCCCGCTATTGCCGGAATTATCGAACAATTCACACGAATTTTGTTTGTATTTATCGTACAGGGATTTTTCTCTGATAAAGAAATCTGCTGTCAGATAGCCGTATACGGACTTACTGTAGGTGAATTTTTCGGTTTTATTTACAATATATATTCACTTAAAAATAAAACTCTTAAAAATAAAACCCTCACAAAAAGAAAAAATAAGATTTCTTTTAATGAAAGTTTTAAAGTCCTCTTTCCCGTATTTATTTCACTTACGTCAATAAAACTGACAATCTCACTCTTACATAGTGTAGAATCCATATTTATACCTGCCGCACTTGTAAAATATGGTTATACAATGAACGAAGCTCTAAGTGTATATGGTATATACTCAGGAATGGCTATGCCGTTTATACTTTTTCCGGCTACAATTACAATGGCAATATCCACAATGCTCCTTCCGGCAGTTTCAAAAGCACACTCAGCAGGAAACAAAAAGCAGATTAAAAAACTCATCCGACGCACTTCCTATTTTTGTCTTGTAACAGGAATGTCTGCAACTGTTTTCTTCCTGCTTTTCGGAAATACCTGTGCAAATCTTTTCTTTCACAATGAACTTGCCGGCAGATACCTCACAATACTGTCCTTTTTGTGTCCGTTCTTATATCTTAATATGACTTACAGCAGTATATTAAACGGACTTGGCAAACCTCATATGACTTTTGTCATAACTGTAATCTGCACCCTTATAAAGATTTTGTCACTTATATTCTTTGTTCCTGACTACGGAATGATAGCTTATATATTTGCATCTCTTGTATCAGAAACTCTGCTTTGCGTTATGCTAAAGCATTATTGTAATCAGGGATAGGAATGTCGGTTCCTATCCCTGAACAATCAGAACTTCCTTACCTTTAAACGCGAAACCATAATGTCTGATTTTCCCTTTTTTCACTCCCCTTTTTATAAGTTCCGCATCATAGTTTTTTCTTTTATCTGTCTTAATGCATTTTCAGCCGTTTCCTCTAAAGTATCTTCCTTCTTTGCATTAAAAACCTTAAACTCTATCACAACTCCAGGAAAGCTTTCATTATTTTTGTCTATAGGCTCAAGCATTATATCATATCTTCCAAATCCACTTTCTCTATTTGAAGTTATAATATAATTATCTATCTGGTCTACCATTAACTCCAGCACAAAGCCGTGGTAAAAGCGCGATGACCATTCCGTCATCGCATACAAGTTTGAACGACAGTTCAAACTTGAGCCATTAGCTGCTCCTTTACAGTCGCACCATGAGGCTAATTTTTCAGGTGTCTTTTTTTCAGATACTTTTTTCCCTGCATCAAATAAACTAAATGTATTTAACGCCACATCATTCATATACTCATTCATGCTCTCAATATCACCCACAAAAAGTGCTTTTATAAAATTATTATATGCGGATAATGATCTGTTAAACCATCCATTGAACATCTTTAAAAACATACTCCTTACTTCCCTGTTTGTAATTCTAAGTGAATATATCGGGAAGTCCAAAATCTCCCCCGTGTTGTCCTCGCTTTTAACAAATTCCACTTTTAAATAACCGCTTGCAAGCAACAGACTCCATACTGCATTTTCGTCCATATCAAGCTGGTCAAACACTATCTGCTCGTCAATGTATGTTTCTATACTTTCTCCGGAAATAAGTCTTTCCATCTGTTCTTTTATTTCTCCGGGAGCTGTCCTTATTAATTTATTCACAAGCGCATTGGAACTTGAGTCCGCCCAATAAAGCTTATATTTTTTTTCATCAAGAAAATTAGTTATTGACCAAGGATTATAAATATCTTTCTTGTCTCCAAACGTAAATCCATCATACCACGCTTTTACCTTCTCCTTCTCATCTGACATCCCCTGTTCCTCAAGCGCAGTAAATACTTCTTCCTCAGTAAACCCAAATGCTGTATTATACTGATTTGATGTTGTTGTAACAACAACGAGATTATTTAAATCTGAAAAAATGCTTTCTTTTGACACCCTTGTAATTCCAGTCATTATACCCCGTTCAAGATAAGGATTTGTCTTAAATGCAGAGTTGAACAGACTCCTCGTAAGTGCTGTAAGCTCATTCCAGTAACCATTTACATATGCTTCCTGCATCGGTGTGTCATATTCATCAAGAAGAATTATCACTTTTTTTCCATAATACTTATACATAAAAATACAGAGTTTGTTCAATGATGTACTGATAATCGCATCAGACATACTCATACTGACACTTTTATAAAAAGCCTTCTCACTTTCACTTAATATATCACCCTCAAGCAAATATCCGTTTTCTTCATATAAGTCCAATATCTTTATACATATCTGCTGGCGTGCCATTTCAAAAGTATTTCCTTTAATTCCTGCAAAACTCAGAAATATCACAGGATATTTCCCTTGTAATTTCCTATACTTCTCGTCTTTCCAAATATCAAGTCCATCGAACAAATCGTTTCTGCCATGATATTTATTTGAAAAAAAACACTTTAGCATATCCATATTTAATGTTTTTCCAAAACGGCGTGGACGAGTAATAAGTGTCACATCGTCATCAGACTCTCACCAGTCTTTTATAAATTTTGTCTTGTCTACATAAAAACATTTTTTCTTTCTGATATCTTCAAAACTTTGCTTTCCTATTGCTATTTTTTTCATGATATCCCTCCACCACTAACCCTCTAACAATATTTTCTATGAAACACTTTTAATGTAAAAATATAATAACATTCTCCCATAACAAAGTAAAGACACCATCATATGAATTTCTAATCTGTATAAGTCCCATTTTCTTTTATGAATTTATGCATATATCTTTTTTTTCGTCTCTCCCTGTATTCTATATCCAAAGAGTATTACCACAAACTTTTATTATTAAAATAACCATTTTAAATACATATCAACTTTTTGTATGACCTCAGGCTTTGGGTCTATAACCCATTTCTAAAAAAAGGGAAGAATATTTCCACATTCTTCTCATATTGGCACCATACAATAGCTTTATTTTATTGTCTTTTGTCATTTATGCCACTAATTTTTATTTACGCCAATTTTACGCCAATTACCCATTGAAATATATATAATTTCATGGGATTTTATAATTTTTAACATTTTGACAAAAACCTTATTTTGCGCTGTTTTCTCGGTTTCTAATCCCATGAATACGGTGTATTCTGATATACATAGTAATTAAGCCAATTGCTAAATAATGCGTTTGCTGCTCCCCGCCAGCGAAGTTTCGGTTTCTGCTCCGGATCATCATCGGGATAATAATTCTCAGGAACATCAATATCAAGTCCTTTTGCCTTATCCCTTTTATATTCTGAATCAAGTGTCATTCTATCGTACTCAAGATGACCAAGAACAAATACTTTTCTGCCATCATGAGATAATAAAATAAGTTCTCCTGCCTCGTCTGATTCAGCAAGTACCGTCAAATCTTCACATGCAGCTATCTCATCATGACTAACTCCGGTGTGTCGTGAGTGCGGTGCATAAAATACATCATCAAATCCCCGTAACAAAGGCTCTTTTCTATGATGTACATTGTGTTCATATATTCCGAATTTTTTCTTTGGAAGCATATATTTGTGTATTCCAAAATGATAATAAAGTCCTGCCTGTGCTCCCCAGCATATGTGAAGTGTTGATGTGACATTTGTATTTGACCAATCCATTATCTTTGTAAGCTCATCCCAATACTGAACATCCTCATATTCCATATGTTCAATCGGTGCTCCGGTAATTATCAAGCCATCAAATTTTTTATCTTTTACATCCTCAAATGTTTTGTAAAACTCATTTAAATGACTTGCCGGTGTATTTGTTCCAATATATGTTGCTGTTGTCAAAAAAGTTATCTCTATCTGAAGCGGTGTATTTGAAAGACTTCTAAGAAGCTGCACCTCTGTTTCTTCTTTTAGCGGCATTAAATTCAAAACTGCAATGTACAAAGGTCTTATATCCTGAGATACCGCCCTTGTCTCGTCCATCATAAATATATTTTCCTTTTCCATTATCTTCTTTGCCGGAAGATTGTTTTGAACTTTAATTGGCATATTTAACGCCCCTTTCCTGTATTATATATTATATATTATTTATATTCTATCCCATTATTTGTTTAATAGCTAATCAATATATCAATTATTTGTTGTACCAGTGTGAACGGTAACTATTATACTACAATTTAACAGAAAACATATCAATAAATTCATCTTCTGTAATTATTTTAACACCAAGTTCTTTTGCTTTTTTATTTTTTGATGAATTACTTGTGCTGTCATTATTTATAAGATACTTTGTTTTTGAAGTCACACTGCCCGTAACTTTTCCGCCTCTGCTCTCCACAAGTTCTTTTACCGCACCTCTGTTTGGAAAATGCTTAACTGAACCTGTTATAACAAAATTCATTCCTTCCATATCATTTTGAACAGATAACTCCTCATCTTCCATTTTAACAACTTTAAGTAAATCATCGACCACATGATTGTTATTTTCATTTTCAAAAAAGCGTACAAACGAGTCTGCTAATACTTCTCCGACTCCGTCAATCTCAATAAGTTCTTCTCTTGAAACTTTTCTTATTTTATCAAAATCATTATCAAATGCTTTGCATATCATCTTTGCATTCGAAAGACCTATACCTGAAATACCAAGACTGTATATAAACTTTGCTGTAGTTGTCACCTTCGCTGCATCTGCTGCCTTTATAAGATTTTCATAGGACTTTTCTCCAAAACCTTCCATTGATATAATCTCATCCTTATACTGCTCAAGTTTAAATAAATCAGCAAGCTCATGCAGAAAACCTCTTGCTATAAATTTTTCAATCGTTGCCTCCGACATTCCGTCTATATTCATCGCATCTCTGCTCACAAACAAAGAAATTGATTTTATTTTCTTTGCCAGACAATCAGGATTTTCACAGAATAAAACTTCTACATCATTCTCTTTGTGAATAACGGTCTGTTCTCCACATACCGGACATTTGTCCGGTATCTCAAGACTGCCACTCTCTGTAAGATTTTCGGCTATCTGAGGTATTATCATATTCGCCTTATAAACCTCAATTTCATCCCCGATTCCAAGCTTTAATTCCCTGACAATACTAATATTGTGCACACTCGCTCTGCTTACTGTAGTTCCCTCAAGTTCAACCGGCTCAAATATTGCAACAGGATTTATAAGCCCTGTTCTTGACGCACTCCATTCCATTTCCAAAAGTTTTGTCTTTGCCACTTCATCCGCCCATTTAAACGCAATGGCATTTCTGGGAAACTTTGCCGTTGAACCCAGTGAATCTCCATATGCTATATCATCATATAATAAAACAAGTCCATCTGACGGAAAATCATTTGTCTTTACTTTATCTGAAAACCACTCGACTGTTTCAGCTATGTTTTTTCTTGTAACAATCTTATATTCAACTACCTGAAATCCCTGTTTCCGCATAAACTCCATCTTATTTTTCTGAGAATTTTCAAAATCTACACCCTCTGCCTCAACAAGCGTAAACGCATATAACTCAACATTTCTCTTTGCTGTTATCTCATTATTCAGCTGTCTTACAGAACCGCTGCATAAGTTACGGGGATTTTTATATTGTTCCTCTTCAGAAAGCGCTGCATTTATTTTTTCAAACTCAGAATATGTGATTATAGCTTCACCCCTTAGTACCATATGTCCTTTAAACGGTATACTGATTGGCAATTTTTTAAATACTTTAGCATTATTCGTGATAACTTCTCCAACTACGCCGTTCCCTCTTGTAACAGCATTTAAAAGCTGTCCGTTCTCATAAGTGAGCACTACTGTCAAGCCATCCATTTTCCATGATAAAAGCCCCTCTTTATCCCCAAGCCAGCTTTCGAGCTCATCAACCTGTTTTGTCTTATCTAGAGAAAGCATTGGTGACGGATGAGTTTGTTTTGGAAGCTCACTTAAAACCTCATATCCAACTTTCTGCGTCGGACTTCCTGCAAGCACCAATCCACTCTCTTTTTCAAGAGAATCAAGCTCATCATACAATTTATCATACTCAAAATTGCTCATTATCTCGTCTTTACCCTGATAATAAACAGCTGCTGCCCTATTTAGTATGTCAATAAGCTCTTTCATTCTGCCAATATCTGCCATACATCATTTCCTCCATAATATTAGTCAATACATCAAATATTTAATTTTCGTTGTACTAATGCAATACCAAATATCTCATTAGTAAACTTTTATAACATTCTTTTCAATTCCGAAATTTCTTTTAATGTAAGCTTACGATACCGTCCTTTTTTTAATCCAGAAAGAGTTATATTCATTATTCTGTCTCGTCTAAGATGTACAACTCTGTATCCAAAGTATTCGCACATTCGTCTTATCTGTCTGTTTAATCCCTGAGTGAGTATTATATGAAAACTTTTATCATCTTCCCTCCACACTTTGCACGGCTTTGTCATGGTATCAAGTATAGGCACTCCTTCTCCCATTTTTCTCAAAAATTCATCCGTTATCTTGTGATCAACTTTAACAAAATATTCTTTTTCATGTCCATATCGGCTTCTTAATATTTTTTCCATTATATCACCCTGATTTGTCATGAGCAGGAGTCCCTCGGATGCCTGATCCAGTCTGCCAACCGGATATATTCTCTTATCATAATTTATATACTCTACAACATTTTTTATCTTCTCACCGTTTTCTTCTGTTGCCGTAGTACAGACTATTCCTTTCGGTTTGTAAAATGCCAGATATATTTCTTCTTCCTCTTTTTTAACACTTTTTCCGTCAAGAGTTACATCCTGTCCACCAACAACTTTTGCACCCGATACTGCAACAACACCGTCAATACATACTCTTCCCTGTTCAACCATTTTGTCTGCTTCACGTCTTGAACAAACACCTGCTTCACTAAGATATTTATTTATCCGCACTCCATTTGTACTTGTTTTTTCATCCATATATATCACCATGCCTTTCAGTATCCTGCACTTTTTAATTCATCCAAAAACAGTCTGACCTGCTCATCCTTAGCTATAATATCTTTCATTCGTTTTTGAACAGAATCCTTCAATGAAACTACCTCTTCGCTTTTGTCCATATTTTGAATCTGTTTCTGTAAACTGCTGTCAATCTTTCCAAAAAAAATCTTATAATCTCCATCCTGCCTGACAACATAATATGACGCTAACGACGGCAGCTGCTGTTCTATATCAAACAATTTCATATCATAATATGCATAAACTCTGTATGTATCCTTTTTTTTACATTCCTTTATTATACACTTTATATTGCTGTATGATTCTACATACTGATTTTGTTTCAGTATTTTTTTTTCATCAATATATTCAGAGTCATTTACATATGTATTTATTGCAGAAATATCATCCGCAAGTTTAGCATTTAAGTACCCACTTATAAGGATTTCTATCTGTTCATTTACATCAGTCTGTGACACATCCTGCCGTGTTTTTTTTACTGTTGTTTTAGTTTTGTCTGATACCTCTTTTTGTACATCCGTTCCCATATCAGACAATATCGTATATATAACACAACTTCCAATCAACAGTACACCTATGATAAAAAAAACAATCATTTTTCTATACTTAATCATAAAATTCTCTTTTCTAATTTACAACTTTATGCCTTCATTTCATAAAGTATAATTTTAACACAACACAAAGTTATTGTAAAGTTAGCCTGATGATTGTACCATTGTCGGCCGCACCATAAACCACACCCCTCAAATAATTTATATATGACCAAATCATCGCTAATCACTTTACAATAACAATGTGGTATGCTAGAATAATGAATTGTATTTATACGCACTCGTAGCTCAGTGGATAGAGCAACAGCCTCCGGAGCTGTGTGTCGAGGGTTCGAATCTCTTCGAGTGCGTTTATTTATTGTTATACCAATTTATCATTTATCAGATTTTTATTACTCTGTATGTTTTGTTCCCCTTATTTTTAAATATTTTTCTGTACTTCTTTATTTTTTTCCTGTTACATGCTATTTTAAGTTTCCTATTTGTTTTCTTTAACGAGTTTTTACCTGCTTTTCGCAAAATCTTGGACTTGACGGTTATCTTTTTCAATTTACAGCAGTTTTTAAAACAATTTTTCCCCAATGATTTTACATTTTTTCCTATAGCAACATTTTTGAGTTTTTTACAATTTTTAAATGCACCAGAAGAAAGAACCGTAATTTTATAACTTGTGCCTTTATATTTTACAGTAGCAGGAACAACTGCTTTTTTTATTTTTCTGTTGCGTACTCCCTTTAGTGTAACTGTTTTTCTTTTCTTATTGTAGTTGCTGTACTTAAAAATACTCTTATATTTATATTTGCTATTATTTTTTATCTCTTCTTTACCTGCCCCCTGTGACTGATGCGGTCTGGATGTCGTAATATCAAACGGTTCATCGTTTCCTGTAGGAGTTGGCGATATTTTCCCACCTGGTTCATTATCTGGATTCGGTGTTAAACTTTCCTGTGGCCTATTACTCTCTAAAGGAGTCATACTCTGCTCCGGTTTGCTGCTTTGTGCTGGCGCAGGCGTGCTAAAATCATCTTTCCCATCAGACAGCCATTTTGCATAAAACTTCTTATCTCCCGTATCACTTGCAGTAATTCTTGTTACCATCTGCCCTGTGCACTTCTCATTCAGATACCAGCCCGCAAAACTATATCCCTTTTTTGTTACATTCTCCGGAAGTTTTGTGCCTGTTCCATATAAATATGCTGTTACTTTTTGTGCATCTTCCACACTTCCTCCATCTGTTATATAGGTGATATTATAACTTGCCGGTACCCATACGGCATAAAAGATCTTGTCTCCCGTATCACTTGCAATAATTCTTGTAACATCTGCATTATTTGAATTTTGATATATACTCCATCCCTTAAAAATATAATTCTTTTTTTCTACATCTGCAGGCAGATTGATGTTATCCCCAAATTTATATTTTTGTACAACTTTAGATTTATCTTTAAAAACCCCTCCGTTTGTCTCGAATTTAACACTGTATTCTGCCGGTTTATACTTAGCATTTAATTTTATATCACCGTGTGAGCCTTTTCTTATTGTTACTTTTTTATCTATTTTATCACTACCAGCCTCACTCCAGCCAATAAATTCATACCCATGTTTCCTTGGTTCTTTTATTTCAAACTCTTCCGTTTCACAATTATACTGCAATGAATTTTCACTGTATGATAATTCACCGCCGTCAGGATTTAAATAAATGTTATACATAACAGGTTTCCACTGTGCATAAAGGATTATCTTGTCATCCTGTATTTCTGAAAGCTGTTTTACATGCTGTCCTTCACTAAAACTTTGTCCTCTTCCGTCATATCTTGTATTCCATCCTGTAAATACATAATATTCCTTTGTTCCCTGATTTTTAGGTATAATGTAATTGCCATTATACAATACAGATACGTTTTCAGGCATTTTTCCTATACCGCCGTTCAGATTATATTCTATATTATAGGAATTTTCCTCCCACTGAGCATAAAGTTTTACAGTCTGTCCTCCATCTCCGGTAAGATTTTTTATTTTATCCCCGGCTTTATAAATGTTACCCCGTCCATTTTCGGAAATACTCCATCCGGCAAAATGATATCCTTCCATCTCAAACTTACTGTCCGGTGCCAAAAATTCACTGTCATACTCAACATCTTTTAACATACTCATATCTCCTTTGGCTCCGTTTGGATCAAATAAAACATTGTACTTTTTTACGCTCCATACTGCTTCTAATTCTATAGTTCCAATCATGTCTTCGTCTATTTTTAATTCTTCTTCTAAAACAAACTCCCCTGCTGCATTATAATACTGCCTGTCACCATTATAATATCCCATAAAGGCATACCCTGACTTTTTAGGCGATGTTACAACCGGCATATTTATTCCCGGATATACATATATTAATTCTTCACCGCCAGCTCCACCTTGTTTGTTAAAGCTTATAATATATGAAACACCTATCTGGCTGAACTTCTTATTATATTTCTCACAATATGCTCTTACTGATGAATTACTCCATCCTTTTATTTCAGTATTATCGGCGATTGTCTTTTCCTTATCTGATATAACACAATTAGGATTACTGATGACAATTTCTTTTAATTTGTCACAACCCGAAAAAGAATTATCTTCAATTACAGAAATCTCAGTATTTTCATCACATTCAAACTTTTCAAGTAAACTGCAGTTTAAAAATGCTGAGTTGCCTATCCTCATTTCTTTTATTGTGCTATTTTCTGACGTAATTCCTACATACTCTAATCCGACACAGCCTGCAAATGCAAATTCGTCTATTTTATCTATCTTATTCCCGATTATTATTGCTTTTATTTCAGTATTATTCTTGTAATCGCCTGTTATCCCAAATTCTGTTTCGTCATCAAATCCGATAAGTAACACCGTCTTATATTTGTTTTCTTTTGCAAAATCATATATAATACTTTCCGCATAACATCCAATAAGTGTATTTTCGTCTATTGCCGTTTTATTTTCAATAATTGTATCTTTACCCTCAAATTTCATTTGAGCTATTTTTTTGTCGTTTAAAAATGCGTTCTCTCCGATTTTTTTCACAGAAGCAGGTATTTCTAAGGCTCCTGCCTGTTTTTTTGAAAAGTCTCTGCCATACTCCAATGATACACAGTCCGCAAATGCACCCTTTCCTATTGAGGCTACATTTCCAAGATGTATTTCCTGCAGATTGACACATCCTTTAAATGCATTATCACCTATTGCCTCAACATCATCAGGTATTGAAAATTTGTTCATAGATATCTCACCACAAAAGAAATTATCATAAATATTTGTTATATTTTTAAAATTTCTGTGATTTTTCTTTGAATATGTCTTTGCCAAGGACTTTGAAAATCCACTTATTTCCGTTTTTTCCGGAATTGTATCATATGACTCATCAATTTTGCACTCCGGATTTTTAATTTCTATCATCTCCAAAGAAGTACATCCCTTAAAAGCATCTTTTCCTATATTCTTTACTGAATATGGTAAAATTATCTTTTTTAAACCAGTACAATTTTCAAATGCTCTGTCTCCTATTTTTGTTAAAGTACCGTTTCTTATCTCTACTGATTTAACATCGGCATTTCCATTGAATGCTCCATCCCCTATTACTTTGATTTCATCAGGAATTATTATAGTCTCTGATTTTCCCGGCACTTTTTCCAATGTATCTCCCGATATTACGGCATCTGCCAAACCGTATTCTCTAAAACTTTTAAAATATCTCTTTACATTAATATCCCCCGAAACAATTACTACATCATCACTGTATAAATAGCGTAATCCTGAATAATATGCACCTAATGCATCATCTTTTCCAAAATTTTCACCGGATACCACCTCCCCACTTTCAATCTCCATCTTTTTGTTATTATTGATGCTGTCAATTACGCTTCCATCTTCATAACAATCAACACATGTAACAATATATTTGTATTTTTTCCATTGTGCATATAATCTCACTGTCGATGTTGAGATATCATTTACTACCTGTCCGTCTTTATAATTTGTCCCTGATCCGTCCTGTTTTGTATTCCAGCCTATAAAATAACATCCCTCTTTTGCAAAAGTATTCTGTTTTAAAATTTCATTGGAACCATAATTTATAATCTGACTTTCAATATTTCCAACCCCACCATTAGCATCATACTCAATCTGATATGTAAATTTATCATCATAATATTCGCCGCATACACATGAATGTCTCGTATACCCATTTGAAACCGCTGTAGGTGCAACAACCCTATCCAAAACATATTCATGTGCTAACATTTCTCCTTCCTCTTTTGTGTCTCCACATGTTTTACAATAAAAAGTCCGGCGGCTGGTACATGACGCTGCATTTTTTTCAGCCCAGATATGTTCACCATATTTTCCTGTAGTTTTTGTGCTGTCACACATTTTACATTTATAAACAAACAGTTCTTTACATGTAGCGTCATTACATACAACCGAGTAGTCATGTGCTATCTTATCATTCTCCAATTTTGTCGCACGACATGTCAAACAAACATACTCATTTCCGTGTTTACATGTGGCAGCCGACGTCAGTGTCCACTTTGATGAATCGATCATATGGTCACATTCCCAGTTGATAATAAGTGCTCTATGACTGCTGCTATCATCAAATATCATGCTTTTTGCCGCATCAAGTGTCACTTCTTCTGTTTCGCTCATAATGTCCGGTCCGCAAGACACTCCTACTTTCATATGATAACCATCTCTGTATACCGTTGAACTGTTTATGTAACTGACAATTGACTTATATTGCGATGCAAAGTCTGTTGTACCCGATATATCAACCTGCAAATAAAAACTGTTATCAATCTTTTTTATTCCACTGTTATTTGACGCCAGATTGTCAATAACCCTCTCCAATTCCCCCTGCAGTACATGCGGCTTGTTTATAACTATATTATACTTATATATTTGATTATCAGCAGCCTCCACTTTTCTTATGTTTGCAAATGAACCATCTGATATTGTTATTGCCAGCAATATCACTGTAAAAAACAGAATTTTTATTATCTTTTTTATTCTCTCCATATTTTCTCCTTTTCATTTTCTCAGATTATTATGCTATCATCTCCAACGAATTGTATATCAAATTGTACTTGTACACATTATCTGACAAATACTCATCAGGTAACAGATAATTCCTGTTAATATCTTCTACCATTTTTTTCAACTTTTTTTCATCGACATTTTCACTTGCCGATATTACAAGAACCTCATGAATACTGCTCGGAAGAACATAAAAATCACCACCCAACTTAGCGGCAATTTCTCTTAGCATATCAGGATATAATATTACGCTCGCTCCGTTTATCCCTATATTGTTTGTAACAACATACGGCTCACTGCGCTCTTCATAAATGTGATTCACTTTTTCAGAACGAATTTTACTAATGTCAATATTAAATTCCTCAAGCATTTTGCTCATTGGCATAACCTTTTCTTCAAAAATTCTTTTTGAATTATCCGAAGCAAGAGTATATAATTCCTTAACGTCCGTTTTCCAATTATTCATAATTTCATTTGTTATTCTTATAGATGCAATTCCACTCTCATCACTATCTGCCAGAAAATAAAATACTACTGCCATATCAAGAAAAGGTATATATGGTGTTTCCTCAAGCATCTTTTTATTTTTTTCAAACGATATAAGTCTCATTACTATTTTTTCCTGACAGTCGTCATAATCCAGTGACAAATTTTCATATTTTTCGCTGTCATATGCACTTTCATATTTTTGAACTATTTCGGCTACAAGACTGTCTAATCCGATACCGTCAACATATCTGCTGTACATGCCCTGCAGATAAAAATTAGGAGTAACATTTCTTCCCGGCTCATTAATTGTAAGCGAGTCATATTCCATCGAATTATTTTTTATAACCTTGTGAATTTCCACTGATACATCCTTATCAAAGCACATTTTTACTCTTTTTGCCATTTCATCAATAAACTCAAAATATTTCATATTTCTCCTCCATTTCGGTATTTTGAAAATCTCCTGCTCAATGTTAAATTCTATCTGCTGTTCTCATCTTAAATTGTATAAATTTATTTATATCTCCTTTCTTATTTTTTGTTTAATCTCAACAAAAAGATGGGAATTCTTTTGAAAACTTTATGATTTTACGGGTGATTTACTGTTAAATTGATTTTTTTTATGTAGAATTTTCTCACTGATATTTATCTCGTACTAAAATTTTTCAGATTTTTTAGAACAATAGGATATCTCAGAACAAAGAGATTTTCTAAATATATGGTAACAAAGCATTATCTTCAGAACAATATTGAGAATATATAAATATTGCACCCATTCTTTTAACATTTCGATATTTTGTATTATTATAAAATATTATTTTTTGTATATATTGTATTATTTGGCTTATTTTTTTTGTTCATAATTCACATATTTTCGGGATGAAATCAGCCTTAATCCCCCTGTTTATCGTTGTTTGCGAACTTTTTTAAGATTTTTATGCAACCCATGCTTATTCCGTCAATATACTTATCTAAAACATGGCAAAATCAATGTTTTGCCATGTTTTCCGCTATGTTACGAGCATTTTCCTATAACATAAAAGACAGGTTTTTAAATATTTTCATATGAAAATATTTAAAAACCTGTCTGCTCAATATACATGCATACATATGTATGCTATCTATTATTTACTTAAAAATTCGTGAATTCCCTTAGCGGCTGCCTTACCTGCACCCATTGCAAGAATAACCGTAGCTGCTCCTGTAACAGCATCTCCGCCTGCATATACTGCTGCCTTAGATGTCTTTCCTGTCTCTTCCTCAGCAACAATACACTTTCTCTTGTTGATTTCAAGTCCCTTTGTTGTTGATGAAATAAGTGGGTTAGGACTTGTTCCAAGCGACATGATAACTGTATCAACATCAAGTACAAACTCAGAACCCTCAATCTCTACAGGTCTTCTTCTTCCTGATTCATCAGGCTCTCCAAGTTCCATGCGGATACATTTCATTCCCTTAACATTTCCCTCTTCATCCTCGAGGATTTCTACAGGGTTTGTAAGAAGGTCAAAATTGATTCCCTCTTCCTTTGCATGATGTACTTCTTCAACTCTGGCCGGAAGTTCTGCCTCACTACGACGATATACAATATGTACATCTGCACCGAGACGAAGTGCTGTTCTGGCTGCATCCATTGCAACATTTCCACCACCGACTACAGCAACTTTCTTTCCAGGAATGATAGGAGTATCATAATTTTCATCAAAAGCTTTCATAAGATTGCTTCTTGTAAGGTACTCATTTGCTGAGAATACACCGTTGGCATCCTCTCCCGGAATACCCATAAATCTTGGAAGACCTGCTCCTGAACCAACGAATACTGCATCAAAACCTTCGTCGTTTAAGAGTTCATCAATTGTAACAGCTTTTCCTACTACAACGTCTGTTTCAATCTTTACTCCAAGTGATTTTACATTTTCAACTTCCTTATCTACAACTTTGCTCTTTGGAAGACGGAACTCAGGAATACCATAAGATAATACTCCGCCGGCTTTATGAAGTGCCTCAAATATTGTCACGTCATATCCAAGTTTTGCAAGGTCTCCTGCACATGTAAGTCCTGCTGGACCTGAACCGATAACGGCAACTTTCTTTCCGTTTAAGCTGTCAGCCTTTGCAGGTTTGATTCCCTCTTCTCTTGCTGTATCAGCAACATATCTCTCAAGTTTACCGATAGATACGGCATCACCTTTGATTCCACGGATACATTTTGACTCGCACTGGCTCTCCTGTGGACATACACGGCCACATACGGCAGGAAGTGCTGAATATTCGCTGATTACATGATAAGCTCCCTCAACATTTCCTTTTACAAGTTCACTGATAAATCCAGGTATATTTATATTTACAGGACATCCCTTTACACACTGTGGGTTCTTGCACTGAAGACAACGTGTTGCTTCTGCTGTTGCTTCCTCTTTGTCATATCCTAAACAAACTTCCTTAAAATTCGTCGCACGAACTTTTGGCTCCTGCTCACGAACAGGAATTCTCTTCATAACATCAACTTCCATGATTTCTTCCTTTCTCTACAACTCTATCTCTATGTTTTTTACAGATATCTTTTAGCCGTTACACTGACCACATCCACCGTGATGTGTATCTCCTTCTTCAAGCTTAAGCATTGCTCTGCCTTCTTCTGTTTTATACATTCTCTGACGACGCATAGCCTGATCAAAATCTACAAGATGTCCATCAAATTCAGGTCCGTCTACACATGCAAATTTAATCTCATCGCCTACTTTAAGACGACAGGCACCGCACATACCTGTTCCATCAACCATAATAGGGTTCATACTTACTATTGTAGGGATATTAAGCTCTTTTGTGAGCATTGCTACAAATTTCATCATAATCATAGGTCCAATTGCTACAACCCTTGTATATGTTTTGTTTAAGTTCTTTACAAGCTCATTTATCTGGTCGCATGCATTTCCCTTAAATCCATAAGAACCGTCATCTGTTGCAATGTAAAGATTTCCTGCAACTTCACGCATCTCATTTTCAAGTATCATAATATCCTTTGTACGTGCACCAATGATTACATCAACATCAATGCCATGTTCTTTCATCCATTTTACCTGTGGATATACAGGTGCTGTACCAACACCACCGCACACAAATAAAAGCTTCTCTTTCTTTAACTCTTCTACAGGCATTTCGATAAGTTCAGATGCACATCCGAGAGGACCTACAAAATCCATGAAACTCTCTCCGACTTCATAGCGTGACATTTCTGTTGTAGATGCACCAACTGTTTGAAATACTATTGTAACTGTTCCTTTTTCTCTATCATAATCGCAAACCGTAAGAGGAATTCTCTCTCCTTCCTCATCTGTCTTTACAATAACAAACTGTCCGGGCTGACATGATTTTGCTACTCTTGGTGCCTCAACATCCATAAGCCAGATGTTGTTGGCAAGATACTCTTTCTTTAAAATCTTAAACATAATGAGCCTCCATCTTTTTATTCGTTTTTTATAAAAATACGCTTAAATCGTCACACTTTGAAAGGTAACTGTTTGCGTATCGTTTATCATCACTTACATTTTCGCCAAACCAGTCTGGCGGTAAAAAATTTTTGGCATCGTCTTCACTCTCAAACTCTACTTCAATAAAATAAAGTCCCTCAAGAACACCTCCAAAAACATCAAGTTCCCCTGCATGTCCATCTTCAAGAGGTATAATATATCTTGTTTTGATAATAAGATTATCGTCAACTTTTTCTTTCAGATGCTCATACCCTTCTTTTGTCAGGAAAACTTCTACTTCGTTGTTTATTCTTACATTAGTATTTTTATCTTCACTGCCATCTGCAAGTGATTTATAGGTAAGAATATACCTGTCATTGCTTTTTCTTATCCTGACAACCGGATTGACGCAGAGATACCCCTGTTCAATATGTTTCTTCTCATATTTCTCCAGATTGTCAGGAATTTTTTTTACCTTGAATTTTTTTTCAATTTCCATTTTTCTGCCTTTAAAACTTTTTAAGACTCCGGTGACAATCCACCGCTATGCAATTGCCACGTTTTATTTTTTCTTGGCAATACCCATGCTGTCTGTCTTCTCATTTTTTGATTTGCGCCACTTTATTCCGCATAATATAGCGACAAATGCAAGTCCTATACTAACAAGAAACTTAACGAGATACCATAAAAATGCTCCTCCAAATGTAAGGTCTGCAAGACCTTTTAACAGTAAAACTCCTGTCATATTTTCACCATACCTTTCTATCTGCGATTGACAAGTTCCTTTGTTATATCACTCCAGTCAATATCACATTCAGCCATAAGAACCATCATATGATAAAGAAAATCTGCAATCTCATATTTAAGTTCTTCTGAATCAGGATTTTTGGCAGCAATGACAATCTCTGTTGCCTCTTCACCGCATTTTTTCAAGATTTTATCTATTCCCTTATCAAAAAGATAATTCGTATATGAGCCCTCTTTTGGATTTTCTTTTCTATCCATGATAATTTTATAGTCTTCAAGCAATACTGTCAATGGATTTGTTTCAATATATTCCTTTTTTGCAAGTTCCTTAAAGAAACAGCTTCTGCTTCCGGTATGACATGCAGCACCAACCTGGCGAACCTTTGCAAGAATTGTATCATTGTCACAATCAAGCATAAGTTTCTTTACATACTGATAGTGGCCTGATGTATCACCTTTAAGCCACAACTCCTGTCTGCTTCTGCTGTAATAAGTCATCTTTCCGCACTCTATAGTCTTTGCATATGACTCTTCATTCATGTAAGCAACCATCAAAACTTCATTTGTGCGGTAATCCTGGACTACTACCGGAATAAGACCGTTATCCATAAGTTTAAAGTCAGAAAAATCAATAAGACTTTCAAATACTTCTACATTTATGCCTTTATCTTTTAATGACCTTTTTGCTTTGTAAATATCTCTGTCCTCGGTATCCTCAAAATAATTTGTTGATACGGCATCTGTCTTTTCAAATGATAAAAGCTCTGCAAGGTCATTTCT
>CAKRFU010000012.1 GCA_934320845.1 uncultured Lachnospiraceae bacterium
TGTTAGGCACGCCGCCAGCGTTCATCCTGAGCCAGGATCAAACTCTCATGTTTAAGTTTTGACCTGTCCAAGTAAAAACTTGGCATAGATTGAATTAAAATTCAATCATTAGAAGTTGTTTCACAACTTCGCGTCTAGATTTCTTTACAAAATCCGATTTACCTCGCGTGTTCTTATCTGCATGTGTTAAATAAGAACTTTTGAAAATTTATTTTAGAATTTTCAGGGTTGTTTTACTGTTCAATTATCAAGGTTCAAGGTCTTTATCCGACCTTTCTCACTAACAATTCATTGTTAGCTTTTACCGACTTACTGTTTGCGTCAGCGATATGTATTTTATCACTTTCATTTCAGCTTGTCAAGAACTTTTTTATTTTATTTTTTGAAGTTTTTCAAAAATAAAACTTGGAAACCCTTAAGATTTCCCGCTTTCGCATCTAATAAGAAAACCTTTGCTTTCAAGCTTTGTTCTCTCATCGCTTTGTGCGACAGCGATATTTATCTTACAACATCTTTTCGACATTGTCAAGAACTTTTTTCTTATCAATCAATACATTGTTAAGAAGAAAATATAGCATCTTTTAAATAACCACTTATGTAATCAAAAAAAGATTTCGCTTTCACAGAACTACTATTAGAAAGACTCTCACTTTCCAGCCGTTCTTTCTTCGTTTCTCTGCGACAGCGAAATCTATATTATCACTGCAATCGACATTTGTCAACACTTTTTTTTATTTTTAGTGATTTTTTTATTTTGTTCCGAATATTCTGTCTCCCGCATCACCAAGCCCCGGACATATATACGCATCTGCATTGAGCTCTCTGTCAAGATGACCTACATATATCTGAACATCAGGATGTGCTTCATGTAACATTCTTACACCTTCCGGTGCTGCAATAACACATAAGAATTTTATATTTTTTCCGCCATGCTGTTTTATAAAATCAATTGCTGCCTTTGCTGAGCCACCTGTTGCAAGCATAGGATCTACAACTACAACCTGTCTTTCTTCTATCGTATCCGGCAGCTTACAGTAATATTCTTCCGGTAAATGTGTCTCTTCATTTCTGCAAAGACCAATATGACCTATCTTGGCTGTCGGTACCAACGCTGTTATTCCTCCAACCATTCCTAGACCTGCACGAAGTATAGGTACAACTGCAAGTTTTCTGCCTGAAAGTACAGGTGTTTTACATGTTTCTATCGGTGTCTTTACCTCAACATCTTCTGTTGGAAGGTCACTGAGAGCCTCATACCCCATAAGCATAGCAATTTCTTCTACTAAAGCCCTAAATTCATTTGTTCCCGTTGTTTCATCCCTAAGTCTCGATATCTTATGCTGTAATAACGGATGATTTAAAATTTTTACGTTTTCCATATTTACCTCACTTTATTATTCAAAATAATCTGCTACTTTCTTTAAGTCATTTATAATAGGCAGATGCTGTGGACAGACTCCCTCACATTGACCACACCCTATGCACTCACTCGCTTTTCCAAAATTCTGTGTAAGTCTGTCGTAATATTCTCCCTGTGGCGTCCATCCTTTATCCTTTGACTCCTGTTTGTCAGCATTATAAAGAGAAAAATACTTCGGAATTGCAATTTTTTGCGGACAGCCGTCTGTACAATATGAACATCCTGTACATGGAATTTCTATATTTCCATTTATTATTTCTGCTGCTTTTTTCACCATATGTATTTCTTTTTCATTTAATGGCTTAAAATCTGCCATAAAACCAGTGTTATCTTCAAGCTGTTCCATATTACTCATACCACTCAAAACCATTTTCACATTATCGAGACTTGCCACAAATCTTATAGCCCATGATGGAATAGACATATCAGGTGCATATTCTTTAAACATATTTTCTACTGAATATGGCACATTCGCTAATGTTCCACCCTTTACAGGTTCCATTACCCATACCGGCACGCCATGTTTCTTTGCAACTTCGTAACATTTTCCTGACTGTATGGCATTGCTGTCCCAATCAAGATAGTTTATCTGTAACTGTACAAACTCAACTTCCGGATGCTCTGTAAGAACCATATCAAGCACATCCGCAGTGTCATGAAAAGAAAATCCGACATGCTTTACAAGTCCCTGCTTTTTCTTTTCCTGAAGCCACTCGAAACACTCAAGTTCTTTGTATATCTTATAATGGTCTTTTCCGACATCATGAATCAGATAATAATCAAAATAGTCAACACCTGTTTTCTTAAGCTGTGTATCAAAAATCTTATCCCTGTCTTCTTTACTTTTTATAAATCCTGCATGTAGCTTTGTTGCAATAGTATACTTATCCCGCGGATATCTGTCAACAAGCACTTTTTTTACGGCATTCTCACTTTCAAAGCCACAATACATCCACGCAGTATCAAAATAAGTAAATCCTCTCTCGATAAATTTATCAACCATCTTTTTGGTCAATTCAATATCTATACTCTTATCATCATTTGGATTTAACAATGGCAGTCTCATTAAACCGAAACCCAATTTTTTATCTCCCATAAAAAACCTCCTGTTCTAAATTCTTAACGTACTAAATTTATTTTATCACCTTTTTTTAGTACCGTAAAGTTTAGCAGGGCAATTTAACATTACATAACTTTCTTAATCGTAACTATTCACATTTTCAATGCAGTCAATAACTTTCTTCAATATAACTTCTCCATTTTTAATTGTTTAAATGCATATTTTTATTTACTTTACATACAAATATAAAAAAATATATTTAGGCACATATTTACCGGTGCGCTTAAATATTCAGGAGCGTATTTTGATATTAAAAGATTTTCTAAAAAAATTATCACCTGACAATTCTGATGAGCATTCAACATTGTATCATTTTCTGCGAACAGGCATCTGCATATTATCAACTGTATGCTTAGCAAGTATTGCTGTTGCCTTCATGTTGTCTGACAATTCTACTGTCACTTCAAGACAAGCAATGTCTTCCTTTATTTCAGAAAAGAAACTTCCGATCTACTGTGTTGATACAGATAAGCCAAAAGTTGCATTATCATTTGATGCCGCATGGGGTAATGTCATCCTGATGAACTATTAACTATTCGTTGTATTAATATCTATATGTAAAAAAAGTGAGGTTTAAAATGAAATCTGATTCTGATAATGATATCACTGTTTTTCGTGAATACACAAATATATATAATGCCAAAACTTTATTAAAAAACATCTTACAGATTGAATTTGAGGCATTTTATCAAACTACTCAACCTGTCAGGAAACAAACTGCAGATATTGTATTTAATGCTTTCGAAAACAAAACTCCAGACAGACGATAAATTTATTTTCGTAAGCAATCCAAACTACAAACGGTGAATTTAGCCATAATAAATCCGAAAAAATAATATTTAAGCTAGGAGGATATAATGAAAGAAACCACAAAATACTGGGCATTGTATGTAAGATTAAGTCATGATGACGGTGATAAAGCTGAAAGTCTGAGTGTTTCCAATCAAAAGCTGAAACTTTCAAATTTCATTAAAAGCATGCCCGAAATAACCGATTACAAATTCTACGTTGATGACGGATTTAGCGGAACAACCTTTGAACGTCCTGATTTCAAAAAACTTATAAATGATATACATAGTGGTCTGATTACCGGAATTATTGTAAAAGACTTGTCAAGACTCGGAAGAAACAGCCCTAAAACAAGCTATTATATTCATGATTTTTTTCCGTCAAACAAAATCCGTTTTATCGCAATTGATGATAATATAGATAAAGATTTTTTTGATTTCAACACATCAAATGATATGATAATAGATATAAAAAATATGTTTAACGGCTTTTATCCACGCGACATAAGCAACAAAGTACGCTCTACGCTGCGTGCAAAACAGGCTGACGGACAATTTATAGGAGCTTTCGCCTGCTATGGATACAAAAAATCACAAAAAAATCATAATAAACTTATAATTGATAATGCTGCTGCCGAGGTGGTAAAACAAATCTATTCCCTCTATATTTCGGGCATCGGTCAGAATACAATTGCAAAACTTCTTAACGCATCAAATATTCCATGCCCATCGGAATATAAAAAAATGCAGGGTCTCAACTACAAAAACGGAAACAAATTAAATTATACAACATACTGGACATATAGCAGCATAAGACATATCCTGAAAAACGAAATGTATACCGGCTGTATGGTTCAAAATAAGTCCTTTCGAACATTATGCAGTAAAACGGTATCTGCACTGCCAAAAGACAAATGGATAATCGTCCCTGATACACATGAACCAATCATAGATAAACAGACTTTTGACCGTGTTCAGACACTGCTTTCAAATAATATAAGACAGCCTTCCTTAAAAAATAACATTCATTTGCTTGCCGGCATCATAAAATGCGGTGACTGTGGCAGAGCCATGGTTAGGATTTCACGAAATAAAAAATCGTTATTCGTATGCGGCAGTTATAACAGATACGGAAAAAATACATGCTCGTCACACCGCATTTCTGAATCAACAATTTTAAAAATTATTACAAATGATTTCAACAAATTATTAAAAGAAACTGACAATTTAGAACATTTTTTATATAAAGAATCTGCATCATTAAACAAATCATCACATAATCCGAAAACAAATGAACATATTCAATATAAAATTAACAGACTTGAACAAAAGAAAAGAAGCTATCAGGAAGATTTAAATGAAAACCTTATTTCTGAAAATGAATATGATAACTTTATCAGACGGTGTAATCTACAAATTTCTGCTTTTAGAAAACAGCTTGATAAAACTTCACTCAAAAACTCAGATAACATTTCCTCATTTGATTCTGAAAACACTCCCGCTATCATCAATGAAATGCTCAAAAACAGTGAAATTTTAAAACCCGACAGAACCATTTTAACTCAGATGGTCAACTGCATATACATATATGAAAATAACACCGTCAAAATCGTATATAATGTTGACCATCTGTAAATTAAACATTTTTATGTATTTATTATATATTTCCCAAAATAATATTTAACAATGTCTTATCGAGCATAATTGTCCTATTCCACGGATTTAATATTATTCCGTTTATCTCATCGACATTCAACGCTGATTTAAACAACTGTTCCATATCGGTAAGAAATGTTGATTTTACCTGATTGCCGCCTTTCATTTCTTCTTCAAAGCCGGTATACGCAGTCCACCACAAAAGTCCGTCTGCAGTTTTTTCAACACTTATATTCATTTGCTGCGAGCCAAATGAAGGCTCGACAGCAATTATGAGCTGTCCCTTCTGTTTCATTCTTTTTCTTATTACAGTTAGTGTATGTGCGAGCATTTCCTGTGTTGCTTCTTTCTGCAGACATTTTATTGCTTCTTCTATCAATTGATTTCCAACAAGACCTTCATCTGTCTTATCATTAAAATTCTGATTCATCTCTGCTTTCCTTTCCACTCGTTTAATTTTATATATATCTTTGTATAACTTCCATCATATTGACAATATCGAGAGGTTTAGACAAATGTGCATTCATTCCGCTTGCAATAGATTTTTTTACATCCTCCTCAAAAGCATTTGCACTCATCGCAACAATAGGTACACTTTCACAATCAGCACGTCCTATATTTCTGATTTCTCTTGTTGCCTCCAAACCATCCATTTTCGGCATCATTATATCCATGAAAATAAGATCATATTCATACTCTGCTGATTCCCTGATTATATCAACTGCCTGCTGCCCGTCAAATGCAGTATCAACTATCATACCCTCATCTCTGAGAATTGTACACATAATTTCACTGTTAAGTTCATTATCCTCAACAACAAGGACATGTTTTCCTCTCAGTTCAACTTTATCTCTCTTTACAACTTTCTCTTTTTCTTCTGTCTTAGATACTTTCAATTTAATATTAAAACTGAATGTACTTCCGCTTCCCGGTATGCTCTCCAGTTTGATGCTGCTGCCCATCATATTTATAAGACGGCTGCTTATCGCAAGTCCAAGACCTGTTCCCTGCTTATAGATACTCTCATAATCTTTAACCTGCTCAAAACTTCTGAAAACTCTTTCCTGATTTTCCTCACTTATACCTATACCATCATCCGCAACCGCAAAATACAACTCTGAAGTTTCACCATTTGTGCTCAATTCTCTTACCATTAATGTTATATTTCCACCGGATTTGGTATATTTCACTGCATTTCCAAGCAGGTTTATCAAAACCTGCGTAATTCTAAGTTCATCTCCGTAAAAGAATTTATTTGTCAGTTCTTCAATCTTCTTATAATGTATATTTTTTTCAGAAAATCTCGCATCCATTAAATCATTGATAGACTTAAGAGCTTTGCTCAACTCAAAATCATCTTCTATCAACTGCATCTTTCCACTTTCAATTTTAGACATATCAAGAATGTCATTTATCAAACCAAGAAGATAATGAGATGAATTTTTAATTTTATTCAAACAGTCCGTCACCGTTTTTCTTTCACGATCCCTTCTGATTGCAATTTCTGTCATTCCTATAATGCCGTTCATCGGTGTTCTTATCTCGTGGGACATACGCGCCAGGAAGTCAGATTTAGCCTGTGCCGCTGAATCATGTTTATCGAGATTTATACGATTTTGTATAATGGTTCCTATTTCCTGAAGATTCTTTTTCTCCATATCGTCATTACAAATATCTGACGACAGGCCAAATAAAAATATACTTCCGAAATATTTCCCGTTATCCTCCATATTTATGATGACACCATCTTTTGCATTATAGACTTTAGCTACATTCTGATTTATAGGTACACTCTCATCTATGCATCTGACTGTATCCAAATCGGTAACTCTCATAAAAGCCGCACAATCCTGTGCTGTACACCTGAAAATACTTATATTATTATGATTTCTCGTCTCTTTTTTCCTTTCTGACCAATCATAATCTACACTTATAACCGCATCTTCTTCATTAAACATTGTTATCAAAAGATTTTCTATATTATATTTTTTTATTAACTTCAATACAAAAACATCAAGAATCGTTTCAAAATTTCCACCCTTATCAAAAAGATTAAGTGCTATTGATACAATAGACATTTGTTCTATATAAAGATATGAAGCTATCTCACCAAATCTAGTCTCAAAATCAAGATTTTGACAGCTCTCGTCTAAATCCTGATATACTGAATACAGGCTGCATTTATCCTTTGAAACTCTAATTGCCGCCTGTGCCTGTTTTACAAGCTTTTCTGTTGAAATATCTTTATCAGCTATTGTTATTCCCGCTTTAAAGCTTAAATCCAGATAATTTTTGTTTGTGAGTTCTGCAAAACGCACACTCATTTCTTCGATTATATGTATAATTTTATTTAGCGATACACCTGCTCCCATACATAAAAGTTCATCTGAACCTGCACGTATGCCGATGAACTCCGCAACATTGTTACATCTGCAGCATTCAATCATTATATCAGATATCTTTTGTAAAATAATATCGCCAAATACAAGACCGTACTGCTCATTAATATTCATAAATCTGTCAATGTCAATTAAGAATAGTATTATATCTTCCTTGCCCTCTCTAAACTCTTTTACAAGTTCTATACCTGTTTCCAGATTATACAGAGAAGTAACCGAATCAAATTTTTTCTTATGTATCTTTTCTATCTCTAATATCTTTCTCTGATTTATATCTCTTATGTAGCCTGCTACTCTTGTCTCATCGCCATTGTTGTCTTTTAACAAACTCCCACATAAATTTACCCATCTGTATTCATGACATTTATTCATGAACAGACGAAATTCTATGCTCATATCACCAATATCATGCCTGAATTTATCTAACACCAATGTTTTGTCAACAGAATGAATATTGTCTAACAGAGCACAATCATCCTTCGAACAATCCCATTTACCATCATATATTGAGCTGTTAACTATCTCCATAACACAATCTTTTATTTCATATGTAAAAAATATGTCTTTTGAACTTTCTACTGCAATTCTATATTTTTCTTTTTCATCTAGAAGCTGGTCTTCAGTTCTTTTCTGTGCATCCGTTACTTTCTCAACAATATCATGTAATTCATCTATTTCCAATATATTTGAAACTTTAAAGCCATGTATACCATCAGTACCGCCTCTAACACTCTCCATAAGACGATATACAGGTTTTGTGACATACCTGATAAGTAATATAACTGCTGTTAGTCCAAGAAGCGCACAAATACCTATAGCTATAACAATGCTTGAATAAACCTGCTCTCCAAGTTCAAAAATAGATTTTTGTGACACCAGACCATATAAGACCCACTTTGTATTCTCATATGGCACATTATTAATATATAACTCAAGCGGACTTTTTACTGCATATATCTTATTTTTTCTAAACATTGCACCTTCTATGTCATACAATTTGAAATTTTTTTTATATCCTCTGCTTTTAAATTTCTGTTCTCTGACAATTGTGTCATATAATATTCCGTTTCCTGTCACCACCTCAAATTTCCCATTCTCTTTTTCTATTACAAGGGCATACCCGGAATTAAGCCCACGGTCAAAATCCGAAGCAGGAAAAAAAGTGTTCAGATATGGCAAAGATATTTCAACACCCAAAATTCCGTATATTTCATTGTCATAAATCAACGGCACAGAATAGGTTATCATTTTGTGATTGTCCATATAGTAATCTTCAAGGATAAACGGTTTAGACCAATATCCGAGATTTTTCATATCTGTATCTTTATTTTTCTGTGCAGCAAGAAACGGCTTATAAAAAAAATCGTCTGCCTCCCTGTTCCCTGCACCTTTAAACCTAAAATTTGTTGTCCATGCCGTATCAAGAGAAATATTTTCTATGCGTGCCAATCTCTTGCTGCCTCTTTCGAGCAGCAAATCAGCATTGTTTGCTGTTTTTGTCTGCGGGTCAGAATCTCTGATAAAAAAACCGTTATATTCTATTTTTTTCTCTATACTTCCACTGTTAGCAAGCACAACAAATAAACCTGAGCTGTTTCCATGCTGCAGGCTTGAAACCAAATTCTTAAATATATGTTTTAAATAGTTTTGTTGTGCTGACGAATCATTTAAAAAATCTTTTATATTTAAATTTCCATGCTTTAATTCCTCTTTTAAAACACTACAAAGCTCATCACTTTCCCTGCTTATCCCTCCCCATTGTTCATTCATTGCATTCTGCAGAGTCACCTGACGGTTTTCTGTTATATGACTGTCCATATTCACTGTATTTTTTTCCAAACTCTCTTTAACACCACTGAAAAACAGCATTGAAAATGGAACCACTCCCTGAAATAGAACTATTCCCAGAAGTGGTATTAAAAATATATAAAGCAGTCTCTTTTTCTTTTTCAAAATTCCCCTCCTCGGCTCAAAATCCCCATATTTTAAACCTATTTTAACGAATTACTAAGTGCATCACAAAACTCCCCATACCATTTATCAAATGCTTCCTCTGTTGTATACTTTTTTATAACCTCTGTGCGCTTCATTCCTTTTGCCAATGCTTTTTCTACTTCTTTTCTGTCTTTCTGTGCCTTAGAGGATAAATTTGTTTCCAAAACGTCTCTTGCACTGCTTCCGTTTTCAAAATTTTTAGTTGTATAATATTTTGTATTATCGAAATCTCCCATTACATTTTTCAAACAGTCATATGTCTTATTGTTTATATTAAGTGATTTCTTTTCTATTATATCGTCCAATGCCTTAACATTATTCGCAGATTTTAATACGGGCATATAGGCCGATTCACATACAAACTGGAGGTTTTGCTCCTTTTGAGTAAACCACTTTATAAATACACAAGACGCATATTCATGTTTTTTATCTGACTTTGTCACAGCCATGTCTGCTCCCTGCTGAACTTTATAATTTTCTCCACCTGACATTATCGGAGCCGGAAGCACCTTATAGTCTATATCGTAACTTTTATCGTCATCTTCTACTTTGTCCGGAAAATACATTGCGGACATTGATGAACCGGTATAGGCAAGTAAATCACCTGTCTTAACATCGTCTGACCTGAATTTACCAAGTGCTGTAAAGTAACCATCTATATAAGGTACATAATAATTTTTCCACAGACGTTTTATAAGCTTCTTATCTATATTAAACTTTACATTGCCATCTTCAACTTCAAAAATATCCTTGCCAAGCTGTTTCATTCCTATAACAAAATAATTTGCCATAGAGTCTCTTCCATAAAAAGCTTTTCCATCGTTTGGTTTATTAGGTGTTTTTGCATCTGTCCATTCGTAATAACGCTTAGCAACTCTCACAACACCTTCAATTGTTTTAAGCTCGTCTAACGATGAACCTGTCTGTTTTGCAAACGGCTCCCAATCAGTCTTATTTATCATAAGACTCTCTGTTGATTTTGCTACCGGAAATAAATATAACGCCTTATCATTTTTTAAATATCCTTCTTCTATGTATGAATCAACATATTTTTCTAATTCCTTTTTAGAAAAATATTCGGAAAGGTCAACAAGTTTTCCCTTTTGCTGGGCATAATAAGCTGTATCTGCATATGAAGAAAAAATATTCGGAAGTTTTTCAGCACCAACTTTTCCGTCAATAGAATCTGAAATCGTTTTTGCCAAATCTGAAACAGTTCCCTGGCTTATTCCCTCAACATTTATCCCAAGTTCTTTACCTTTTGTTGAGTTAAATTCATTGACAAGTGCATCAAATGCCGCCTGCTGACTGCCGTTATAGTAATGCCACACTCGTATTGAAACCGGATTTTCAGGGTCTAATTTAACTTTTTCCTCATTTTTTTTGTTATCCTTATTTGCACCGCATCCTACCAAAAAAAATACTGCCATAACAATAACACATAAACATTTAATCGATTTTTTCATTTGTATTTCCTCTCTTTACTTAGTGTGCGTGCGCTAATATTTAGCAGCAAAATAGCACAATAATATTCCTAATGAGCCTATTGCTGCAAAACCTATTCCTATTGAAATAAGCCACACCCACGCAGGTATCGAATCACTCACCACCCAAAAATCAGATGGTTTCTTTGCATTAAACCTTATCTGCACCAAATCTCCCTTTTTCCATACACCTTTTGAATAACCTATTTTAGATTCTTCCTGCACAATGCAGTTCCCATCAAAAAAGGCAAATGTCGGATAATAATTATCATTATTCTCACTGTCACCTATCTTGCGTATTGTCTCAACTGTACCTTTCGCAATTTCTGTGCACTCATTTTTCTTGCGCTCCATTTCTTTTTTAGATTTAATTGATAAATATATAAGTACAAGTGATGCCGTAAAAAATGTCACCATAAGAAAAATTCCTATAATCATTTGCTGACCACCCCATTCTAGTATTTATTCATTTTTCTTGTATACAGTATACATCTTAGCACCTTAAAAATCAAATTTAACTCCGTGATAAAGGCTGTTTAAGGATTTTTTCAAAAAAAATATAATATTATGAAAAATATGCTTGCTTATTCCCTAAGGTTATATGATATTTTTAATTCAGATACAAAAAATATTATAATTTTACATGGAAATGAGGGATTATTTATGAAAATTAAAGAATTAGCAAACTTACTCAATGTAAGTCAGAAAACCATACGCTATTATGAAAACTGCGGATTTATTAAACCTATGACCGAGACTAAGTCCGGCAGATTATTCAGAGATTATGACGATGACTCAATAGAAAAGCTAAAAACAATTGTATCATTGCGTAAACTTCATTTTTCAATTGATGAGATACATGAAATGTTGGAGTCACCTGAAAAATTATCTGAACTTTGTAAAAATCACAGAAATGAATTACAGCGTGAAATCGGGGTTATGACCCAAATCTGCAAACTGCTTGATACTGTTGACTATACGCACACATCCGATGCTAAAGAACTTACTGATCAGGTTGAAAATCTCCGCCACGAAATGATACTTGATGAATACTTTGCTGACTACGACCTCAGCACTTTTGATGAACCTTTTACTGATTATGAACTCCGCGAGCAAAAAAAGCTTGAACATGCAGAATACTCCAAGACTTTGGCATGCAGTTACTATTTTGCACATCCAAAAGTCAAAAGTAACCTACAAGGCGGCTCAATAGGTATCCCACGGTAAAAAAGCCCTGAACCGACATTCACTTGCAAATACCTGACTTTTCCAAATTTTAGTCTGACTTATGCAGTCGGTTCAGGGGCTTATTATTTTTTATATTTTAGTCTTTAATTCTCATCATCGGTGCAAGCGGTACATATAAAAGCCATGCAAGCACTACGCATATTGCACCTTTTAATAAAGTAAACGGTACGTTAAATACAATAAGTGCCTGTAATATACTGTGTACACCAGGGAATATTGCCTGATAAGCTTTAAGTATCATATCTTTTGGCATAAAATTATAATAAATCGGATATACAAAGAAGTAATTTGATACAATGCTCAGAAGTGCCATCACTACCGTACCCGTGATTGAAGCTATAACTGCTCCTGCTTTATCACTTCTTTTTTTATAAATCACTCCTGCCGGAACAACAAACGCACACCCTAAAATAAAGTTAGAAATCTCACCGACAAACATTGTGTTTGTAGCAAATGAATGCAATACATTTTTCACAAGACATATCAATACTCCACATGCCGGACCATATATAAAACTTCCAAAAAGTGCCGGTAAATCAGATATATCCAATTTTATGAATCCCGGCATAAACGGTACCGGTATTTCCATATACATAAGAATAACTGCTATAGCGGCTAACATTGCCGTAAGTGTCATTTTCTTTATGCTTCCTCTTTTTTTCATGCCATTTGAACCATTTGTAACGTGTAATGTCTTTCCTGCTGTTGCCATTTTCCTCTTCCTTTCTTTATACGAAAATTCTTTGAGGTTTTATTCACATTAATAATGGAGTTTTTGTTCATTTGCCAAAGTTTGTGCATCATTGCATGGATTTTTACTTTGCGGAAAAATATTCCTGTAAAACAAAAAATCCCGAGATAGAATAATCTCAGGGTTCTGCAACTTCAAATATAATAATGCTTTCTAAAATCTTCTCTCATCCAGACTATACTGTTGGTATCGGGATTTCACCGATTCAGTCGATATAACCAATGTTTTTTTGTAAACAATACAATCAATATGCTCAACATGCTTGATATAATCGATTCGCGGACTTTACCGCCAGTGGGGAATCTCACCCCGCCCTGAAGAATTTTCTTTATTTTGTCCTATATAATATCACATGTTTATATTATGCGCAAGTATAAATTTTACAACAAGCCACACGCCGCCTGGGGTAATGAAGACACTCAGACAATAATAAAAGTATTGAAAGAGAAAAATGTCCATGTAACTTTTTTTATGACCGGCGGCTGGGTTGATACTTACCCTGATGATGTAAAAGCACTTTACAAAGCCGGACACGAATTAGGCAACCACAGTCAAAACCACAAGCAAATGTCAACTATATCTTCCGGCGAGTGCGAAGATGAAATTATGAAAGTACATAACAAAGTAAAAAAACTTACCGGATATGATATGAAGGTTTTCCGTCCACCTTATGGTGATTATAACGATACGCTTGTTGAAACTGCCGAGAAGTGTGGTTATCGTGCTATACAGTGGGATGTTGATACTATAGACGCAGTATGAAATAATATTTTTAAATTTGTATATTGCAAAGAATTTTCGCATATGCTATAATGTCGCCAGAAAAATAGATACAAGAAGTCCATACAATTCGACTTCAAAACGAAAACCCCCGATGGTGCAACATCGGGGGTTTTCTATTTCCAATTTTTCAAACTATTTACTTTGTATCAAAAAGCTTCTTTTCTGCTTTTCTTCTCCTTGTAAGTCCTGCAAGTTCCTTTCCTCCAGCTTTGTTATATGCAAGAATTTTGTTACTTATCTGCGCTATACTCCTTGTTCCGTTCGCTGTAAGCTGGTCTATTGAACCTATGTTATAAGCAAATGATATTAACGCATCAAACTGGTTCTGTGACCACTTATATTTTTTGAAAAACTTATTCACTTTTGCACCATATTTACTGTTAAGTGACTTGAGTAAAAAATGCTCAGCCTGTGCCTGGGTTATTTTTGTACCTTTTTTAATTGTCAAGCCGGTGATAGACTTGTCCGCATTTGTTGTCCCATATCCAATAGTCCAAACACCCACACTGTCCTGATATGCTGTTAACCTGCATCCCTCAAACTGCTTTATCAGATTAACCGCTTTTTTTGATGCTGTTCTTTTAATTACTTTCTTCGCTTTGCTCATTGTCAATTCCTCCTTCTGATTTTTTCATAAGAATATCTACTGACTTACTTATTATCTGCGGTATTGGTACCCCCATAAGACCTGCATTTTCAACAAGTGAAATCAGTTCATTTGCTATAAATGCTATTACTACCATATCCCTTATGTAGCTGGTGCTAAGCATTAAATCAAGCCTGTACGCTATCATCACAAAAACTAACGTCATACACTTCCTGCAAAGTCCTTTAAACCCGGCTCTGCTTTCTAAAGTTCCACCGCTTGACTTAGGTGACTTCTTAAATACTGCTGCCACCAAAATGCCGCTTATATAATCCGCTGCCATGAATATAAGCAGTGTAACAAGCCCGCTGTCCCATCCTCCAAACATCCCAGCTATAAAGCTGCCTGCCACTCCTACCAATGCACAAAGTTTTTCTCTCATCTTTTTGTCCTTTCCTGCCTTTTCAGGCATTAAAAAAGAAGCCTTTAAGCTTCTACTCTTTTTAATCTGCTACTATTACATTTTCATAACCATCCGTTCTCAAGATAGTATCGACATCGTTTCTATACTCAGCATAAATTTTGGTTTTCACAAAATATGCTTTATATTTTGCAATGCCTTTTTCCTCACTCACGTCTGCCTGCTTCCTAATCATTTTTGCAATAAATGTTACCATGTTACTATTCCTCACTTTCTTCTGTTGTGCCTGCCACCATTGCAGGTATTATGTTAGTTAATATATCATCAATCGTTGCGTAAAGATTTGTATTCTCTGCCTCCAACGCTGATAATCTCTGCTGTGTTTCATCCTCCTGCGGTTCTTCCACTTTACAGATTTCTTCAATCTGTTTCAAACATCCGGCTTCATAACTTAAATTTGGATAAGGAATATAAGGTTCATGCTGACTTATCCATATATTATTGTCGAGATAAACGTCATAACCATATTCTAAAACTTCATAAGCTACCGCCATTTCATTAAATTTAAAATCTGTTGTTTTCATTATTTACCTACCCTTCTTTTATACCATTCTATATATTTTTATATTTATCATGTAATGTTTTTCTCCAAATGTTCCATAGTAGTCTCCACCAAAAATATTAATTCCATCATCATGCACTGCGGCACCCCCATTTATTAAATCATATGGCAAATCAGATATTTTTATCCATACAGCATTACTGTATTTATAATGGCTATTCTTGAACATTGCAATACTAGCTCCAGACAAAATATGAATTTCATTATTAAAATTAACTACTTGCCCTGTACTGAATTTATAAGGTAATATTGACACTTTTGTCCAAAAACTGCCATTCCACTTGTAATGATTTGTTTCAGCCTGAAAGCTACTACTACCAAGGATATGAATTTCATTTTCATGCACAACTGCTGAACTACGAGTAAAATTATATGGCAGGCTCGATACATATGACCATGTCTTTCCATCCCACATGTAGTGCTTTTTAGCATGGTCATTATTATCTCCACCTAAAATATGTATTGCATTGTTATATACAACTGCCGAACTTCCGCAGAAATTATATGGTAATGTACTCACTTTTTCCCAACTCGAACCATTCCACTTGTAATGATTTGTTCCAACACTGCCATTTTCTCCACCCAAGATATGAATTTCATTATTATACACTACTGCTGAGCTTCGACTAAAAGTATATGGCAATGTACTCACTTTTTCCCAACTCGAACCGTTCCACCTGTAATGATTTGTATAAGTTGTATTGTCTTCACTACTACTTCCCCCTAAAATATGTGGCTCTCCTTTAAACACAACTACACAACCATTACTAAATACATATGGTAATCTACTTATATTCAGATTATCCGTTAAAAATTTTAGAACAATATCATTTTTTGCTTTTACCCCGTCAATTGTAGCTGTAATTAAGTTCTGACTGCTCGCACTGTTAGCACGAATTACTCCGGAACCATTGTGATAACCCTTAGGAATTGTGTAGCTTCCGCCACAATTTAGTGACGCTGTCTTTGCTCCGTTGTCAGTCATTGTTCCGGTTATTTTCTCGTCATTTACATAAGCCGTTTTCCCACTTAATATATTTTCTGCGGTTGCTGTTGCATCAGATGTATCCGTACCGCCGCCGCATCTAAAAAATGCCATTACTTTACCACCACCTTCACTTGCACACTCTTCGTTTGTGCCTTAAATGTCATTGTTATACTTCTGTCTGCTACTGTTGCTGTTTTCGGAGATACTCCATACACATCCGTATATATGTCTATTGTTGAGTCTGCTGATATTTTTTCAGAACTTAATACAAGTTCTGTTTTCCCGGCTGACAACGTCCCCTGTATTTCATTTGGAATTATAATATCAGCTATCTTTTTCTTTTCTTCTTCCGTGACATGTATTTCCCTATCTTGTGTATGTCTTATCAAATCATTTTCAATCTGCTCTACCTGCAATGTTGTGGCTACTGCTGCCGGGTTTACATCTAACAAAACCTGCTCACTATCACCTACTACAATATCAAGCCTATATAATATTCCTGACAATACTTTTCTTTCATATGCCGGCATATAATCAGGATTTTCATCGCAAAGACTTACACCATATAAAATTTCATTTTCATTTGAATCTTTGGCATATATTCCCAAAGCATAAACAAAGTATGCTTCCTCAACCTGTCTGTTTTCTACAGCAGCAAGTACCTCTATCATATTTTTGTCTAACCTTGAAATCTTTGATATTGGAACTGTTTGTTTTATCTGTTGTAAATCCTTTATCTGTTTCACATCAATTTCCGAGTAGTCACAGTCACTTACGGCAATCCTTGTAAATGATATTGTTGTTTCTCCTGCAATCACTCTTGCAATAAGTTCATTGCCACTATCTGTTACTATCAGACTTTTCATATCGCACCGCCTTTCATATCGTTCTAAACCTTGTGGATATAACTGTACCTCCTACATAAAGAACATTTTTCGTTCCGCGTCTCATCTTATTATTAGACTTAACAAACATATTAACCGGAATTATAGAGTCAATCATAATACTTAATTCGTCTATAGCTCCATGCTCCGGTAAATCGGTTGTTATAAATAATTCATATCTCTTTAATTCTCCGCTGATATCATAATTATTAACACCACAAAATATATTCAGTCTCCTAATCAATACTCTGTATGTATACGGAAGGGTATCATTCCAGCGATTTAACACTCTGATTTTTCTTGAACCAAGTGTATCCTCTGCTGTCGGAATGATACCCAGTATATTTTCATATTTTTTAATTCCGTACTCATTACATTCCTCAATAAAGGCATTATCGAGAACCTCAAATATATTTTTATTTAATATGTCTGTCTCAACATTCTGCGTTTTCATTATCTCCTGCATTTCCGGAAACTGCTGCATAAATGTCGGTAAATATTCAATAAGTTTTTTTCTTTCTGTCACTTCAGACATTTACATCACCTCGCAACGGTATCTCATTATAACTGAGTATTATATTTTCTGATGCGTTGTTAAGTTTTATGGAGTCTACATCTAAAATTCCATCTATCATTAACAACCTTGCTTCAATCTGGCTTACCCTGACAATCAGATTTTCATTCTCGGGCCATGTCTTTGCGAGTTCAACAAAATAGGCATCTATGCTTTCTTTTATATTACTTTCGAGCCCTGCATATGTGTAGCCTTCTTTATAGACAAGCTTTAATGCAATGTCTATCTTATGATTTTGCACTCCTTCAACATTTACAACGTGACCGATAGGCGCTACTCCCTCGCCTTCACCTGCATTTACTACAGGATCTATTGCTGTCTGTACACTGTCTATCAATACTGTTGACGGTGCTTTAAACTCAGACGTTATTATTATAATCTTTACCGTTCCGCCAACTGTTAAAAGCTTCTGCTTTGCTGCATTATATACCGCCTGCAGCCATTCGTAAGCGTCTTTTCCAAGTGTACTCTCTGACTGGACTGCAAACCATGATCCCACTGTGTCATTCGGTATCATATCAGCCGGACTATAACTGCCCTCCCATGCTCTTATAACCTTGCAGCCGCCAACACCTGCAATATCATTGACTTTCTCTTTATAATCTGCCTTATTGCCGCCAAATGCAGTCTGATTAAATGATTCAAAATAACGCTCCCTGAACTCCTCCACATCTTCCTCATCTTCTCCCGGGATAAGTATCTCAGTAAGCTTTGCACTTTGCATATCATTAAGACTGTTTTTCGTTTCTAACGGTATTAAATCACCAAGCTGCTGGTTTCCAATCGTCCCCGCTGTTTCACATGTGAGCTTATATAAGCCCTGAGAGGCATCTATAACCGACGTGACTATGTAATTTAGTTCTCCCAATGCAAAACGGTCATTTATCGATATCTGCGTATCTGCCGGAAGCACTGTCAATTTACATTCTGCATAAGTTTCTTCTTTCGGATAAATTCCTCTCTCTGCCGCTCTTTTTATCAAATAATAATATGACGCACTGTCAGCAAATACTTCATCCATTACCATATCAAGTGCAACATACAGATTTGCAAGCTCGAGTGCCGCAGGTGCCACCGCATCATAAATAACAGAACCTTCTCTTTTGTCAAACTTGTCATCTACATTTGAAAGCATGCGCTCTACAAGCGTGTCAAAATCATATTCTTCAAACACTATATATTCACCTCATCTTCTATACTAATCTGTTCTCTCTGTGCAGTAACCGCCGTAAAGGTTATATAGAGAGTATGCTTGTCTAATGCCACTGCCGTAAAGTCCTCAATATCTTCTATCCTGTCATCTGCCGTAACCGCATCAGTTACTCTTTCTTCTATTTCACTGAGTACATAAAGCGTTGACTTTCCTATAAGGTCTTTCAGTTCTATACCGTAATCCCATGAATATATTTCACTTTCGTATCTCTCTGTATTTAAAATTTTAAGTATGGCCTGTTTAATAGCAGCTTCATCATCCACTTTTCCAAGAAATCTTTTTTCATCCTCTGTCAGATACATAGCATGTGTAAATGATGGCTCCTGATATTCCTCAAAATCACTTTGCTGTTCCTCATCAATTTCTTCATCATATTCGTTATTCGGTATCATCTGTCACCATCCTGTCTATTACTATAAATTCCTGACCACCCGATTTGCGAAGCATTAAAACCTTGTCATCTGCCTTTAAAGCATTGTGAATTTTTATTTTCTTCTTTTCAGTCACAATGTCATGGCTATGCGTCTCAAACGACGAATAGCCACTTCCTCCTGATTTATCCTGTGTTTTCCAGTCATACTCTTTAGTAATGCTCACCTCTGTTTCATAATCAGTTACATTCCGAGTTAACTCCAAAAAATCCTCTTCAAGAATAAGCGTATTTGACACTTTTATTTTCAGAGGATCTGTTTCCATCACAACACCTACAAGATAATCACATGGTTTTGCTGCCCTGACTGCCTCAACTGCCATCTGCTTTATAAGCTGTATAAGACTTGAATTAGCCACTGACAAACCCACCTCCTGATACAACAAGATCCATCGTGTGTTGCCTGTTATTAAATTTATGTGTTACCTTTTCAACAAGCATATAATTAGATACTTTCATATCACCCAGTTCAAGTATTACCGGTACAAGGGAACCAGCATGTACATTTGTATTTCCTATAACTCCGCTTATACTCAGTGTTCTCCGCTTTTTGTTGTACAGTTTAAGCAATGCCGCCGATTTCTGTTTTCCTAACTTTGGGGTATCAATCTTTTCAACATATTGCAAAACACCCCACTTATTTATGTTCTTGCTGTTCCTTGTTACATATAAATCATAAGAACCCTTTTTCTTGTTTTCATAAATAAGCTTTATCTGGTTGTATACATCTGAATCTATGCTTGTCTGATATGTAAACTCTTCACCTGTTTCTTTATCTACAAGACATCCGTTTACTTTCATATCCCCGACTTTCTTTAACTGCAGTTTTCCGACTTCGTCATATAGAACATAAACTACATTGGTACTCAAAACCGTATTGTCCAAGCTGTTCTGTATAATATCAAAAAGCGTTGTATTATCCTCAATAGCTGACATTCTGTACCCTGTATTTGCAAGTTTTCCACAATTCAGATTAAAACGATTAGCTATAATGTTGATAACTTCATCTGCTCTCTTATTTTTATAGACAAGCGTCTCTTTATTCTTCAAATATCTCAACTGGTCATATACCGTAAATGTCACAAATCCATCATTCTTAAACTGTCTTGTAAATATAAAGCCAAAGAAAAATTTTTTCTTATCTACAGTTACAAGCACACTGTTTCCTTCAACTATCTTGTATTTCTTTACATACTTTGTTTCAAATGTCAGCTTTCCGGGTGTACCACTTCTCTCCCATGTTATACTCACACCTTCTAACGCAGGCACATCATAGCGTTTACTGCCATTTACAACGGTAATAGTTACAATGCCTTCTGGAATATTTGTAGTTTCCTTTATATCCGAAACAATTGTTTGAGATAATGTTTTTTTCTTCTTTAGAACTTTTTTAAGATACGCAAGTTCCTTTTTGTGGCTTTTAGTTTTCTTCTTAGTTGTTGACACATTTTTGTACTTCGGTACTCCGTAACCTGTTATCGTTGCATTTGAAAGCGGGTATGTCCTTCTTGCAACCCTGTCTGACGTATTCCCTTCAACTGTATGCAATGTACTTCCAACAACTTTTTCAACAATTCCTACATGACTTCTGTTTGTCTTAAAATAAACAATATCCCCACGTTTCGGTATATATTTTCCCTTGTATCTGAACAGCCCGTTCTTCTTAAACCATGCCATTCCGGCAGAAGTGGATGCAGTTTTGGGAACTATTGATGTTGATACCCCGGCTTTGTACGCACACCATGAAACAAACATGTGGCACCATGCAGCGCCATTCATTCCATACCACGCACCATATTTTGTTCTGTTGTTTCCCTGTTCTTTATATCCAATCTCACCAATTGCAACATCTACTATATCTTTTGCCATACACAACACCTCACTTCGGCAGTTTCAAAACTGTTCCCTTATAAAGATACAATCCATTGGATGATGATTTTCTGCCATGCTTTTTGGCCGCCTGTTCTATCTGCTTTTTGTTGAGTTTATATATTTCTTTACGTCTTGATGCATTTCCAAGCTGCTTTTTTGCTATGTTTAGCAATGTATCACCCTTTTTTACCTTATAGGTCTTTGCCGTATTTTTTGTTTTTCTCGTCTTTTTTTTGACTGCTACCTGTTTCAATGTCTGGCTCTTTTTTACAACAAGCTTCTTTATTCCCCATTGACGATATTCCTTCATCGTAAGTTTTACAGCTATATCCATTCCATAATTCTCTGTATCTTCCATTATTTCATAATCTTCAATAGTGACATACTTATAAACGGTTCCCTTAGAGCCAATCAACATCTGCTTTGTATATTTTGAAAAATCAAAACCATAAAAATCACCTTTCGTTCCAACAGGTTCCGGCTTAATCATTTTAAAACTTACAGGCTTTTTGCTCTTTTTCCACTTTTCAAGTTTATCAAGATAATATTTGGCTGTTTTAAAACCGTGTTCATATTGTGTAAAAGGATATTTCTGATACACAGGCAGTAATAATTCATCTATTGTTATTTCCGTAAGCCCCGGCGTTTTTATAAGATTGACTTCACCCTCGTTAATGAGGGTGATAGTCTTGTTATTGTTGCCAATCTTATATGATATTTTCCCCGGTGTTACCGGAAACAACACATCTTGTATATACATTGAATACATTATATATGCACTCCTTCCGCCGCTGAAATCATTTGTTCTTCCATTGTCTTTCTGAGGTGTTCTGTCACACCATCAAGATCCAGCTTTTTATTTATCTTGTTGTGATTTATCTGGTGCACTGTTATTTTTGCTGTCGTAAAACGATTTATATATTTTTGTGCAGCCATATCACGAAGATATTTGAGGTCCTCACTTGTCGCTGAAAGTGCCTGAGCTGACTTTGCGGTATTCTTTGCCGTACCCGCAGTATTTTTTGCCGTTGCCGCTGTATTATTCTGCAAAGCATTTGTTCCTTTTGTTTTGTTAAGAATAGAATTGTAATCCTTTTTGTTCATATTCGATGTTGCCTTACTTCCGCTGAACATGTTTTTGACTTTTTTAGTCACACCATCACCGAATGAAGCTCCGGATTTGTATGCCTTTGATGACCATCCACTCTGAAAAACATTAAATTTGGATGAACCTGATTTAAACGCTTCTGAAATACTTCTATAACTGCCCTTATTATTTGCCGCCTTTGATGACTTTGCCGCATAATCGTCTGCAGCCGATGTAACTCCTGAATAATCAAAACTTACAAAAGGAAGTTTATTAAGAGCCTTACATATGTCTGCTATTACCGACAATACAGTAGACAGCAAACCATACCACATTGATTGCACTGAACTTATAGTATTATTGAATGCAGTCTTAATATTAGAACCCAGTGCACCAACAGCCTTTACTATTCCTAATGCAACATTGGCTACACCCAATCCAAGATTTTTAAAAAATTGAAGCACAACATTTATACCTCCACAAATGACACCAAATGTAGACTTTGCTGTGCCACCCATTTTAGCTATCTTTGCTGCAACTGCCACAAGCACTCCTATAAGTGCCACAATCAATAATATAATCCAGGTTATCGGGCAAGCTAACAATGCAGAATTAAGTCCAAGCTGTGCCGCTGTCTCTGCTGTTGTTGTCGCAACCGCTACACCCGTTGCTGCCGCATGTGCATATTCTGCTACACACATCGCAATCTTTATTCCCGTAGCTACCAGCTCTACCGCTTTTACTATCGCCATTGCCGCACAATATGCCGCTAATGCCGTCACTACGCCATAAACAATCGGACTAATTGAAGACCAGTTATCTACTACAGATGAAGCTAAATTTGCTATCCATCCCGCTACCGGTGCAACCACGGTTATCACTCCCGATATCACATTACCTATAGTTCCAAGCACATTTTCAGCTGTGCTTCCAAAATTTTTTATACCATCAAGTATTGTCCCGAATCCTGCATTTGAAAGTCCTTCGTTTATACTATCAATAACGCTTATCAGACCTCTTGTTACAGCCGCCTTTGCATTTGCTATTGATGTAGCCCATGTATCACCTGCTTTTTGCGCTGCCCCGGATATATTCAATACTCCATTTGTTCCGTTTTCAAATGCACTTGATACCGTTGTTATAAACTCCTGTGCTGATATATTTCCTTTTGAAAGATTAGTCTGTACATCTGCTGCTGACTGTCCTGTTGCCTGTGCATATATTCCTACCGCATTTATTCCTCTGTCGGTCAGTCGGTCAAGCTGATCCATCTCAACTTTTCCTTTTGTCATCATTTTTCCCAATGCATCAGTAACCTGGCTCAATGACTCATTCGTTCCATCTCCGTAAAAAGCTACGGCATCTGACCATGCTTTCACCTGATTTACTGCATCTCCTGTTCCCATTCCTCTTGTAACAAAGTTCTGAACGGAATTTGCAGCTACATCAAGACCATACGCCGTTCCTTTTGTCATGTCTTTAAGTTTTGCAAGTGAAGCTTCTGCCACCTCCGAACTACCGGTGATAGCATTCATTGTCCTGCTGTAATTTTTCATGGTATCCATTCTGTTCAATGCAGAATCAAGCTGACCCTTTACCATATTAACAGCCGATCTTACCAACGACAGACCCATAAGCGTTCCCACAAGTGATTTTGCACCCGACACACCATTTTGCATACTTTGATTGAAACTCTGCTGGCTTCTCGTATTCTGCTGAATTTCATCACCGACACGGCTTGTCTGTTCCGGCAGTGCTGTCGGCACTGCTGCCTGTGACAATTCTTCTCTTAATCCCTGTGCCGCTGTTGTTGCCTGATGTAATTCACTTCTTATCCCTTCATATGCCGATGCATCAACATTTGTATTCATGGTGCTGTTTAATGCCTCCATCTGTGATACAGCCATATTAACGGAATTTATTATATTCATAAGGGGTGCGGTAAATCTGTCTGCAAGCTGTATTCCCGCCTGAATTGATGCCATATTATCACCTGCCTTTTTCCGCTTGTCTCTCGGCTTTCTTGCGTTCTTCTTTTTCTTTCTCTATAACAATATTTATTGATGCTATGATGAAAGCTTTTTCGTTATCTTCCATCTCAATCCATTCCATCGGACGAATTTTAAGTTTATGAAGGGCATAATGAGCATACGCTGCTTCATTATCCCCTCCATTTATTAGTTTTTTGCCTCGTCAACCTTTTCATCTAAAGAATCAGAAAAGCCCTGAAAATTCTGAACCCATGTACATAAGTCCTGATACTCTCCTGGGTCATCTACCATTTCATAGACTAAATCCTCCGGTTTCTTCACTCCATAACTATCCTGAAGTTCCTTGTTATAAAGGTCAGGTACCACCGTTGATGCTACAATCATCCTTACAAGATATTCTGATGTATCTAACTTAGGACGATACATATTAGGCTTGCCTTTTATCTGAACATCAATGGTACAGTCATCACGGATTGTCTCATTCATTTTTGAACTTATATGTTTGAATTCCCATCGAAGCGGATTTCCGTCACTTCCAATCATCGATTTGGTAGGTGCGTACTCTTCATTTTTCTTCTGTACTTTGTTCGACTTCATAAATCTGCTTAAATTTGACATAATATATCACCTTTCTTCAATTTAATTTTTGTTTTTGCCTATACTTTCCAACTACTCTGTCATCAGAAATCCCGCCAAATCATTAAATGACTTCGGCATACTGAAATCCTCAAATGTAAAGTCCATATCTTCATCGAGATACTCTCCGTCTGCATCAAACTTTGCAAGAATACCTCCGTCAATATTACATCCGATTAACACAATCTCCTGCCTTCCTGCTGCCGAATCTTTGTCATCATTTGCTATTGTCATATCAAAATATGTATCTTTTCCTGTATTTTTGTAATCAAGCATCATCTGGCGAAAAATTGATGTATTGTAATGGAATGTTGCCTTACCTGTTCCTTCCCAGCCTGTTGCCTTGTTTCCTTTGCCCGGCTGTCCTAAAATAGGAACTTTGCTTTTAGTCTTTGTAAATGTTGCTTCAACATTTATCGCATTCATAAAATTATATCTTCTGTCACCGACCGTGATATAACACTCAGCAAGTGACGCCGCTAATGTATCATTAGCAAGCATCACGGCATTTTTCTTTGTCTCCTCTTCCATCTAAACATCCTCCTTTATGATATAGTAACGGTCATATACATCTTTGACATCGCATTAACTACAGTTACCGCATTTTCCACTACTACAGCCTTTTTTGTATCTCCCGGCAAAACTTTGACATCTGACTCATTAAAGTTTTCTATTGCTCTTATACGCTCGAGCTCTTTGCGGAGTTTCACAAGATCCTTCCAAAGTTCTGTTCTGCCTGCTGCATCATTTGGCATTTTTCCGAGATATTTTGTATTGAATAATACCGCATCATCATTTGCTATCTGGTCAATAACCCTGACTGTCTGATTATCCTTAAATACATCCCCCTGTGTATCTGTTGTCGTGACCATTGTATTTATATCATCAAGTACACGAACCTCTTCATTTACACTGTGAAATACAAATTCACCACTCTGCAGGGCTGTTTTTAACTGAGTTTGTGTATAATCCATATCAACCTCAAACTCTCCGTCATAAATTCTGTTTTGCAATGACGCATTTACGGCACATCCACATTCCGCTCCTGTAGTCCAGTATACAAGTGCAGACTCAGGTTCATCTTCATCAAGCACTTTGTTTTTGACACTGATAACTCCCATATAATCTGCTTTTTTGTAATCATATAATACCAATTGGAATTTAATTCCCATCTCATCACGAAGACGTTTAGCAAATGACACATACAGTCTTTTTGTCACTTCATCTTTGACCGTAACACCCATCGTGTTGTAACTAAATGATTCAATCTTATCAAGATAGTTTTGATGTGATTCACCTGATGTCGTTCCATTTGTACCATTGGAAAGTTTAATCCCCGCAGATACACTAAGTTCGGCGTCAGATTTAAATACAACATAATCATTTGCTTTAAGTTCTTTCGCACTTTCAACAGTCTGGCTGTCTGCTTTTGACGCATCAAGATATGTCACTACATCAAATTTTGAAGAATCATCCACATTCTTTGAAACGACAATAGTAATGTCATTACCTCTTTTTCCTGAATATTTTGCCTCCGCAATGTCGCTGGATGCTTTGTTTCCTCCGCCATTTAAACGGTATGCATGAAGTGTAACCGCATTAAGGAACAAATCCCGTAATCCCTTTAATTTGACATTATCATACGAATACCCAAATATTTTTTTAGAGTTTTTCTGGAAATCTTCATTTGTAACGGTAAATACCTCTTCATCAGGTCCCCAGTCAAGTTCAAGCGGCATTGTGCATATTCCTCTGTCAGACAAAACAGCGGTTGCCGCAGAAACAGACACAAAATTTATGTATGACCCTGGTAATATTTTATTCTGAGTTAAAAAGTTTCCTCCACCTAATGCCATTATTCCACCTTACCTTTCATAAATTTCTCTACAAGTCCGTCAATCTCCGACAATGTATATTCCCTGTCATCTTCAAGAAGTGCATTGATAATATCTCTCTTTTCAAGATACCTTGCTGATGACATTAAATTTTCTTTTTTAAAAGTTTCTGCAATTTCAGACTTGTTTTCCTGCACCTCAATCTCGCTTTTTTTCATCTCGTCACCTATCCTTTCGCATCAATTCCTATCTCAGCTTCATAGTCTCCATTCTTGGAATCTCTTCATCCGGCTTTCTTACAAAGAAATTGTAATTTACAAAAAAGTTCAATATATTATCTACAATCTCATAACTCATGTTTGTCCCACGTATTGAACCTGTTTCATAAGGAACCGTTTCAAGAAGCATCAGCAGATTTTCACCTACCGCATACATTTCCGCCTTTGTATGGGACTTTGGAAAATACTGTATACAAAACGGATTTTGTTTAAAATATCTTTTTCCCGGATACTTTTTTATGCTCGGCTTAAGGCTCTGAATAAAAAAGCAAGGCTCATTCAAACCCTGCTCTATATTCTCTATATAATTTTCACAGCCATATTCCGAATAGAGTACACTGCTTATTGACTCAGCTATTTTAGTCACCATCTTCAAACACTCCCTCCAAAAATTTCTGAACTTTCTTTTCAATTATCTTTGGTGCGGCTGTCTGTAATTCCTGAACAGATATTGTCATCATAAACTTACCTTCTACCCAGCTGTTTTTGAGTTTTTTTCCTATTGCCGGCACATATCTGCCCGCTGTCTGCCTGTGGCCATATTCAACATAACTTGCATATTCAACCGGATTTATGATTTCCACCTCATATGTATTGCCTGTATTCCTCACCTCAAGACCTGAAACAAATTCTGATACACCGCCTGTTCCGCCACCTGAACCACCCGATGACGTCCAGCCTCGTCGTAGTGTTCCTCCTACTTTTGAAAATTCTACAAGAAACTTATTTTCACCGTCATCTTCAAGTTCATAAGTATCTGAATACTCTCCGACAGGTGTTCTTCTTATTACTTTTCTCAGCAGTCTTGCCGCAATTTCCTTTGCGCATGATTCACAAAATTTTTCAACATCATTTTCGCTGATTTTATTTAACTTTCTTTGCAGTTCCTTTATCTCTCTCAAATCCATCTGACCCATACCTGCCATCTAAGCCCACCTCTCAAACAACTGAAGTATTATTTCCTGATGCGTAACATATACAGCAGGTACACCACTGTAAGTATAATCTTTAGTCACTCCATTTTGTGTCACTGCTATCCTGCTTCCGGGATTTATCGTTATATCGGGTGATATAAATAATTTAATGGTCTGTGATATTGCCGTTGCCGCTGCTATATCTGCTGCCGCCTGCTTACTTTCAAAAGACAGTTTACACGGCCGGTTCTCAATAACGGGCACATCTTTAAAAGTTGTAAGATGCGTTTTTTCGTCTGTCATTTTCTTATGTTCATATACAGTCATTCTGCCTGTATACAATGCCTCCTGTGCCTTTCTTGCTGCTTTCAATGCATTATTTACCACATCTACCATTTCACCCTCCTGAATGATGCAAATTCGCCTTTTCCATATGACAAAAGATAGTTTATAAAATTATCAAGTCTCTGTTCCGGAGTAAGTGAACTTTCCCCGGTTGCAAAAACCGTGTTCGTATCTCCTGCCTGTATCTGCTTTACAGCATATGACAAATCAATGTTCAAACTGTCAGGTGCAAATGTCTTTTTGCCTAAAAGGAACTCTCCCACTGCCATATCAGCAGCTATATTTTCAAGTCCCTCAGGTACATCCTGCCAATTAATTTCATTCTTTATCGTACTTCTTACTTTCTCAACGGCAAAAGTGATTGAAAATTCATCCGACTTATCCGTCTCTATCCCCAAAGAAGATAATCTTTTTAATACTAAATCCGCATTAAACACGTTGCATCACTTACCTTTCCGGGTTCTTCCTTTTGTTTCCGCATCCGACTTCTGCTCTTCGTCTGACTTCTGCTCTTCGTCCGGTTCACCTGATACCTCATATCCCATATCACGAAGTTTTTCTGCAAGTTCACTGTCATTTGTTTCAAGTTTACCCTCAATAAACTTACAAAGCTGAACACCTTTTTCCTTATCCCAAAGGATATTTGAAGTAAGCGGCTTTTTCTTAATCATATACAATTTGACCACCTCGCTTTATTTGACCTCCAATCCGGTTATCGCTCCATGTAAAAATGCCGGAGCATGAGCAAGTCCAATCTGTCCGTAAATCTGTATTTTGTCAGATGCACCCTGCTTTGCAAGTTCCTCCTCAAAGAAATTTCCTTTTCCCGGTACCGGCTGGAATACAGGAGCTATCTGTGCCACATCTGCTACAAGCAGACTGTCTTTCTTTATAAACGGGTCAAAGCATATTCCGACCTTACAGAAATCACTTTCAATCTGTGTGATATTCATTCCGGCAATGTTCTGTGTCATCTGCATCTGTGCTTTGAAGAAATCTGCATACAGATTTGTTATGGCCTGTTTAATATATGAATTGCAGAAAAGTACCATATTTCCAAACATGGCTCCTTTGTCAGCCATTTCCCTAAACAACTGGTCAAACATATCCTTAGATAAAGCAGCACTCTTTGCATCTATGGATGTTCCTGCATCCGAAGTACAAAGTTCCAACATTCCACGGGTCTTATTTGCTGTATCTCCATCCGTTGTCTTATTGTAAGTTCCATTGAGGAATGAAAACTCTACATCTCTTGCAATCTTAATAAGTTTCTGCTGAATCTGGAATGCTTTTTCATCATTTGGATTTGCCGACTGATTAGCCGAATTTAAACCTGACAGCCTGCCGCTGTTTGACTGCTTTGCATATGTCAGGTCTATTGTCTCCTGATGAATCTGCACGACATTTGTTCTCTGTTCTCTTGCTATATGTACTGCTGCCGGAGCTGTCACTGATGCGTTTTCCGAAATATCTGGCTGTGCTGCCTCCGGAAGTGAATACTCAACACCTGTTGAAAATTCAAAATTATCTGTCTGCTTTCCTCCTGACAATCCGCCTATCATAGATAAAAACGGTGTCTGTGTAGGAGAAGCCGTAAAAAGGTCACCTGCATAATTTGGTAAATTAAATGTATTGCCTGTCCCTGCTACGTTCTGTGGCATATCTTATCACCTTTCCTTTCTTTACATTAAAGCTATTCCGTCATTCTGAAATGCTTCCTGTTTGATGTTGATAACTTCTAACTGATTGCCGTTCTTTCTTGCCTCGGCAAGTCTCGCTTCATATCCCGCCTGTTTTGAATTTGGCACCATAGAAGCACTTCCGGGCTGAAATCCCGTAAACTTCGGCTGTGACTGTTCAGGTTCATTAAATAAAAACTTTGAACTCTCGTCCGCCTTAAGTTTGTCAATCTGTTCTGACAAACCTTTTACAAGACCATCATCAGATAATGCAGCGTCATCAAGATTAAGCAATGCTCTTACAGCCTTGATATTTTTTGCTCCGCCATCCGTGAGTGCCTTATCCACAGCCGTATCAATTTTAAGCTGTGTAAGTTCTTTCTCATGTGCTGCTGCCTGTGTCTTATTGTCCTCCTGAAGCTGTTTAATCTGCTTCTTAAGTTCCTCATTATCCCCGGCAGACGCTTTAAGGTCCTCAAGCTGTTTATCACGCTCCTTAACCTGTTTTCTAAGATTTGCATTTTCTGTCTCAACCTCTTTTCCGGCATCCTCAACATCAGCTTTGTTGATGCTTAAAACTTTATCTGCCTGTTCTTTGCTAAGACCCAAATTTTCCAGTTCCTGTCGTGTCATATCTACACCATCCTTTCTGTATCGGTTTAATGCCTTGTCATACCCGGCAATTTTTTGTATAAAAAAAGACCATGATAAAAATCTGGTCTTTTAATATCTTTTATGGTTGCACCGGTGCAACTTTTTTAATCTTCTGTTTCTTCCTTATCCTCAATCAGCTTTAAAGCCTCCTCTGACAATAAAGGGTCATTTTCAGCAAAAGGAAATTTTACCTTTACATCCTCCGGGGTCTCTATTGCAGAATATAATTCTACACCTTTGTCCAACAGTTCTGAAAATGTGTCTATAGCTCTTCTCGCCTTATCACGTTCTTCATCATTTGCAAGTTTTATACCACTGCTCTCCTCTATTTGAGATACTGCATTATCAAGCATAAGCGTTTTCATCTTTTTAAAGGTATCTAGCATCTCCTGACCTATTTCATTTTTCTGCCGCATAGTTTCAAGAATTTCTTTCTGTTGGTTTATAACCACATTGTTAGATCGAAACTGCGTAGCAATCTCTGACATCTTTGAAAGAACCGACATAATAACATGGCTTCCTGCTGTCGCCTTAATAAATAGTGACAGCCACATAGAACCTACATCAACTGTATTAAAAACAATCTCCTCACCACTTCCACTTATAAAAGGACACTGACTTAATATAAAATCAATATCTTTCATATACTGTATGTATTCCTTTAAATCATTACACTTTGGTATTTTTATATCAATTCCTTCTTTAGCTTCACCGGCTTCTAATGACTCATATAATTTTATCACCGAGTCAAGCCGAACTTTTATCTCATTTAAAACACTTCTAAAATGATTTTTTGTAGTAGCATCTATTCTTGGATTTGCATCACTCCTTACATACACGGGAATAATTTTTATTGCGTTATCCACATACTCTTTAATAAATGCCATTTCTCTTAGTAAACTCAAAGCTGTAATTCCATTTTCCCATCCTTCTATTTGAAATTCCCTTGAGTTATTAAACTCAGAAAAATCAATTTCATCAATACTTCGTTTTGCTGTTTTACAAAGATAATATATGTTATATAATCTCAAACTGACTCACCTCTCTAATCACATATCAATCATTTCTGCATTCCTCTGGTGAAAGCTCTTTTCCTCTCTTTAACTGTTCTTCCTGTGGCAATAAAATCCACTCTCTCTCAGTCAACATAACTATACCTCCTTTAACCCATCATCTATAGCGGCACACACCATAGATAACGCTTCTGTATAACCAGATAATTTTCTTTTATCTTCATCTGATGCATCAGAAGTAAAAAATTGCCTTACTTCCTCCCTTAATACTAATACTTCCTCATTAGTTAATTTCCCACAACCCATTATTCGATTTATCAAATGTTCCACTTTTGTCCAGTTTTCCGGATGTTGTCTTTTTGTATTCGTTTCTCTGACAATTGTCATAAATTCTTCATGTGACATACTCATTTATTTATACCACCTTCTAAATGTTGTAAAAATCCCATTACATCATTGTAATCTTCAAATGATATGTTTAATTTTCTAAGACTTTCATCTACTTTATTTTCTAACCACCTATACCGTTCCGACAAAGGAATATTAAATAACTCTTTTGCAAATTCCAAATCAGTGCCATAATTAAATCTTTCATTAATAATTTTTAATATTGCAACTTGATTGTCATATGAACCTAAATTTTCTATTTCTTTTTCAAGACATATCTGTTGCTTTAAAAATTCTACTGAAGCTTCTTCTATAGCCTGATTTTCTGCATAAATATTCGGAGCATAATAACTAGCAGAACACGAATGTAACATTTCATGCCAAATAATACCATCATCTACATTATTAGATAATGTAATATCACATGACCATTCTTTTCTCCCCAAAACACCATATTGTTCCAAAGAATTATCTTCTACAATATTACCACTCCACTTTGATGGACGATTACTGTATTGTGTAATTTCATTCCTTACATTTCTTGCAACTACTTCAAATTGTTCTTTAGTTCTTTTAGTATATCTCATATGGTTACTTTTTTCCAGCGGCAAACTTAACTGCTCCATGTCATCTTTTGCCCCGCCTTTTACAAACACCCGTTCCCACTCCTTATATGTCATATTCCCCGGCACATAATAGACCTCACCGTCCTCATTTCTTGCGGCTCTCTCTCTTACTATGCCAAGTTCTTCCTCATCGTCAAAATAAGGCACTGTCGTGCTCCTGCAATATACATGGAACGGCGGTGCATTCACTCCAACCTCCCACTTTGACATCGGGAAGTGTCTGCCGTCCATGCTCCTGCAGATATTTGAAGTATGGCTGTCAAGCGTTGCCACTATCTCAAATTCTTCTACATCAAGTTCCTTAAAGGCTTCCCTCTGTGATGCGGCACTAAAAAAGGCCTGTTCTGTCATAACAAGCCTTCCTGCTGCCCTCTTCGATACATCCATTCGTTTAGATAATTTATCTATTGCCTTTTGAGGACTTTCACCGAGTATTATATTTTGTGTAAGTATCTGATTTAATTCACCGACAAGTTTTGTTCCATTGCCCCATATGCGTTCTGAAAAGTTCTTTCCGTCTGCTGCCCACGGATTGTTTATAACCTTGTCTATCTTTCTTTTATCTATTGTGGAAAAGTTCCATCCTATGTGCATACCTTTCTGAATTTCATATGCGGTGTGCATATAGCCGTCTTTGTAGACATTGCGCATTGTTTTGTCTATGGTCTTTTGCTGGTCGGCAATCAGACTTTCAAGTTCCTGCCTTAAATCCATTTTCATGGCTTCAAGTCTTGATATGTGATATTTTGCGGAGGCATTTTCAAGCTCTTTTACCCATCTGCCATTTACATTGTTTTCCGTGCCATATTTTATGTATTGATTTACATCCCACTTAAATTCCTTAAGTTCATCTGCATCAAGCAGTTTATACGCCTCCTGCATAGTCACATCATTGTTTACGGCAATTCTGCCGTACCACTCATTTATTTTCTTGTCTATACTTCTTATTGATGTCCGGTACTGCTGTTCGATTTCCTTACAACAGTTTTTTCCTTTTTTGTTCTGTGATTCCTCAAGCTGTAAAAACCTCTTTTTCCAATAATCCGCATTTGGCACTATTTTTCACCCGTATCCTCTTTCTTTTTCTGCTCGTCCGCTTTTTCTTCCTGCTGTTCATCATCCTGTTGTTCGTCTTTCTGCTGACCGTCGTCCTGCTGCCCGAACGGCTCATACATTGCTGCTGCCTCTTCCTGCTGTTTTTGCTTCTGTTCTTCAAGTCTTTGCATTTCAAGTTTTGGGTCATCCACCCACGGATGCTTGCCTATTATGGTTTCATTTGATATAAGCCCCGACGATTTCTGACAGTTGTCAATTATCTCTCCCTCATTCATCAGAATGTCACGGTTGAATATTATATTTACCTTTTCATTCTCAAATGAACCATGTCCGGTATTTACAAGATGTACATTCACAAACCACAATATTTCTTCAAATGCCGCCTGATACTCTGTTTCCATATCATTTGCATCTAAATCTATATCCGAATACATAGATAAAATATTCATCTGATTTGCGTTTCCGCCGAGCCTGTCGTCTTTGGCATCATAACCCATTGCATTTTCTATAAGTGCCTTTTTGAATATCTCCAATATATTTTTATAATTTTCTGCATTTACATTTATCTCCAGCGTCTCGACGCCGCCCTTTGTATCTCCGTCATATCTGACCTTGACAGCTCCAAAAGTGGCAAGATTTTTTCTGAACTCTCCGAGGTTTGTTCCATCATAGTTCTTTAATACAAGTATTGTATTCCTTGCGTCCTCCTGCATATTATTTTCAAAATCGGACAGCATTACATTTATTCCATCCTGCAGTGTCTTTACATTCTTTATAAGCGGTGTTTCAAGCTCATTTCTCTTTAAAGGTATCAGAGGTATGCGTGACCAGTTTAACCCATCTGCTGCCCTGTCTCCGTCTGTCATAGTCACATAAAAACTATCCTGTTCATTTACTGTTACATCCGGTATAAGCGTTGCACCATCAAGTATATATCTGTGTATTCCTGCCATATCAAATACTTCTACTTTTTCTATAACTACAGGAATATTTTTTTCATAGCCGGCTACAAGATAAAGCCTTACCGCACCCTGCAGTTTTGTATGTTCTGAGTCCGCCCAGAACGGAAGTATCTCATATGACGGAAACAGCCTAAATGTAAAATTGCCTTCCTCGTCATAATAAGGATAAAGCCACGCCATCCCTCCATTCAAAGCATACTTTCCTGATTTTTTCAGTGTCCTCATAAATCTTTTATTAAATATCTCTTTCAGCAGTTCTGCATATCTTTCATTCTTTGTTTCTATCGTAAACGGATTTCCAAGCAGATAATTACTTTTCTGATTTACCATCTTTGCATATTGGTTATCAATATTACGATTATTTGGAAGATTTTCCACCACCTGCAGTTTGCCGTCCTCACCTATCATTGTTCTTTTCCGCATCAATATATCATGCTCATTGTCATAATAAAGATGTCCTTTTATCTGCATATGTCTTTCAGTTGAATTTTTCCACCGCATTATCGACTGTTCAAGAAATTCCTTATTACTCATATCACCATTTACTCCGTAAAGTATGAAATGAGCTATTCTGTCTATCAATCTGTTTAATCCGTTCACTGTTTCCTCCTAATCAAAGCTAAATGCATCACCTCTTGATATATCCTCAAATGCGTATCGCATTGCGTCCATTAAGTGATTGAAGTCATCAATCGGTCTGTTTATCTTCTTTCCGGTTTTTGTATCTGTATCCCATGTATAATTGCTTATCTCAGTAATAAAATTTACACAACGTGGATGTATAATAATGTGATAATCCTGTATAAAATCAATTCCACTGTTAATGCTGTCTTTTCCCTTTCGGGCTTTTCTTATGCCCTTTAATCCAAGTTCCCTCAATCTGTCTATTGATTTTGGTTCTGCTGAATCGGCGGTTATCTTTTCTTTCTGATATCCCATCCTCTCAACTTCTGCGGCAATTGATTCATTACTCATGCCCGCATTATACATTTCATCGAATACCCATATTGTTTTACTGTTTTGGTCAATAAAACCGCAAAATAAAGCACTCGGGTCATTCGTATAACCGAAATCAAGTCCGAATGCTGTTTTCACTCCTGATATTTTCTTTACGTCCTCAATAGAGAACGCTTTTTCTTCCCAGTTTTCATATACAAGACCGTCTACTATACCCCAGTCTCCAAGTCCCGCTACCTTATACCTTCTCGGATTTTGTCTTTTCATGGTTTCAAAGACTTTTAAATCCGCTGCATCAAGCCACTCATTACACTTGTAGTTTGTGGTCATTGCAAGTATATCCGGGTCTTTCTTTGCATCAAAAAAACGCTTCTTTATCCAGTGATGTTCATTCCACGGGTTTAAAGTAAGCGTTATCTGTTTAAAAAGTCCTGAGCCTTCGGGAACAGCTCCACGAATTGACTCATCAAGCATATTAAAGTCATCTTCTGAACTTATCTCATATGCTTCTTCAAGCCACATCCAGCACAGACAGCCGACATCAACCGTTATTGATGTTACTTTCAGCGGGTCATCAAGCCCTCTGAAATAAATCTTCTGTCCTGTCGGCTTGTATGTCATTTCAAGCGGTGACTCTTTTATATCCCAGTGTGCATCCACGCCAAGTCTGTGAATGGCCCATTTTAACTCTGTAAAGCATGAATCTTTAAGAGTTCTGTAAGTCTTTCTGACTACAAGCGTATTTGCATCCGGATATTTCATCATATTGGTGATATACCAGAGTGCTGTTGTTTTTGACTTCTTGGATGCTCGTGAACCTTTACAGACACGATACCTGCCCTTAAATCTCCAATATGTTCCATATCCTTTTCCGACCAGGTCAGGCAGCCTTACATTGACTTTTCCGGACTTAGTCTTTTTCTTTTTTTCCGGATATAGTATAAATTTCTGATAAGCAAATATATGTTGTGAAGATATTCTTTTCTTAACCATAGGCTGTCACCGCCTAATCTTCTAAAGCATCTTCACCGGATATTACTATAGGTACTGCCACATTTACATCCACCTTGTCATTCCACATTCCAAGATGCTTGCCGAGCAGTTCCAGTGCTTTCAGTTTTGATGATATTTTGACTTCCCTTTCCACACTGTCTCCCTTATCCGTATAGGAAGCTTTGTATTTTACTGCTTCTATGCAGGCAAGATCCTCCGGTTTCGCATCTTCCTTTATCTCTCCGTCGCTGTTCACTATATCAGTTATCTTAACAAATGCTATCTTTGCAAGTTCCAATACCACTCTGTCCTGATTGATTCCTGTTCGCCTGCTTCTTAATGCCATTGCCTCGCCAATAGCACTCTGAACCTTAACATTTCCTAACATCCTTGACCCTTGCACATCTGCTGTTTTCACTGAGTATCCTGCTCTTATGGCAGCCTGTGTTGCGTTCAGGTCTACGAGGTATTCTTCAACAAATCTTTGCTGTTTTTCTGTTAATTTAGCCATATCACAACACACCTGCCTTTCAAAATATGATATAACCAAGCAAAATGCCAAACAAAACCCCTATGCCTACAGATGAAAACCATATTGTTAACAATCTTCTGATTATTGCCTTTTTTCTGATGCCTCTTTGGTAAATCATCTGTACACCTCCGTTGTTCTGCTGCCGCCTCCCTCTCTTGTTCACTCATATCTTAAATGCAAAAAGACCGGCTTTTATACCAGTCTTTTTCTTTTTTCTTATCTACAGAAGGAGGTTAAACTTACTTTTTGCTTTTGCTTCGCAGTATAACAATATCATACTTTTTGGGTGACATTCACTGACATTTACTCCCATTTTTATTAAAATTATATAAACTTTATAAATTACATATGAATTTTTGATTTATTTTATACTCTGCTGTCTCTTTTACAACCGTTGCATTGTATTCTATATCAGAATACTTGTCATATATTTCAGCATCCCTGACTATCTCCATGTTCCAATGCTCAATGTAAAAGTTGTTTAATGGAAGTCTTGTATTATATGGCCGCATTAAACTTATTTCATCAGTTATTAGTACATCACAATACCAGCCTTTCACACTGTCAACGCTTCTGTATTTTTCAAGTTCTATTACATCAAATTCACCATAACATATTTTCACAAGCTCCATCCTATCACCATTGCGCATACATATGTCACCTTCAAAAATAAAATGACCATTTCTATCTCTTAAACCTGAACATAACCTGTTAATTTTCATTTCTTTTTTCCTCCAAATGTTCAAACGCCTTTTTGTGTGCCCTGTATACTCTCTTTTTATATTTCTCAAAATTATAGTCAAGGTCTTTTTTATCACTGTACATAAATTTTACAATTTCATTCCATTCTTTTATATCAATGTACCTTGCAAATAATACTGCTGCCTCAACCGGATTTTTTAAACTGCGTATTATCCTTTCTGCTCTTACACGTTCTCTTGCCGTTTTGCTTTTAAGAATATTTATATATTTCTCCTGTTCGAGTATCTCAGATACATCATGTGCTATATTGGCATCTCCTGAAGAACGACTTCCTTTAGGCATCCCTGATAAATCCGGTGATGATATCATTGCTATGTTCTCCTGCATGTCCCTTAATCTCTTTTGTGCCATCCTCAATTTTATGCGATTCTGTCTTATGTTTCTGAAATACTCTCTCATATCTTCTATGCCTCCATCAATATTCTTCAGGGGATGGATCTTCCGGTAATGGCATCCAGAACATTATCCTGTCCGCTGCAAAACTCCATCTTAATTTTCCATTGTCATCTACAACACTCATAAGTGACTGCCTGCACTGTACTTCGTCAATTTTTCTAAATGCAATATATTCCCCCGGCTCATCCGGACATGGCTTTCTTCTTGTCGATATCCATTCACCAAAAGCCGGCACAAACTTTTCCTCTTCCGGTAATACCTCAGGATAATTATGTATTTCATATTGTCCGACAGGAATATCACTCTCTTTGTTATCACTTTCTTCCGGAGAATTCATTGCTTCAAAATCACTGCCGCTTATAGCATTTTCAGGCTCTTTTGATACCGACGCATCATTTGTTACCTCTCTTTGTCCTGTATTCTTATTTTCATCAACATTCTGCCTATCTTTAATAACATTTTCCTTGTTTTCATCAACACTATGTTCATCTTCAATAACGTTTTCCTTGCTTTCATCAACATTATGTTCACTTTCAATCTCTTCAAAACACATTTCATATACAAATTTGAATGCGTCCGTAAGCTGCTGCCATGTCGTTTCCTCTGACTCTCCAGTACGGACATTTATAAGCACCGGAGGCTCGTCAATGCCATTTATTGATAACATAAGTTTTCCTAATCCTTTTATCCTTGCCGGAAGCATATCTACACCTGTTGGACTTAACACATCCGAAAATTTCTCTGCAAATTCTTTTTCACTATACATTGGATTTTCTGAGTATTTCTTTAAAAGTTCTGCTGCCGTTCTAAATTTTTCAGTATTTTCTTTGAAATATGCATACATCCATTGTTCAAATATATTCTCAAATTCTTCTAAAGGCTTTTCAGGCGTCTCCAGTGCTACTTCAATATCGGTTATCTTTTCTTCCTCTCTTATCTCCTTACGGATATTCTGTATCTGACCTTTTGTCATGTCAGGCGGTATATTATCAGCTATCACATCAGGGAGTGTTATCATCTCGGCAAGTTTTGCTACTCCATAATCCTTATATGCCACTGCTATATGCTCTCCATATCCACCCTCCGAATATTTTTCATTGATTCTTATGTATCTGCTTACCATGTCTTTGCTAAGATTATATTCCTCTTTTGCAAACTCATTTATATTTGCATATCCGCTTTCATGCAGTATTGTTGTATCTTTTGCTATTCTAAGCAGATAACCAATCCTGCAGAAGCTGTTTGCCGCCGCAAGCATTTCCTTATCAAGCTCAGCTTTAAATTCCTTATATGTTTTCTTTCCTGTAAGTTCCATAAAATCAAGCCTCCTATGCTATTTTCTGCTCTATTGAAGCCAGTCGCTTTTTTATTATCTCTTTGTATCCTACAAGCCATTTGTCCACTTCATCTTTCTCAGGCTTTTTATCATATGCGCCATACCATTGCACTATATGAGATTTTCTTATCTCAATCGTAACAAATCTCAGCTCCGGATCTTCTGTATGTCTTAAAAACAATATCGTACTTGTCTGCTTATCATGTGCTCTAAGATAATTGTCCCCGCCTACACAATGGTGAAGTACGTGACCTTCCTCGATAATGTCACTTGCTGTTTTTGGTATGACTACCTGATATCTGTCATCTTTATACGCATATATCTTTGAAAGATATTTTTGAAGCCTTGGTATCTGCTGATACTTTTTATCCGCTGTCATGCCTTTTTCTTTTATTCTTCTTTCATCTGCCTGCAAAACCATTTCCTGATGTGCTCTGTCAAGGTCATGCGGCTTTGAATATACATTGTTGCTAAGCTCATAACCAAGTTCTATACGCATCTGCAGGTAATCAAGATATTTTCCGGCTCTCTCATTTAAACGGTGACCAATCCTTGTCGGATAATCTCCTTCAAGTTCATCCGGACTTGTATATCCTACATACTTTGCAAGCTGATTTATAACTCTTTTAAGACTGATATGCCCAGCAATTTGTATAAGCTGTTCATATCTTCTATGCGAAGAATAACCAACCGAGAGTATTTCATCAAGCCATGCACGATATATCATTTCAAACTGCTGCCCCGTCTGCTTTTGCAGCCTGCATATATACAATGTTGTTATATTTCCATTATACTCTGCAAGATATTTAATATCTTTCTTTAAAATTCCAAGCATATCTTCTATCTTTACTGCTGTCATATCCATATTATTAGTATTATAAAAACTGCGTGTAAATGGTTCTGCAAGCTCCCACAAATGCATTTTCACAAGATATTCAAGCTGTGGATATCTCTTATATGCCCTGAAATATCCATCAATGTCTGCCACAGGATATCTTTTTAAAAACGTATCTATCGCACAATATTTAAATGCAGAATTCTTTATGTTTACAAGTGATGGTTCGTATAAGAATCCTTTTGCGCTTTGATATGAATACATTCCTGAAAGATTTCTGTCATACCAGCTGCACTCTCTGGTCCATCCATCATATATGCAAAAATCTTTATGTTCTTCTGTCGGTGTGATATAAAGCCTTGTCGCTTCATCGTAATCATAACTCTCTTTCTCACCTTTTCTTATACGTTGTGATACAGATACTTCTCTTATTACAAGACCATCTTTATAAGAATCTGCTTTATATACTGTCAGATTTTCCTCAATCTTTCTTTCCCTTGCCTGGTACTTTCCCATTGCTCCGCATATCTCACAGTGGCTTATGATACCCTGCTTTGGTGTTGCAACAACATTTTCACTCTGACTCTCATAGCTCACTCCATACTCTGTTGCCCGTCTGTACTCACAACCGCAAGCTGAACACTTAAAATCAGCATACCGCCCTTTTCGCTTATACCACATTATATGCTTACCGAGCCTGTCAAACTTCTTTTTACAATATGACTTAAAAGCATCATCAAACGGCATTACATACTCACATCTTTCTTTAAGCCTCTGCATACGACGAGTATATGCCTTATCACTCTTTTTACTTGCTATTGTATTTTCTATCTGCCTTATCACTTCAAACAAATCTTCACTAACAAAGTGTATATTTTCTATTTTTTTTGCATAGCCGGCTACAATGTCATATGTTTTCTTCTCATAAGCAATATTATAACTTGTGTAATAAAACCATCCTCCATCAGGCATACAAAATTCATCATTTTCTATTGATTTTCCCGACCAGTTCTTTGTGTCATATTCATAAATGCCATAATCAACCAGAGTAACTACAATCCGCCTAATGGGTTTCTTTAGGTTTTTGGGATAAACATCTAATAATAATATACTGCTGCCGTCTATTTCCTCCTCTGCTGCCGATACACTGTATTTCTTTCCTCTTTCTTTATACTTTGTAGGAATTGGCGGTATTTTAAGTATTGCTTTTTTCTTCATCTGTCCAAGCCTCCTTAATACAATGAATCAATCACTTTAACCATTTCTTCTTTTCCATCAAGATAATATGCCTTTATAACCGCAATAAGCTGTTTATCAGTTCCGCAACATACTCCCATACTGCCTGTCTTGTGCTTTCCTGCCGCTTTTTTCATACTCTCTATTATTTCCTTTGTATTTTTTCCTTTTCGTCTGACTGCTGCCGCAACATCATCATCTCTGCATAATGTCATAGCCATTGATACAATAGTATCAAGTATCAGTTTAATTTCTTTATCTGCATATTTCTTTTCTATGTTCAGCTTTCCGACTGCTGCCGAAAAAACAGTACAAAATTCTCCCATACCGTCAATAAAATCATCCACATCATCTTTATCCAGTCCGTTCTCCTGTGCAAGTACATAAAGATTATCTTTGTCACCTTCATTCAACAATCCTTCTGCTGTCATGTTTATCTCTTTTGCAGAATCAAACTCCCCAAACACTTTAAACATTTCTTCCTTTGTTTCCTTTTTCTCCTCTTTTGCCATGCGAAGCTCCTTTCCCTGTGGGGTATAACCCCACAGAATAAAAACAATTGTAAATTACTGTATGTGATACGCTAAAAAGCGGTACAGTCAATAAAAACGGTCACCCATAAGACGCTTGACCACATTACTGCCAAGATATTCTCCGGCAGTCATTTCAACTCTTTTAAACGGCTTGAATAATGTCTTTTCTCTCATACCGAGTTTTCCGGCAATTTCTTTAAGCGTGTATAATTCCTCTGCATCAAACAATTCAAATAACTGTCCCTGTAACCATCTTTTTAACTCCAAATCTCTCTGACGGTTTTTGTGTGGCCCATCATCTCCCTTATGTTCCTCTATGGAAAGTGCAATAAGATTTAACCTAAAATTTAATCCACCCTGACTCCGAAACACTATATGATGTAATTCCGTCATTCTCTTTCGTCCTCCATCTCAAAATCATACTGCATCCTGTTTATTCGCTTGCGAAGCTGTATAAACTCAGCTTCACTGTATTCATTCTTTTTTTCATTGACTACCGATACAACATGACCGCCTAATGCCATATCAGAAAGCAGCCCATCAATAAGATCACTGTTTCTGATACCTTTATAACCTGATTCTCTCTGTGCTTTAAATCTTCCGTCATTTATACCTGCTGCCAACAGTGTGTCATCTATATGCAGTTCAATGTCTGACCGCTTTGTAAACTGACTTAAAACATAATCCGTAATAATAAGAGCCGCTCTGTGCTTTGTAGTTCCTGAAATTTTCCCATATTTTTCAACCGTGTATGTTTTACCGTTTACTACAGTCTCAAAAACAATAGAAAAATTAGCAATTCCACACTTAATAGAACCTGTCCAGTGCATATCTACAAATACTCTGCTTTTAGGCAGATTATGTTGCACCGGTGCAACTTCTTTATTTTCCATTACTACAACTCCCTTCTTAGTCTTTAATGTGCCATATATGTAAAAGCCACCTACATAATCCGAGTAAAATATTCTTGAACCCGTATATGTAAATTTGTTTTTATAAATCTTTTCAAATATGGATGATATATCATCACCGGACTTTACCATGTCATACATCTTTTTCTTTGTGAGGGTAGTCGTATTCACACGTTCGATAGGTCTTTTAAGATTACGACTTGCAGCCCATCTGTGATGGCTTCTCTTTTCCTGTTTTGTTATGTATCTTCCATAACCCTCTAATCCAAAGTCATCATCAGGCTGTGCAATCTTACTTTCACTCCTGCCAAACTTCCACTTGCTCTCTGCCACATCCCTATCCATGGCATTGATAATGATATGATGGTGAATACGCACTTTCTTCGTGTCCTCACCTTCCGGGACATACTCTATAACATAAATATATTTAAGCTCATCAAGCCCCTGTTTTTTACGCTCTCTCTTTAACGCTTTAATATAATTGTTTATGTCTTTTCTTGCTCTCTCCAATGTAGGATAATATCCATCTTTGTATGTAAGTGTTATAAGGAGATCACCCTTGGCAAAATTGGTATTTAACAGTCTGATAACAGTAAGCTGTGCATTTTTATTATTTAAGTTTTTCTGTGCTTCTCTTGACTCTCTGCTCTTTTTAGTCTTTGGAGTATTTTTCCTGTTATTCCACACCGGATAAATATTGCACTCAATAAAACTTCCTGATATGATTGTTTTTTCACATATCCTGCATTTTCTTATATAATCCATTTTTGCTTTTACCGGATCAGCCTGTCCTAATACCGAACTGTCATATATATCATCTAATGTAAGCTGTGCATGAGGTACCTGTGGTTTGGTTTTCCATTCCTTACCATATACATCCTCAAAGCTGTACTGATACCATCTGCTCTTTTTTCCCTCTTTTGCCATGTGCTACCTCATATGTCCCATTTTTTAATACTCATTACAAGGACGGTAAAGGGGTTGTCCCCCCTTGCAAAACCTTGTTTACTATGGTATATTTGAATTGCCATGTGCTTGTACTTTGTGCAAGTCACAATTAAGCCGCTTTTTCCCAAGCGGCTTTTTTCATGCTATTTTTATTTCAAAATAAATCTCGAACCAAACATCTGCACATACATATGCGTCAAGTTCTTTTATGTCGATTTCATCCTTTGATTTATTGCGTGGTATGCAGTGAAATCCTACTTCTCTTACATTCCTTTCAAGCAGCTCCCCGGCTTTTGAAGCAAGATTTCCAACATACCCTGCATAAAGAAGCGAATCCGCTTTTATATGTACTCTGGTGGCATTTGATATACTGTCTGTAAGTTCTTTTAACTTCATCAAATCACCCCGTATTCTGCTAATGTGACTATCACACTCACCGCCCCAGCTACAACTACTGCTGCCACGAACAATGTTGTGTGTGCAATAATCTTTAATCTTTGGTTGTTGATAACTGCTCTCTCGTTTTCAAGTTTATACTTCTGACACTCTATCTGGCTCTTGCGTATTCTCTCGTCTAATATCCTCTGTTCCTCTACTGATACTATCTCCTGCATTTTTCTTTTCCTCCTGTTCTTCTTTCTGCTTTCTCAACTGATACTGTAAGCATATCTTTTTTATACCCATGATGATTTCTTCTTTTTCTTCATCAGGTGTATCTATCCTGCGGTATCTGTGTACTGTTCCATCTTCATAATGAAACTCTCCAACATACTCGTATGTTCCCTTGTCAGTAGTGACTGTGTCCATGTTTTCCACCTCCTGGTTATAGATATGTCTGATAGGCTTTGTCCTAGTCTCTAACCTACTTAAATAATTTATAATCTAATAAAATAGTTTCAATTTTTTCCAAGATTGCACATGTCACATATAAATCGCACTCATTTACATGTTTGCAGTTTGTGCATGCCTTATACATATTTGCTTTCTCACCATATTGTTCTCTGTAGTCTTCAACCCGCCGTATAATACACTTCATATAATTTTCATCTACTTTTCTCAAATGCTTCAACGCAACCTTTTCGTTAAAATCACAGTATCTTTTCCTGTAACATAAGGAACACGCTAAACCAAAATCAGATTCTTCTCCTTTTCTACTCTGATAGCTAAACGCTCTTATATGCTGCATTACACAATGAACATCTTTTTTGGTCTGTTCCTCCCCATATTCCTCAATAGGCTCTTTCAACATTTCAAGTACCTTCTTGTCGTCAAGGCTGTCAATTAACTCCTGTGCTTCTTTAAACTTTCCCTCTGCCAAAAGTGCAAATGCCTGTTCCTCAATTTCTCTTCTGTGGTCATATTCTTCCTGTAAATCCTTTATTGCTTTTATTTTCTTTGTGTATTTATCCATCTGTCTCACCTCGCTATTGTCTTTCACTTCATACTCCCATATACTCTAAATACAGGTTGCTCCAACGACCGAGTATTTAGAAAGTGGGCATTTCGTATGAGTGAATTAGCTGAAAAAATTTATACAAGGTTTCAATCTCATACACAATATAACTTTTCAAGAGATTTATCTGTCAAAGCTCTTGAAGATGCTGCCATTAACGAGTTAGTAAATAACGGCTACATCAGAGTTACTGCTAAGGCTCTCGGTTATATCTGTACTGAAATTCTTTAATCTTTCCTCTTAACCAATGAGGAATATATATCCGCCTTAATTCCTTTAGGATTCTTTTTAAAGGCGGATATGTTAATTCGATTTCTACACTTTTCCATAGTCCATCTTCAAGTACCTTTATGTCATATATACCTTTTCTTTTGTTTTCTCTAAATTGAACAGTATATTGATGACCATTCATCCTAAATCCTATGTACTTTAATGCCACATCTACATCAAATATTTTCATACTTCACCTCGCTTTCACATACTTCCATAAAATACTTAATACAAACCCGTTAAATGTCATTCCCTGTCTTTCTGCTTCCTCTTTTAGTTTCTGATGAAGTTCTCTCGGGAAGTCTTAATGTTGTAACTATCATCCACACACACCTCATTTTAATTTGATGTCATAATCATACGAAATATGTCGAGGTTTTCCCCGTTGCTTTGGCAACGGGGTTTGTCAAGTGTTGTTTTTTTATGCGGTTATTTTTGCCAGCATTTTAGCTTCACAAGCTTTATATCCCTGAATGTAAGCTAAGACTTCTCTCTGATATTCTTCCTTATAAGACATAAATTCGTCTGCGGCTTCTTTTACTTCCTTTTTTTGTCTGCTTGATAAAATTGGTTTTATTTTCTCTTCTGTTACCATGTTTATCACCTCCTGTTTTTCTTCAAATATCTTGCACTTAAGATAATCACCGCTACATCTGCTGTCACTTCAACTACTTTAAAAATAATTTTTAAAATCTCCATCCTGCACCTCCTGAAATTTATTTGACAAATCTCTCGAAAAAGCATATCCTTTTACCGAGGGAAAGAGTTTTTTCTCTTTCCCTCTTTTGGTTTTAGTTCAAAAGACTTTTTGCTAATTTGATAAACATATCAATTAGTTCTGTTATGTCTTTGAACATGTCGATAGTAGCTGTCACTACTATCACCCAGGCAAGGAACGCTTTGCGTTTCTTGTCTTTTTTATTATGCTTTTTCTTAGACATTTTGTTTTCTCCTTTCTGTTATCTTTGATTACATTATACTAATCTCCGATTACTTTGTCAACACTTTTTGTTATCTTTGATTACTTTTTTTATTGACAAAAATAATTTTGATTGCTATTCTTGTTACAAGGAGGTGAATAAATCAATGACACAAGGTGAAAGAATAAAGGCTATAAGAAAGCACTTCAAATTAACAATGGAGAAATTCGGTAATAAACTTGGAGTTACAAAAGTTGCTATTTCAAATATTGAAAAAGGAAATCGTAATCTCACCGAACAAATGTCAAAATCTATTTGTCGTGAATTTAATGTAAATGAAAATTGGTTAAAAAACGGCGAAGGTGAAATGTTTGTCCAGACGGATGAATTCGATTTAAACGAATACATGAAGTCACGTGGTGCAACAGACCTGGAAATGGAATTGATGCGTGCATATTTTGATTTAGATGAAAATATACGCAAAGAAATTATGGAACACTTTAAGTCTAAATTAGGCAAAGCAGCACAAAAAAATCCGGCTGCCTTTATACCGGATACTCCGGAGGAATTAGAAAAAATAGCTCCGCCTGTTCATTCAGGCAAAAATGAGGTGAGTTGATACACTCACCCCTTTTTACATTTATTTGAATATTATCAGTATTGTATCTCCTGCAAATGCAAGGTTATAGTAAATTGTTTTTGTGCTTCTGTAATAAATTGCATATATAGTTCTTTGATAATAATTTATGTATTTTCTCCTCATATACTCCCCCTGTTCTGTAAAGGGTGAGTGTGCAGAGTAAGTATAAAACAAAATATAGACATACTCTTAAAAATCTCCTGAGGTTAAAACGGGAGATTTTTGACATTTTATGGGAAATACAGTATTATTAACTAAAAATTTATAATTTTATACTTAGGAGATTACTTATGAGCATTTTAAAAAAATTATTAGGTATATTCACCGGGTTTGGTTGTATCGTATATATTTCAATGATATTTACTGAAAAAGAAAAGGTTCTGTTCATTGCTTTAGCAATAATTTTTGGACTTTTTACATTTCTTTTATTTAGACCTAAAAAAAGTGATACCGAAAATCTACACACAGTATCCAACTCCAATCTGCACTCAATTACATCTATTGATACAACATCAATTCCTCAGCAACAACAAGTACAAGCAGATTTTACTACTTCCACAAATCCGACATATAATCGTATTATCACTGATGACGAAATCCCTGCTTTAATACAAGCTAGTTACGAAAAAGTAATGAAAAGGCAAGAACAATCAAACAATCCAAAATTTCATAGAACAGAATACGAAGAAGAACTCTCTTTTGAATTTATTCAAAAATATTCTAAGAAAGTGACATTACTTACTGAAGATTTTGAAATGCTCTATCGAAAAGCATTTGAAACACAAGACCCTACACAACAAATCAACTTACTACATAAAGCACTAACTGCTTTTAACAATGCAAAAAACTTTTGTTACTCAAAAGGAAAAGGCGGCACTATTTACTTCCAAGACACTTGGGAATATCTTCATAATTCACGCAATCCTTGTTTTTCATATGAAGATATGATTACAAAATCACTTAATGAAATACTTTTTGAACAAAACACAATGATTCCTAACATATTACAAATAATTTCAAAAAATAATGGCATACTACAAAAAAATATATACCAATATATTCCAAACATTGATAAAGACAAAATACGCAATGAAATCAAAAAGCTGGAAAGTCAAAACAAAATATATCGTATAAAAAAGTCAAACAGTTACGAACTATATATACGCAACTAAAAATATATTGTACCTCTTAAACGGGAAACTTTTCAAATTTTTGTATATTGCAAATCCTTTTTGCATATGCTACTATGTTGTCAGACAAAGAGAAGCTATTGTTCCATAGCGAACACAAAACAAAACCCCCGATGTTGCCGCATCGGGGGTTTTTATTTTTTACTCTTTATAACTAAGTTGCACCGGTGCAACTTTTATTTGATTATTACAACAAAACCTTCTTATTTGCCGTAAACAATGTTATTCCATCTATTGATGCTAAATCCTGATCATCAGATACAAAATAACTATTCCCCATTTTTTTTAATTCCTCAACAGATATATAATCGAAAATATCTGTAGTATTCCCATTAAATTTCTCAACAAATTCCTTTACTTTATCAACTGTTATGTTAACACTATAAATTTTGCAATTTGAATATACCGATGATACTGATGCTTTTATTATATTTTTTACCCTTTTTCTCTCAGACTCAATATTTCTAAACTCTTTCTTACTTACATTTGGATGCGTTTTACAATATAAATCATATTCATTTTTTTCAATAATATTTATAAGCTCTGTAAGATTCATTGATGTAATACAAATAGGATTCCCATCTGATATCAATGTATCAACAAAATTATAATATATTTCTTCTTTTTCCTTAGTATTATTAAAATTTGCTCTCGGATAAAAGTACCAATATAATATATTCGTATCTAAACAATATGCTCTATTCGTATCCAAATTTATAAATTTTTTTATATCTTTTATAGACTTTTTCATACTATCACCACTATTTAGAATTATTTTTTATTATTGCGTTTATTTGTTCCTGATACCCTAAATTATTTTTAATCATTTTCGCATTTTCTATTGATATCTGGTAAGTATCAAATCCTACTTCTGAAATATTCTCAATTTTAATTCTGTCAAAAATACTCTCCTCATATTGTATAAATAAATTACCAAAAGAAAAATTAAAAAATGGAGATGCAAATCTTGTTATTCCTGTAAAATCAACATAAATATTCCTTAATTCTACTTCATTTAATTTCTTTTCTATCTCATTTTTTATAATTTCACCACTCCTTTTGGATGCCGCCTCCCTTGTAAAATCTGCTATAATAATCTGATTATCCATTTTCATTCCTCCTTTAAACAATACAAACTTTCACGATCAGCAACAATATTTATTGTAACTAAAGTTCCTTTTATCGGAAATCTGTTAATGCAACACTTATTACTTTTATTTCCATACATAAAAATAACATCATCACTTATTATACTTAATGCACCTCTATTTAACATAATAAGTCTCAACAATCTTGACAACCCAATCCCCCTCGGTGTACCATCATCCAATTGTTTTGTTGAATTTCCTGGTCCCAATGCCCATTTTAAAGCTTCTACATTATCATCTATATTCTTTATTTTATTCCTTATTACCTTTGGAATTCCCTGACCAGCATCATATATTGAGACCACGAGTTCATCTTTTTTAGGCATCCAATGACCACAAGAAAACAAACCTAATTTTGATTCAGAATGATCACATGCATTATTGAATATCTCATATATATTAGTAAATAAAGTTTGACGTGCTTTATCCGTCAACTCTATAGGTGCCAAATCTAATATGTGATCTATATAGTCCATTATCTCTAAATCATCGCCATTCATATTCTCAATATGTTTGAAGCGAATAGCATTTTTGTTAACATAACTTTCTGATAATTTATTTATATATTCATGTAATCCTGATTTTTTCAAATATCTATCTATTTCAGAGTTCTCCTTTGTTTGCACATTTACATTCTTTCCTAAAGAATCACATATCATTATAGTGCCACCAAACCAAGCTGTATAGCCCGCATGCATAAATTTGCAATTTTCAAAGTTAAAAACAATACTATCATCATCAGTTTCAATAACACTTTTATGAATCCTAGAGAAATAGGCAAAATCAGCATAATTTTGATTAACTCGTTTCTTAATGTTAATTTGCATTATATCAACTCCATAAACGTATATACATTTTTAGTCTAAATACAAATTATTATACCATATTTTCAAAAAAATGTGCAAAAAGTATAATAAAAACCCAAAAACTTTTATTATTTTTTCATATTCTAACATAATTTGCTTTTTTTAACTACATATTGTATATTTAACCCATCATATCAAAACTATAAGAATTTTATATATATAATTCACACAATTCTCAAAGGAGGTTCCCACATGGTAGCCATATATGTTCGTCAATCCCTCGATAAAAGAGACTCGCTCTCCATAGACTCACAAATAAACGACTGTATTACCCTATGCAAACGAAACGGCTGGAATGATTACAAGATTTATAAAGACAAAGGCTGGTCGGCTAAAAATCTTGACCGCCCGGAATTTCAAAAAATGAACAACGATGTTGAAGCAGGACAGATTCACGCCGTTGTCTGCTACAAGATTGACCGTATCAGCCGAAGTATTCGTGACCTTGTAAATCTTATCGAAGATTACAATGAACTCGGCGTACACTTTGTATCTTTTGCTGACAACATCAATACTGCTGCCCCCGGCGGTCTTATGATGGCGACTTTGTTTGGCTCTTTGGCACAAATGGAACGTGAAGCCATTATTACAAGAGTCACTGACAACTACTATTACCGCTGTGAACGTGGATATTGGGGCGGCGGTCCTGCTCCGTACGGTTTCAATCTGAAAAAGATTACTGAAAACGGCCAAAAGCATACTGTTCTTGAAATCAACAAACAGGAAGCGGCCGTTGTTAAACAATTTTTCAAATGGTATCTTGAACCTGATGGAACTATATATGAAATACTGAAAAAAGCTGACAAAGCAGGTATCAAGACACGAAAAGGCGGTGCTTGGACGTCCAGAGTTGTTTCCGAACTTTTATCGAAACCTATGTATGCACCTAACTCTATGGATATTTACAATTTTTATGCAGCCCAGGGAGTGCGTGTGCGTGTCACTCCTGAAGAGTGTGACGGCAAGCTTTCTCTTAATGTCTTTGGAAAGCGTGACCGTAACAGCAAGCATCCGAAGCGTTCACGTCCGGTAAATGAAATGACTCTTGCAATATGTAAAAATCCTCCGATTATCGATAGCGACACTTTTCTTAAAACACAATTTAAGAAAAAGGCAAAACTGCAGGTTTCTCCTCGCAACGGTACCTCTAAAACCACAATGCTCAGCGGTCTTGTAAAATGTGCCTATTGCGGCAGGGCAATGTCCCCATGCGGAAGTTCCCGCGGTTCCAAATATTTCACATGTTCCGGAAAGCGAAATTATGCAGCCGGTACCTGCATTTCAAAAAGTATAAAAATTGAAAAGTTAGAACATATCGTTACAGATGATATTCTTCGCTATGTTACAAATCCAAAAGTTATTGATATGTTTCATGCAATGCAAAGCTCAAAACTCAGTGCTGAGCAAAATCATAAAATAAATCTTTTACAGCAAGAAGCCGCAAAGCTTGATATTGAAATAGAAAATCTTTTAGATGCCTGCTCCGCCGGTAATGCTACTGCTATCGAATATCTCAACAAACGAATAGAAAAGATAGATGCAAGGAAACATGAATTGCTGAACCAAATAAACGATATAAAAAAAGATACCGAGAATGTTATAAGTCTCTTTGCCGGTATTGAAATTGAAAATGTACCTAATATCTTGGCAAATGGTTCTATAGAAGAGAAAAAAAATGTCTGCCAGTTTTTTGTACAGGAAATTATGTTCACAAATACTGAAGATGTAAAGGTTTATTATAAAATGTAAACTGTATTTGCATTTAAACCATCTTTACATTCAAATTATATTGACATTTTAATTTATTATTGTATATTAGATTAACAAAAAGCCTTGTTTTATAGGCTTTTTGTTGTACTTCATACTGCGTCTAGTGTTGACAGTCTTGACTGGAAAAACTACGGTGTTGATTCAATCCTTACCACTGTCTTGAACCACAAACATCTGGGCAACGGTTCTATTATACTTTGCCACAATGGTGCAAAATATACTGCAAAAGCACTTCCACAGCTTATTGACGGTCTAAAAGAAAAAGGCTTTGAACTCGTAAAAATGTCTGAACTTATATATTCTAAAGACTATGAAATGGATACTGAGGGACGCCAGCATAAAATAAATACATCAGACAAAGTGCCTGATAACAGCAGTTCCCCGACTCCTCAGCCGTAATTTCAGCAAGTCAAATAATTTACAGTAATCAAAAAAAGCGGCTAGATGCCTTTTTAATCAAAAAACATTTAACCGCTTTAATGTTATAAATTAAGCCTGCTCTTTAATAAGCTGAAATTTTCCAACAAGTCCGTTAAGGCTTTCAGACTGAGCAGATAACTCTTCACTTGTTGCCGATGTTTCCTGTGCTGATGCCGAATTACTCTGGACAACTCCTGAAATTCTTTTTGCTTTCCTCTGCATGTTCAACTGCTGTAAGGACTGACTGATATGATTCTTCTGCTTCCTGCGCAACATTTTCAGCCATATTGCTTACATTTTCAACTGTTGCCGTGAGCTCCTCAACTGCACCTGCCTGGTCTGTTGCTCCTTCTGCAAGCACCTGTGCTCCTTCTGCGAGCTGTTCTGAACCGGCTGCCACCTAATCCGATGCCTCCTTTATCTTACTCAAAGTAAAACTTAAATCAGTTCTAAGTGCTCTCATCGCCATTATAAGTCCGTTGAATTCGCCAACATACTTTTCTTCTATCTTAGTACGAACCGTAAAGATTCTTCTTAATATTATCTCCTGTTGTTTCTACTGTATTCAAATATTGTGCTGTTTTTTCGCTATCAGTAGTTGTCATAGACCATAAAACCAACTTACCTTCTACTTTCTGTTTTTCAAAATATTTCTCCATAGTTCCTCGTTTCTGTGCACATCTGTACATGAAAAATGTATCAGGTGCACACTGATACATTCATTCAACTACTGCTACATGTTAAGCTTTATCTAAACTAATTCAAATTCCATCTAATTCTTATAATTAAGCAAGATTTTTATATACGTTTTATCTTATTTTTTACACTAAATCACAGTGATTTTAAAAAAAGAAGATTTTTTGTTTATATTCATTGTATTATATATACGTTAAAGCAGCCACAACGAAAATAAATTGACTAAGCATTTCTTAAATGATACAATCAAGCCGATGTGTCTTACTAATGAAATTGGGAAAGGAGTGTTCATATGTGTTTTAGAAAAAAGCTTGTATTACGATTTGTTTTTATTCTATTTTTTCTGATTCCAAATATCTGCACAGCTTCATTGCTTACGGATGATGTATTTGGAATGGCACATTACGATACACATTACTCTTCTCATTCGATTAATACCCATTCATCAAAAGGCATACATAATAATTCTGAAACTATTACTGACGAGAGCTATCGTTTTTTCTCATTATGTATGACAGATACTTTTAATACATCAGAAACATTTCAAATAAATCAATTTATAAATCTTTGTAACAGACAATCAAGAGTTTTTAAATACTCTCTTTTTATTGTGTCATTCTTTTTATTATCAGGATACTGTTTCTTTGAATCAGAATTTTTTTCTATATTCATCGGATATATAACTAAACTCATAACTATCTATATTCATAAATCAGACGGAAAAAAAAGACTCGCCTAAATTCTAATTTCACCAATAACCTTTATTTCGTATACTTTCTTTTAGGAGGATTTTAATAATATGAGTCTTACAAATATAATGGGACTACTGGGCGGTCTTGCTTTATTTCTCTATGGAATGCAGATGATGAGCAATGGCCTTGAACTTGCTGCCAGAAATCAAATGCGCGACATTATGAAAAAAATAACATCTAACAGAATTATAGGCGTATTAACGGGAGCTCTAATCACAGCCGTAATCCAATCTTCATCAGCTACAACTGTTATGGTTGTCGGCTTTGTAAATTCAGGTATTATGACACTTGAACAGGCCACATGGATTATAATGGGTGCAAATATAGGTACTACAATCACCGGTCAGCTTATTGCTCTTGATGTCGGAGCGATAGCACCTCTTTTCGCTTTTATAGGTGTCGCCGCTGTTGTATTTCAGAAAAATGAAAAGCTTAAACATTTTGGCGAAATCCTTGCCGGACTTGGTGTTTTATTTATCGGCATGACTATGATGAGTTCTTCCATGGAACCACTTGCAAACCAGCCGGAATTTGTAAATATACTTGCAAAAGTCCAAAATCCTATTGTCGGAATTCTTATGGGTATGATATTTACAGCCATAATCCAGTCTTCTTCCGCATCTGTAGGTATCCTTCAGGCACTCGCTGCAAGTGGTGTCATAGGACTTAACAGTGCAGCCTATATACTTTTTGGGCAAAATATAGGCACATGTATAACAGCCCTGCTCGCTTCAATCGGCACAACTACAAATGCTAAAAGAACAACTTTGATACATATCATGTTTAATGTTTTTGGAACAATTATATTTACAATTTTGTGTCTTGTAACTCCTCTTATAAGCATAATACAAAATATAACTCCGACAGCAGTTCCTTCGCAGATTGCTAATCTTCATACATTATTTAACATTGTCACGACACTGTTACTGCTTCCAGTCGGAACCATGCTCCCCAAAATTGCCTCTCTTATCCTGAGAGATTCAAAAAATGAGGCAATCGGCGAAAATGGCATGTCCGTAAAATATCTGCTTGACCCTAAAAATATACATACAGAAACTACTATGATATCAGTTATCTGCATTGAGGGAATACGCAATGAAATTTTAAGAATGACTGAAATGGCAAAAGAAAATATTCATGATTCATTTGATGTATTTATGCATGGAGATATAAAGAAATATGAAAAAGTTGAAAATCGTGAAAAATATGTGGATTTTCTAAATAAGGAAATATCAAGATACATAACAAATGCAATTACTCACGAGGCAACAAAAGCCGGAAGCCAGATTTTCAATTCTTTCTATACAATCACAAGTAATATTGAGCGCATAAGTGACCACGCTATCAACATTGCAGGCTACTCTAAAATGATTGAAGAAAAAAATATTTCATTTTCAGACAATGCCAACAATGAAATCGATGAGATAAAAGATATTTGTGATAAAACAATGGATATGCTGCTTCAAAAACCGGATAATATAATAAAGTGGCATGAAAATGTTATCTGCATGGAACAAAAAATTGACGATATGACAGTACAGTTTAGAAATAATATGTACGAACGCATTCAAAAAGGGCTTTGCACTGATGAGGGAAGTATACTTTTCTCAGAAATGCTTACTGACTTTGAACGTGTTGGAGACCATGCACTCAACATATCAAATGAGATGCTGAAAATTACAATGAAAGAAATAGTATGATGCAAGGGTCAAACCAACATCATAGTAGCAAAATACAACCTTAAAACCTCTTACTTAATCAATCTAAAAAACCCCCTGCCTTACAGATAATCTTATCTGTAAGACAGGGGGTAAAATAATCACTTATATTTACACTTTATAAACTAAAATCTCTTGTACTCAATTGTTCCTGTAGTTTTAGGTGCATCAATATTTCTTAAATCAGCTTTTTTAATCTTTACATTCTTTTTCTTTACAGTAAATGTAAAGCCCTGCTTAGTACCTGCTTTAATATTGACTTTTTTGTTCTTAATAGAATATGTAGCTACAGTTTTTCCGCTAAGCGTTTTAATTGTAATTTTAAGCTTTTTGATTTTTGTATCTGTATGATATGAATTATTTAAAATATTTGCTTTCATAACCAGATTTCCTTTTTTATCATAAGAAACCTTATATACGTCAACGCCTGTTTTTCCATATACAACAGATGATACAGGTGTTTTGCTCTTAGAATATACATTTTTCTTTACTGAAACCTTGCAAGTAAGCTTTGTTCCATCTGAAAGTTTTGCCGTAATAGTTGCAGAACCACTCTTTTTAGCCTTTACAAGTCCCGTTGATGAAACAGAAGCTACTTTACTGTTGCTTGAAGACCAGCTTACGCTTCCATCTGCATTTGATACTGAGAGCTTGTGATTAAATCCTTCTGTTATTGTAAGCTTTGTATTGCTTATAGATGTCTGATTAGGATCACGCACAACTTCTAAATCATATATTGCATCTGCATTTAATGATATTTCAACTTTGTATGTAGAATCTGCTGTCGGTGTCCACTTATATCCCCAGCAATAGCATTTTGCAGTATCTGAATATACCCAATCAGAAGAAACTATCGGTACAACTCCTAAATATTCTCCATCCTGATAATATGATATTGTTCCACTGACATTTTCCGTTGCATATAAAAATGTATATGTCTGCTTGCCACCAACAACGTTAAACTCATATGGTTTTTCCTCAGATGCCGATACCGATACATCTCCACTTGAATAAATTTTGACATAGTCAGTGTCTGCTGCCTTACTCTGCTTTGGTGCACTCCATACACTTCCTACAGCTACTGCCGCAGTCAATAATACTGCTCCTGTCTTTTTCAATAAATTTGTTCTCATTTTGCCTCCTTTGATTTTCAATTCATGCTTTTATTTGGCTTTTAAGAAAAAGCCGAGTTTCATTATATCACAGTCTTCCCTGATTATCAAATAGCGACCTGCTTTAGAACACATCACTCAACCTTTATCTCATAAAAGAATACATCATCATCATCTTTCACTGTATATTCGTAGCCTGATTCTCTTATTATATTTTCCCAAAATCTTACGGAAATTTCATTTTTCTTTAACGCACATACAGCACATATGCCCTTATTCTTTTTCCACAATTCTCTTACTATTTCTGCCGCAATATGCTTTTTTCTGTATCTTCTCAATATAAATATTTCTTCTATATAAAAGTCAGCCTCCGCAGGTTCTTTTTTCTTATCGGGAAATAAAAATACAACTAAACCTGCTGTCTTATTTTTATATTTTACTATATACGGCCTTTTTTCATCCATCTCATAATATTCTGAAAGTCTGTCTGGTATAAACAGTGCATCATCAGTCATACACTCGCCCATCCACTCTGCATAAGCTGACAGTTCATACATATACATATTAAATAATCTTTCAAATGTCTTTTTATGATTATCAGCATACGTCAGATAAAAACCTTCACCTGAAATATAAACATTTTCATCATTATCATTTTTTTCAGTCATTCCACAAATTCCGCATATAAATTTTTCAGTTTTCTTTAAACTTTCTTCCCCGCAAAACCTTTCTTTATCCCCGGTATCTCTAATTGACAATTTTCCATAATAATCAAGACCTACATGCTCACACCATCTTGAAAACCCTGTTTCAAACGATTCTGTTGCATATTCTTCATCGTATCCGTGAGAAACCATTATTCCGCATCTTATTTTTTCGCCATCTTTTTTCAATGCATTCTCAAAAAATTCCTCATCTTCAAAAGCTAAATCCATCAACTCTTTTACCATATCACTACAATAAAAAGAATGTATAGGCGTAGCTATAATAACAGCATCATATTTTGGTATTTCTAAAAGTACAGAATCAATTTCTTCCTCGTAGAGATTGTAAATTTGATATTTCATTTTCATATTATTAAGAAATACTGCTGCATTTTTACACATTGCAACAGTATTTCCCTTTGCATCCGGACTTCCTAATAATATGCACACATTATCACAATTATTCATATCCATCCTCATTCTTATTAATATATTTATATATTTTATATTCTGTTCACTCGCAAACCTGTAATTTCCAATACTACTCTTTAATAAATGAGAGCATTCCATCTACAAAATCAAGTCCCACTTTATAAAGACAATATAACAGCACTATTGCCAGAATCCAAACTAAAACCTTATATAAAATATAGCCTTTTGCAAACTCCTTTTTATACTCAGGTGTCTTTTTGCTAAATGCCATTACCAGTATATATATAAATCCTATTATTGGTATTCTCATATAACAGAATGTCTGAAACCAGTTTCCTATGTGTCCGGCTTTTTTTACTTTCACTTCGCGTATATTTTGTTTTTGTTCTTCAGACAATTCTGTTTTGACACTCTTATCTTTTGTCTCATCCTCTTTTATAATTTTATTTTTCTCAATTTTCGTTTTATTTTTGTTTTCACTTACCTTTTCTTTATCATCATTAGATAAATCTTCAACTTTTTCTTCCTTTTTTTCTTCTTCCGTTTTGTCCTTATCAAAGGATATGTCATCTGCCCCGAAATAATTTTCGTGGGCAGCTACAATATCTTTAAGTGACATTTCCTCAAAAGATGAGTCTATACTTTTCACGAGTTCATCAATGTCATTTTTATTTTCTTCCATTTATTTTCTGATTCCTCCTTTATTTGATGCTGTTCACTTTTACAGTACAAACAGTACCCGTTATTCTTCCCCATCCTGAACCGGTTCAGCAGTTTCAACCGGTGCTTCTGTTGGTGTAGTATTCTTTTTCCTGTCATACTCAGCTTTTGTCGGAAGATTTTCAAGTTCGGCTTTATATTCATCATACATTGCCTTTAAACTTGTATATTCTGCATAACCCTTACATGCATCCAGTGCCTGTTTTGCTGAATCAATGAGAAGCTGCATATTTGACGGCTGATATACATAACCATGCATTCTCTTTATCCTTGTTCTGGCAAGATTAATCCTGTTTTTATATATCTGATTATTTAAAGCTCTCTGTGAATCATTTTTCTTCTTCTCAACAAGTCTCTCATTTTCCTCTTTCTGCTGTTTCTCGTATGCTTTTACTACTTTCTTCCAATCTACGGTCTCATCTTTAAGAGAATCGTATTTATTTCTTGCCCTTATCGCATAATCTGTCCTGACATCATCATCCACAATACTTGATATCATGTCAGTAAGCTTTTTATAATCATTTTCAAGGTCGTAATAATCCGCTATATCCTTAATATACATCTTCTCAAATTTTTTGAGAGCCTTGAGGACTTCTTTCTGATACTGTTTATCTTTAAGTACCTGAACTTCCTCCGCTTTCTCAGATAAAATTGACTTAGAAAAATAATCCATGCCTGCCGGTCTTGTCTTGCTTCCCGCAACAGCCGTTCCCTCAATAATATTACCTGCACCATCATATTTTGCAAGACTTATCGTAGACGGCATTGTAAAATCCTGTGGTTTTAACTTTTCATGTATCTTATCCATATAATCTTTCCAGATTACACCCGGAATTGATGCACCTGATGCTCCGGGCATTGCCCTAGGAGTATCATATCCAGCCCACACAACTGTCGTATAATACTTTGTATATCCACAGAACCATACATCCTTACTTGAGTTTGTCGTACCTGTTTTACCGGCACATATCTGTCCGTTATCAAGTTTTAACTTGCGTCCTGTTCCGTAAGACTCATTGAACACGCCTTTTAAAACATCTGTCATCATCCATGCGGCATCTTCTGAATAGACCTGTGTTTTCTCATTATTATTTTTATAAACAACACCGTCAGATACATGCTCTATCTTCTTTACACATGTCCTGTCACTGTAACTTCCATTATTGGCGAGTGTCGAAAATCCTTTAGCCATATCAACTACACGCACACCCTCAGTAAATCCACCAAGAGAAAGTGCCATATTGTCATTATCTATATAACTTATATTGTGAAAATGAAGTTTATCAAGGAATGACAGACCGTATTTGACTGAAATATTGTCAAGAACCTGCCATGCAACTGTATTGAGTGACCTTGCAACAGCCTCTCTAATGTGTACACTTCCGTAATAAGCACCACCCGCATTTGACGGACCGTTTGTAAATTTATGGTCATTTACTATTGTCGAAGGGGAATAAAGTCCCGATTCAAATCCCGGAGCATAATCTATAAGAGGTTTTATCGCACTTCCCGACTGTCTTGCTGCAAGATATGCTCTGTTATACTGGTCGTTTTTTCCTCTTCCTCCTACAATTGCTTCAACGTAACCTGTTTCATTGTTAACACAGACTGCTGCCCCCTGGAGAGCATACTTACCCGAATCATTGTCCTTTTCCTTATTAAAGGCAAGTCCTTCATCTACAGATTTTTGTAATTTCTTCTGTTTTTTCATATTTATGGAAGTATAAATCTTGTATCCTCCCGAACGGATACTCTCAATCTTCTCATTGTATGCTTTTGAATATGTTTTGTTGTATTTCTGGTAATCTTCTTTTGAATCGAATACATATTTGAATTTAAAATCTTCTTTTTCCATAAGTGAGATAGCGGCACAATGAATGGCATAACTTATAACATATGTCTCATTGCTGCTGCCTTCTTCAGACAACTGTTTTATATTTAACTTCTTTTTCACCGCAGCCTTATACTCTTTTGGAGTTATAACACCCTCATTACACATAGTTTTAAGCACACGGTTTCTCTTCTTTAATGCTGCCTGTGGATGAAGCACCGGATTGTAAGATGCCGGACTGTTTGAAAGTCCTATAAGCATAGCCGCCTCCTGTGGCTCAAGGTCAGCACATTTCTTTCCAAAATAATATCTGCTTGCTGCTCCGACACCATAACATTTGTTGCCGTAAAAATTGCTGTTGCAATAAAACTCCATAATCTGTGCCTTTGTAAACTTGCTCTCAATAGTCGGTGCAAGAAGTATCTCGGCAATTTTTCTCGTATAACTTTTATTCTGTGTAAGCAGATTATTCTTTATAACCTGCTGCGTAATCGTACTTCCTCCCTGTGTAATTTCCATATTATGTTTCAACAGGGAAACTCCGGCTCTCATAGTAGCAACAAGGTCTACTCCTCCATGAGTTTTAAAACGCTTATCCTCAACAGCAATATATCCGTCATAAATATATGGTGATATGTCATTTATGCTCACATATTTATAACTTCCGGCATTTACTGAACCAACCTTTTTGCCGTTGGAATCATATACTACCGTATCCTCTTTCATAATAAAGTCATCCTTGCTAAGATGAACAAGTTTGTCAAATACTTCCTCTCTCGCCTCTGTAAACATAGGCAGAACTTTGACATATACACACAAACCAACAATTCCGCCAATTACCATAATAGATGCAAGTATTCCCATGACAGCACCAAGTATATTTGACACTACACCTACATAACTTCCTATCGCACCTATTATAATACGGAAAACATCCTTTGCATTTTTTACATATTTGCGTAAAGTGTTCATAACTTTCCTCCAACTAAAAATCAACTGTAAAATATTTTTTGCGAAAATATCTCACCATATTATAATACAATTTTTTGATATAAGTGTAAAGTTTTATTGGTTTTTGTTGACATGATTTTTTCACTAGCTTAGAATAAATAGGAAACAAATCGGTATTATATTTTATACTGAAATCAGGATTATTACGAAAGGTTATATCATGACTGAACAACTTATCTTAAAAAATTTTGGATTTGTAGGCTTTGGACTTATCGGCGGCTCTATAGCACATGCCATCAGGGAAATATATCCAGAGTCTTATATTATCGCATATAATTATTACCGTACCAAACCGCATAAAAAACTTGAAAGTGCAAAAGCAGATGGCATTCTAAACGAAATCTGCACGTATCTTTCCGATTTTTCACAATGTGACATAATCTTTTTATGTGCTCCGGTACTTACAAACATATCATATCTTAAAGAACTCGCCCCATACATATCTGAAAAATGCATCATTACCGATGTAGGAAGTGTTAAGGGAAATATACATCATACAATAGAAAACCTGGGGCTTAACAGTCATTTCGTCGGCGGCCACCCTATGACCGGTTCTGAAAAAACAGGCTATGCAAACTCAGATTCATCATATCTGAAAAATGCATATTATATACTTACACCGACAACTGAAACACCAGAAGAATATACATCATGGCTTAAAAACTTCATAATTGCAGCCGGCTCTCATTGTGAAATCATGGACTATGAAACACACGATAAGATAACTGCTGCCATAAGTCATTGTCCTCATCTGATTTCAGCTTCACTCATAAATACTGTTGCAAAAGAAGATGCTGACGGCAGCTACGGAAAACTCGCTGCCGGTGGTTTAAAGGATATTACACGCATTTCGTCATCTTCCCCTGAAATGTGGCAGAACATATGTCTTTCAAACCCCGATGCGATTACATCTTTTCTTGACAAATATATTCAGACACTTACTGACGCAAAGAATGCTGTTAGTAATCGTGATGAAGATAAACTTATGAAAATATTTGAAAATGCAAAAAAATATCGTGATAATCTTAACTAATATGGAGGTAAACAATGAATATATTAGAAGGTTTAAATCCTGAACAGGAAAAAGCCGTAAAACACTTTGAAGGCCCTCTTTTGATACTTGCAGGTGCAGGTTCAGGCAAAACAAGAGTTTTGACTCACAGAATTGCTTTTTTGATAAATGAATACAATGTCAGGCCCTGGAATATTCTTGCACTGACATTTACAAATAAAGCGGCAGGCGAAATGCGTGAACGTGTAAAATCTCTGCTTGCCGATGAAGCCGACGATATATGGGTCAGCACATTCCATTCTACATGTGTACGCATACTAAGAAGAAATATCGAAGCTTTAGGTTACTCCCGCAGTTTTACCATCTATGACGGTGATGACCAGAAAACACTTATGCGTGAAATCATAAAATACCTTAATCTTGACCCAAAGAAATATAAAGAGAGAACTTTTATGAATGCTATCTCATCTGCAAAAGATGAACTTGTCACACCCGAAGAATACGAAAAAATGGCTGTGGGCGACCACCAAAAGGAACTTTATGCCCGTGCTTACAGGGAATACGAACGCAGACTTCACGATGCAAATGCACTTGATTTTGATGACCTTATCTGCAAAACCGTACAGTTATTCAAAGAAAACGCCGATGTACTCGAATACTATCAAAACAGATTTAAATATATTATGGTAGACGAATATCAGGACACTAACACGGCTCAGTTTAAACTTATTCATCTCCTTGCAAACACACGCGGCGAAAGCGGCAAAAACCTGCATAATCTCTGCGTAGTAGGTGATGATGACCAGTCAATCTACAAATTCCGTGGTGCTAACATAAAAAATATTCTCAATTTTGAAAATTCATATCCTGAAACAGAAGTTATCAAACTTGAAGAAAATTACCGTTCAACCCAGAATATTCTTGATGCTGCCAATGCTGTCATAAAAAATAACCAGGTCAGAAAAGATAAATCGCTTTGGACGCACCATGAAAAAGGAGACCTTATCTATCTGTCGCAATTTGACTCTGATTATGACGAAGCGTCATCGATAGCAGCAGCTATTGCAGCAGTCACAAGAAGCGGTCAGGCTGACTACAAAGATTTTGCCATTCTCTACAGAACTAATGCACAATCCCGTATTTTTGAGGAAAAACTTGTAACCAATAACATTCCATATAGAATTGTCGGTGCAGTAAACTTCTATCAGCGTAAAGAAATAAAAGATATGCTCGCATACCTGCGCACAATTGAAAACGGGCTTGATGATATATCCGTAAAAAGAATTATAAATGTTCCAAAAAGAGGTATCGGACTTACAACAATAGACCGCATAACATCATATGAAATTGAACACGAACTCAGTTTTTACGGTGCATTACAAAATTGTGATTACATCGACGGCATAAAAAGAAGCAGCGGCAAAATAAATTCTTTTGTCAACCTTATTGAATCTTTTAAAAGACATTTACAAACGGATGGCTACGGTCTTGATGACCTGATAAAAGAAATCATAGAAGAGACAGGCTATGTCAGACTTCTGGAAGAAGAAGATACAGATGAAGCCAAAAGCCGTATAGAAAATATCGAAGAACTTGTCAACAAAATTGCATCGTATATTGAAAGCTGCGACGACGAAGAACCTACTTTAAGCGGCTTCTTAGAAGAAATCGCCCTTGTTGCCGATATTGACAATGTAGATGAAAGCAACAATCTTGTACTGCTTATGACACTCCACAGTGCCAAGGGGCTTGAATTTCCTTATGTATATCTTGTCGGTATGGAAGACGGCATTTTCCCTGGATATATGGCTGTAAACGGTGATGACCCCGAAGAAATGGAAGAAGAACGCCGCCTTTGTTATGTAGGTATAACAAGAGCACAGAAAAAACTTTCGATAAGCTGTGCAAAGGCAAGATTCAGAAACGGCGAAATGCAGTTTTACAGACCTTCACGCTTTATTGATGAAATACCTCGTTACCTTATCAAACAGGCAGGTCCAGCAAAACAGCAGTCTACCCAGACTACTTCAAAACCTGCCGGCAGTTACAGTGCAGCAGACTTTTTAAGGACACAGCCAAAAATGCAGCAGACACCTACATATAAAAAACCTGACAGCACTAACTGGAATCCTCTCGCCGAAAAGAAAGTAAAACAGCAGAAACATAAAGCATCCGGTGCTGGACTTCTTGACAATCCGCTTATCAGAAAAGGGTTCGGAAATGATACCTCCAATACAGCCGTAGAGCCTAATTACAAAACAGGAGACAGTGTTTCACATGTTAAATTCGGTGACGGTGTCGTAAAAGATATGGTGAAGCGTTCAGGTGACTATATGGTAACTGTTGAATTTGACAGCGGAGTCACACGCAAAATGATGGCTTCTTTTGCAAAACTTGAGAAAAAATAATTATGTTACTACTAGATATCATTTACATCATATGATATACTATAGATGAAGACGAAACTCAAATATTTTGTATTTTGTCTGAATGATAAAACTTAATATTATCAATTTGAAAAGAAGAAAGGATGGGGATTATGAGCAACAAATTTGAAGATTTAATCAATGCAGCAAAAGTATCTGAATTATTACACAAAAAAGAACTTGAAGAAAAAAATAAAAATACTATCGTTATTGCCCTTGCAGTAATCGGTGCCATCGCAGCTGTAGCTGGTATTGCTTTCGCAGTATACAAATATCTTACACCTGATTATCTTGAGGATTTTGATCCTGATGATTATTCAGATGATTTTGACGATGATTACATCGAATTTTCTGATGGAGAGCCTGAAGCAGAGGACTAATACACTATTTTAGTTATATAGTTATTATTCATTCTAACTTGTACAGATATTTACCAAACAAATACCGAAATGGTGTATCCATTTCGGTATTTTGATGCAAAGGTCAATCCGTGGCATCAGCTTGTGGCAAATTTATATATAACAATACTAACATTTACGAAACGGAGGAACATGCAATATGAAACTTTGGGGAGGAAGATTCACAAAGGAAACAAACAAACTCGTACACAATTTTAATGCATCTCTTTCATTTGATCAGAAATTTTATGAAGAAGACATTACAGGAAGTATCGCTCATGTTACAATGCTCGCTGAACAGCAGATTATCTCTTCCGATGATAAGGATAAGATAATAAGCGGTCTTAAATCAATTCTTGAAGATATAAAATCAGGAAAACTTATCATTGATGAAGAACACGAAGATATACACAGTTTCGTTGAAGCTCATCTTATTGAGCGTGTCGGCGATGCAGGAAAGAAACTCCATACAGGAAGAAGCAGAAATGATCAGGTTGCTCTCGATATGAAACTCTACACAAGAAAAGAAGTCCTTGAAATGGACAGCCTTTTAAAAAATCTTTTGGAGAGTCTCTTAAAGATAATGAAAGAAAATATCGATACCATCATGCCGGGATTCACTCATTTGCAAAAAGCACAGCCTATAACACTCGCTCACCATATGGGTGCTTACTTTGAAATGTTTAAAAGAGACCGTTCACGTCTCAAAGATATATATGAACGCATGAACTACTGTCCTCTCGGTTCAGGTGCACTTGCCGGCACTACTTACCCATTGAACAGAGAGCGCACTGCAGAACTTCTCGGATTTTACGGTCCTACACTAAATAGTATGGATTCTGTTTCTGACAGAGATTATCTTATTGAGTTTTCATGTGCAATGTCTATCATAATGATGCATTTAAGCCGTTTCTGTGAGGAAATAATTATATGGAATACAAATGAATACAGATATATTGAAATTGATGATTCATACTCAACGGGCAGCAGTATTATGCCACAAAAGAAAAACCCTGATATTGCCGAACTTGTACGCGGAAAGACCGGCAGAGTTTACGGTTCGCTTACATCACTCCTCACAACAATGAAGGGACTTTCACTTGCATATAATAAAGATATGCAGGAGGACAAGGAATTTGTATTTGATGCCATCGACACAACAAAAGGCTGTATAGTTTTATTCAATGGAATGCTTGATACAATGACTTTCAATAAAGACCGTATGCGTGCAAGTGCAGAGGGCGGATTTACAAATGCTACTGACGCTGCAGATTATCTCGTAAAACACGGTGTTCCATTTAGAGATGCACATGGCATAATCGGCCAGCTTGTGCTTTACTGCATTGACAAAAATATTTCTTTAGGCGAAATGACTTTGGATGAGTATAAGGCTATAAGCCCTGTATTTGAGGATGATATATACGATGCAATAAGCATGGAAACATGTGTAGATAAGAGAAACACTATCGGCGCACCGGGTCCAAACGCAATGAATGAAGTAATAAAAGTTTATGAGAAATATCTTGCCGAGTAACAACAAAAAACTTCCACTGCAAATTTGTGAATTTGCAGTGGAAGTTTTTTATTAAATATTTTTAAGTTACAAAAATTTCTTTTTCTTTAAAACTATAAGCATCACGGCACATACGACCAGGATAAGTGCACATATAATTCCAAATCCAAACGGTACATTTGCCAAAGGTACCCATTTTGAATTGACATTCATACCGTAAATTCCAGATACAAGTGTCGGAATACCCATAACCAACGTAACTATCGTGAGAGTTTTCATAACGTTGTTCAATCTGTTGTCGATAACTGATGACATAAGTTCTCTCGTTCCGTTTACAATATCTCTGTAAATACTTGTCATCTCAATAGCCTGCTGATTTTCTACGATTACATCATCAAGCAGATCCTTGTCGTCAGGATACTGCTCAAGCCTTTTATATCTTGTAAGTCTGTCCATTACAACCGCATTGGCTCTAAGTGATGTAGCAAAATATACCAATGTGGATTCGAGGGCATGAAGGTCGATAAGATCGATATCCTCTGTATCATCGTCAATTCTCTCTTCAATCTCAGTACGCTTTTTGTCTATAACCCTAAGGCTTGTCTGATATGCAGAAGCAACTCTGAAAAGAATCTGATAAACGAATCTGAGTTTCTTTTTTGTGCTGAACTCTTTTACTCTTCCATTCACAAATGCCTGCAATATGGAAGTCTCCTCAGTACAAACAGTAATAATAGTATCTGCCGTAAGAATTATACCAAGCGGTATAGTAGTGTATGCTTCCTTGTCATGCCTTATCTCAGTTGTCGGAATATCAATAAGAATAAGTGTGTATCCATCTTCCAGTTCGACACGCGAACTTTCTTCCTCATCCAATGCGGCAAGCAAGTCCTGAATATCAATATTCAGCTTTTCCGCCACCTCTTCACCCTCTGAAACTGTCGGGTTTACCATATCTATCCAAATGCCTTGTGTGAGTTCAGAAAATTCATAAATCTTTTTGTCATCTGTTCTGTAATACTTAACCACTTAATCTCACCAACTTTCTTTCAATTTTTAATGTTCAAAACACAGTTAATTATACCGCATCACCTGAAACCTTGCAACACAATACTTATCTGCTCAAGTAAAAGATATTTTACATCCCAGTAATCTTCACTCTTTGTCCATGCCTTTGCCTGCATTTTTATATTTATCGGTGTAAGTTTGTCAACGACAACACACTTATTCATATCATGAAGTATTCTGTCATCTGCTTCAAAAAGCTTCATGATTTTTTCTCTGACCTCAGCTATATCAGCATTAAGACCGACAGCAAAATCCAAAACCAGCATTCTTTCGTCCTGTTTTGTAGTATTTGTAACATTCGAATTTGAAATCGTGCCATTTGGTATAACAACTACTTTATTGTCTGTAGTAGCAATCCTCGTATAAAAAATATCTATACTCTGAACTGTTCCCTCTGCTCCCGCAGAAATAATGTAGTCTCCGACCTTAAACGGCTTAAGCAGAAGTATCAAAACGCCTCCGGCAAGATTTGAAAGACTGCCCTGCAAAGCAAGACCAACTGCCAGACCTGCCGAACCGATAATGGCTACTATTGAGCTTGCTCCTATTCCCAAAACACTTGCTATTATAATTATCAGAAAAATATTGTATGCGAATGTGGCAAGCGACATCACAAATTTTTGTACACTGATTTCCACATCTTTACGTTCCATTGTCTTTTTTGTGATTTTAAGCGCAAATTTTACAATTTTTCTTCCGATGACAAAAACTATAACAGCAATTAAAAGAGTCTTTGCAAAGTCAAGAAGCCATTCTCTCTGACTTAACAGATATTGAATAAAAAAACTTGTCTTTTGTTCGTCGGATGCCGATGAGTTCATGACTTTCTGAAGTTCATCGACGCCTATTGCCTTTCCGCTGGCAGACTGCTCTGTAATACCGGCAGCAGCACTGAGTAGTCCCTTTGTATAAAGCATAACTCCCTCCGTTAAATTCTATGAATAAAAATACCACTTCTAAGTTTTGGCTCAAACCATGTACTCTTAGGAGGCATAAGAAGCCCTGCATCTGCAACGTCAAACAACTCTCCTATTGAAGTCGGATACATTGCAAATGACACTTTCATATCTGACTCTGCACGTTTTTCAAGTTCTTTAAGCCCTCTTATTCCTCCGATAAAATCAATCCTTTCATCAGTTCTCGGATCTTTTATGCCGAGAACCGGCTCCAGAAGATAGTTCTGCAGCAGAGAAACATCAAGAGATAAAACGGGGTCGGTTATATTTAAAAGTTCCTCTTTTGCAGTAAGCATATACCATTTTCCTGATAAATACATAGAAACCTTTCCCTTTTTGTCGGGATGCTTTGCCTCATCCAAGCCCTCTATATCAAAATGTTCTTCTATTTTTTTCATAAACTCGTCTTCTGTCAGACCGTTCAAATCTTTGACACTGCGATTGTAGTCCATTATCATAAGCTGGTCATCAGGGAATAAAACAGAAAGAAAATAATTAAATTCCTCTGTTCCATTGTAACCAGGATTCTCTTTTCTGCGTTTCAAACCAACCTTTACGGCTGATGCTGCCCTGTGATGCCCGTCAGCTATATATATTTCTCCGATGTTTTCAAATGCTTTTTTAATATTTACAACATCTGACTTTTCAGATATCTTCCATACAGTATGAGTTATCCCATCAACAGCCGTAAAATCATAAAGAGGTTTATCCTGTTCCATAACTCTTGAAACAATATCATTTATCTCTTTTTTAGACCTGTACGCAAGGAAAATAGGGCCTGTCTGTGCACTAAGCGTATCTACATGCCTGATACGATCCTGCTCCTTTTCCTCCCTCGTATTTTCATGTTTTTTGATAACATTGTTCATATAATCATCAACACTTGCACAGGCAGCAATACCTGTCTGACGTCTGCCATCCATCACAAGGCTGTATATGTAATAACACTCATCACTATCTGTAATATATGTCCCGTCAGAAACCATATCCTCAAAAATTTCTTTAGCTTTATCATAAACTTCAGGTGCATATGTATCTACACTTTCCGGAAACTGAGTTTCCGCTCTGTCTATTTTTAAAAATGACAGCGGCTCCCTCTTAACTTCTTTAGCTGCCTCTGCCCTATTGTAAACATCATAAGGTAATGCTGCAACCCTATCTGCAACTTTGGCATCAGGTCTTACTGCAACAAATGGTTTTATTATTGCCATATATTCATCCTCCATTTTATCTATTTTATATAACGTTACTGTTCACACCTGCGGTGCGGCAGCAACAATATAACTTCATATATTTTGACCGTAGTCCCAATATATGATATTATATCAAAAAAAGATATAAAATAACAGATGTAAAATAATCCAGTGATATAAAAAGGAGGTGCTACCATGCTTAAAACAGTTATATTTGATATGGATGGTGTTATTATAGATAGTGAACCTCAGCATGCCGAAGCTTCACTCAATACATTTAAGGAACTCGGAGTTGACACAGATTTAGATTATTGCAAATCTTTTACCGGAAGTTCCAGCAAAAAAATGGCGGAGTCGGCAATCAAAGACTTTTCACTCAACATAACTACAGATGCACTCTTAGATAAACTTAACACGGCAAAGAAAAAACTACATGAAAAAGAGGGATATATCCCTGTTGACGGTGTTGAAGCTCTTATAAAAAGGCTATACAAAGATGGGATACAGCTTGCTATCGCTTCTTCTTCCTCACCAAAAGAAATAGAAACAGTTGTCAAAAAACTTGGCATAAAGAAATACTTTGAAAAACTTGTATCAGCATCATCGGTTGCAAATCCAAAACCGTCACCTGATACTTTCCTGCTTGCCCTCGAAAAACTCGGTGCCGCACCTGAAGATACCGTTATCATAGAGGATTCAACTTTCGGTGTAAAGGCTGCAAAAGCCGCAAATGTAGCATGCATCGGCTTTATCAACCCAAATTCAGGCAATCAAAATCTCAATGATGCAGATGTACTCATTGAAAGTTTTGATGGTATCGACAAGACATTTATTGAAAATACTCTGCTCCGTTCACAGGGAAAACCACTGACAATTGCATCGACCAAACGTCTATTTATAAGAGAACTTGCCGTATCAGATATTCCTGACATTTATCCAATATATTCCGACCCTCAAGTAAAGAAATATATTGATAATATAGATGATTACCTTGAACTTGAAATGGAAAAACAGAAAGCTTATATACAAAATGTCTATTCTTTCTACGGATTTGGTCTTTGGGGTGTTTTTGGAAAAACAAGCAAAAAACTTATTGGCAGATGCGGCCTTGAAACTGAAACCATTGACGGCACAAACGAGATAATGCTGTCATATCTGTTAGACAGCCAGCATTGGGGATACGGATACGCATTGGAATGTTGTGAAGCCGTTCTCAAGTATGCCAAAGAACAGCTTGAATTAAAAAGAATTGTCGCTGTTATAGATTTTGACAATATCCGTTCCATAAAAACAGCAGAAAAACTTGGAATGAAATACGAAAAGGATGTAGTTTTCAACAATAGAAACAGACATCTCTACAGCATTTATCTATAATTAAATTAATCTGCGAACCATTAAACCAGCAGATACACTTTAAATTTATATCATACAAAAAATCGGACACATCTTTCAATATGTCCGATTTTTATTTATCGCGGCTTTAACAATGGATATTAACATTGTTTTTGTATCCAATGACAGCCCGCCGTAAAATTTCCAGATAACTAACTGCTCTTTTTTCTTATAAGTCTGTTATCTGTTTTTATTGTTAGTTATCTTTTTGTTATTATTTTTTTTATTGTTATTTTTCCTGTTATTTTTTCTGTTGTTTTTTCTGTTGTTGTTATTTTTTCTGTTTGTATTTTTATTCGATGATTTTTTCTTGGCAGGTGCTGTTGTTGCCGCATTTCCATCTACCGCTGACTGTCCTGCGTTATTCGGCTGTCCGTCAGTTCCCTGATTTCCTGTAGCATCGTCTACAACATCGGCTGTATCATCGACTACGTCATCTACCGCATCTGCTGCATCATCGACCACATCACCTACAACACCGTCACCGTCATCATCTACTCTGTCACTCTCATCATAATCACTGTCATCCTCATTTACAACAGGCCCCTCCGTAGCATCATTTTTCGGTTCCTGGGTAGCTGAAGATGTAACCGAATTATTTGTCTTATTCTTGTCTCCACAGCCTGCAAGCATCATAGTAGATAACGCTAATGTAGTAATAAACATCACAATCCTTTTTCGCATAATTTCCTCCTAACACAACTTTAGTTTTTTCAACTTTCTAATGTTTTTAGAAACAGATACGATTTTACAATCATCCCATCTCTTAAAACTATTATGTTACGAGATGCTCAAAGTTATTCATCTTATTATTTAACAACAATCTTCATAAATTTTTTCTTTCCACGTTTGAGAACAATACCATCTTCGCTGATATCATTTTTGTTTAATACAGTCTTAGGGTCTGATACTTTCTCTCCATCAATTGAGACACCGCCCTGCTGTACATTTCTTCTCGCCTCACCATTTGATGCTGCAAGACCTGCTTTTACAAGCAATGTGAGAATACCAATATTTTCATCCTCACCAAAATCTGAATCACTAAGCTCTGTCACAGGCATCTGTGATGTATTTCCGCCTGAGAATAACGCTCTTGCACCTTCCTTAGCCTTCTCAGCTTCTTCCTCACCATGCACAAGTTTAGTAAGTTCATATGCAAGAATTTCTTTAGCTTCGTTTAATTTGCTTCCTTCCCACTTATCCATCTCGTCAATCTGCTCTAATGGAAGGAATGTGAGCATACGCAGACATTTAAGTACATCGGCATCACTTACATTTCTCCAATACTGGTAGAAGTCAAACGGAGATGTTTTTTCAGGGTCAAGCCATACTGCTCCTGACTGTGTCTTACCCATCTTCTTTCCCTCAGAATTGAGCAGGAGATTTATTGTCATTGCATATGCGTCTTTACCAAGTTTTCTTCTGATAAGTTCAGTACCGCCAAGCATATTGCTCCACTGATCATCACCGCCAAATTCCATGTTACAACCGTATTTCTGGTATAATGTATAGAAATCATAGCTCTGCATAATCATGTAGTTGAACTCGAGGAATGAAAGTCCTTTTTCCATTCTCTGTTTGTAACACTCAGCAGCAAGCATACGGTTAACAGTAAAATGTGGTCCTATATCTCTGAGGACTTCCATATAGTTCAAATCTGTGAGCCAATCTGCATTATTTACAAGCATAGCCTTATCTTCACCAAACTCAATGAAACGGCTCATCTGTTTTTTAAAACACTCTACATTATGATTGATTGTCTCAACTGTCATCATCTGTCTCATGTCTGTTCTTCCGGAAGGGTCACCAATCATGGCTGTACCTCCACCGATAAGTGCTATCGGCTTATTTCCTGCCATCTGAAGTCTCTTCATAAGGCAGAGTGCCATGAAATGACCTACATGAAGGCTGTCAGCCGTAGGGTCAAATCCTATATAAAATATAGCTTTACCATTGTTTATCAATTCTTTTATTTCTTCCTCATCCGTGACCTGCGCAATAAGACCACGAGCCACTAATTCGTCATATAATTTCATAATAACCTCCGTTTATTAATTTATTTTCAACAGAATATAATTTTAACTGTCGTTTATCATTTAATATTTTATCTGCAATTGTGCTTTCTTCTTTTGTCCTCATACATTCTGTCATCTGCTATCTTGCAAAGTTCCTCAATCTGAAAAGCTCCCCTTGCAAATGCAGTTCCAACAGCTACGCTGCATGGACTCATACCATATTTCTCATTGACGATTTCAAGTTCTTTTTCCCATCTTGCTTTAATCTTTGGAACATCACTCTCGGCACAGTTTAACGCAACCATGATAAACTCATCGCCACCCATTCTAAAGCCATGTATGTTTTCAGATACCATTGCTTTTATGCTCTCTGCTGCCTTTTTCAGTAATGCATCTCCTGCGTCATGACCATATAAATCATTTGTCTTTTTTAAATGGTTTACATCCATAAAAAATATTGCGACAGATGCAAGCATATTATATTCTTCTTTGCACTTAGTAAAATAACATCTTCTGTTATATAAACCCGTAAGCAGATCATGCTCACTGTCATAGCGCATTTTCTGTGTCAATATCTTGCTCTCCATCATAAGATGAACGCTGTTTAAAAACATATCGGAACAATCATTGAACTCTATGCCGAGATCTGCATCATGTTCTCCTAAAACAAGCACAACGCTGTAGAGAACACTTTCTACTATTCCCGAACATACAACTATCTCTTTACCATCAATATCCTTGTATACTTTTTGAATTTCTTCTCTCATATCATCAGGCAATTCTTCAGGAAACGAATAAATATTGTGGTTCATGTTAAACATTCTTCCAATACCTGCATTAAGATATGTATTATACTTTGCCGGATTTGATACATCCTTATCATATACAACACTTTCTACCATTCCGGCTTCAGTGCAGGAATATGTCAGCATAGCATCAATACCTAAACTTTTAGAAATAATATTAAACAATACCGAAAAGTCATCGTGTATATGTTCCAGCACATAACTCTGAAATTGAATAATATTTTCAAGAGATTTAAGGTACTCTGCCGTATTAATATTATCTTTGCCCAATGTTAAATCCTCCTATAACTATTCCTCATATCCATTTGGGTTCTGAACCTGCCATCTCCATGCATCTTCACACATTTTATCTATATCTCTGACTGCTTCCCATCCAAGCTCTCTCTTAGCTTTCAAAGAATCCGCATAACACATATCTATATCCCCTGCTCTTCTTGGCACAATCTTATATGGAATTTTTTTTCCACATGCTTTTTCAAAACTTTTTATAATTTCAAGTACACTGTATCCAACACCGGTTCCTAAATTATAGGTCACAAGACCAGGATGTTCTGACAGTTTTTGAAGTGCTTTTATATGACCTTCTGCAAGGTCTGATATATGAATGTAATCACGCACTCCCGTACCATCGGGTGTATCATAATCATCACCAAAAACATTTACACACTCAAGCTGTCCTGCCGCAACCTTCGCAATGTAAGGCAGAAGATTGTTAGGAATGCCGTTTGGATTTTCACCTATACGTCCACTCTCATGTGCACCAATCGGATTAAAATATCTTAAAATTGCAATATCCCACTCATTGTCAGATTTATATATATCCCTAAGCATATCCTCAGTAATAAGCTTTGTTCTGCCATAAGGATTTGAAACGGATAACGGAAAATCTTCTTTTATCGGAACAGTTTTCGGTTTTCCATATACTGTAGCTGACGAGCTGAACACCAACGATTTGACATTATGCTTTTCCATAACTTTAAGAAGATTTAACGTTCCTGTAAGGTTATTGTCAAAATACCTCAAAGGAATCTCACAAGATTCTCCTACTGCCTTTAATGCTGCAAAATGTATAACCGAATCAATCTTTTCTTTGTCAAAAATATCATCTAATGCTTTTTCATTAAGTAAATCTTCCTCATAGAAAGTAACCTTTTTTCCGGTAAGCTCCTCAACTCTATCAATCGACTTTTTGCTCGAATTTACAAGATTGTCTATAACGACAACTTCATAACCTGCATTTAAAAGTTCAACATTTGTATGACTTGCGATAAAGCCTGCGCCGCCCGTAACTAAAATCCTCATCAGGAAACCTCTCTTTCAACTTGAGTATTTTTTACATTGTATATTTATCCCACTTTTATAATTTTCGGTCAATAAACCATTTTTCTTAAATGGATTGTCTGTCTATATTTCACAAACCATTTATTTTAAAGTTCCTCAGAACACATATCAAGTGCTGCCGAAATAACCTTATCCATATCATAATATTTATACTGCCCAAGTCTGCCGCCGAATAAAACATTCTTTTCTGCTTTTGCAAGTTTTTCATATTCCTGATATAAATTATTATTCTTTTCATTATTGACAGGATAATAAGGTTCATCGCCTTTCTTCCACTCAGAAGAATACTCCCTGCTTATAATAGAAACAGGCTGTTTACCAAAATTAAAATGTTTATGCTCTATAATTCTTGTATAAGGCACATCAGCCGATGTGTAATTGACTACCGCATTTCCCTGATAATTGTCAGTGTCAACTTTCTCAGTCTCAAAACGAACTGAACGGTACTCCAAAACACCGAGTTTATAGTCAAAAAATTTATCAATCATACCTGTGTAAACAACCTTATCGGCATCTATCTCATCCTTTACTTCAAAATAATCTGTCGATAATCTCACTTCTATACCTTCAAGCATATTCTCAACCATCTTTGTATATCCATCTATCGGTATTCCCTGATACCTGTCATTGAAATAGTTATTATCGTAGGTAAATCTAAGTGGAAGTCTCTTTATGATAAATGCAGGCAAATCCCTGCATTCTCTTCCCCACTGTTTCTGTGTGTAGCCTTTTACAAGCTTTTCATAAACGTCTCTTCCTGCAAGTTTAAGTGCCTGTTCCTCCAAATTTGCAGGCTCATCAATGTTAAGTTCGGCAATCTGCTTTTCAATAACAGCTTTTGCCTCTGCCGGTGTTTTTATTCCCCACATCTTGCTGAATGTATTCATATTAAACGGAAGATTATAAAGTTCATCATTGTAAATTGCAACAGGTGAGTTTATATAATTGTTAAACTCTGCAAATTTGTTTACATAATCCCATATCTTTTTATCTGATGTATGAAAAATATGTGCACCGTACTTATGTACATCTATATCCTCTATTTTCTCAGTATAAATATTTCCCGCAATGTGATTTCTCTTATCTATCACAAGACATTTTTTTCCTTTCGCTGCTGCCTCATGAGCAAAAACAGCACCAAAAAGTCCTGCGCCTACAATCAAATAATCGTACTTCATTTTTTATCCTTCCCCTCACGCTTTGTCAGTTTTCTTTGCAAATATAAATAATTTGCTAAACACAAAATTCAATATAATAACAAGAATATTTGATAAAATCTTCATAATCATATCCGACCAATGAAGAACGTCAACCGTTACATACATAATCGCCATATCCATAAGACCTGTAGCAAGACGGCACCATACAAATGAAAGACATTCTTTTATGAGAGCTCCTATTCCCGAAGTTTTGCTCTCAAAAACAAAGATTTTATTTGTAACATACGCAAATGCCACGCCCAGTATCCAGGCAACAGCATTTGCAGGAATAGTATCAATTCCTATGACATGCTTACATACCGCATAAGCAACAATATTTATAAGCGTTGTAAATCCTCCAAATACAAGGTATAATACCGCCTCCTTGTATTTAAGGTATAAATTCCAGACTTTCTCTACCATAAGTATCAATCCTCAGCTTTACTCTACTGTAACACTCTTTGCCAGATTTCTCGGCTTATCAACATCAAGACCCTTAGCAACCGATACATAATAAGCAAGAAGCTGAAGTGGAATAACGGCAAGACTCGCTGAAAAATGTTCGTCTGACTTTGGAATATATGTTGCAAATTCAACAGTATCTTCTATATTATAATTTCCATAGGTTGTAAGTCCCATAAGATAAGCACCTCTGCTCTTACACTCAACCATATTGCTTATTGTTTTTTCATAAAGTGCATTCTGTGTAAGGATGCCGATAACAAGAGTACCGTCTTCAATAAGACTTATAGTTCCATGTTTAAGCTCGCCTGCGGCATATGCCTCTGAATGTATATAACTTATCTCCTTGAGTTTGAGACTTCCTTCAAGTGAAATAGCATAATCTATGCCACGTCCGACAAAGAATATATCTTTTGCATTTGCCTGCTTAGAAGCAAACCACTGTAATCTCTCCTTATCGTCAATAATCTTTTGTATCTTATCAGGAAGTTTTGAAAGCTCATCAATATACCCGTCATACTGATCTTTAGTAATTTTCCCACGCACCATCGCAAACTCAATCGCAAGTATATATGAAGCTATAAGCTGAGTGCTGTACGCCTTGGTCGTAGCCACTGAAATCTCAGGTCCCGCAAGTGTATAGAAAACATTATCCGCCTCTCTTGCAATAGAGGAACCAACCACATTTACAATTCCAAGTGTCTTTATTCCCATGCCTTTTGCCTCTCTGAGTGCGGCAAGACTGTCGGCAGTTTCACCTGACTGGCTTATAATTATAACAAGATCATCTTTATCCAATATAGGTTTTCTGTATCTGAACTCTGATGCAAGTTCAACCCTCACCGGAATCCTTGCCATATCTTCAATGACATACTGTGCAACCATGCCCACATGCCATGCAGAACCACAGGCAACTATATGAATCCGGCTTATCGTTTCAATATCTTCCTTTGTAAGACCTACATTTGAAAGATCAATCACTCCGTCTTTGACAACTGAATTGAGTGTGTCTTTGACAGCTTTTGGCTGTTCATGTATTTCTTTCATCATAAAATGCTCAAAGCCTGCTTTTTCAGCTGCCTGCGCATCCCATTTAATCTCTTTTGACTCTTTTTCTATCTCATCTCCGTCAAGATTGTAGAAAGTAATCTCTCCCGCTTTTAATCTTCCTATTTCAAGATTTCCGATATAATATACATTTCTTGCATATTTAAGTATTGCAGGAACATCCGAAGCAACATATGACTCCCCATTTGCAGTTGCAAGTATCATAGGACTGTCTTTTCTTGCAACATAAATTTCATTTGGATATTCCTTGAACATAACAGCAAGTGCGTATGAACCACGAATTCTTATCATGGCATGATTTATCGCATCGACAGGTGTTCCCTCGTATTTTTTATAATAATAATCTATAAGTTTCACGGCTACCTCTGTATCCGTAGCTGAATAAAACTCATATCCTTTCTTAGTAAGTTTATCCTTGAGTTCCTGATAGTTCTCAATAATACCGTTATGTACGGCTACCACATTTCCATCATCACTTTTATGAGGATGCGCATTTGTCTCAGATGGCTCTCCGTGTGTAGCCCATCTCGTGTGACCAATACCACATGTTCCAACCATAGCCATACCATCATTTGTTTTCTCAGCTAAAACTTTAAGTCTTCCTTTTGCCTTTACAACTTCTATATCAGATTCACCATCTCTTACGGCAAGACCTGCTGAATCATATCCTCTATATTCAAGCTTTGACAAACTGTCCAAAAGTATCGGCGCAGCCTGATGTTTACCTATAAATCCTACTATTCCACACATATTTTTTTGTAGTCTCCTTTATTATCTGCATAAAATCATAAACATTTCTTATTATATTTAATTTTTTAGGAAATTGCAACACAAATAGAGCCTTAATCTCCCTAAATTAAAATAATCGAGACAATCACAGCTTTTTTTCTTTCCTCTCTTGAAACCTAACGCAATAAACTATATAATGAGATTATCTTATAATGATATGTGGTAAAAACAAAACAATTACGAAACAATGGAGGTATTATTTTATGAGCGATACACAAAATTCAAGTTTTTCACTTTTAAACCAGAAAGAGATTGATTCCCTCATAGGTTTCCTCTCAGATCAGAAAAATTCTTTAAACAGCGATGTTTTAAGTCAGACAAGCATAGATAAACTTATTAAACTTATTTCAAGTGACAGTGACAGGATTATCACCGATGTGTTTGATCCGTTTGCACATGTTGACAATTCCGTACTTGCAACACTCGGATTCAGAGAGGATGTATCTCAGCTTTGCGAACTTAAATTTGATGTAGACGAATCCAACGACTACATTATACTTACAGCTTACAATACAGTTACAAAGAAAGAGCTTACCATTACTCCAAATCTTATCAATGCCAATGATACAAAAGACTGGGGCTGCTCTATCTCACCTGTGTTCTTCAATCGCATTGCTAAAGTATTTTCATTCAAATATACTCAGCAGACACATGACGCTGTATGCAACTGCTTTGCAAAACATACATACGGCGATGCTGATCACAAGATTCCTGAAATATATCTTCCTGTTAATGAAAAGCTTTTAGAGTGCTTATTATAAAAACAGCTATGCTATACCTTATAATGCTCGCTTATTTCTATAAGTAAAGAAAAAAAACAGAAACATCTTTTGCGATGTTTCTGTTTTTTTCTTTTGTACTTTTATTTTTATATTTTTATTCAAAAACTACTTACTATAATTTATGTCAGACTTCTATAAAACATTCTGTTTCTTTTCTAAGTTTGTCAGAAACATCCTGATTTGCTTCCATCTCTTTGTTTACATCGTTCATGTCAGATACCAAAGAATCAACACTCATAGCTGCACTTGTAACACCGTCTGCACTTTCCTCAACAGCCTTTGTAATTCCGTTTATTGCTTCCGACATTGAACTTATCGTGCCCTGTAAATCACCTGCCAATGCCGTAAACTCATCCATAATTTCTTTGATATGGAGTGAATCATTATTATACTGCTCGCCACTTGAAACAAAATTATCATAATCAGGAAGTATAGTCTCATCCACATAGTCAACTATTTTATTTGAAGATTTTATAAGACCGTCAACAGCGGAAATAACAAGTTCATTTATTTCCTGAATGTTGTTTGCAGTCTTCCTGCTCGACTCAGCAAGTTCTCTTATCTCATCAGCAACAACTGCAAAACCTTTTCCTGCTTCTCCTGCTCTTGCAGCCTCTATAGAAGCATTTAACGCAAGAAGATTTGTCTGGCTTGATATACTCAAAATATCTGTTGTAAGCTGTGAAATTTTTTCAACCTGCTTACTCTCTTTCATCGCATTTTTGAGTTCTGCTATAATTGTGCCAACCATCTGTGTAGTTTCATCTTTGTTCGCCTTTGCAGTTTCCTGAAGTTTTGTTGCTCTATCGTTCATTTCATTTGAATACTCAAGAACATTATTTGTCTCCTCAGCCATTCTGTCTACTTTTCCGTTTGCCACACCTGTACTCTCATCAATGTTCTTAACTGTTGCGGCAACTTCCTCCATAGTAGCAGACAACTCTTCCATAACTGCTGAAATATCACATGCACTTGAATTTGCAGTAGAAACCTTTCCTACAACATTTCCAACTGTCTCGTCAAGCTGTTTTGAATTTGAAGTAATCTTTGCCATAATTGACTGAAGTTTTTCTATAAATACATTGATATTGGCTGAAACCATTCCAATTTCATCTTTTCTGTTGAGACTTATTCTCTTTGAAAGGTCACCTTTGTCATTATTTATCTCACCTATAATAACATCAAGCTCTCCGTCAATCTTTTTAAGTGGCTTTATGACTACAAATTCTATACATAAGATAACTAAAATCACAAGTACAGCAACTATAACAAGCACGACATTAGCTACTGTATTTGCCTGTGAACTCTTGCTTGAAAGCTCCTTAACCTTTGAATTTGTAATTTTATCATTATCTGTAATTATGCTGTCTGCATCATCTGCCAATTTATCAGCATATTTGCTGAGATTGGTATTTGTTTCTTCAAGTGCACCTATAGAGTCTGTAGCTGCCATTTCCATAATTTCATCAAGCTTCTTCTCATACTCACTATAGTCACTTGTAAGTGTCTCAAGCTGTTTTTTTAACTTATCAGTCTGAAGCGTGGTTTTTAATTCCTTAAGATATGATGCATTATTGCTTTTAATCTCTTTTAGTTCTTTTAATATGGACTCTTTCTCACTGTCCTGTGACTGCTGGCAATATGACATAACGTCTTTTTGCATCTCTATTACATTTTTATTTATCTCATCCAGACAGATTATATTTCTTATCTGTGTCTGTGCAATATTTTTGCTTATTCCATTCACATTTCTTAATGACAATCCTGACATTGCAAGTGCAATAACACTAAAAATTCCAAGTATAAGTACCGGAATTACAAGATATGTTCTCACACTTCTGGTTTTAAATTTCATTGATGTACCTCACTTTCATTTTACCCACTAAAAATCAACTTCGTATGTAATATCAAACAGTGTTATACTGTTTATACACTCTTTCGACCAGAAACTTAATAGCTGCTTATTTTTTCTGATTCGTCATCACTTTTCTCTATCTTTCTTATCACAGCATAATATCCGTCACTATCGTTAATCTTAATATAAACTCTGTCACCCACTTTATGTTTAAGCAGTGCCTCGCCTATAGGAGACTCAATACTTACCATATTGTTTATTGCGTCAGACCTTATAGTCGTGACTATTTTGAAGCATTCTTCCATGTCATCCTCTTCGATATAGATAGTTACCGAATCATTCAACCCAATCTGTGACTCATCAGAATCATCTTCTATTATCGTCGCTGTTTTTATCATTTTTTCAAGATATCTTATACGACTCTCATTTCTGTTTTTAAATTGTTTTGCCGCCTTGTACTCGAAGTTTTCGCTTAAATCCCCTTGTGCTCTCGCCTCTTTTACATCTTCCAAAGCCTGTTTTCTTACAACAAGCTTTCTCTCATCGACCTCCTTCTGCATTTTTTCGACATCTTTCCTAGTCAGCCTGTCATACATATTTACCAACTCCCCTAATTTAATAAACATATATTACCACTTTTTTTTAGATAAAACTATACTAATTTTGTTTTTTATAAACTTTTTTTATTAAATGATACTATTTACAGCTTCAATTTTGACAATAGCTTATAAACATCGCAGTAACCTGCCATTATTATATGCATATATTCATATTAAAGAGAAAAAATCCCAAAGAATATAAATTTATCAGTTTAATAATTTATATCTTCGGGTTTGAAACTCTTGCTATATCTTACAGGAGGAAAAATATATGGCACTCTTTTTTAACCAGGCAACACTTTCCCACAACGGAAAGTCAACCGTTTCCAACATCACTACAGGCGAAATAATCGAGGCTGTGACTGCAACAAAAAAAGCTGTAATACCAACTTACAACTCTGACAGCACCATAACTTATATTATAAGCCTGTTAAATTCAAGTAATACCCCTGTCTCAGGTCTTACAATAACAGATAATCTTGGTGCTTACACGTTCAACACTCTCACACTCATTCCCCTTGATTATGTCGAAGGTTCAGTTAAATATTATACAAATGGTGTACTTCAGGCTGCACCTGCCGCAACAGTTTTACCTGAGCTCACTTTTACTGACATCTCAATACCAGCAAACGGAAACACTGTACTTGTATATCAGGCAAAAATCAACGAATCTGCTCCTCTTACAACCGGTTCAACTGTCACAAACACGGCAACTGTTACAGGCAATGCCATCACCGGTCCAATAACTGCCGCTGAGACAATAACAACCGATGATGCGGCTTCACTCAGCATCAACAAAACTCTTTCTCCGACAACTATTACCGAAAACGGACAGATAACTTACACGTTTATTATCCAGAACTTCGGTAATACTGCTGCCACTGCCGAAGATTCACTGAGCATATCCGATGTATTCACTCCTGCATTGACAAATATAAGTGTAACTTACAACTCTGCTCCTTGGACAGAAACAGGCAATTACACCTATGATACAACAACGGGCAGCTTTGAAACTGTTACCGGTAAGATAACAGTTCCCGCTGCCTCATATACTCAGGACCCTGCAACAGGTGCATGGAGTGTTACTCCGGGAGTAACAACACTCACTGTTACCGGAACAATTTAAAATTACTGTCCGATATCATCTATCGTGATTTTACTCTCATGTGGAATAGGTTTCCACTCTACTTTCTTAAAGAGCGCTATGTATTTTACATAGCGTTCTATTACGTCATATAGCGGCCATGTAAGACAATACAAAACTTTTTTGCCAAAACTTACTTTCTGTATACGTTTTCTTTCTATTATAAATATATAAATTGCCATCCATATGCTGGCAAGATACATTCCAACTCTATAGAAAAATCTTATCCAGATTACAAGCAGGACACATATAGCATATGACTTCCAGCCCGGTTCAAGATTCACAACAACATTTCCCGTAAAATGTCTTACAAGTTTTGAAAGCCATGTTCCATTTCTAAATATATACATCTGTCCGCCTGCATTGTATATCGTAAACGGGAACAAAAACAAATTCCAGACTATCCACTTAAATGCCGTGACTATCTGCTTTGGCAAAAGCTGGGCAAATGTATCAAACGACATAAATCTGTGTCTTATGGTACGCCATAAAAATCTATACCATGTATCGCCTTCTTCCCATTTAGTGTTTTTATCAATAAATATATTTTTGAAAAGTCCCCATCCGCTCTCGCCGAAAGCCTGAAGATGTCCTTTTGCCCATCTTAAACGCTGGCGCAGTGCAACTCTTAAACTTGTAGGCTGCTCATCATAAAAAATCGCATCATTGTTGTATGAAATCTCATATCCGTTTACCACGCAGTCAGCCGTAAGTGACCTGTCCTCAGTAAGAGATGTATACTTCCATCCATCTTTTACTATCTCATTTGCAAATAAAAATCCCGTTCCCTGAATGTTTGTCGCAAGATGCAGAAATGATCTCGTTCTGTGACGCTGTCTTATTGAACGAAGCCAATGAATCGCATAGAGTGAGGCAATCCATCCCTCTGTCAGATTCTTTGTGCTTCTGTACGATGTGATTATCTTCTCGCCTGCATCAAAAGAGTCATTCATTCTTGAAATATAGTCTTTCTTTAAAAGATTGTCCGAATCAAAAATAAAATATCCCTCAAAAGATTGTATTCCATAATCTTTTTCAATCTGCTCAAAAAGATATTTAAGACCGAAACCTTTTGTTCTCTCATCAGGATTATTGTGTTCATAACAGATTGCGCCGAGTTCTCTCGCAATCTTTGCCGTATTGTCAGTACAGTTATCCGCAACAACAAAAATTGTTATAAGCTCCTGTGGATAATCCTGTTTCTTTATGCTGTTTATAAGATTCCCTATAACCGGTTCTTCGTTTCTAGCAGGAATAAGCACCGCATACTTGTGATTGTGCTTTGCCGGTTTAAACTTTCTTGTACAAAAAAGACCGATTATCATATACGGAACATCATGTATACTCAGTATCTTCATAAACATACCGATTGCCGTGAATAAAAACAGACTCGGTGTATAAATATTCCCTAAAAAATGCGCTATATTATTTATAATATTCATTATTTTCTTTTCTCCACTCCCTGATACTTTTATCTGTTACTGTGTCACTGTTTTTTTTATTTATAATCTTTCAAAAAGTCATATTTTAATGTAAGGTCATTTTTCTTTATAAGTTCTTCAACCGTTTTGCTCTTCTTTTCTACTTCAGCCTCAGATATCTTTGCACCGTTTGTCACCTTTGCGTCAGCCACATATGCATTTCCGTCATACCAGCTTGAATCTGAGAAAAATGCCAGTGGTTCGTAATCATCAGCAAGAATATCCTTTCCTATATAGTAGTTACTGTTGTAATCAATTCCAAAAAGATTTAATACAGTAGGCAGAATATTCATCTGCATATTTGCCTTGTCAACCTTTTGAGATTTAACATCACTGCTCCATATAAAAAACGGTGTACGATTTATAAGATTGTTGTCAGTCTCTTTGTACTTATCCAGAACCGACTTATCGTTTATCGTGTAAAGATAGTGGTCTGCATATGCCACTATAACAGTATTGTCATAAAGATTATTGTCCTTTAACGCCTGAATCAGCAGACCAACCATATAATCGGTTTCTCCTACCATAAGGTCAGCAACCTGTTCCTCAGAAAGCTTTGGAACTTTCCCTTTTCCATATTTCATTTCTGCAACAAGCTTTCCAACCTCTTTTTCGGTTGTAAACGGTGTGTGTGGTGTGTATGAGATAATGTAATCTACAAACTTATCATTTTCCTTAAACATTTTGTTGTAGAAAGTTTTATTCTCAATAAGTTTTCTGTCAAGCTCATAGCTTAAATCTTCTTTATCTTTGCTGTCAAGTATATCTTTAAGACCATAATAATTGTCGTAACCCCAGCTTTTATAATTTATTCCTCTCGAATAAAACTCACTGCTGTTCATATGAAACGCATTTACAGCATATCCCTGATTTTTAAACAGCTTCGCCATCGTATTGTTAAATGTATTTTTATTAAATGTATACACATTTTCGTTATACGATATAGGGGTTGTAAAACCTGTATTTACTGCAAACTCAGAGTTAAAAGTCGAACCACCGCCCGTATATATTGAAAAATGATTTGTAAAATCAACAGATTCATTTTTAAGCTTGTATAAATTTGGTGTATTCTTCTTTGTAAGAAGCCACTCATCCATACCCTCAAGCTGTAAAAATATTACATTTTTACCTTTAAACAAACCTGTATAATCATTCGACTTTTTATCATCATTTGCTTCATATATATTTTTCAAAAACTTTTTGTCACTGTCACTTATCTTTTCCTTAGGTTTCAGAAATGTAATGTAAAAATTTCTTACAGTATATTCATAAAGACCAGAAACTTTCATACTTTTATTTGAATCGCTGAATTCATTATAAACATTTCTTGCTTTTTTAAAGCTGTTCCATTTAAGATTTTTGTTTCCACTTCCCATAGTCACTGGTATTAACAGATGTAAACATATAAATATTATTATTGCAGCTAATAGTTTTTTTAGCTGAAATTTTTCATTTTTTTTCATGTTAATTGTTGCAATGACTGCTAACGCAATAACTACAACCGCAAGTATGTATGCATATACCGGCGTGTTTTTTATTGTATCAGCTATATAAGAACTTCCCTCACTGGCAAGCTCCAAAAGTGAAAAATTAAAATAAAACGATGTTAGTGAATAATATATTGCGTTTGTCAGGAATAAAATAAAGCTTATGATAAAAAATATCCAATAACAAATTTTACCTATAATTCCTTTTAGATATTTTGCAAATGCTATAAAAAGTCCTGCCCATATTACAGTAAACAAATTCGGCTGAAGATAATATGCAGGATAAAATTCTATTTTATGTCCCATAATTCTAAGACTTAAATCCATCACAAAAAACGGTAAAAACATAAGAATTTCACTTTTATGAAGCACTAAAAAGTCAAAAAATCCACCTCTGCTTTTATTTCCCATATTTGAAGCATGTCCCATTCCATAAAAACTAAGGCCATGCCTTTTCTTAAAACCAAAAGAACCCATGTATTCGCACCCTCTTTAAAAATATTTTCAAACAGAGTTTAATATAACACATCAGTAAATTTATTTCAATTGCAATTCTACCCTATCCCACAATGTCAGCGCACATTCAGGCGATAATAAAGTCCCTTCTTTTCCATCAGTTCCTCATGGTTTCCTTCTTCCGCAATTCCTTTGTCTGCTATGTAAAGAATTCTGTCTGCATTCCTTATTGTTGACAGCCTGTGTGCAACAATAAATGCAGTCTTTTCCGATAATATTACGTCAAGTGCTTTCTGTATCATATTTTCTGTTTCTGTATCTATCGAACTTGTTGCCTCATCAAGTATTATGACTGACGGATTTTTAAGAATTATTCTTGCAAAACTGATAAGCTGCTTTTCACCTGCCGAAAGCCCTTCACCTCTTTCTTCCAATTCTTCGTCATATCCATTAGGAAGCCTTTCTATAAATTCATCGGCATAAATATATTTTGCCGCATTTATACATTCCTCATCTGTTGCGTCAAGTCTTCCGTATCTTATATTTTCCATAACACTTCCCTTAAATATAAACGGATCCTGCATCAAAACTCCGACTTCTTCCCTAAGCGACTCCAGTGTTACCTTTCTCACATCATTTCCATCTATTTTTACTGAACCACCCGTTACATCATAAAATCTTGTAATCAGATTTATGATTGTTGTTTTTCCTGCCCCTGTAGGCCCTACAAGTGCAATTGTCTCTCCCGGTTTTACATGAAGATTGACATTGTCAAGAATATTTATATCATCCTCATATGAAAATGTAACATTGTCAAAATCTACCTGACCTCTCACATTTTTCAGTAAAACATCCCCGTCCTCATCTTTTATTTCTACTTCGTAGTCTATTGTATCAAATACCTGCTCAAGATTTGAACTTACCTGTGCCAGCTGCTGTATTATTATGGCTATCTGGGTAAGCGGTCCGCTAAAAAGTCCCATATAACTTATAAATGCAACTACCGTTCCCGCATCAACGTGACTGCTTCCATTTAATATAAGATGAAGTGCCACTCCGTAAAGACAAAGTGTACCCATATTCCAAAATATTTCAACAATAGGCGTATTTAAATTATTTAATTTAACAATTCCCCACCATACATTAACACTCTGATTATGTAAATCTTCGTATATCTCTTTATTTTTCTTTACCCTATTATAATTCTTTACAATCTTTTCACCCATTATGGTTTCAATAAGAAACGCAGAACGATTTGAAAGTTTTGCCCTGTGCCATGCAAATCTTCTTCTTATTTTGTATCTCAGCAGCAAAACAAGCGTCATCATCGGAATTGTGGTACACACTACAATCAGTGTAAGCTCCGGACTGAGCGAAAGCATAAATATCGTAACTATAACTATTTTTACAAGGTAAACTAAAAACATTACAACATAATTTGTAAAAAAGTTAGCGAGGTCGTTTATATAGTCTGTTACACGCACAACTATTTTTCCGTCAGGTCTGTTATCAAAATACTCAAACGGAAGTTCCTGCAGCTTGTAAAAAATGTCTCTTCTCATGTCGGCAATTACGCTGTGCCCCATCTGCCCCATCATTCGCTGCTGTGCGTAAGTAAGTCCAATATCAGTTGCTGCAAGAAAAATAAGACCGCAGACAACATAAAAAAGTTTTGCCATATCTTTCTCGATGACCACATCATTTATTATATATCTCAAAAGCATCGGCGGTAATAAAGCCGTACAAGCTGATATAAGCATAAGTGCACTTACTATTATAAATATATGTTTATACGGCATAATGTATTTTAAAATACGTCCAAATTGTTTTATGTCAATTTTTTTATGAACAACTTCATCCTCAAAATATGTATTCCTTTTAGCCATAACAATCCTCATTTCTGCTCATTTTTTAAGCTACTGTCTGTTTTGCCATCTGTGTCTTATACACACCTGCAAAATGTCCGTCAAGTTTCATAAGCTCATCAAATGTCCCTCTCTCGACAATCTTTCCTTTATTTAAATAAATTATCTCGTCACAATCAATCACAGATGTCATTTTGTGTGCGGCAATAAAAATAGTCTTTTCCTTATAATATTTTCTCAAATTTTCAAGAAGTTTCTTTTCTGTTTCCGCATCAAGTGCACTTGTTGAATCATCAAATACAAATACCGGCGCATCCTTTAACATTGCTCTTGCAATAGATACTCTCTGCTTTTGACCTCCTGAAAGTCCAAATCCCTTTTCACCCACTATAGTTTGATAACCGTCTGAAAGTTTATTTATAAAATCACCTGCCATTGCCCTTCCAGCACATTCCCTAACCGTTTTTTCATCAACATCCGGATTTGAAAATGCAATATTGCTGTCTATTGTATTTGAAAACAAAAATGCATCCTGAAAAACATAAGAAAATTTTTCCCTGAGTTCATCAGTTTTGTATTCTTTTATGTTTTTTCCATCCATCGTTATCTGTCCCGAACTCACATCGTTTATCCTTACCATTGATTTTAGAAAAATACTCTTTCCGCTTCCTGTTGCTCCAACAACACCAACTTTCTTTCCATACGGTACAGACAGAGTTATGTCATCAAGAACTTTTTTACCACCAAGTTCCAGCGTTACATTCTCAAATTCTATATCGGGCTTATCAATATTTTTTGCAGAAATCGTGCCATCCTTTATTTTTGTTTCACATGCCATAAAACTTCTTATCTTGTCCCCCGCAACAATCTGCTGCTGCATCTGGAAAAGCATGTTGTTTATCTGCGACACATGATCCATAATTTTCATAACGTAGCCGGATGCTGCTACCAAAAATCCAACCAGCATCTGACCTTTTATAACAAGAATGGCACATAAAGCTATAGTACCTATATAGGCAGCCTGCTTTATCGAACTAAATATAACTTCAAAACCCGCTGAAAGTTTTACCTGATTTATATACGAACTTTTCATGTTCATATTTGATTTATCAAACTTTTCCTTTTCACGATTTTCATTTGTAAATGACCTTACAAGTCTGACAGCTTCAATATTTTCCTGCACTGTAAGATTCATATTACTATTGCTGCTTCTTATATCCCTGTAATTCTTCTGTGCTTTCTTTCTGAATTTCAAAAGAGCAACTACAAAAAAAGGAGCAAGAAGTATCGGTATTATTAGAAGAGTCACATTTATTGAGGTAAGAAGCATGGTACATGCCCCTAATACAAACATGCTGTCAAACATTCCAGGTATTATTCTTCCAAACAAATCTTTCATCATTATGGTATCAGTATGAAGAGTCGTAAGCAGTTCTCCTGTGTTGTATTCTGACACAGTCTGGCTGTCTAACTGCATAAGTTTATCAAAAGTTATAACTCTTAAATCAGTTTCAAATTTCAATGCATATTTTTCAAGCATGGTGTTTTTTATATAAATAAATATAAGACGAAAAACAAGCAATGCCAAAAAGACAAACGCAATATTGAAAAACAGTTCAAAGCTGTGTCTCTTTCCATAATCGCCATCTATCAGAAACGCAAAAACCCCACTCGCTTTACTGTCATTATCCATAATTACAAAATCAACAAATAGCTCTGATACAAACGGAATAAGAAGGTCAGCAATAATTGCCAAAAAACTTACCATCTGTAAAACAACCGCCGCCACAATATATTTTTTCCAATATTTAAAACCAAATTTTATCGCATCCATTTTTGTTCTTACCTTTCTTTTTATTTTGTTTAATTTTTATCGTGTGCGTACACGATTTTATCCTGTTTTAAGAGGGTAGATAAAAAATACATATTTTTTTAATATTATGATGTATTCTTCACCTATCCTCTCAAATTTCAAAGTGTCTCTCCCTCAACAATATTATAATCGACAACGCAGTCTTTTATATCTTTTTCACCGTTTATCATTCTTATAAGATTTGCCGTAGCTTTACGTCCGGTCGTTTTTATATTACAATCGACCGATGTAAGTCTGGGTGACATATTATCAAGTATGGCAATATTGTCAAAACCTATTATCCCTACATCCTCCGGAACTTTAATATTATTTTTTCTGAATATTGTCATAAGCCTTACTGCCGGAGTATCGTTTCTGCATATAAAAACTTTTCTCTTGCCATCTTTTCTTTTCGCTATATATACAAGCTGCTTCTCATCCATATCTTCAAGAATATTACTCTCCCCAAGCTTTTCACCTTCTATTCCCTCAAGATAACCTATACGGCGCTGTTCTATTGAAAAGACATTGATGCCCCTTGATTTCATATTTTGAAAATGAGGGTCAATATATATCATTTCGTTGTAGCCTTTTCCTGCAAGATAGGAAACAACATTTCTCATAATCAGACGGCAGTCAACATCCACATGAACAAAATCACACTCAATTCTGTTGTAGATGGTAACAATAGGGATATTTAATTTCTTTAAAAAAGAACTAAACTGCGCTCCTTTCCCCAACGGAAACAAAATAATTCCATCAACTCTGCGCTCCGCCATATACCTTATGGCTTCCATCTCTTTTTCCGGGTCATTGTGAGATAGGGCAAGATTTACAAAATAACCATGTTCTCTCGCCGTCTGCTCAATACTCTCTACAAGAAGTGCAAAAAAGTTATTACTTAAATCTACTGACACTATTCCAAGCGTTTTGGTAATTCCCGTTGCAAGGCTTTTTGCCAAATGATTCGGTCTGTAATCCATCTGCTCTGCCATATCAAGAATACGCTTTTTAGTGCTTTCCTTTATGCCACTCCTGTTATTGACAGCTCTGTCAACTGTTCCCTCAGAAACACCACATGCTTTTGCAAGTTCTTTAATAGTGCATGAAATAAATATCACCTCTCATTTAACAATATTTCGTGTGCGTACACGATTTTATATATAATAACATTTGTTAAAAATTTAATCAACTGTATTCTTGAATTATTTTCGCTGTGGTTATTTTAACGCAGAGATTGCTATAAACTTTCCGTCTCATGGACGGCTCTCGCCTCAGAGAATATCAGTAACAGTACATAAGTGTGAAAAACACTCACACTAAGTACTGACTGACATTCTAACGCCATTCGCTGAAAAATTTATATCAATCTCTGCTGTTTACATATGTTCTTTTATTTTATGAAGTATACCTTGCGTTACGAGCATTTTCCTATAACAAAAAGATATTGCAAGTATTATCTATTATAATACTTGCAATATCTTTTCTTGAAAAACACTCAATACACGAAAGAAGAACCGAATTTCGGAAAAATTCCAAACCGGTTCCTTTCGATTTTTGATATGTTATGTATATTTTGGAGACATATCTTTAATATCCAAAAAAGGGAGACTTAACTTTAAAATTCCCCCCTCATGTGTTATATTTTACTCTAAGTAATATCCGTTTGTCAATACCAAATTTGGAAATATTTTTCCATTATATAGTCACTTCTTCTATAACGCATGTATGATGTTTTTTATCCTTTCCATCCGCATCATAACTAATTCCTACTAAGAGTATTTTATC